>JBEPZN010000030.1:0-40499 GCA_041640875.1 Ectobacillus sp. | reverse complement strand
ATGCAACTTATTTAAAGGGATGACCCCCTAACTATTTATAGAAATTTTTATAAAAAAGACAAAGGATGGTATATATATGAGTACTGTGACTGCCCAAATTGATTTACATGAGTTATTACATGGAAGCAATGTACAAGTTCAATTAAGTGTTCCGCAGCTCGTATCAAAAGTATTAATGAGAAAAGAAGGAAAATTGACTTCTACCGGTGCTGTTTCTGTTTCAACAGGTACATATACAGGTCGTTCTCCTAAAGATAAATTCATTGTAAAAGAAGCATCCACTGCAGACAAAATAGATTGGGGCACTGTAAACCAACCGATTTCGCAACAGCATTTTGATCATCTCTATACAAAGGTATTAGAATACTTAAAAGAAAAAGAAGAAATCTTCGTGTTTAAAGGCTTTGCAGGAGCGGATCACAGCTGCCGTCTTCCCATTCAAGTGATCAATGAATATGCTTGGCATAACTTATTTGCCCATCAATTGTTTATTCGTCCGACAGAGATGGAACTCTCTAAACACGATGCACAATTTACAATCGTATCTGCTCCGACATTCAAAGCAGATCCAATTCTTGACGGCACAAATTCTGAAACGTTTATCATCGTTTCGTTTGAAAAGCGCATTGTACTGATCGGTGGTACTGAGTATGCAGGTGAAATGAAGAAATCCATTTTCTCTGTGATGAACTACTTGTTGCCAGAACAAGACATTCTATCCATGCACTGTTCTGCAAACGTAGGTGAAGAAGGCGATGTGGCATTGTTCTTCGGCTTATCCGGAACAGGAAAGACAACGCTATCTGCAGATCCAAACCGTAAGTTAATCGGTGATGACGAGCATGGCTGGTCTGATGACGGTGTGTTTAATATTGAAGGCGGCTGCTACGCAAAATGCGTGAACCTATCTCGCGAGAAGGAACCTCAAATCTTTGATGCGATTACATTCGGTTCTGTATTAGAAAATGTTAAGATTGACGAGAATACTAGACTTGCAAATTACAACGATATATCTCTAACTGAAAATACACGTGCAGCGTATCCGATTGACGCAATCGATAATATTATGCTTCCAAGTGTTGCCGGACACCCAAATACAATTGTGTTCTTAACAGCTGATGCATTCGGCGTATTGCCTCCCATCAGCAAGTTATCCAAGGAACAAGCCATGTACCACTTCTTAAGCGGTTACACGAGTAAGCTAGCAGGAACTGAGCGGGGGATTATATCTCCGCAAGTCACGTTTTCTACATGCTTCGGTTCTCCATTCTTGCCGCTTAACGCATCCCGTTATGCAGAAATGCTGGGAGAAAAAATTGAAAAGCACAACGCAAAAGTATTCTTAGTGAATACAGGCTGGACTGGCGGCGAATACGGCGTAGGTCAGCGTATGAATCTTGCCTACACACGCGCAATGGTGAAAGCAGCACTTAACGGTGAATTAGATAACGTGGAAACCGAAAAGGATGACATCTTCGGTCTTGAAATTCCGCTCCATGTTCCAGGTGTTCCTGATGATGTATTAATACCAGAAAAAACCTGGACTGATAAAGAGGCTTATCAAGCAAAAGCATTAGATCTTGCCAGCAAGTTCAAAGAAAACTTCAAAAAATTCACAAGCGTATCTGATGAAATCGTTGAGCTGGGTGGACCTTTGGTATAACGAATTATAATATTGTTTTAATTGAGACAGAAAAATTGTGTGACTAGGTGGATCCTTGGCTTGCTGTGACGCCTAAGCAGGAGCGCCTACATCCTTTCTGCAAATCTTAGGGTATAAGGGACGGTAAAAATGAGCCATAGACATACTAGAACAGACGTTATCTTAATTGGTGCCGGAATCATGAGTGCGACTTTAGGGATACTTCTGAAAGAATTAGTACCGGACTGGAACATTACAGTATTTGAGAAGCTCTCAAACGCAGGAGAGGAAAGCTCTAACGAATGGAATAATGCGGGAACGGGGCATGCGGCACTGTGTGAGCTTAACTACACGGTCGAAAAACCGGATGGATCTATAGATATTAGTAAAGCTATAAAAATTAATGAACAATTTCAGGTTTCAATGCAGTTTTGGTCGTATCTTGTAAACAACAAGATGATACGTAATCCACAGGACTTTATCATACCATTGCCTCATATGAGTCTAGTACAAGGGGAACAAAATGTAACGTTTTTAAAGAAACGTTTTGAAGCGCTGTCAAACAATCCCCTATTTCAAGGGATGGAATTTTCCGATGATCTGGAAAAGCTGATAGAATGGATTCCGCTTATTATGCAAGGCCGCACATCGAATGAACCTATAGCGGCAACAAAAATCGACTCTGGAACGGATGTCAACTTTGGCGCTTTAACGCGCATGTTGTTTGACCACTTAGAGAGTAAAAATGTCGATATCAACTACAAACATAGTGTGAATGATATGAAACGTACTAGCGACGGCTTGTGGGAATTGAAGGTGCGGAATCTCGAGAGTGGTATTGTCGAACATCATACTGCAAAATTCGTCTTTATCGGAGGCGGGGGAGGAAGCCTGCATTTGATGCAAAAATCCGGTATTCCTGAAGGAAAACATATTGGAGGATTTCCGGTAAGCGGACTATTTATGGTGTGTAATAATCCGGATGTTATAGCGCAGCATCATGCAAAAGTATACGGAAAAGCTAAGGTTGGTGCTCCTCCAATGTCTGTTCCACATCTTGACACACGATTTATCGACAATAAAAAGTCGTTGCTATTTGGACCGTTTGCCGGTTTCTCACCAAAGTTTTTAAAAACTGGTTCCATGTTTGATTTGGTAACTTCCGTAAAACCGGATAATCTCTTGACAATGTTGTCGGCAGGTGCAAAAAACGTGTCATTGACAAAATACCTGATCCAGCAAGTCATGTTATCAAACGAAAAGCGTATGGAAGAGTTACGTGAGTTTATCCCGAACGCCAAAAGCGAGGATTGGGATGTAGTAGCAGCGGGCCAACGTGTGCAAGTGATCAAAGATACTGAAACTGACGGCAAAGGAACGCTTCAATTTGGGACGGAAGTTGTTAGTACCACTGATGGTTCGATAGCAGCATTGCTTGGCGCTTCTCCGGGTGCTTCTACCGCCGTTTCCGTCATGCTTGAAGTACTAACAAAATGCTTCCCTGAACATATGGAAGAGTGGGAACCGAAAATTAAAGAAATGATTCCTTCTTATGGCGTGTCATTAATGGAAAGCCCAGCGCTTCTGTACGAAATTCATACTTCAACAGCGCAGACACTTGGTCTAAGTGAAAAAAATCCAGTTTTTAGTTAATTCTTTGGATGTAGAAACAAAGATATTGAATAAAAGCGTTTAAGCAACATTTTTCATTAATAGACAATCGTTTCTATGATGAGGAGACTTAAAAGGGGATAATTGGTAATGATAGAGTGAAATAAAAAATTTACTTAAGGGATTGAGTAAATAATAGAATGTCACTGGAAACAAACCTAAATTCTGTTAGCAGGTTAGTTTTTCAACGGTTTAAGAGACTGTCAGTAAGACAGCTAACAATATGCTAAGTATTTAAAGTAAATGGATGAGGGGGTGCAAAAATGCGCCCCTGTTTTTTTGAGACAAGAAGAATTCCTAAAGAGTTAGTCAGATTTCCTCATGACCATATATAGCAACAACAAATAATGTATGCAGTTTTCTTACTAGAAAGTATAAAATCAATAATTAAAATTCTAACCCTCTAATGGGATCGGACGGCACCTGCCAACAGGACAAAGTGTAGGCGGGAGTTGTGCCAAAGATGGGACTGGGAGGAGTCCTTTTTATTTGATTTGAACGGAGCATTGGTGTTTATAAAGGAGTGGCAGAGCGATATGGGAAAATTATATTGGAACGGAAGAGAATTAACAAAAGCAGAGTCAAAGTTCATTGCTGAGTTTATAGAGGCAAGTATTAAAGGAACAATGGAAGATTTTTATCTCGAACCAGAAAATATGGCATTAGCTAAGTCATTCGGAATAGTCAAAGAATAGGGAGCAGACTTGCTCTTTTTTTACACTTTAAGAAAGTATAAATTTCTAGCTAGGAGACCGTTCGACGTAGTGAGAAATTTTAGAAATACAGTATAAGAAAGAGCAACTACACCTCTGTCTTCGTCCAAGAATAGGGCTCGCCAGCCGGCAAGTTTTCTTTATCAATAACTTTTTTTGATGATTTTTAATAAAAAAGCCATATTTTTAATTATGATAGCGGTGTACTACAATAAGGTCAGAAAGGTTAGCACGAACCGTTAACCGCTTCTATACCTCATGTTGAAGGGCAGGTTTCAAACCATGTCAAAATATAAATTAGGCGTACTTTACGGTGATGGAATTGGACCAGAGATTGTAAAATCCTCTGTAGAAGTGTTAAAGGAAGCAACGGAAAAGGCTGCAAATGGAACAGAGTTTGAATTGAGGGAACTGCCGATGGGCTGGGAGGGGATTAAAAAATATAATGATCCTGTTCCGGAAATCACAAAGAAAGGGTTAGAGGAAATGGATGGATGGCTAATGGCTCCACACGATTCAGCTGCATATCCGGACGAGCATCGTGTAGCGAAGAGAAACCCAAGCGGAGAATTAAGACACCATTTTGATTTATACTCAAATGTTCGCCCGAGCCGTGCTTTACCTGGAACTACTAGTTTAGTAGGGAATGCTGATTTAGTCATCTTCCGGGAAAACACAGAAGGATTTCTTTCTGACCGCAATATGTATAAAGGGACAGGCGAATACATGGTTACTCCAGATGTTGCGCTGGTGACGGGAGTGTTCACAAGAGAAGCTACGGAGCGAATCGCTCACGAAGCCTTTAAACTCGCAAGGACACGTCGAAAAAAAGTAACCATTGTTCATAAAGCGAATGTAATCAAATTTGCTTTCGAATTATTCCGTGATGTTTGTTATGAAGTGGGTAAAAAACATTATCCTGAAGTTGAGGTGAATGATTTTCATATTGACGCAATGACAGCGCACCTTGTACGACGAGCAGAAGCTTTTGATGTAATTGTAACAGAAAACTTGTTTGGTGATATTTTATCTGACCTAGCTGGGGAACTTGTAGGAAGCTTAGGGCTGTCACCATCACTGAATACAAATGGTACACAGGCAATGGCACAGGCAGCGCATGGATCCGCTCCTGATATAGCCGGACAAAATGTGGCTAACCCTACAAGTATGCTTTTATCAACAGTGATGTTACTACAGTGGTTAGCAGCACATCACAATGACGACAATCTAGATGAAATCGCTAAAGTGATGGAAGATGCTGTCTTACAAACGATTGCTGAAGGAGCTACTACCCGTGACCTAGGTGGTTCAGCATCCACTACAGAATTTACAGAAGCGGTTATTAAAAGAATTAACCAAGGATAAGTATGGATTTCAAGAAAAAATCAAGCGGGTAACTTCTGTTTGGTTTTTTTTCTTGTACTTTAAGAAAGTATAAATTTCTAGCAGGAAGTCAATTCGACGTAGTTGGAAATTAATGTATGTAAAATTGCAAACTTGGAGGCATTCACAACATGGATCAGCGGGACTGGCATATTTTACAGATGTTGTATAGGGAAAAAAATATAACGAAGTTGGCTGAAAGTCTTTTCATGTCTCAGCCGGCACTGACAAAACGTATTCAACAGATTGAGAATGAATACAAAGTCAAAATCATTCATCGGGGGAAAAAGGGAATTCAATTTACACCACAAGGTGACTACTTAGTTGATTATGCAATTGAAATGCTGAAACGTGATACAGAGGTTCGAGATCATTTGGCTAACATGGATACAGAAATATCAGGGACGATTAGGTTGGGTGTTTCAAACTTAATTACTAGAAAGATTCCTCCTGTGCTCAAGGAATTTAAAAAAAGATATCCTAAGGTGGAGTTTAGTTTAACAAGTAATTGGAGCAATAAAATCTATAATCAGCTTTATAATCATGAGGTTCATATCGGATTTGTCCGCGGTGATTATAAGTGGACTGGGGGAAAACGTTTATTATTGGTGGAAAATCTAGCCTTGGTATCCCATAGCAAGGTTGAATTAGATGAACTCCCGCAGCTGCCAAGAATTGATTATAACTGTGATGTTAAATTGAAAGATATGATTGATACATGGTGGTCAGAAAATTACTCAGTTCCACCAAAAGTAGGGATAAAAGTAGATAAGACAGATACTTGCAAGGAAATGGTTATAAATGATCTAGGATACGCGATTATGCCAAGCTTAGTAGTAAAAAATACAAGTGATTTATATCAGGTTGCCTTGAAAGATAAAAATGGGGATCCTATTACGAGAGAAACTTGGATGCTGTACAACGAAGATGATTATGAGTTGAAACTGGTCAGATCATTTATAGAATTCATGGAAGAAATAAATTTCCAACAAATGATTTCTAAAAGCTAAATTTATCATTTTCCGACAGAAGACCCCCACTTCAAGCACGTGATGGGCGTAGCCCAGTGGTAAGAAGGCCACTGAAAAAGTCCTTGCTTTGAGCAAATAAAGAAATTTTTATCAATATATGGAAGAGAAAAAAGAAGCTAATCCTCTACACAGTAGGTGGTCAGCTTCTTTTTCTTTAAGTGAAGTGGACTTTTTCAGTACCTCGGGAATCATGCCGTTTTTTTGTATCTGCTTTGTGAAATTTGCCTGCTTTCGATGACTTGTCCGTTTTGTTTAACAGTCTTATAAGTGGCGACAGTAACATTTTTAGATGTTTGGCTGATAACCTTCGAGGATACAGTTACACTTTTTCCTGTGCTAGTACCAAAAACACGTACAACTGTATTTGCCCCATCAACAAAGGATTGAATGTAAATATGATGACCTGTATTATTTTTAAACTTGAGGTCTGGACCGTAATCAGCTATAGTAGCATCTTGTCCAAGCGGCACATAAGAAACTGGCTTGGAGTGATTGCTTCGCTCCACAATGGTTAAATCCGCACGGAGAATGGCTCCATACAATGTGCTGCTAACCTGGCAAACTCCGCCGCCAGCTTCTTGTTCCAGCTTTCCATTCACGTATACGCCAGCTAATTTATAGCCGTTTGCAGCGTTAGTCAATCCAACATGGCCATTAAAGCTAAATACTTCATCAGGTGCAATAAATACGCCAGTTAGCTTATTTGCAGCCCTTGATACATTGTATGTTTGATTTACATTGCGGCCTGTCATTGGTGAACGGTATTCAGCAATAACTTCGTTAATGCCCATGTTTTGTACATCTTCTGTAGTACGCTCCGGCTTTGCGGCAGTGAGAGGAACGTCAACGCTAGCGATTGTTTTGCTTACAGCTTCTTCGGTTAAAGCTTTCAACTTCTCTTTATCCACCTTTTCACCGTCTACACTTGGCGAAATTGAAACGTTTGTTCCTGAGATGCTGATTGATGCATTTTTTGGCTGCGATAGAAGGTCGTTGTACTTCTCCTTCATGAACTCCTCATACTTTTTCTCATCCAGCTGAGCTGTTAATTCATAGGAACGCTGCAGCTCTCCTTCAGCAGCTTGTTGCCGTAATGTATAGCGTTCAAGGATGCTGCCTTTTTGCTCCTTGAAAATCTCGTCAGCAATGTCCGTCCCTTTATATTGCACACCTAAGTCCTTCCACGTATATGTGCTGTTTGTACCGCGCAAGGAGTATGTAATCGATTGCTGGTTCAGCGAGTCCATCTTTTGCTGAATAATCTTTGCTACCTCGTTTTTTGTTTTCCCATCTAACGATATACCTGCAAAGGTCGTATTCGGAAGAACATATGTATTGAGTTCCTTATTCATTTTTGCTATGTAATTATAACCAAATCCCCCAATAGCACAAATACCGATACCGGCTGCGGCTACTGAACCGATAATCCAGTTACGTACTTTCATTTTTTTCCCTCCTGAATCTCTATTCCCTCAGTGTCGTCCGGCAAAGTTGTCATTACTTCTAGTATACTACTAAACGAAAAATATGCGTAATAAAAAAATAAAATTTGTCATACTTCTGTAATTTTTGAGGTAAAAGATAGAAAAGGATAATATTTTATATCATAATTATACAGTAAATAAGAACCAGTTTGTCACATTAATTCTATTTTTTGTAATTTTTGTATCGTGATTCCTTGTCTGGACAATTAATATAGAGGCGACTGAGTGTATATTCTAAGTAGAAAGGATTCTTACACTTGTAAGAACGTATAAATTTTTAGCTGAGAGGATCATTTGACGTAGTGAGAAATTTTAGGAATACAGTATAAGTAGGGCTTGCCAGTCGGCGAGTTTTCTTTACAACAGAGAAAAACAGCCGCTGTGAAACGGCTGTATTCTTTTAGATGCGGGAATGTACTTCGTAAATAGCAAACTTTAAATAATCTCCTTCATTTGCAGCGAGCAGCTTCGGATGATCGTAGCCAGCTCCGCTCCAATGCACCTGGCGAAGAATTTTCTTGGCATCAAATGCTGCATCTTCCACCATCTTTTGAAACATATCAGCATGAATGTGGTACGAGCAGCTGGCAGTAACGAAGAAGCCGCCATCCTTGACGAGCTTTAAGCCGTTTAGGTTAATGTCCTTATATCCACCCATTGCTTTTCTCACCGCATGAGCAGATTTCGCAAATGCAGGCGGGTCAACGATTACAACATCCCATTGCTTTTCTTCTCTAACAGCGTCCCGTAAATAATCAAATGCATTAGCTACTACAAACTCTACATTATCAAAACCATTTAGAGCAGCATTTCGCTTTGCAGTATCAATGGCATGCTCGGAAATATCAACAGCGGTTACATGCTTTGCTCCGTATAGACATGCATTCAGCATAAATGAGCCAGTGTGAGTAAAACAGTCCAATACAGTTTCATTTTTAGAAACGAGTGGTGCGATTGCAGCACGATTTTGACGCTGATCAAAGAAAAAGCCTGTTTTTTGTCCATTTTCAATATCAACAATATAGGACACACCGTTTTCTTCTATTTGAATTTCAGTAGGAGATTCTCCATACCAAAATCCCTTTTCTTGTTGTAGGCCCTCCAGCTCGCGTACATATACGTCGTTTCGTAAATAAACAGCCTTTGGCTCGAAAACAGTAAGAAGCCCTTTTAAAATCCATTCTTTTCTTCGCTCCATGCCGAGTGATAAAATTTGAACGACGAGAACATCCTCATACTTGTCAACAATAAGACCAGGGAGGAAGTCCGATTCACCGTACACTGCGCGGCAGGAACGAACATTTGGCAGCAGTCTTTGTCTGTATTCCCAAGATTTTCGAATGTGTTCGATAAAGAATGCTTCGTTTAATTCCTCATCTGGATTTTGCGTAAGAATACGCACGATCATTTGTGAGTTTGGATTTATGTATCCCTTGCCTAAAAAGAAATTCTGATGATTGTATACATCTACAAAGTCCCCTAGTTCAAAATCTCCTTCAATACGATTTACTTCGCTTTGAAATACCCAAGGGTGTCCTTGTTCTAGCCTTTTTTTTCGATTACGCTGTAAAATAACTTTTGCCACGTGATTCACTCCATCATTGTATTTTGCTTATCCATCATACATAACTAAGCGGCGAAGTGCCAACGAAATATTCTTACACTGTAAGAAAGTATAAATTTCCAACAAGAAGTCATTCGACGTAGCCGAAAATTTTAAGAATACAGTATAAGTGCAACTACGCCTCTGTTTTCGCCCAAAGGCGGGGCTCGCCAATCGCTTTATATTTCATCTTGTCCTATTTTAACCATCTTCAAAATAAGGATATTTTACCGGCTATACGTCTAAGGGAAATTTCTTTTGAATCTCGAATTGGCGAAATTTATAATGAGTTGCTTTTTATTTTATGAGGAAAAATAAAAGCAATCCATTTTTGTGCAGCATAGAAGGGTAAACCTCGGCTTCCTTAGGAGGTGCTACTGTTGGTAGTATGGAACTTATTCATGATTGCGTGTTTGATTGCGTTAACAGGATTTTTTGTCGCAACAGAATTTGCAATTATTCGAGTGCGCTCAAGCCGAATTGACCAGCTCATAGCGGAAGAAAAGAGCGGGGCGCTGGCCGTAAGAAGAGTGATCAACAATTTGGATGAATATTTATCAGCATGTCAGCTTGGCATTACTGTTACATCCCTTGGCCTTGGATGGTTGGGAGAGCCGACTGTTCATCATCTACTGGAGCCTGTTTTTCACGATATGCATCTTTCTCCAGCGATGGCAAGCACGATCGCGTTTATTATTGCATTTTCTTCCATTACATTTTTGCATGTTGTCATAGGAGAGCTGGCTCCCAAAACATTAGCTATTCAGGAGGCAGAGCGTATTAGTTTGCTCTTTGCAAAGCCTATTATTTATTTTTATCGGCTTATGTTCCCATTTATTTGGTTTTTAAATGGATCAGCCCGTTTTGTGACAGGGCTGTTTGGACTCAAGCCAGCATCAGAGCATGAGGTAGCTCATTCAGAGGAAGAGCTGCGCTTTATCTTATCAGAGAGCTATGAAAGCGGGGAAATCAATCAAGCCGAGTTTAAATATGTAAGTAATATTTTTGAATTTGATAATCGTGTTGCAAAGGAAATTATGGTGCCGCGAACGGAGATTGTCGGGTTATATGAAGAAGATGAGATAGAAGCCCATATAGAAATAGTTCGTTCTGAAAAGTATACTCGTTATCCCGTGTTTGGAGAGGATAAAGATGACGTTCTTGGAATGGTCAATGTCAAAGACTTCTTTATTCACTATATGAAGGGTGAAGAAGGACGTGTGGAATCTATTACGTCCTATATGCGCCCGGTTATTGAAGTAATGGAGACTGTTCCTATTCATGATTTGTTATTGCAAATGCAAAAAGAGCGTATTCCCCTCGCTGTACTATACGATGAATATGGCGGTACTGCAGGACTTGTGACACTTGAGGATATTTTGGAGGAAATTGTCGGGGAAATCCGCGATGAATATGATGAAGATGAACGAGCACCGATTCAGCATATATCTGAGGATTACAAAATCGTGGATGGAAAGGTATTAGTAAGCGAAATTAACGATTTACTAGGTCTCCATTTAGAGGAAAATGATGTTGATACAATTGGCGGCTGGATACTAATGCAGGAGCAGGTGATTACAGAAGGACAGTCCTTTACTGTTGACGATTGGCAGCTGACTGTTATGTCTAAAGATTCTCATCAAATTAAGCTAGTTGAAATCAAAAAGTTAATGCCAAGTGAGGAAGTTGTTGTAGCCGCACCAGAATGATTATTTTCCCTGAAGGCAATAGAGTGATGCAGTTAAAGGCAATGGAGAAGTCCATTGCCTTTTGAGATAGAAAGTGGCTGCTGTATTTACAACAAAAGCTGCACCTTCTTCAACAAACGATAGTAGAGTGCAGAGCAAGAGATGCAAAAAGATGAATGGAATAGACTTAATATTTTGAAAAACATGGCATCCTCATATAGAATGAAACACAAAGTTTCATGTTGAAGAACGAGGAAAGAAGGCGGGGAAGATGAGCGACATATTTGTGAAAACGAAACTGCAAAAACAAGTGCTGACCCAGTTGGAGAAGCTAATCGGGAAGTTTGCAGAGCGGGAACCATCTCTTGATGCATTAGGTTCCTTTCCTTTTGAAAATATAGAAGAGTTAAAGGAAATCGGTTATACTTCGTTATCACTGCCAAAGGAATATGGAGGAGAGGAAATTTCCTTATACGATTTGCTTCTCTTTCAAGAAAAAGTTGCAGAAGGAGACGGTTCTACCGCCTTAGCGATTGGCTGGCATATGAGCCTTTTTATGGAATTAACGGAGCATAGGCAATGGGAAGCGGGATTATTTTCTCGGATATGCGATGAAGTGAGGAATGGGGCGCTGCTGAATCGCGCTGCTACGGAGCGCGGAACCGGAAGCCCGACGCGCGGGGGAAAACCGGAAACGACGGCCCGGAAGGAAGGGAATCAATGGGTTATTAATGGCCGTAAAACATTTACGTCATTATCGCCTGTTCTTGATTATTTTATTGTTACAGCAAGCGTAGAAAGCAGCGATGATATCGCCGAGTTTCTTATACCAAGAGGAAGTGAAGGCGTTGTGATTGAAGAGACTTGGGATAGTGTTGCACTGCGAGGCACAGCGAGCCATGATCTTGTTCTAAAGAATGTACATATTCCGCTTTCTTCTTTAGTGGAAACGAAAGGTGCGATTAAGAAGCATACTGGCTCACTTCTTCATATTCCAGCGTGCTATCTAGGGATCGCGCGTGCGGCGCGGAATTACGCTGTAAGGTTTGCGAAAACATATCATAATAATAGCACACAGCAGCCAATTGCCTCCTTACCGAGCATTCAGCGTCTGATTGGAGAGATGGAGCTTGAGCTCATGCAGGCGCGTCACTTTATGTATAGTACCGCTGCTGCATATGATACAGCGGAGCATAAAGATATGCTGAAGGGAGAGCTGGCAGCCGCCAAGCATACTGCCACAAATACGGCTATCTCTGTTGTAGATAAGGTAATGAGAATTGTTGGAGCGCGCAGCTTATCGGAGAAAAATCCGCTTCAACGCTACTATTTGCATGTAAGAGCAGGACTGCATAATCCGCCTTCTGATGATATTACGATTGCCTTATTGGCAAAGCTGGCAGTTGATTCTCAAGGGTAGATTATACTTCTGAATCTACATATTGAAGGAAGGATATTAGATGAATGAAGAGATTAGACAGCAGCTCCGAGAAATTGAACGGCAGCATGATGTAAAAATTTTATATGCAGTCGAGTCAGGAAGCCGAGCTTGGGGCTTTCCATCAAAGGAAAGTGACTATGATGTTCGATTTGTTTATGTACATAGGAGGGACTGGTATCTTTCGATTGATCAAAAGCGTGATGTGATTGAGAAGCCCATCAGCAATATGCTGGATATAAGCGGCTGGGATTTGCGTAAGGCGCTGCAGCTGCTGGCAAAATCGAATCCAGCGCTTCTAGAATGGCTTCGTTCTCCTATCGTATATGAAGAAGCCTATACAACTGCGCAGAGCCTTCGAAATATAGGGTTATCACATCTGTCCAAAAAAGCTGTCATGTATCACTATTTACATATGGCGAAGGGGAATTATCAGGATTATTTACGCGGTGAAACGGTTAAAGTGAAAAAATACTTTTATGTTCTCCGGCCTATTTTTGTTTGTATGTGGTTAGAAAACGAACAATCCATTCCTCCTGTAGAGTTTGGCCAGCTGCTGCAGGCACAACAGCGGCAGCTAGCTTCCTCTGTGTTACAGGAATTGCAGGAGCTTATTGCGCGCAAGAAAGCAGGAGAGGAGTTAGGGGAGGAAGCGGCTCTGCCTGCCCTCCACACATTTATTCAAGACAAGCTATCATATTATGAGCAATATGCGAAGCAGCTTGAGCAGAAGGGACAGACAAATATCGACCTGCTTAACAGGCTATTTCGTGAAACATTAGCAGAGGTATGGGAGAGGGGATAGAAGAAAGAGTCGGCCTTCTAGTGGACTCTCTTCATTGGGTATTCTTTTGACAAGTCTGCTGTAGTGTAATAACATCATACCTATAAAGGTATATAACAAGAGGAGGAGACGGCGGCATGGAATATACGCAAGAAATGAAGAATCGTCTCAGACGGATTGAGGGACAAATTCGGGGGGTTCTTCGAATGTTGGAAGAAAAACAGGATTGCAAGGATGTTGTAACACAATTAAGCGCTTCTCGTGCCGCAATCGACCGAGCCATGGGCCTTATTGTCGGAACGAATTTGGAGCATTGCTTACGTGAGCAAATGGAAAATGGAGATTACAGCGATCGCGACCTTGTGAAGGAGGCTGTTCAGCTGCTTGTCAAAAGCAGATAATCTGTCAAAGAAGTTGGCAGATTTCCTGTAGAAAAATGAATACCCATATTAGTATAGAAAAAAGACGATTAATAGGTTGCCCCTATTATTTCTCATCTTCATGAGAAAAACACTTGCTTTTACTTATAATTCTGCCGGAAAGCGGGAATATAAAAGAGAGTATGAAGATTGAGGAGGGTATTTCTATGGATGTGAATCGTGTAAAGCAAATTTTATCGTCTCCAGGAAATGTTCGTGTTGAATACCATGGTATTCAGGTTTGGATTGAAAGCTGTGATGAAGGAAATGGTATCGCAAACGTGCATGATATTAAAAAACCAGATGAAACGGTGGAAGTAAAGGTAGCAGAGCTAGAAGAGATATAAGAAAAGCCGGTCAGATTCATTTCTGGCCGGCTTTTCTTCACACTGTAAAAAAGTATAAATTTCCAGCCGAAAGCCATTCCTTATAGAAGAAGAGATATAAACTATAACACCGCTTTCTCATCGTTTTTTGAAATGGTACAATAGACTTGTAGATTACTCTAGTTGTAGAAAGGATGTTACGTTTGAAACAAGGGATTATTTGTTTAGGTGAAGCATTAATTGATTTTATTCCAACGGATGAAACAAATCTGACATATCAGAAGTGTCCAGGCGGTGCACCTGCAAATGTGGCAGTAGGCGTGGCGAGACTTGGCGCAAAGTCGACATTTCTCGGGAAATTAGGCGATGATGTGTTAGGAAAATTTTTAAAAGAAACGCTGCGTGATTATGGTGTAGATACATCCTATCTTCCGTTGACAAGTGAGGCAAAAACAGGAGTTGTATTCGTTACTCTTGCAGCAAATGGAGAAAGAAGCTTTGAATTTTTTGTTGACCGCAGTGCCGATCAGTTGCTAAATGAAGAGGATATGGATGAGAGTTTGTTTGAAGGGAGCAAGCTTTTGCATTTTGGCTCTATTTCTCTTATTCATGAACCGTCCCGCAGCGCAACAATTCGTGCAATTGAGCTTGCGAAAAAGCACGGTGTTCTCGTTTCGTATGATCCGAATCTTCGTCTTGGGCTTTGGAATAGTGCGGAGGAAGCGCGTGAAACAATTTTGTCTATAATGGGTCATGCGGATATTTTGAAAATTTCTGAAGAGGAATTGGAGTTTTTAACAGGTCATGCGGATATTGAGCAAGGGCTTGAGGCATTGTCTATTTATAATATCCCGTACATTTTTGTAACGCTTGGAGCAGAGGGAAGCTATGTTGCGGCAGGCAAGGATATGAGCAAGGTATCTGCGATGAAGGTACAGGCAGTCGATACAACAGGAGCAGGTGATGCGTATGTATCGGGCATTTTGTACAGCTTCCATGAGTTTAATGGAGCAGATGCGACTGTAAGTGATCTAGAGAAGTTTGCGAAATTCGCGAGTGTGTCTGGTGGCTTGGCAGCATCGAAAAAAGGTGCGATGACGGCGCTTCCTACTCTAGAGCAGGTATTGGAGCTTGCTGAGAAACGCTAGTATAATGCTGCTCATTAACGGAACCGGTTCTTTTATGGGGGATGGAACATAAAAACTGGATAGGTGAACAGCAAGGGAGGCAAAAAAGGGGGAATAATCCCCATTGCCATCAACTTAAGGGAATGCATAAAACAACAAAATTAGGGCGCCCTTTCATGCAGTACTGCACGAAAGGGTGCCCTAATTTATACTTTAAGAAAGTATAAATTTCTAGCAGGAAGCGAATTCGACGTAGTGAGAAATTTTAGGAACAAAGTATAAGTGCAACTACGCCTCTGTCTTCGCCCAAGAGCAGGGCTCGCCAGTCGGCGAGTTTTCTTTATGTCTACAAATCATGTAACATAACTTAAAACACAGTTGTATGAATGGTGCCTAAAACCATACCACTAGTTAAAGAAAATACATATGTGGTGGACCTTTTGAGATAATTATAATTATGTAAAAATGATAGCAAGGGGGAAAAGGAAGTGTTTAATGATTTTAAGCTTGTGGATGATCGTCCGGTTTATATTCAATTAAAAGATTATTTTAAAAAAATGATTATGAAAGGACATCTGCTGGAGCACCAGAAAATTCCATCTACCCGAGAGCTTAGTAAATTGTTATCGGTCAGCAGAAATACTGTTCTTACTGCTTACACTGATTTAGAACAAGAAGGCCTAATCTATGCAATAAAGGGAAAAGGAAATTTTGTAGGGAAAGTCAATGCATCCAAAACACCATCTATCGAGCTTAACTGGAAGGAAAAACTCAATGAAATTACCTTGCTAGCTGATGAATTAGATTTAATGAAGCACGGTGTTCGCTGGGAAAAAGGCATGATTTCATTCAATAGCATTGCTCCAGACGAAAAACTTTTTGATGTCGAAAACTTTAAAAGGGCTTTTCTGAATAGGATGTCCATTGAAGGAGATATCGTTTTGAACTACGGATATGCAAAAGGTTATAAACCCCTAATTAATTACCTTCTTCACTATATGGAAATGAAAGGGATAGATATTTCCAATAAGGATATTCTTATCACTAATGGCTTCACTGAGGGGCTGGATATTTTATTGTCTTCTTTAACTAAAAAATCTGGGCGTATTATATGCGAAAATCCTACCCATCATGCCGCATTAAAGCTTTTTCGATTACACGGACTTGATATCCACGGGATAGAAATGAAGGATGATGGTATTGATATTGATCAAGTTGAGAAAAGCTTATCTGAAGCCGATTTTGATTTTGCATATCTAATCCCTTCCTATCATAATCCGACCGGGATTGTCACCTCCTCTGAAAAAAGGACTGAAATCATGAAACTCTTTTCAAAATATCAAATTCCTATCGTGGAAGATGGTTTTAATGAGGAATTACGTTATTCAGGTTCCCATTTAGCACCTTTAGTGTCTTTTGCTGGATCTGGAAACAATGTTATCTATATCAGCAGCTTTTCAAAAATTCTTTTTCCAGGCTTACGTGTTGGTTGGATTTTAGCAGATAAGGAATTAATTCACTGGCTGGAAAGTATGAAAAGGACACGGACTATTCACACATCCACACTTGATCAGGCAGTGCTTTTTCAATATTTACATGATGGTTATTTTGAAAGATACTTAAAAAAGGTCAAGTCAGTTTATAAGAAAAAATACGAACTAGCCCGTCATGCTTGTAATCAATACATTCCATTAAATAGAATGACTGGGGATGGAGGACTTCATCTTTTTATAGAGTTAGAAAAAGGAATTAATTCGCGTACACTTTTGAAAAAATGCTATAAAAAGGGAGTTGTTTTTTCTCCTGGCGATGTTTTTTACACGGATGGAAAAGGAAGTAATACGTTTCGATTAGGATTTTCTAGATTAACAGAAGAAGATATTGTCCATGGAATTAGGGTAATTGGTGATACATTAAAAAATGAAAATTGAGAGTTGGCGTTATTATGAGAGGAGTGTCCTCCGAAAAACGCTACAACACATGAACGTGTCGCTGAAGCTGCAATAGCCTGCTATAGAGCATTAAAATGCAGTGTTTGTGCTAGAGTTGATATGATTATAAAAGATGGAATTCTCTATGTTATAGAAATGAATACATTGCCGGGGATGACCAAGAATAGCTTACTGCCCAAAGGTGCTCATGCAGTGGGAATCCCCTATAACAAGCTACTGGATATGATTATTGAAGCCTCCTTACAGGTTAGGAGGAGCGAAGGCTTCTAATAGCATATTAAATGCAGTTTGAAGTGCGCATTAAATTCTCATAATTAATATAAATAGATATAAAGTCAATATGACTACACCTAGGGGGAATAATTCATGACCGATTGGTTTCAATTAGATAAAGAATATTTAATGTCTACGTATCGCCGTATGCCGGTTGTTATAAAGAAGGGAGAAGGTTGTAAGCTTTATGATGTGAATGGTAAAGAATATCTTGATTTATTCTCTGGTGTAGGAGTGAATATATTAGGCTATAATCATCCTAATATTATAAAGGCCACCTATGAACAAGTTAAAAGCTGCTTACATCTTCCTTTTCATTTCTTAAACCCAGTTGCTATTGAATATGCAAAAAAATTAGTCGATTATTCTTTAAAGGATGGGAAAGTCTATTTTACAAACTCTGGTGCGGAAGCTACCGAGGCAACCTTAAAACTAATCCACAAGTACAGACATATAACAGATCAAAAACGTGATGGATTGATTGTACTCAAAGAAAGTTTTCATGGACGTACATTAGGTGCCCTTCACTTTACAAGACAAGAAAGTGTATATCAAAATTTTCCTCGTACGTCTATTCCTGTATATGAAGTGGAGCGAGAGAATTTAAAGGAGCTAGAAAGAATCATACTTAAGGAAGATCCGATTGCTATTATGCTAGAGCCAATATTAGGAAGTGGGGGGATATACCCTTTGTCGGGGGAATATTTAAAAGGTGTTGAAGAGCTTTGTAGACAGTATAATATGTTATTTATTGTTGACGAGGTGCAAAGTGGTATAGGGAGAACTGGAAAATTGTTTGCTTATCAGCATTTTAATATTACACCTGATATTATTCAATTTGGTAAAGGAGCAGGAGGCGGTACACCCTTAGGAGGAATAATCGTAGGTTCACGACTTTATGATACATTTTCACCAGGTGATCATGGAACAACATTCGCACATTCTCCAATTGGTACGGCTTTAGGATTAGCTGTATTAAAAACATTAATTGATGATGGTTTAATGCAAAAATCTTATGAAATGTCCTTATACTTAAATGAAAAACTTCAAAAAATCCAGGAAGAAAACTCTTCTTTTATCGAAGAAGTACGCCATTGTGGAATGATGTTTGGAATCAGTATTCATGACACTAATAAAAACGTAAAAAAACTACAGTTAGAACTACTGAATAAGGGCATACTAGTGGACCTTATAAACGGAAATACTATTCGTTTACTCCCCCCCTATATTATTACAAAAGCAGAAATTAATGAATTTATTAATCAGTTTATTTCCTGTATCCCAAAATCAGCAGCGGTGACAAGTGGATTGTGATATATGGGGTCTTTCACTATTGGGATTATAAATGTTAAAGCATTTATAAGAAGTGTTACATCGAGAATAATGTTACCATCAGCGCTTTTTGTAGGATTGGATCTTGATTCATTGCAATCTCCTCCAATGTTCGAGTTAAATGTTCATCCTCATGTGCTGGTAATAATAGCATCCAACGAACAAATGCATTTTTCCACGGATTAATTTTCTCTTCTCTCCACTGTTTCACAAGTTTTGGGATTTCTACAAAATGTATTTCAATATCCTCACTTAAAACTTGTTGTTTTTGCGTATTCCACAATTGTCCTGTCGTATGGAATTCTTCCAAAACTACTTTAATGGACATTAATCCAAAAATTGGTTATTATAACAGCAGATCTGTTATCAAACAGCGTAAATACAAATCCGGTAATTGTCCAAAAAATCTGTTCACAAAAAACAGAAAGAAAGGTTGATTTCACATGATAGGAATGGAGAGTAAAAAACAGGAAATTTTAAAAGCTTACCAGTTCAGACATGCTTGCAAGGCATTTGATACGAACAAAAAGATTTCGGATGAAGATTTTCACTTTATTTTGGAGACAGGAAGATTGTCTCCAAGTTCATTTGGCTTCGAGCCGTGGAAGTTTGTCGTGATCCAAGATGCAGCGCTTCGCGAAAAATTAAAATCTGTATCCGGCGGTGCCCAGGGGCAACTGCCGACTGCCAGCCATTTTGTAGTTATATTGGCCAGAAGAGAAGAAGGCTTAAGGCACGATTCGGTTCACGTGATTAAAATGATGAAAGACATTCATCATATGCCTGAAGAAGTTGTGCAAGGTTTTTCCGATTTCTATAAATCCTTCGTCGAAACAGAACTCGAAGATAATGACCGTCTTATATTTGAATGGGCAAGCAAACAAACATATATAGCATTGGGAAACATGATGACAGCCGCGGCTCAAATTGGTATTGATTCCTGTCCGATCGAAGGTTTTGATAAAAAGCAGGTGACCGCTATTTTACAAAATGAGGGTATCATTAAAGCCAACGATTTCGGTGTGGCCTGTATGGTCGCTTTCGGATATCGGCAAGAGGATCCCAAACGTCTAAAAACAAGACAAAATCTCGATGATATTGTTGAGTGGAGATAAACTTAAGATGATATTTCTCAACATCAGGGGGACATGTTTCGTTAACAGGAGCTAATGTTTAGCAACACCTATCGAAAATGTATGATTTATGATTTTACTCATAACTTGTAAAAAAATGCACCTGATGCCTTTGGCATCAGGTGCAATGAACTAAAGTTGATGGCAATGGGGACTAATCCCTCTTTTTTGCACTGTAGGAAAGTATAAATTTCCAGCGGGGAGACCATTCGACGTAGTGAGAAATTTTAGGAATACAGTATAAGGGCAACTACGCCTCTGTCTTCGCCCAAGAGCAGGGCTCGCCAATCGGCGAGTTTTCTTTATTTATATAAACAGCTTCTAACAATGCAAATTACAGATGAATTTGGCATATAAAATGAGACAACATCAAAAGATAGTATGCATCCTAAAGAAAGAGTGCTATAATGTAAAACGAAATGATTTCGTTTTATGTAATGTGAAAGGTGGAGATCGGAATTATATTACAACAAAAAATAAGCGGAATAACCCTGAACGGATTGAACTCAAGAAATATTGTCCAAGACTAAAAAGAGTGACATTACATCGGGAAACAAAATAACAAAACTATGTTACTGGAAGCTTTATCATAGAGGAGTCAGAGGAGTATCTTACAATATAAATCGTAATTTTAGCCATCTCATTATGCGTTGGTGTGCCAATCGGTCTTCTTTCTGGTTATCTTAGAGGAAAGGTAGACCGCTTTTTCATGAGGATAGTAGATGCTTTTATGGCCTTTCCTGATTATATTGTAGCTATTATATTAAGCGGTCTGTTAGGACCGGGAATGTTCAATCTTGTGTTTGCGATCGTTATGGTAAAATGGGTCGGTTATGCTAGATTGGCCAGAAGCATTGTATTGTCAGAGAAACAAAGACAACGTATTATGGTAATGCAGCACGGTCGTATTGTAGATACATGTGAGAAACAAGAGCTATTTTCAGAGAACAGACATTCCTATACAAAAGAATTGCTTCATGTTTTTGAATCGTAAGTGGGGAATGCTATAAATCATTTTGATAAACTAACTCATCCTGCTAGTAGAGGATTAATAGAAGCTCAGCTTCCTATTTTGCCTCAGCAAGAGAAGGATGATCATTTGGTAAAGAAGGGAATGAGTGTATCATAAACTTAAGTCCACTCTCAATAAAAATGCTTCAATTATATGCACTGGCTCTCTTTTTCTTTACAGCCAATGCAGTTTTAACCGTTATTTTCCCTTTACAGGCAGCTGAGCATGGTTTTAGGGAAGGGGAAATTGGGATTATGATGGGACTGTACATGTTTGCATGTATGGGATTACGACCTTGGGCAGGTCAACTGATTGCTAAGTATAGCGTGGTAAACATCATGAAATGGTTATTAGCAGGTCATGCGCTAGCCTTGTTATTATATATTTGGCTAGGAGTGGAGAGCTTGTATATCGTCCGTGCCCTTCAGGGGGTGGTGACGGCATTCTTTTCCATGGCCATGCAAATAGGGATAGCCTCAATTTTGTTAGATGAGGATAGGGGACAAGGAATGTCCATGTACTCTTTATCTACTGTGCTGCCAGGCTTATATGGACCTGCCTTAGCTTTGCTACTATGGACTCAATATGACCATCTTTATTTATTACTTTTGATTGGTGCCTTAGCCGTGCTTCCACTTTTATTTGTATTCCGCTCTCCATTGCCAGCAATAAAAGAAGAAAGAGGAATGTTTACTTTTCGGGAGATGATTACTGCCTTCAAGGATACAGGTCAGCGTAGAGGGCTAATGGTTTCTGCGCTTGTTATGCTTATCGGTGCAAGTGTATTTGGAGCCATTACAACCTTTTTACCTTTGTATATGCTGACAACGGGCTATGGTAATGCAGCATTGTATTTATTTTTACAGGCAATTGTTGTGGTGGTGAGCCGGTTTTTACTTAGAAAATCGATTCCTTCTGATGGAAAATGGCATCCAGCTTTCATGTCTATTGTATTAGTAAGCTCGGTTATTGGAACCACCTTATTGGCATTTCTGCCTTATATAGGTCATTTTATCTATGTATCAGCTATATTTAATGGAGTGGCTTCAGCGATGCTCTATCCAACAATCATCACGTACATGTCTTTTGCCATTCCAAAGGAAACTAAGCATATTTTACTCGGTGTTTTTCTTGCTTCTTATGATTTAGGCTTTGCCCTTGGTGGCTTTGTTATGGGATTTGTTATACAAATTAGTTCTTTCTCTTCAATGTTTGTTACTTGTTCAATCATAGGTCTGGCTGCTATTATGTTCATTTGGGGAAATCAGAAGGAAACGGATGTCATTTTAATGGACAAGGGTGATGTCTCTTAAAGAAGGGGGAAAATGTGAGAGGAGCATTGTCTTAGCCTTTTGAAATATAATAGAGAAACTGTGTTTTAAGAATTGATATTTTCTAAATAATAAGGAGTATTCAGTATTATTATTGTTTAATGTAAAGGGGCGAGCATGAGAGAGTTGAAAAACATCCAGTCTTATACAATTAAAAAGGTTCAAACATGTGAATACGATGAGATCATAAAATTTGTGATGAACGTACGAAAAGAATGTTTCCCCATGTTAAGTCAAGATCAGCTCCCATCCGATCTTCTTCATTTTGAACAGTACTATATCCAGCCCGGGAATTCTGCATTTTTTGCTGCTTATTCTGAGGATGGACCCGTGTTAGGGACCATTGGTGTCTGCCCTTATGACGGACGATTCAGCCAGTTACAGGGCTGCTACGATGTAACCAAAACCGCGGAAGTTGTAAAATGTTATATGGATCAGAGCTGCCGACGTTTAGGGATTGGAACGGCATTAGTTAAGGAAGCGGCAAGTTTTAGTCGCGAAGTTGGGTACCAAACACTTTATTTACATACGCACCCGTTTTTGCCTGGAGCTATTCCTTTTTGGAAAGCTCAAGGTTTTACAGATAGATTAGCTGAAGAGGATCCTGTATGGAAAACATTGCATATGGACAAAAAATTGTGAAGGGAGTGTCCCGTAAGCCAGTGCAACTAGCCTATGAGACACTCCCTTTTTCCTATGAAATAATTTTAAGAAGCAGCTTTTTAAGAAGCGGCTTAATTTTTAAGCGTAAATCTTCTGCATGGTTAGCGACTAGGAAGTGATGATTGTATATATTTTTCATTAATTGATAGGTTTCTTCCTTCGCTTCGCCTTCTTCAATAAAAATACCAATTACCTCAAGCCCTTGCTTACGCGCAAGCTTTACTGCTTCATGTGTATCTAAAATACCATCTTGATGATAGTCTAAGGCAGAAGGCTCTCCGTCTGTGAATACAAGCAAAAACTTATGCTTTTCCGGACGTTTTGCTAATGCTTCAGACACAACACGGATAATATAACCGTCACGATTATCCTCTTCTTCGCGCAGCTGCATAATTTCTGGACCGCTGCTTGGAGAGGTAGAGTTTTTGTATGCTATGACCTCATGAATGACATTTGGTTTGTATTCTGTCTTTGCACTAGAGGCATCCTCCCAAAAGCCGCTAATCGCATGCGGAACTTTTAGGGACTTCAGTGCCTCATGGAATAAAACGACGCTTTTTTTCGTTTCCTCCATTTTGTTGTACATTGAGCCAGAGCAATCGACTAAAAGATGAAAGACAACATCAAGTTCCTTCGATTCGTTCCCTTTTTTATAAAACATACGAGGTTGTTTTTCTGTATAAATACGATGGAACTTTTTATGGAGGCGGCCATAATATTTCTCTGAATGAGCATTCGTTTTATTTTCAATCGTTTTCTCGATTGTTTTCTTTAGCTCCTTTACATCCTTATTAATCAATGACTTTATGGCCTGATAGGCAGCCTTTTCATCGATAGTCGGCTTGCGGGAGCTTTTTATAGTATGAACTGCACCGACATTGTATTTGCCGTATGCATTTTCACCGCTGCCGGGAGCATGAGAGGAACGGGCATCCTTTGCATCTGCCGGGTTAAAGTTTGATTGGCTGCTTTTCTTGGAGCCGCCCTGCACGGAAGCAAGTGCCTGATCCGCATCCTCAGATTCACGCGCAGCGTTCCCCATTAGATTTGTTTTTGTTCCGCTTTCTAGCTCGAAGCGTAAAAAGTTTTCATTATCATTGTTTTTATTTTCCCGATGCCAGGTGGAGAACGTTTCCTCCATTTTGTTTTTCTTCTCATCATCGTCTAGCAGCTGTGTATCGTCATTGGCTAATTTATGGGCACATGAATCTTTTTCAATTTTCTCGGCTTTATCGCTAATAGGGGCAAGACCGAAGTAATTGTTAACCATGTCGCTCGGCAATGCTTCTTCAAGACGATAACGAATTTTTTCAACTGTGTACATCGTATCCTCTGTATTACGTGCATGAAACGCCTCGTATAAAAGTGACTCAATGCTAGTGAGGTAGTCGTTTCCAAAGCTTTCGTACTTATCGCTCGTCAGCGTAAGGTAACAAAGGGAAAACAGCATGTCCGCTTGAAAATCACGGATGCGGTTCATTTCGTATTGCGCTGTGAAGTAGCTTCTGTACGTATTTCTGCGCCATGCGAAAATCGGTTTTGTGCCGGGACGAAGTGTTTTAATCTTTTCCTCTACCCGGAAATCCTCAAGCAGTACAAATAATTGTGTTAAAAAGTGCTTATGCGGCGAAGCAAGAAGCTCCTTCGCATACTCACGAATCAGCTTCATATCGGAATGGTGCCGATAGCCAAGTGCTTTTAAATATACCTCGCTTTTTAAACCGAGAATCTTGTCTTCTTGGCTGCGGTCATCCCAAAAGCGGCTGATCGTCACCTTTCCCTCTTGTTCATCATAATACGCTTGATAGTCGTACTCTAATTGGGCTTTTGGATCCTTGAGAAGCGCGCACATTAAGTTTTCCATTTGTAAAAAGAGAGAAGCGTCAACTTTTCGTTCATTAAAGACCTGTCTCATAATTATCCCTCAAGAAAATAGCTTTCCGCGAGTTCCCGTACCGTTATTTGTTCTGTCTCATCGCTGAGCTTCGCAATAATGCTTCGTTCAATTGCGCGCAGCACCGGAATATATAAGCTTAAGTCACACGCATCAATAATGCCGCGGATGCTAGCAGCTTCTTCACTTACCCGTCCATCACGAGCCAACGGAACGAGATCATTTGAAAACTGTGCAAATTTCTCAGCAATGGCTTCATTTTTTAATTTTGACTCAGATAGAAGGAGCTCTTTTAATGTAGAGCCTTGGATATAAGGAACCTCAATGATGACGAAACGGTTTTTCAAAGCCTCATTTAGCTCGCTTGTTCCAACGTAGCCTTCATTAATTGCGGCAATTACGCGGAAATCATCATGACCGTATACGACCTCCTGCGTAAATGGATTGGTGATCATTTTACGGTAATCGAGTGCGCCGTGCAGCAGCGGTAATGTTTCCGGCTTCGCCATATTAATTTCGTCAATATAGAGGAAGTGCCCGCCCTTCATGGCTTTCATTAACGGACCGTCTACGAATGAAACTTCAGATGCCCCATTGTGAGCCTGGAGCGTGTTATAGCCAAGAATCCCTTCTACATCTAAATCAACGGAGCAGTTAATGCTGTGCATTGGCTTTTGAAACAAGTAAGAGAGTGTTTCCGCAAGAACTGTTTTTCCGCTGCCAGTTGGTCCTTTTAAAAGAACGTTCTTTCCTAGAAGCAGCGCGGTAAGCGCATCTTCCAAAATGTTCATATCCTGTGCCTTGTACAGCTTTTTCCCGATCAGAAACGCGTCGCTTCCGGAACTGTTTCTATTATTTTCGTGCAGCTGTTGCAATTGGTTTTTTAACGGTTCATTTATAGAAAAATGTTGAAACATTGGGATGACCACCATTCTGTTATTGTTTATAAAAATATCTGTTATACCTATTATATGATACCTTGTTTAGCTGTGCTTCGCAAAGGAAAGAGCAGTAAAAAAAGCGGGAAAACGAACCAGTTTTAGGGGGTGATGTATGTTTCTTTTGGTCCATATATTTGGAATGCAAAAGTGCTGCTAGGGAAAAGAGAGTATTTCTCATATGTAAAAAGTCCTTCGCGAACGAAGGACCTTATAGTTGTTTGGATTAATAAAACCATCAAGGGCGGTGAAACCAAGGAAGGTAAACAACAAATCTATAAAACCAAGGACGCGGTAATGCCAAAGACATGAATCTTCCATTGGGATTTCAGGGAATAGCGGTATATCAATATATTGATGCGCGGTATGCACCTCCTTTGTATTGTTTATGTGCGATAGTATATGCATGAAGGGAGCGAGCGTAGAGAGCATATCCGATACTTAGAAAGGGTCTTTTTTATTAGTTTTCTGCTTGGCTGAAAAATATTTTTTTCGGAGGGGAGACAAAGGCCTATTCCAATTAAATTTGTCCTGTATAAGGTGATAGTGATAAGAATTTATTTACCATAAGGGAGGAAGTATCATGCAAGATATTCGTCAGTTTGGCGGTTTTGGATTTGGTCGTCCATTCTTTGGGGGTTTTGGCCGTCCGTTTTTTGGCCGTCCATTTTTTCCAGGGTTTTTAGGAGGATTTGCATTAGGAGCATTGCTTGCGCGCCCACGTCCATATCCGTATTATCCGTATCCGTACCCGTACTATCCGTATCCGTACCCGTACTATCCGTATCCATATCCATACTAATAAGCTATGATTCGTTTGACAAAGGTATTGTAAGAGCCAAAAACTATTATTATAAAAACGGCGTCTGTTGGCACTGAAGGAGGCCATCCGAAGCGAGAAAGAAGCTAATCATCTATATAGATGGCTAGCTTCTTTTTAGGTTCTGTATAGTAATAAGGCATAAAGCCTCATTCTCCATAATCTGTGATAGTCAATTTTACACTATATTTGATTGGGATCTTACTAAACCTTTTATCCCAATCTTTTTTGACCTTTTCCCACACTCTAGGATGCTGGATTCTCAATTGATTTCCGAAGCCGGCAACATCGGTACTGTAATTGCCTTGTATTTTTTTTAATACTTGTTTCACCAAACGGTTTACTTCTTTTTCAAAGATTTGTTCTTTCATTCTTAGGGGCTTATTTTCAGAAGAGGTTCCTGAAGCAACCCAGTTTTCAGATAGACGGCCCTCTGATTGGATTTTTACATCAAAAGAAATGTTGTTTTTCTCAACATAGGGTGTAATTTTGCTTTTCATTGACTTTATTTCATAAACGATGGGTTGTCCTGTCTTGTTATCAAAGCTTTTCACTATACCGCCTTTTCCTGTTCCTGTTATCCATGTTAATCCATCTAATTCCATTTCATTCAAAAAACCACGTAGCTTTTTTGTCTTGCCTTCAATTACGGCAGCTCCTGCAAATTTTCCTGTTTTTTCGTCCCAGCTTACGATGTTTCTTATAGTTGCTCTAAGATATTGATTTTCTTAAAAAAATTCTGAATATTTCCATTTATATATTGACTGATAATTTCATTTGTCTTACAATTAGACAAAAGAACAGCAATAAAGTTTAAGGGGAGGAATTTACAATGAGTAGTGTTAGAAAAGCGCCGACAGGTATATTGGGTTTTCCAGTTGCTCCATTTCGTACAGATGGAAATCTTGATGAGGTAGCCTTAGTAAAGAATATCCAATTTTTGTTGGATGAAGGGTTAGAGTCTATTTTTATTGCATGCGGATCAGGTGAATTTCATTCGTTAAACAAACAGGAATATGAATTGATGGTAGAAATAGCGGTGTCTGTAGCTGGAGGAAGGGTGCCAGTGTATACAGGAGTCGGGGGCAATCTCACACAGGCACTAGAGTATGCAAGATTTTCCGAAGAAAAGGGTGCAGATGGCTACTTAATTCTCCCGCCATACTTAATTGAGGGAGAGCAGGAAGGGTTAGTCAGTTATATTAAGACAATTATTGAAAGCACAAGCTTAAACGCGATTGTCTATCAACGAGATAATGCTATTTTGACATTACCGAGCTTGCAGCAGCTGCTTGCATTGCCTCAGTTGGTAGGTTTGAAGGATGGATATGGAAATATGGAGATGAATGTCCAATTCACTCAAACAATTGGAGATCGTTTGGAATGGTTAAACGGTATGCCTATGGCTGAGGTGACGATGCCTGCCTATGTTCCTCTTGGATTTAATTCATATTCGTCAGCTATCTCAAATTACATACCGCATATATCACGAATGTTTTATGACGCTCTTTTAAGCAATAATAAGGAACTAGTTAGTGAGCTTTATCAGCAAGTGATCCTGCCTATTAACGATATTAGAAAACAGAAAAAAGGATATGCAGTATCACTAATAAAGGCTGGTATGGAAATAGTAGGGTTACCTGTTGGAAGCACAGTACGGTCCCCGATTATTCCAGTAGAGAAAGAACATTATCAGCAGCTAGAAAACATTTTAACAGCAGCCTTTAAGCGATATCCTAAAGTCGGGCAAGGAGTCTTATCTTAACCAATAGATTTTCAGATGTAGATAAAAATCATAAAAATGTAAGCGTTTCATTAAAAGATGAAGAAGGGCTATGGAGGAGGAGCAAAATGGTTGTAAGTACAAAAAACAAATTGTATTTAAACTTTATTGGAGGTAATTGGATAACATCCGCTTCAAACGATACACTCAAGAGCATTAATCCAGCAAATGCGAATGAAGTAGTAGGGTATGTGCAAAATTCGACAAAAGAAGATTTAGATCTTGCTGTTGCAGCTGCAAAAAAGGCACAAAATGAATGGAAGAGACTAACGGGAGCTGCGCGAGGGCAATATTTGTATGCTGTGGCAAACGCAATGGAAAAGCATCTTGATGAAATTGCAGAATGTGCGACTCGAGAAATGGGAAAAACCTTGATGGAGGCGAAGGGAGAAACAGCCAGAGGGATTGCCATTCTTCGTTATTATGCTGGTGAAGGAATGCGAAAGGTAGGAGAGGTTATTCCGTCTACTGACAGCGAAGCACTGATGTTTACAACAAGAGCTCCTTTAGGAGTGGTTGGTGTCATTACACCATGGAACTTTCCGATAGCCATACCGATTTGGAAGGTAGCTCCTGCATTAATTTATGGAAACACTGTGGTGCTTAAACCGGCTACAGAAGCAGCAGTAACATTTGCTAAGATTGTTGAGTGCTTTGAGGAGGCCGGTTTGCCTGCCGGTGTACTTAATATGGTGACAGGCTCTGGTTCTGTAATTGGACAGGGGATCGCTGAACATCCTGGTATTAATGGGATTACCTTCACTGGCTCTAACGGTGTAGGGAAAAAAATCGGTCAAGCAGCATTTACAAGAGGGGCGAAATATCAGCTGGAGATGGGAGGGAAAAATCCTGTAATTGTAGCTGCGGATGCTGACCTTGATCAGGCGGTGGAAGCAACAATTAGCGGTGCATTTCGTTCGACTGGACAAAAATGTACAGCTACCAGCCGAGTCATCGTCCAAAGTGATGTATATGAAGTTTTTAAGGAGAAATTGCTGGAAAAAACAAGGGACATTACGATTGGAAACGGCTTAAGAGAAGGGATTTGGATGGGGCCATGCGCCAATGAAAATCAATTAAACACAGTCCTTTCTTACATTAGGAAAGGGATTGATGAAGGGGCAACTCTGCTAATCGGGGGAGAAAGAGTAGAAAACGGCGACTGTAAGGATGGATTCTATGTCCAACCAACTATATTTGATAATGTAACTACGGAAATGACAATTGCTCAGGAAGAAATTTTTGGCCCAGTCATCGCACTGATGAAAGTAGGCTCAATACAACAAGCATTAGAGATTGCCAATGATGTGCAATATGGATTAAGTGCTTCCATTTTTACAACGAATATCGGTCATATGCTTTCATTTATTGACGAAATGGATGCGGGTCTTATTCGAATTAATTCAGAAAGTGCTGGAGTAGAGCTACAAGCTCCATTCGGCGGTGTGAAGCAATCCAGTTCCCATTCTCGTGAGCAGGGTGAAGCAGCGAAAGAATTTTTTACCTCCATAAAAACGGTTTTTGTTAAAGGCTAAGAAAATAGTACTTGAAAAGCATGAAAGAAACTATGGGGAAAACCTAATGGGGGAGTCAATAAGATCTCCCTTCTTCCACACTTTAAGAAAGCATAAACTTTTAGCTGGAAGTCAATTCGACGTAGTGAGAAATTTTAGGAATACAGTATAAGTGCAACTACGCCTCTGTCTTCGCCCGGGGGGCAGGGCTCGCCAGTCGCCGAGTTTTCTTTACACTGTAGGAAAGTATAAATTCCCAGCTAGAAGTCAATTCGACGTAGTGGGGAATTTTAGGAATACAGTATAAGTGCAACTACGCTTCTGTCCTCGCCCGGGGGGCAGGGCTCGCCAATCAGCGAGTTTTCTTTAAAAAGCAGCAAAATATTTTAAGTCTTGTTCTAATTTGAAATAGCATCTTAGTAGGGGTGCGCGTTAAAATATAGCCAACGAGCACTCCGCAACTCTTATAATAAAATTTGTAAGCGGTATCAGTGTGTGGGATTTCTCTAGCCTGTCCATCTTCGTAGATTGCTAGCCGTGATAAATAAGAAGGCTCTGGTATATAAACAGAATTACTTAGGGTAAGCAGTGAAGGGAGATTTATAAATCAAAGGGGAGAATGTTTATGAACATTGAAAAAGCTGTAGCAAGCAGTACTGTGGTGGAAATGAAAAGGACACGCGTTCGTTGGTTTATTGTTTTTATGTTGTTTCTAGTCACCGCTATTAACTATGCTGATCGTGCAACGCTTTCCATCGCAGGACCTTCCATGTCGAAGGAACTTGGTCTGGATTCTGTTATGATGGGATATGTTTTTTCTGCCTTTGGCTGGTCTTACGTATTAGGACAAATTCCGGGCGGCTGGCTCTTGGATCGCTTTGGTTCTAAGAAAGTTTATTTTTGGAGTATATTCCTTTGGTCTTTATTTACGCTTTTGCAAGGCTTCATTGGGGGCTTTGGTTCTGCGGCTACTGCTGTTATGGTGCTGTTTGGTTTACGTTTTTTAGTAGGCTTTGCAGAAGCCCCTTCATTCCCAGCGAATAGCCGCATTGTCGCTTCTTGGTTTCCTAGTAAGGAGCGCGGAACAGCTGCAGCGACTTTTAACTCTGCACAGTACTTTGCAACGGTACTCTTTGCGCCAATTATGGGATATATCACGCATGCATACGGCTGGCATTATGTGTTCTTTTTCATGGGAACTGTAGGTATTGTGGTAGCTTTTGTTTGGATGAGAACCATCCACAGCCCTAAGGATGACCCTCGTATTAACAAGGCTGAGCTGGATTATATCGAGCAGGGCGGCGCTTTAACTAATATGGATCAATTGAAAGTGAAAACGGATAAAAAAGAAGGACCGAATTGGAAATATGTGAAGCAGCTGCTTTCAAACCGCATGCTGTTAGGAGTTTATCTTGGACAGTACTGCATCACGACCCTTACATATTTCTTTCTTACATGGTTTCCGGTTTATTTAGTTCAAGAGCGCGGGATGTCCATTCTTAAAGTTGGTTTTGTTGCTTCTTTACCGGCAATTTGCGGATTTGTCGGCGGTGTGTTGGGAGGTATGTTCTCAGATTTCTTACTAAGAAAAGGATATTCTCTTACTATTGCGAGAAAAGTTCCTATTGTTGTAGGAATGCTAATGTCTATGAGTCTAGTAGCCGCGAATTATATTGAAGCTGAGTCAGTTGTTATTTTCGTAATGGCTTTAGCCTTCTTTGGTAAAGGATTTGGGGCGTTAGGCTGGGCTGTTGTTTCTGATACATCACCAAAGGAAATGTCTGGACTAAGCGGCGGTCTTTTCAACACATTTGGAAATATCGCTGGTATTACGACACCGATTATTATTGGATACATTATCGCTGTGACAGGGTCTTTCAACGGTGCTTTAGTTTTTGTTGGTGCGAATGCATTAGTCGCTATTTGCAGTTATCTGTTCCTTGTCGGTGAAATCAAGCGTGTCGAGCTAAAAAAATCATAATTTCTATAAGCTTGGTTCATAGAAGTAAAGCTTATCAGAAAATACAATTGGCAGCCGTGCTGCTTTAAAATGGAATTGTACTCAATATTTGAATGGGGGAAAAATAATGAATACTCAAACGACTGTTACTAATCAGATGAAAGCAATTGCCGCACCAACTGTTACTGAAATGCAGGTTATCCCGGTTGCAGGTCATGACAGTATGCTACTCAATCTGAGTGGTGCTCATGCTCCTTATTTTACTCGTAATATTGTAATTTTGAAGGATAATGCAGGAAACACAGGCGTTGGTGAGGTTCCGGGAGGAGAGCGTATTCGCCAAACGCTGGAGGATGCAAGGGAATTGGTTATTGGTCAATCCATTGGCATGTACAACAATATTCTCAATAATGTACGTAAGCAATTTGCTGATAGAGACGCTGCAGGGCGAGGGCTGCAAACATTCGATTTGCGCATTACAATTCACGCTGTGACGGCAATGGAAGCAGCTTTGCTGGATTTAGTAGGAAAATATCTCGGTGTACCAGCGGCTGCCTTGCTTGGCGAAGGGCAGCAGCGCGATAAGGTAGAGATGTTAGGATATTTATTTTATATAGGTGACCGCAATAAGACGGATCTTCCATATTTGAGTGCACATGATGCTGAAGATGATTGGATGCGCTTACGCCATGAAGAGGCGTTAACTCCAGATGCGATTGTCCGGCTTGCGGAAGCAGCATATAAGCGTTATGGATTTAATGATTTTAAATTAAAGGGAGGCGTACTGCGCGGCGAGGAGGAAATCGAAGCAGTCACAGCTCTGGCTGAACGTTTCCCTAAAGCACGGATTACACTTGACCCCAATGGCGGCTGGCTATTGAAGGATGCCATTAAATTATGCCGTGATCAGCATCATGTACTAGCATATGCAGAAGATCCTTGTGGCGCAGAAGATGGGTATTCTGCACGTGAAGTGATGGCTGAATTCCGGCGCGCAACTGGTTTGCCAACTGCCACAAACATGATTGCTACCGATTGGCGTCAAATGGGACACGCAATTCAGTTAAATTCGGTAGACATCCCGCTGGCAGATCCACATTTTTGGACAATGCAAGGGTCGGTACGTGTTGCGCAGATGTGCCATGACTGGGGACTGACTTGGGGGTCACACTCCAATAATCACTTTGACATTTCCTTGGCAATGTTCACCCATGTCGCAGCAGCAGCCCCAGGGAAAATCACTGCTATTGATACACATTGGATTTGGCAGGATGGCCAGCAGTTAACAAAAGAGTCGTTTCAAATTGTTGATGGGTTAGTAGCGGTTCCTGATAAGCCTGGATTAGGAGTAGAGGTGGATATGGTGCAAATTGAGAAGGCACATCAGCTCTACAAGGAAATGGGGTTAGGAGCACGTGATGATGCAAAGGCGATGCAGTATCTCATTCCAGGTTGGAAGTTCGATAATAAGCGTCCTTGCTTAGTACGTTAAAAACGGCTTAGAAGTTTTTACACTTTAAGAATGTATAAATTTCTAGCTGGATGCCAATTCGACGTAGCGAGAAATTTTAGGAATAAAGTATAAGTGCAACTACGCCTCTGTCTTCGCCCAAGAGCAGGGCTAGCCAGTCGGCGAGTTTTCTTTAATACATCATCCCCCAAATGACTTGTCCGGATATCGCTTCATAAGGCGAGAAGCGATATCCGGGCAGGGGGACATATGAAAGGAGACTGGACATGGATACAAGTTTTATTCACGGAGTGATTCCCCCTATTATTACACCTGTTGACGCTGATGAATGTGTAGAGGAAAGCGGCTTGCGGCGAGTGATTGACCATGTCATTGCAGGCGGTGTGCACGGGATTCTCGTGCTTGGCAGCAATGGAGAGTTTTTTGGTCTTAACCAAGAACAGCAGCAGCGTGCTATTACGATTACAATTGATCATGTAAAAGGACGTGTTCCAGTCTACGTAGGGATTGGTGCTATTTCGACTAGGGAATGCATACAACTGGCTAGGCTGGCGGAAGAGAAGAGGGCGCAGGCCATTACAATTTTGCCGCCTATGTTTCTTCGGCCGAATGAGGATGAACTATATGAACATTTTCGTGCAGTTGCGGAATCAACATCTTTACCAGTGCTTCTTTATAATAACCCGGATCGTGTAGGCACGAATATTTCTGCAAATCTAATAGAGCGGCTGGCTGATATTCCAAACGTTGTCGGAATCAAGGATAGCAGCGGCGATTTAACTCTAACCGCAGAATATATCCGCAGAACAAGGGATAGAGGATTTAAGGTTATGGCAGGCCGTGATGTTATGATACTGGGCTCGCTTGTTTATGGCGCAGTTGGTTGTGTTGCTTCCACTGCCAATATTGTTCCTGACCTAGTTGTTAAAATATATGAAAAGTATAGGGCGGATGACCTAAAAGGTGCTCTCGAGGCTCAATATGAATTAGCACCACTGCGGATGGCCTTCAATTTAGGGAGCTTTCCTGTTGCGACCAAGGATGCCGCGAATTTAATTGGCCTTACGGTGGGCAGCCCGATCAAGCCGAATGTTAGTTGTTCAGAGGCTGATGTAATAAAAATTAAGGATATATTAAGGGATTTGGGTGTACTTCAGGAGCTTCGTTCGATACAAAACTAATGGTATAGGAGGTGCTTTCATATCATGAAGATTGGATTTATCGGTTTGGGTATTATGGGAAAGCCAATGAGTAAGAATATTTTAAAGGCTGGCTATGAAGTTATTATCTATAGCAGAACACAGAGCACGATAGATGAGCTTGTTGCCGCTGGCGCCATTGCAGCCCGCTCACCAAAGGAAGTGGCACAGGAGAGTGATGTGATTATTACTATGCTGCCGAATTCCCCAGAGGTAAAAGAAGTTATCTTAGGGGGAAATGGAATAATAGAAGGTGCAAAGGCAGGAGCAGTAGTAATTGATATGAGCTCAATTGCCCCGCTTGTTAGCCGGGAAATTTCTCAGGCTTTGGAGGAGAGAGGAATAGAAATGCTTGATGCTCCTGTAAGCGGTGGTGAGCCCAAGGCGATTGATGGAACACTTTCTGTCATGGTCGGCGGTAAAAAAGAGGTTTTTGATAGATGTTACCCGGTGATGAAGGCGATGGCAGCTTCTGTCGTGCTTACCGGCAATATTGGAGCAGGAAACGTTACAAAGCTTGCTAATCAAATTATTGTGGCTATTAATATCGCTGCAATGTCTGAAGCACTAGTGTTAGCAAGCAAATCTGGTGTGGAACCGGAATTAGTGTATCAAGCAATTCGCGGTGGTTTGGCAGGCAGTACGGTCTTGGATGCAAAAGCTCCGCTTATTATGGATCGGAAATTTGATCCTGGATTCCGGATCGGCCTTCATATTAAGGATTTGAGCAATGTATTGGAGACGTCCCATGAAATAGGAGTGCCATTGCCGTTAACTGCTTCAGTAATGGAAATGATGCAGTCCCTTAAGGTAGATGGTATGGGAGATGCTGATCATGGCAGTCTAGTACGATATTACGAAAAAATGGCTAGAGTTGAAGTGAAGCGCTAATCAATGAGAAGGTAAAATCTCTTGCTCACAACATAAGAGGTTTTACCTTTATTTATGTTAGTTACATTTTTTCGCACTTTAAGAAAGTATAAATTTCTAGCTGGAAGCCAATTCGACGTAGTGAGAAATTTTAGGAACAAAGTATAAGTAGGGCTACGCCTCTGTCTTCGCCCAAGGGCAGTGCTCGCCAGTCGGCGAGTTTTCTTTATACTTTAAGAAAGTATAAATTTCTAGCTAGAAGCCAATTCGACGTAGCGAGAAATTTTAGGAACAAAGTATAAGTAGGGCTACGCCTCTGTCTTCGCCCGGGGAGCAGGGCTCGCCAGTCGGCGAGTTTTCTTTACAAGATAAGAAAGTATAACCTTTCGGGGTGATGTCTAGCTCCCAAGGCCCGCTTTTCTTAATCACATGTTCATAAATTGTTTTGCATCAGCTTTTTTTCTAGGTGCTAATGATGCGAATGTATTGTCATACAATATAATTAATTTTACAATATAGATATTAAATCATTTTTCCAAGGGGGAAAAGCATGAGGGAAAAGCCGACAAAAAAGGTAGTCGTTGAATCTGTTAATCGGAGCACGTTATCTAAACAGGTTGTTGAACGAATTGTTCACTTATTGATGAGTGGTCAAATGAAACCCGGAGATAAGTTGCCTCCAGAAATGGAATTAATGGAGGAGTTAAATGTCAGCCGACCAGTATTACGTGAAGCTTTGAGCGCGTTGGAAACCCTTGGAGTCATTACACGTAAAACTCGAGAGGGGACATTCTTTACAAACAAAATTGGAAGTCAGCCTTTTGCGGTTATGCTAGCTGTATCAGTGGATAACCTGCCGGCCATTATAGAAGCAAGGATGGCTCTAGAACTAGGACTCGTTACGATGGCAGCGGAAAAAATCACGGATGAACAGTTAGAAAGACTAAAGGAAACGATAGATCTTATAGCTAATAGCGTAGATAATGATTATGGAGAAATAGACAAGGAATTTCACCGAATTATTGCTTTGAGTGCCAATAATCCAGTTGTGGAAGGTATGATTAATTCCTTGCTGATTACGCATGACAAGGTAAATACGCAGATTAAATTCAGGGAACGAGACCTGACAGTCGAATATCATACCGCTATTTACAATGCATTAGTTAAACATGATCCACATGAAGCCTTTACTCAAATGTATCGACATCTGAGCTATGTTCGGGAAAAAATTTTGCAGCAATATAACCCTGCTCTTTAAAGCCCCCCCACTTATTGGCCGAAGCTGCCTGAAGTGGGGGTCTTTCTTTTTGCACTATAGGAAAGTATAAATTTCCAGCTAAAAGCGAGTTCAGCGTAGCAGGTAAGTGCAACTACGCCTCTGTCTTCGTCTAATGACTCGCCAATCGGTTACAAAAATCAACTATTGGAGTTTTCTCCAGGAAACAAGACAGACCTAGAATATTGCTCCCCAATGAGTAAATCGTACTGAAGCAAGCGATATTCATCTAATAGCTTTTGGTCATCCTTTGTAATGGTTGTAACGATTTCATTTTCAGAATTTACTTTTAGTTCGCGGATGATGCCATGATACCGTTCGTAAAGCGACATGAGAAATTGATAATAAGGCGGCAGCGGCTCCTGTAAAATCTGGAACAGGATGGGACCGAAGTAAATTGGGCTCGTTGTTCCTAGATTTACAGAGGGAATCGGAAAGTTCGCTGTAATAAAAAACGGAGTTTCATGCATTCTCTGGCTTTCTTCGCTTGTGTCTCCGGTTTTGATAAAGCCTGAATTGTAGATTGCGTTATTGTTTTCTCCAAATGTTGGAAGGTGGTCCCCCCAGAAAACAACGATAGTCGGCTCATCCAAAGCGTCGAGCTGCTCCATAAGATATTGAAATGCTTCGCTTGATTGACGAACCCCCTCTGTATACGTTTCCAGTACTTGATTGCTTTTTTCAGCCAATCCGTCTACATTAATTTCGGTTGTTTTAAATCTTCCTGGCAGATAAGGGAAATGATTTTGCATCGTTACAGTATGGATAAACACAGGGTTAGTGTGACTTTTTAGCATATCAATTAACTCTTTTGATACAGACATATTACTAACATGCTCCGCAGCCATTTCTTTGTGCTTCATTTCTTTCATAGAAGTAAAAGACTGGAATCCAAGCTTTGGATAAACAACGTCTCTTTTGAAAAAATACTTTTCAAAAGAGTGAAAGGCGACAGCGTCGTATCCTCTCTGCCGTAAGATGCTCGCAATGTTGGGAACACTCTTTTTTTTATCGAATACTTGCATATAGGGAACACTGCCATGCTCTAAGAAGCTTAGTGAAAACCCCGTCAATGCCTCGAACTCCACATTTGCTGTTCCGCCTCCAAACATAGGAGACAGCGTATAGCCAGAGGTGTTTTGCTGCATTACTTCTCGGATATAAGGAATAGGATCTTTTTCAAACTGTACATTTGGCAGACGGGTTGGATCCCAAAAGGATTCATTCATCATATAAATAATATTTGGTTTCTCTGCAGCAGTTGTCTCGGTTAGAACCAACTGCTCCTGCAGATCATGTGCTACAGCTTGAGCGACCTGCAGTACATTCTCCCTTGAATAGTCCTTTGGCTTTTCAAAAACATCTTGATTAATGCTTAAAACAAATCCCAGCACTGCTCCATTTAATTCATAGTTTAGTACAGGATCCCATTTAATTAACTCGATCTTTGTTACTCGAAAAATAGCAGACATGATGGAGCTTTCATAATTAGCATAGGACCAGATGATAAACCCGGAGGCGCCTGCAACAAGGATGCGGTGAAGCCAATGCGGTTTATATTTAGGAAGCTTTGTTTTCAAAATTATGAGAGCTGCCAGACCGAGAACAAGTGCGACAAGGGAGAGGATTGAAATCTTTTGTATAATCATCGGAATGAGATCTTTTACTTGCTTAACTTGTCCAAAATCAGTTGGGTATAGCGGCTGCCCCAGTATTTTTAGCTTAAGGTAATTGGTAAGCGCTAAAAGACAAAGTCCCGCCATAGATACAATGGCTCCAATATAATAGCTGCCAAACAAGGCAAAAATAAATAACATAATGCTTGTAATCAATATAGCTGTCATCATGACGTGATTTGGATATTGTTTCATCCATAACAAGGCTTTATGAATATCCATTGTGTTTTGCACCATAAAAAACAAGAGAGAAACAGCTAGAGAGACAAGGATGAGCAGCATATAAACAGAAAGACTTACCGTCCAGTCCTTCGTCGTGCGCCGTACTTGAATCAGCATGATGCTTGTTGTACAAATAAAATATATAATCGCAGTCAAAGCAAGTGTATTAATTAGATATGCAAAAGGAAATGACTGAATGAGTACGAGCATCTGTCTAATCGAATAAGATGCTTGAAAAAATTTATACATAGTAACTAAAAGAAAGGATAGCAGAAGGCTTCCTATGAAGGCGATTATGTAGATTTTATAGGTCTTGTTTACTAAAGATTTCATCATACAAGCTCCTAACTCGTCGAAATATAGTTTCCTGTATGTAAATTATTCCAATTATGAAGGCGGTTTAAACGAGTTATTATATTCAATTTATCATTTTCCGACAGAAGACCCCCACTTCAAGCATGTGATGGGCCCAGTGGTAAGTGGCGGATGAATGTCGGCTAGAGGCGATCCGCCTAGCATGTTTGGTGAATAGGGAAATCCCACTAGACAAACATATGTTCTTTTGGTAATATATAATTACCAAAATGAACCAGAAGGGAGAAGAAGAGAATGAAGAAGTGCTATTGTTCCAATCGAATCTATAAACACACGCTCTCCCTACTTGCCCTAACACTGTATTCCTAAAATTTCCCGCTACGTTGAACTGTCTTAAAGCTATAATGCTGCTCACTTTATGTAAACTGCCACGAACCTGAAGGTATCGTGGTTTTACGCCCACAAATATAAACAAGAAGAACCGTTTTGCAAGAAGGTATTCGCATGATATGATTTGTGTATTATAGTAGAACAGGATTACACGAGATGAATGCTAGAAACATAAAAGAAAAGAAAGTACATAGCAGAAAAAAAACATCTGCGGCACCAACAAGCAAGGTAACAGAAAGCAAGAAGCCTAGAAAACGAAAACCTTCCGTTCCAAAAAAGCAGACCATTAGGCAACGGGCAGCAAAACCTGGACCGTTACGGAGTACGCTCCTTTTATTGGGGGGTGTACTGATTGTTTGTTTATATGCTTGGTTCGTAGAGGCGGATATGGCAAGTGTATTCAGTAACATTCAAGGAATCGTCGTTGTCTTTTTCGGGTTTATTAGCTTTCATTTTCTTTTGATCTATATTGGATATCTCATAGGAAAGAGATCAACACGCCGCAAAAAAACGAGAAAGTAGATTGGCTACATAAGATTTCATAAGTAAGAGCTTGGCTTTAGGAAGGAACAAGTTAGCCAAGCTCGCACGTATTGTTGCAGTGATGATACGAAGCTGCAAACTCTCATTTTAGTGGATACGATTGCTTCCTGTGAGTTGCTGCTGAGCCATCATAACAAGGCGTTTTGTAATCTCGCCTCCGACAGAACCATTTGCGCGGGATGTTGTATCTGGACCAAGCTGGATGCCAAATTCCCGTGCGATTTCTAGCTTCATTTGATCAATGGCAGATTGAGCTGCTGCAAAGAGCAGTTCGTTGGAGCTGTTTCCTGAAACAGTTGTATGTCGTTGCATGGTGTATCACCTCCTTAAATGAGTCTTGCATATAGAATGTGCTAAACTTAAATATATTATTACTTTCTTTTATTTTCTTTTTTTTTAGATTGAAAGCGTCTGAATGAGAGCAGGATTGTACATATAATAGAGAGGCTGTAATGTGAACTGCCACGAACCTAAAGGTATCGTGGTTTTACGCCCACAAATATAAAGAAAAAAGCTAACCAAAAGTAAAATGTCCCCTATAGAGTAGACACTTTAAAAAAGGTCTACCTATAGGGGACATTTTTGTATAATGAAAAAAAGAAATGGATACTGGGGAAGAGACG
>JBEPZN010000029.1:0-41693 GCA_041640875.1 Ectobacillus sp. | reverse complement strand
ACCCGTTCCCATACCGAACACGGAAGTTAAGCTCTTCAGCGCCGATGGTAGTTGGGGGTTTCCCCCTGTGAGAGTAGGACGTCGCTAGGCAAGCAAAAAAGCTGATGGATTATATCTATCAGCTTTTTTATACTTTCCTAAAGTATAAATTTCCAGCTAGAAGCTGATTCGACATAGCGGGAAATTTTAAGAACAAAGTGTAAGTGTAAGTGCAACTACGTCTCTGTATGTCTCTGTCTTCATCCAAGGGCAGGGCTCGCCAGTCCTTTAACAGATTTTCTGAAAAGAAGTCCCCTTCCTCAAGGAATGAGAAGGGCGTAGCCCAATGAGTAGGTGGGGGATGAATTTTCAGTAGGCGTAAGCCTATTTTTTTCTCTTCTTTGTAGTTGGTTATTGAGAATCGAACACACATTCTTTATAATGGTATTACCAAGACATGGAAGGTGGTGGTGAAAATGGCAACTAGAGAAGATGGAACTCATATAAAAGGAACAAAAAAATCTTTACCAGATGGTTGGACCACTTCTGATTTTCGTTTCGCTATTGTTCCTACTGAAGAATTTTGCATCCAGCAAAGCTTGTAGTTGTTGCGGAAACAAGAAAGATACACTTACTTTGTCTGAACGGATATACAACTGTACCGAATGTGGGACAAAAATTGATAGAGATTATAATGCAGCACGCAACTTGAAACAGTATGGAATTCATCTGTTGCACGAGATGAACGAGCTGTCTGCATAATTTGTATCAATTTCTAAATAGCGGTAGGAACGCCGCGAATGCAAGGCTATGGACATGAACCGTTAGGTTTGTGAGTGAAGTAGCAATAAAAGAGAAAGATGTTGTTTGTCTTTCGAAGCCCTCACTTCAAGACGCGCAGCGGATAAGTGGTGGGTAGTTCACTAAAGGAGCATAAATATAGGTTTGATTTTACCAAATGAAGAGCTTGATGAATAATAAGTTTCTTTCTTACAGAGCTAAAAAATCCCCCATCGGTGCGTCCAATGGGGGGATTTTTTAGCTCTGCTTCGTATCAAGCGGCTTCAAGCGTGCTTCAATTTCTTTGCGTTGTGGCTCGAAAAACGGCGGCAATGCGAGGGATTCACCTAGATGCTCTAGCTCCTCATCTGTATCAAAGCCAGGTCCATCTGTTGCAAGCTCAAATAGAATGCCGTTTGGCTCCTTAAAGTAGAGAGAATGGAAATAGAAGCGATCCACAAAGCCCGAATTTCCAAATCGAGCTTTCTTAATCCGTTCAATCCAAGCGCGCAGCTCTTCATCGTTATCCACGCGGAATGCAACGTGATGAACGCCGCCGCGGCCGAGGCGCTCTGGCGGAAGGTCTGTTCGTTCCTCTACATGCACTTCAGCACCAGTCCCTCCTTCTCCTGTTTCAAACACAATAATATCAGGCTGGTTTGGCACAGAGGATGGGTATTGTCCAATTTGTCGGAAGCCCATTAGCTGGGTTAAGACAGTGATTGTGTGCTCAGCTTGGCGCACCGTTAATTGAACAGGTCCTAGGCCCAGAATGCCATACTCACGCGGAATAGGACTTTTTTCCCATGGGATTCCGCCCGCCACACCTTTGTTTGTTTCATCTGATACAAGAATAAGACGCTGTCCTTCAAAATCTTTAAATGCAAGAGTAGCACGACCTGCCCGTTCCTTAATCTCTTCATGCACGACGCCAGCTTCTTCAAAGCGTTTCTTCCAGTAAGACAATGCATCGTCACTCGCTACACGAAGAGAAAGCGCTGAAATGCTGTTAACACCTTCATAGTTATGTCCGGCTCTTGGAATTTCAAAAAATGTTAGTTCTGTTCCCGGATTTCCTTTTTCATCTCCGTAAAATAAATGATAGACGGATGTATCGTCCTGGTTTACTGTTTTTTTCACTAAGCGCAGCCCGAGAGTTTTTGTGTAAAATTCAAAGTTTTTTGAAGCAGAAGCTGTAATTGCAGAGACGTGGTGAATTCCTTTTAATTCCATTTAAATTCCTCCTAGTTGCATTCTCACTCATGTAATGATTCTGTACAATGTTTATATAAAGAAGACTTGAAATTAACTAACGTTACGTAAGTTACTATAATATTATGAGGTCGTTGTGTCAACCTTTATATGCAATGGTTAAGAATTAGTATATTTGTTCCACTGTAGGAAAGTATAAATTTCCAGCTAGAAGTAGATTCGACGTAGTCGGAAATTTTAGGAATACAGTATAAGTGCAACTACGCCTCTATCTTCGCCCAAGGGCAGGGCTCGCCAATCGACGATTTTTCTGTAATTTCGCATAAAACTTTCATTACACACTTTTATCCAAAATGGAGAAAAGTATGCTATGATAATAATAACGAAGCCGCATACATGGGGGGAGTTGTATGAAAACGGACTTGAAGCTGTTGTGGGGAATTTTTTTAGTGTTTCTAAAAATCAGTCCTGTTACGTTTGGCGGAGGATATGCGATGATTCCTGCCATTGAAAGGGCGGTTGTTCGAGAAAAGAAATGGCTAAAGGCGGAGGATGTGACGGATGTATTTGCTGTAGCAGGTTCTGTTCCCGGAGCGGTTGCAATTAATGCTGCTACCTTCATTGGCTATCGCATCGCTGGGATTAGCGGCGCAATTGTCGCTATGATGGGGGTATTAGTTCCTACCTTTTTAGTTGTTGTTGCGATTAGCCTTTCCTTCTTCTATTTAAAAGATAACCCAAAAATGACTGCTGCTTTTAAGGGCATCCGACCGGCAATTGTCGCGTTAATTACATTCGCTGGGTATAAAATTTGGAAGACTGCTGTTTTTGATAAAACAACATTTGTTACCGTGTGTGTAACAGTTTTCTTTTTGCTAGTATTACATGTTCATCCTGTTTTTATCATTATGTGCGGAGGAGCAGCGGGGGTTGCATTCGTTAATGTAAAAGAAAAGCTAGGATATGCGACTCGTTTGGATGAACCGAAGACAGAAGAAGTTCCTGATATTCATTATTTTATGGGCGCAGGTATATAAAAAGATAGAAAGAAGGAGAGAGGATGCTTTTATGGGGGCTGTTTAAAACGTTCTGTATCATTGGTCTCGTTTCGTTTGGCGGAGGATATGCGATGATTCCTGTAATTGAAACAGAGGTTTCAAGAAACGGCTGGATGACGACGCAGCAATTTACTGATGCTGTTGCGATTGCCGGTATGTCGCCTGGCGCTATTGCAACGAACAGTGCGATGGTTGTTGGTTACCAAACGGCCGGTTTGCCGGGAGCTGTCGTTGCTGCCCTTGGCATGGTTTTGCCTTCTGTCGTTATTATCTTGCTTGCTGCTGTTTTTTTTAGCAGAGTTCATAAAAATAAAATGGTGCAATCGGCATTTTACGGATTACGGCCCGTTGTGGTTGGAATGATTATTTATGCAGCAGTGAAGCTGGGGCTTTCCAACGGGATGATGAGTTCTATTTCTTATTATTCTGTTAGTGCCTTTTTATTATTTGCGCTCTCCTTATTTGCTTTAATACGTCTGCGTATGCATCCCGTTTACGTGATTATCCTCGCAGGATTAGTCGGTGTGACCTTATATTCCTAGTTAAATAGGGGAGAGGAAGGAGGAGTGCTTATGCTGAAGCACTTTCTGCGAGCAGACTTGAAAAAAGATAAAGAGCTAAAAGCATTATATCAGCTCATTCACAAAAAGGGACCCATTACAAAGGTCTGGCTGCTTGAGCAAACGAAAATGAAGCAAACAACACTGACGAGAATGATGGATGAGCTTCTTAGCAAGAGATTGATTCGCGAGTGCGGATTCGGTGAGTCAAGCGGCGGGAGACCGCCTGTCCTATACGATGTTGATACGGGGAATTATTTTATCGTTGGGATTGATATTACTCGTATTCAAACACGAGTTGTGTTAACGGATCTCCGTTTTCAGCAGATGGAGAAGAAATCGTTTGCCATGACGGCTGAGCATACGCCAGAGAGAACTGTTTCTGAAATCAAGAGCATCATTTTCAGATTTATGAAGGATCATCAATTTACGCTAGATGAACTGCTAGGCATTGGAATCGGCGCGGTTGGACCGCTTGATCGGAATACAGGGGTGATTTTACACCCGGAAGCTTTTTATGCTCCCGGCTGGGTGCATGTACCAATCGTACAGGAGCTTCAAGAAGCATTTCCTGTTCAGGTGCTTCTTCGAAATGGGGCGCATACAGCTATTATTGGGGAAGCCTACCAAGAGCCTTTTGCAGGAGAAAATATTTTGTATTGTATAAGCGGCGAAGGGCTTCGCTGCGGTGTAATGACCAATGGCGAACTGCTCCAAAATAAAACCGGAGATGTGAGCGCCTACGACCATATGATTATTGAGGTAAACGGACGTCCGTGCGTATGCGGGAAAAAAGGCTGTATTACCTCTTATATGTCGCATAAGGCGATTCGACAAGAGCTGAGCCAGCTATTGAACAGGAGCTCTATTACAGCAGAAGAGATGATGAAGCTAATCGAGCAACGACATCCTGCTGCTGTACAAGCAGTTATGCATTCTGCTTATTATTATGGAGTTGGAATTGCGAACATGGTGAATTTGCTGCAGCCGGATGTTGTAGTGCTAAGCGGCGCCTTGATATACAATTATCCAGAATATTATACTGCTGTTATTCATACAGTCCTGCAGCATGTGCATGATATGGAACGGGAGCATATTACCTTTACCCAAGGTGTGCTAAAGTCGGATGCGGCAGCTGTAGGGGCGGCTGTTTTTATTTTTCAGTCGTATTTTTGAATCGTAAAATTGAGAGGAAGAGTGTTGGGAAACACTCTGTTTTACCTACCAAATCCTGAAAAGGAGAACATGTATGTCGTGCAACCGAATCAAGCTTTCGGTTGTATTTTTTTTGCAATTACAATTAAGAACCCAGCATTATTTATTTTTTGTGCTACAAAAATTGCTTTCTTATCCGAAATGATTTATGATTTTTTGTAGCACAAAAAACATAAGGAGAGCATATGAAAGAGCTGACATTCACATCATTTGAGCAGTATGAGCAATATTTAAAAGAAAAAATAGCACATAAGGCAAGAAACCGCGGTTTGCAGGGTGACGCTTTGACTGAATACTTGCAGAAGCATGAGAATGATGCAGCGCGTATTTGGAAAGAGCATGATTGCCAGACGGGGCTTGAGAAGGATGGCTATGTGACGATAGCTGTATGGAGAGATGAAAGCGGTCAGCGGAAAATTGGAAGAGGCAGACCAAAGAAGTCAGAGTGCGAGAAGCTTAAGCATTCAATCCATGTTCGGTTAGATGAAGAAACACATCAAAAGCTAAGCAGGTTTTGTACGGAACAAAATATAGACATTTCTGAGGCAATCCGGCTTTTGATTGGGCGTATATAGTTTGGGAATCTCTTTGTTTTTTCGGAGTAGCTTTTTAGTTAAGAAAGGAATGATTGTATATGGGGAATTCTTTAGAAAGCTCGATAGATAGCAATCTGTCAAAATCTAAGCGGCTATGGATTGCGTCTATATTAGGAACATTAGCTGCCTTTGGTCCATTATCAATTGATATGTATTTGCCGGCCTTGCCGGACTTGGCAAATGATTTTCACACTAATCCGTCTTTTGTACAGCTTAGCTTAACCTTTTTCTTGCTCGGTCTTTCTTCGGGGCAGCTGCTTGCGGGTCCGCTTAGTGATGTATATGGGCGGAGAAAGCCGCTTCTCATTGGGCTGAGCATTTATTTTGTTGCTTCTATTTTATGTGTTTTTAGTCCTTCCATTTGGGCGTTTGTTGTACTGCGTTTGATACAAGGTATGGCGGGTGCTGCTGGAGTTGTCATTTCCCGTGCGATTGTCCGGGATTTATACGCTGGTCCGGAACTAACAAGGTTTTTTTCATTGCTTTCGCTCGTAAACGGGATTGCTCCTATTTTAGCGCCTGTAATTGGCGCACAATTGCTGCAAATCGCACCGTGGCAAGGAACCTTTGTCGTATTAAGCTTTATCGGATTTGCCATGTTTTTCGTTGTCCTGTTCGGTTTGCCTGAAACGTTGCCAAATGAGCGCCGTTTAGCGGGAGGTGTGAAAAATACACTTCTTACATTTGGGAATATTCTTCGTGACCGCAGCTTTATAGGCTATGCACTGTCACAAGGTCTTGTATTTGCCGCGATGTTTGCTTATATTTCAGGCTCGCCATTTGTTGTACAAAATATTTACGGCGCGTCTGCACAAATGTTCAGCTTGATTTTTGCTATAAATGGGATCGGAATTATGTTAGCTAGTCAAATAACAGGCAGATTAGCTAATACAGTAGGGGAGACGAAGCTTCTAGTCACCGGCTTATGCGCATCCTCGCTAGGAGGTATCATATTACTTATTGTATTGCTGCTTCAGGCAAGCTTATATGTAGTATTAGTTCCGTTGTTTTTTGTTGTTGCAAGTGTGGGAATGGTGAATGCAGCTGGATTTTCATTAGCTATGCAAAAGCAAGGGAAGTCAGCGGGCAGTGCGTCGGCTCTTCTTGGGGTGATTTCGTTAGCCTTCGGCGGAGTGGTTGCGCCTCTTGTCGGGATGGGAGGCGAGGAGTCTGCTGTTCCGATGGGAATCATTATTGCAGCTTTAGGTATCGGTGCTGTTTTATCTTATCTGCTTTTAGTGAAAAGATCAGAAGTATTACGTGAGAACTCAATCTCATCATAGAAAAAGTTTTTTACACTTTAAGAAAGTATAAATTTCCAGCCAGAAGTAAACTCGACGTAGTCGGAAATTTTAGGAACAAAGTGTAAGTGCAACTACGCCTCTGTCTTCGCCCAAAAGCAGGGCTCGCCAGTCGGCGAGTTTTCTTTATATAAATAGCATCATACATGTTGTAAATGAAAATGCACCCTAACCTACTCAAGTAGGTTAGGGTGCATTATGTTTTTCTAGCGTTACAATATGAAATAGGTTTTACTCGCAGTCTATACTTGATCAGCTATAGCTGCAGAAGGGTTCGCCACTTGACCTTGAACAATAAAATCTTAATATTTTGCATTTTGGATGTTTGTCAAAAGCGTAATTTCCCCACCAATCTTTCTTCGTTACACTTACCATAGTATATGAAGTTGTTCCAAAAGCGTTACAGAATTAGGAAGGATTAAAGCATCTGCTCAATATGCCGGTACTAAAGGTTTTAGACAATTAATATGATAAAGTAGCCGCATTATATGGATCAATACCGTATGATTAGAAGAAAAATTTTCAGAAAAGAAGCGCTTGATAATGTAAAATCGGTGCTTCAAAATGGAAAGCAGGGTGAAATATAGTGACTTCCTTGCAGGAGATTATAGAAGCTGTTACAACTATATCCGAATCGTGTACGCTCGCAACGATTATTCGTGTGGAGGGATCGTCATATCTTAAGGAAGGTGCGATGATGGTAATAAGGGAGGATGGTACACGGCTGGGCATGCTGAGCGCAGGCTGTGTAGAGGAGGATCTTTATCATCACTCCCAGGATGTAACCTTTGACAAATGGTCTATCCATCAATTTTATACGGGAGATGAAGACGATTTATCATGGGGAATCGGTTGTAATGGCGTACTTCATGTATTACTGGAGAAGGTGACTTCTTCCTACCGAGAGTCTTTACAAAGAGTAAAAGCATATCTGGATCAGGGGCAGCATGTTTGGATGGTGAAGCATCTTACAGTGTCAAAAACTCTTTTTTTAAGTGAAAATGGAGATGTGTTTGGTAGTTGGAACGAAGACATTCCTTCTCTCTTAGAGTTGAAAAATGGATTCTATCAAGGGATATACATGCAGTGTCTTCTGCCGCAACCCCGCTTATTTATTTTTGGGGCAGGTGAAGATGCAAAGCCTCTCGTTCGTTTCGCGAAGGAAACAGATTTTTTCACCACGGTTTGCGATTGGCGTGAGGGATTATGTACACCGCTAAGGTTTCCTGAGGCAGACTCCTGTATCGTTGGATTCCCAAAAGAAGTAATGTCTCGTTTAGCAATTACAGAACGTGATTTTGTGGTTATCATGACGCATCATTTCATACGGGATCAAGAAATTCTAACCCTTCTCTTACAGGGAACGTGCCGTTATTTGGGGATTTTAGGATCTAGGCAGCGCACCGCTCGATTATTTAGAGAAATGGAAAAGCCCGCATGGATATCTGCTCCGGTCGGTTTACCCATTGGCGCGCGAGGACCAGCGGAAATTGCGGTAAGCATCATTGCAGAAATGATACAAATAGTAAGGATGGAACATAATGAAAATAGTAGGAATATACTTGGCAGCGGGAAGCAGCAGAAGAATGGGACCGGGAATGCATAAGCTCTGTCTTCCAATGCAGGGAACTTTGCTTGGAAATCTGGCATTGAACACTGCCCTTGCCTCAAATTTGAACGAAGTTATAGTAATCACAAATTTTACCTCTTGGCTTCTGGAAAACGGGCAGAAGGAAGGGGTGCATACTCTTTTCTGTCAGAACGCATCCTTAGGGCAATCGTATTCCTTGCGCCAAGGTATTGAAAAAGCAGAAAGCATGCAGGCGGATGGAGCAATGGTTATGCTGGCAGATCAGCCGTTTATTACAACTACGCTTTTGAATGGAATCATACATGAGTTTTGCCGGCATCCGGAACTCCAGTATGTAGCAGCAGCTTATCAAGGTATTCCACGACCTCCTGTTTTATTTTCCAGTAATATTTTTCCGATTTTGAGAAAGCTGAAGGGAGATCAAGGAGCCCGTCTCATTTTTTCTGATCCTGCATTTCAAGGTAAGGTTCTTCCACATGATGATGAGAAGTTGTTTTATGATGTGGATACATGGGAGGCTTATCATGAAGTTAATCGTTCCTTTTTAAACTAAGTTCACCATATTCTTCATTGGAGAACACTGCAGTTTATGCTAAGGGTAGATTCGTGTTATTAACCTATGTTTACGTGACATGTGCTGTACATACAAAGTTTTATTTTACACTTTAAAAAAGTATAAATTTCTAGCTGGAAGCCAATTGGCGAGTTTTCTTTATCTTTGCAGCGATCTCAACAGGCAAGCCTCTGCTAAAACCTAGCAGAGGCTTTTTGCGCTGTAGGAAAGTATAAATTTTCAGCTAGAATTGAATTGGACGTAGCCGGAAATTTTAGGAATACAGTATAAGTGCAACTACGCCGCTGTCTTCGCTTAACTGTGTGAAAGGTAATATCGGGAGTTTGAATGAGAATAAAACAAACAAGGGAACAAAGATAAACAAAAATAAAAAAATGTATTTAAAAATAAAAAGATATGTTATATAATAAATTCAAACATAAACAAACTATTAAAATTAAAAAACAAACATAAACAAAGGTGGTAAAACAAAATGGTAAAAAGCCTATGGCAAGCAGAGCAAGCAGCACAATTGCAGCAAGGGGTAGAAGAGTTAGCATATCGCTCCAATTTAATTGGAACAGATCGTTCTGTATGTAACTGGGGTGGCGGCAATACATCAATGAAAACAATCGAGAAGGATTTCCGCGGCCGCGATGTAGAAGTAATGTGGGTAAAAGGAAGCGGTTCTGATTTAGGAACAATGAAGGTTCAACATTTCACTGGCCTGCGTATGGAAGATATTCGTCCATTGATCGAGCGTGACGAAATGCCGGATGAGGAAATGGTAGCATACTTGGCAAACTGCATGATCGACAGCAAGCATCCACGTGCATCCATTGAAACATTATTGCATGCATTCCTGCCGTTCAAGCATGTAGACCATACACATCCAGATGCAATCATCGGTCTTTGCTGCGCAGATAATGGCAGACAGCTGGCTGAAGAAATTTACGGCAATCGCTTCGTTTGGGTACCATATATTCGCCCTGGCTTCACATTATCCAAAATGATCGCGGAAGGTGTAAAAAACAATCCGAACGCTGAGCTTGTGTTAATGGAAAAGCATGGTCTTGTTACATGGGGCGAAACGTCTGAAGAAGCTTATGCAAAAACAATCGCAATTATTAATGAAGCTGAAGCATATATTAACGATCGCATTGAAGAAGAGAAAGTATTTGGCGGTCAAAAATACGAAGCACTTTCTGCTGAAGAGCGTAGAAATATCCTTGCACAAGTTATGCCTGTTATCCGCGGTGCAGTAAGCGATGAAAAGAAAATGATTTTATCTTATGATGATGCAGACGATGTACTTCAATTTGTAAACAGCTACAATGCACCTGAGCTTTCCCAAGTTGGAGCAGCTTGCCCTGACCATCTTGTGCATACAAAGCGTACACCATTGTACATTGACTGGAACCCGCAAGCTGAAGATGTAAACAGCTTAATTGAAAAAGTGAAGGCTGGCGTTGCAAGCTTTAAAGAAGAGTATGCAGCATATTTTGAACGCAATAAACACGAAGGCGACAAAATGTTTGAAGCAGCTCCGCGTGTTATTTTAATCCCTGGTATCGGTATGGTGAACACAGGCAAAAACTTAGCGATGTCACATGTAAGCGGCGCATTATACCACCGTGCGATTGCGGTTATGAAAGGCTCTACAGCACTAGGTGAGTTTGTATCCTTAAACGAAAATGAATCTTACAACGTAGAATACTGGCCATTAGAGCTTTACAAATTAACACTTGCTCCAGCTGAAGCTGAATTCTCTCGCAAGATTGCCTTTATCACAGGCGGTGCAGGCGGAATCGGAAGTGCAACAGCACGTCGTTTTGTATCTGAAGGTGCGCATGTTATATTAGCTGACTTGAACCTTGAAGGCGCACAAAAGGTTGCGGCTGAAATCAATGAGAAGTATGGTGAAGGCCGTGCGATTGGTGTAAAAATGGATGTAACAAGCGAAGAGCAAGTACAAGCAGCGTTCGCAGAAGCAGCTCTAGCATATGGCGGTGTAGATATTATCGTGAATAACGCAGGTCTTGCAACATCCAGCCCATTCGATGAAACATCACTTAAAGAATGGAACTTGAACATGAATGTGCTTGGAACAGGCTATTTCTTAGTAGCGCGTGAAGCATTCAAGCAAATGAAAGTACAAGGCGTTGGCGGAAGCATGGTATTCGTTGGATCTAAAAACTCTGTGTATGCCGGCAAAAACGCAGCAGCATACAGCTCTGTAAAAGCACTTGAAACACACTTGGCACGTTGTATTGCAGCAGAAGGTGGAGAATATGGCATTCGCGTAAACTCCGTATTGCCTGATGCAGTACTGCAAGGTTCAGCGATTTGGGGATCAAATTGGCGTAACGAACGTGCCGCAGCATACGGCATTGAGCCAGATCAATTAGAAGAGCATTACCGTAAACGTACAACATTGCTTGTTAACATCTACCCATCGGATATTGCGGAATCTATTGCATTCTTCGCATCCTCCAAGGCAGAGAAAACAACAGGCTGCATGATTACTGTTGACGGCGGTGTACCAGCAGCATTTACTCGATAAGAAGATATAGTTTATTTGCCCCTATATAAAGAAGCAAAAAGGACGAATCCGAAACCTTGGATTCGTCCTTTTTCTCACTGTAATTGTCATAGCATTGTTAAAGCCTGTCCTTCTATCCAACAGGTTGTTTTTCTTCCTTTGTGTTATAATGGAGTTAGAAGGATGTGAAACTGTGGAATTTTTTATACCGGATGGCTCTATGTATATAGCGTTTGTCTTGCTGACTACGTTCTTTCTATGTATGGCATCACAATTTGCTGCAGCTCAGACTGTACATAAACAAGCAGGTCTTCGACAAGGAAGCTTGTATATTGTACAACGTATTGAGGCTTGCGCTAGCTGTAATCTTGTGCCGTCTATTTATTCTAAATATAAAATGACTTGCTCGGTCCACAGACAGGAATCTACTGGAGAGCAAGATGATGAAGGTCCGTATCTTCAATGTTTTTCGCATAACAGAAAAACATTGGAGGGACATATATGTCAAAACTCATAAAACTTTTATCAATAACATTGTTATTTATAGGTATGCTTGCAGGATGCAGCGCAGCCGCAGCTTCTTCCGGGCAAAACACGGATTTGTGGCACCATTATTTTATTTATCCAATGTCTTTGCTTATTGTTCATGTTGCGAAGGCGTGGGTATTCCAAAGCTTTGGCTTTGCCATTATGCTTGTAACAGTTGGTGTGCGGATGCTTCTCATGCCTCTCAATGTGATGCAATATAAGAATCAGTTGAACATGAAACGGCTTCAGCCGCAGCTCAAGGAGCTGAAAGAGAAGTACTCGTCTAAGCATGCGGAGGAACAAAAGCAATACCAAGTGGAAATGATCAAGCTCATGCAAGAGAATAAGGCCAATCCAATGCTGGGATGTCTTCCTCTCGTTGTTCAGCTCCCGGTTTTCTCAGCTGTGTATTATGCCATTCAGCAGACGAAGGAGATTAGCAACGCTTCCTTTTTATGGTTAAATCTCGGACATCCTGATCCGTATTTTGTGCTTCCGCTTCTTGCGGCATGTATGACGTATATACAAGCGAGGGTCGTTCAGACGAATGTTCCAGAAGAACAGATGGCGCAGGTTAGAATGATGCAATTGATGTCGCCGGTGATGGTTCTTATGTTTGGCTTTGCTTCACCATCAGGACTTGTGCTCTATTGGCTGACAGGCAGCATTTTTATGATTGTACAATATACGATTTTGAAAAAGCTGTACCGAAACGAGACGGCTTCAGCTTAAAAGTTAAGAGAGCATTCTGGAGAGCGGGATGCTCTCTTATCTATTAATAGGTTAGGGGGAATTTGGATGTCCTTCGATTTACTGCGTGAGTTAATGGAATTAACAGAGGAGGAACAAGCCATCCTCCAGCAAAAACAAGAAGTGCGAAGAGAGCTTTATACAAGTCAGGCCAATTTTATTATTGAAGGCGATAAGTTTCTTAATAAAGAGAAAATGATTATGGTTCGAAAGCATACACGCTTTGTTGACTTCCCGAAGCATAAGCATGATTATATTGAAATGAATTATGTATATAACGGAACGCTAAGGCAAAAGGTCGGCGGTACATCAATCACATTAAATCGGGGCGAACTGCTTATTTTGAATCAGCATATCGAGCATGAAATTGAGGTTTGCGCAAAAGAGGACATTGTTATCAATTTCATCATACGTGCGGAATTCTTTGATTTTATTTTCTCTTACTTAACATCTGAAAATATTGTAAGCGATTTTTTAATTAACAGCTTATATAACAATACGCAAAATGGGCAATTTATGTATTTTAAGGTGGCAGAGGTCAGCGAAATTCAAGAAATGCTTCACAAAATAATTATGGAGATTATGAATCCCTCCTTATTGTCGGAATCCACAATTAAGCTATATATGGGGCTTTTCATGATCGAATTGATTAAGCACTCTGATAAGGTAGAGCAAAAAAAAGAATCCTCTCTCCAGCACTTTTTAGTTGTTGAGTCGTTAAAATATATTGATCAGCACTTTCCTAATGCATCCTTATATGAATTAGCAGAAAAGCTGAATCAATCTCATTATGGTCTCAGCAAGCATATTAAGAAGGCCACAAATTACACATTTAAAGAGCTGTTGCAGGAGAAGCGCTTGAGTAAAGCAAAGGAATTATTAGAAAGCACTGATTTGCCCATTTCCTCAGTTATCGAGCAAGTCGGCTATGATAATATCAGTTATTTTTATCGTATTTTTAAGAGTAAATATGGCCGAACACCAAAGGCATGGCGAGACTGTGAAGTAAGGGAGTAGTTTTCTTTTAGAAGACTGCTCCCTTATTGCACTTCAGGAAAATATAAAATTCCAGCTGGCAGCTCCATTCGACGTAGTCGGAAATTTTAGGAATACAGTGCTACTATGATTCTGTCTTTGTCTAACGGCTCACCAATCAGCGAGTTTTCTCTAGAATCATTCTTTTTTGGGAAATATATAAGCTTTAGGACTTTGAAGAAAAAGGAATAGAACAGCTTTGTTTGTGATGACTTCTTTCCGAGTCTATAGGCTAGCATATTAATAGGCCATGTGCAAATAAGGACAATAAAAAGGCGATTCACGTTATTATTTTTTTTCCTTATTTCCTTTATCCTATAAACATAAGCAAACGCTTTCAGTGTAAAGGGTGATAAAAATGACAAAACATTGTGTAGCAGTTGATATCGGTGCATCAAGCGGAAGACTCATCGCGGGTCATATTGAGAATGGCGCCCTGCAACTACAGGAAGTACATCGTTTTGAAAATAAAATTGTGCAAAAAGGGAATTATTTTTGCTGGGAAGTAGATACGCTATTTGCGGAAATTAAAAAGGGAATTCATAAATGTCGCGAGCTTGGTTTAAAGCCGGAGAGCATTGGAATTGATACATGGGCGGTAGATTTTGTGCTGCTAGATGAAGATGGAAAACCTTTGACAGATGCTGTTTCATATCGTGATCCAAGAACAGATGGGATGATGGAAGAGGTTTTTAATATCATTTCAAAGGAACGCCTTTACTTGGAAACAGGAATTCAATTTCAAAAGTTTAATACCATCTATCAACTGTATGCCCTAAAGCAAAGCAATCCGGAGCTTTTAGAAAAAGCAAAAGCATTCTTAATGATTCCGGAGTATTTTAACTATTTATTAACAGGCAAGAAGGCGAATGAGTATACAAATGCAACATCCACGCAGCTTGTAAATGCTTTTACAAAGAAATGGGATAAAGAGCTGCTGGGGCAATTGGGTATCAATTCTGATATGTTCCAGGAAATTCAAATGCCAAAGACAATTTTAGGGAATTTGACAGAGGAGCTTGTAGAGGAATTTGGATTTGATATGAAGGTGGTTCTGCCGGCAACACACGACACAGGATCAGCGGTTCTATCAGTTCCTTCATTAGAGGACACTATTTACATTAGCTCTGGTACATGGTCTTTAATCGGTGTGGAAAATCCGTTTCCGATTTGTGTGCCGAAGGCGTTAGATTATAATTTTACAAATGAAGGCGGAATGGATTATCGCTATCGCTTCTTAAAGAACATTATGGGACTTTGGATGATTCAGGAAGTGAGAAGAAATTATAACAATCAATATTCCTTTGCCGAGCTTGTACAATTGGCGCAGGAAGCTGCAGCCTTCCATTCCATTGTGAATGTAGATGATGCAAGGTTTTTGAAGCCGGACAATATGATTGAAGAGATTCAAAACTACTGCCGTGAAACAGGGCAAACAGTGCCAAACACAGTAGGAGAAGTTGCGAAGTGTGTATTTGATAGTTTAGTGGTCAGCTATGAGAAGGCTATTGGTGAGATTGAAGAAATTTTTGAAAAAGAATTTAAAACAATCCATATAATCGGCGGCGGCTGTCAAAATGAACTGTTAAATCAAAAGATTGCTGATGCGACAAATAAGACGGTATACGCTGGGCCTATTGAGGCAACTGCGATTGGAAATCTTGTCGCACAGCTAATGGCGTTAGGTGAAGTTGACAGCTTGAACGAGGCAAGAGAACTCATTAAGCAGTCATTTGAAGTAAAAACATTTGAAAAAACAGAGGCTTGTATAAATTAAGAGCGCAGAAAGGAAATGTGAAATATGACAACGAAACAAAGCTATGAATTGGCGAAGCAGCAGTACGAAAAGTGGGGCGTTAATGTTGATGCGGTTTTAGAGCAACTAAAAAATATACCAATTTCCATCCATTGCTGGCAAGGCGATGATGTAGCGGGATTTGAAGTAAACAAAGGCGAACTATCCGGCGGTATCGATGTAACAGGAAACTATCCGGGGAAAGCAAGAACACCTGAGGAGCTTAGAAGCGACTTAGAAAAAGCACTTTCTTTAATTCCAGGAAAACATCGTTTGAATCTGCACGCAATTTATGCGGAAACGAACGGAGAGGCTGTAGAGCGTGACCAATTAGAGCCAAAGCATTTTGAAAATTGGGTGAACTGGGCAAAGGAACAGGGGCTTCACGGCTTAGATTTTAATCCAACACTATTTTCTCATGATAAAGCAGCAGATGGTCTTACGCTATCCCATCCAAACGAAGAAATTCGCGAGTTTTGGATTCGCCACTGCATCGCGAGCCGCAAAATCTCAGAATACTTCGGTAAAGAGCTAGGAACACCATGTCTTACAAACGTTTGGATTCCAGATGGCTACAAGGATATTCCAAGCGACCGTCTGACTCCAAGACAGCGCTTAAAAGAGTCATTAGACAAAGTCTTTGCGGTAGAGATTGACGAGCAATACAATATTGATGCAGTAGAAAGCAAACTATTTGGTATTGGCTCCGAGGCTTATGTAGTAGGATCACATGAATTTTATATGGGCTATGCTTTGAAAAACAATAAACTATGTCTGCTTGATACAGGGCATTATCATCCAACAGAAACAGTGTCCAACAAAATTTCCTCTATGCTGATGTTCAGTGACAAGGTTGCGCTGCATGTTTCCAGACCAGTTCGCTGGGACAGCGACCACGTTGTAATTTTAGATGATGAATTGCGTGAAATTGCGCTTGAAATCGTACGCAACGATGCAACTGATAAAGTAATGATCGGTCTTGACTTCTTTGATGCGAGCATTAACCGTGTAGCTGCATGGACAATTGGAACACGCAATATGGTTAAAGCGTTGCTATATGCGATGCTGACACCAAACGCATATTTAAAGCAATTGCAGGAAGAAGGCAATTTCACAGAACGCCTGGCGCTTATGGAAGAGTTTAAAACATATCCGTTCGGCGCAATTTGGGATTACTACTGCGAGCAAGCAGGTGTGCCTGTGAAAGAAACTTGGTTAGAGGAAGTAAAGCAGTACGAGAAAGAAGTATTAGCAAAACGATAATAGAGAAACCGGACTCGCCTCACTGGAGGGAGTCCGGTTTTTTGTGTTATTCGAAAATGGAAATGAAAATATTACATTATTTATCCTTCATTGCTAATGCCGTTCGATCTTCTACTAAAGGAGGTTGTTCCAGCCAACCATTTTCAATCATCAAGTCCAGCCAATCATTTCCAACTTTCAAATCACTAGAAATTGCTGTGGCATATTTTGGAGCCAAGTCCCTTCTAGGTGAGGATGCCCATCCCGTACTGTAATAAACCATTGCCGTTGAGAATAAGAATCCGATTTGAAACATCATAAGTTTATCCGAAAACGGAGAAGAGGTGGAATCGGTGACTTCTGCTTCCAACGTAGCGGGAACAGGAAGGTTTTCATTATTCAATACGTCATAAAACATTTGGATGTGGTTGTCTTTCGTATGTGCGGTTTTCAATAAAAAACTTTGAACTTTTTTAGATTGGGTGACTTGGCTAAAAGCGACTGTGACTGCTTTCGCCAGTATGCTCTTCTTTAAATTAAAATAAATAAAAATGACCGAATTCCTAAAGTACAAAAATAACCCCGCCTTTTATAAGGGCGGGGATGAGCTTTATAACGAAACAGCTTCATTTTTAAGCTGTACTGTAGTTAATTTAATGCCTCTTTCCTCTAGTGCTTGCTTAGCGGTATTCTCTACGCAGGAATCAGTAATGATATGAGTAATGTCACTTATTTGTGCGGTTTGCACAAAGGTACGGACGCCAAATTTACTAGAGTCAACCATTACAATCGTTTGATCCGCGCTGTCCATCATGCATTTCTTTAACAGTGCCTGCCATTCATTTGAATCACTTAAGCCGCTATCTAAATGAAAACCTTTGCAAGAGAGAAACGCTTTGTCTACATGATATGCAGCGAGAGAGCGCTCTGCTAAAGGGCCAGCATAGGATAAGGACTTCTGAAGCAGCATACCGCCTGTTGAAATGACTTGAATTTTTTCTTTTTTGCTCAGTTCAATGGCTACCTTGATGGAATTGGTAATGACTGTGAGCGGCATATCGGGAAGTGCCTTTGCTAAATACCAGGCCGTTGTGCTTGCATCGAGAATAATACGCTCACCGCTTGTAACGTGTTTAGCCGCCTCGTAGGCAATCGCTTTTTTCTCAGCGATATTTGTAATTTCCCGCTCGGATACATCTGTTTCTGATTCTTCTTGAACGCTGACGGCTCCCCCGTGGCTGCGTTTTAGTTTATTCTCCTTCTCTAGCTTTTCTAAATCACGGCGAATGGTTTCTTCTGTTACAGAGAATAGCTTGCTAAGCTCACTCACGCGAATGCTTAATCGTTCATTAACGAGTTCAATAATTTTTTGGTGTCTTTCTGCTACAAGCATCTTGAACTTCCTTTCTGTTCTATAAACTAGGATATTTCGTGAATTTTATTTTTGTTTGTTTTTATTTATGTTTGTTTCTATTATACCATTTTTTTGTTTATGGGATATGATAATCTTTTAAAATGTTTCTGAAGAAATCAGAAGAATCTCCCCCCTACCTGATAACAGTCTCCTACAAGCGCTTTCAAACCTCCTGTATAGTTAAAGCATCAAGAGCTTCACATTAAACTTTCATAGGAAAGCTTGTAACCGCTTCATTTTGGAAAAGGGATAGAGAGAAAGGAGAGAGAAGGATGGCAAAAGGATTTGGAAGTAAAAAAACGACAGGCTGGAAGGCAACGGCATCTGTTGCGATGGCCAACTATATTGAAGCTGGTTCTATCGTGGCCGGCGCAGGCGGATTATCGCTTTGGGTAGAGTATTTGAATCTTGATGACATTAAGATTGGACTATTAGGTGCGGTGAGTGCCAATGCTTTTGGTGCGGCAATCGGTGCATTGCTTGGCGGCTATCTTTGTGATAAATACGGACGTAAATTTATTTACACGTATGATTTATTGATTTACATGCTGGGAATGTTAATTACAATTTGTGCGTTTAACTTCCCAATGCTATTAATCGGCTACATTATAACAGGATTAGCAGTTGGTGCCGGTGTTCCTGCTTCCTGGACTTACATTGCTGAGGAAGCTCCGTCTGATAAACGGGCAGCACATACAGGGATGGCGCAGCTCGCTTGGTCACTCGGACCTGTGCTTGCATTATTGCTTTCTGTATTATTAGCACCACTAGGTCTTCTTGGCAGCCGTATTATTTTTGCACACTTACTTGTAATCGCATTCATCACATGGTATATCCGACAAGGCTTATCGGAGTCTTCTCTGTGGAAGGAAGAAAAGAAAAAGCAGGAACAGAGTGGTCAAGCTAGTACGAGCTCTGTAAAAGAACTATTTAGCAAAAAGGTAAACAGAAGTGCATTATTTCTTCTGCTTGGCGTGTATCTATTCTGGAATTTAACAGCTGGGGCAATGGGATTCTTTATGCCTTACATTTATGAAACTGTCGGCGGCCTTTCCGCAAGCGCAGCGAACTTGTTACAAGCAGTTCTTTGGATATTTACAGTGATTTGCACATACGCTGTCTTTATGAAATTGGGAGATAAAAAGAGCCGTCGCGCAATTTATGCGGTATCCGCGATTATGGCAATTCTTGCTTGGGTGTTGCTCGTATATGCAAAAATGACAATGCCGGTTCTGCTCATCTTTGTTTTACTATGGGGCTGCTCTGCAGGCTTTGGGGCACAAGCCTTCTATGGTTTATGGGCAAGTGAGCTATTCCCGACAAAATACCGCGCAAGAGCACAAGGCATTATGTTTTTTATAGCACGCATAGGGGTAGGGCTATGGACTGCTGTTATGCCAACGATTATTTCTAAGCTTGGATTTGCGGTTGCGGGAGGAATTATGATTGCATTCCTTGTCGTGGCAGCGTTTATCGGAATTGCATATGCCCCTCGTACACAAGGTAAGACATTGCAGCAAATTGAAAGAGAACGTTACGGAGATGAAGGGGCTGCCGAGGTACAGGCGAGCAGCCGTGCTTTATAATTGATCAATAGGCAGGAGAGAGAGAAATGAAACATGTAAAAGGAGCCACACATTGGGTTATTCCGGACGGATATATTCCGCCGGTGAGTTCAGGAGAGCTGCTCAGTCACGAATCGATTTGTGTGCTCAATTGTAATGCAGAGGATGCAAATCTTATGGTGACGGTTTACTTTGAAGATCGCCCGCCATTAGAGAATATTCCTGTAGTGGTAAAGGGAAAACGAACAAACCATATCCGCACCAGCTCCCTTCAGAAGGATTCCGAGTATATTCCAGTCGGCGTTCCTTATGCACTTGAAGTGGAAAGCGATATTGCAGTAATTGTACAATACAGCCGTTTGGATGCAACTCAGCCTGAGCTTGCGTTAATGTCAACGATAGCGTATCCGTTATAATAGAAAGAATGTCTCCTTGCCGCTGAGCTGCATATACAGTTTGGCGGAGAGGGGACTTTCTGCCGTTTGATTATATCAGTCAGTAGTTTTGGTATAATAGCTTGGAGGAGGGAGCAGCGTGCTCTATAAATTGCTGACTTGTATCTTTGTACTATTTAGTGTAAGCGGTTGCGATTGGCAAGGTAATCCACCGAAGTATGAGATTATTTATAACGGTGAGAGCAAACAAAACCAACAGAGTAAACAAAATCAGGATAACTATACCAATGAGTATACGATTGCAGTCGTGCCCAAGGTGAGCGGTATTCCGTATTTCAATGCTGTAAAGGACGGGGCATTAGAGGCAGGACGGGATCTTGGCGTGAATGTTCTCTATATGGGACCGACCATTGCGGATTGGGAGCATCAAGAAAAAATTATAGAAGAGCTGGTGCAGAAAAAGGTGAATGCAATTGCGGTTTCTGCCAATGATCCAACTAAGCTTGGGCCTGTTTTAGCGGAAGCTCGTAAGAAAGGGATCAAGGTAATTACATGGGACTCGGACACAGATTCCTCATTCAGAGAGCTTTTTATTAATACAGTGGATCCTGAAACACTTGGCCGGCATTTGGCGGATACGCTGGCAAGGAGCCTTGGGGAGCAAGGAAGCTATGCGATTATGACAGGCTCTTTGCATGCGGCAAATTTGAATGAATGGATGAAATGGACCAAGGTGCAGCAGCAAAAATATTATCCGAACATGAAGCTCCTTGAAGTTGCAGCTACCAACGATGCACCTGCAGAAGCGTATGAAGTTGCCAAAGGTTTGCTGGAGAAGCATCCGACACTCACTGGCATAATCGGACTCTCATCTGTCGGACCTCCCGCAGCAGCCCAGGCTGTGCAGGAGGCTGGGAAGCAAGGAAAGATTGCAGTTGTGGGACTATCTACCCCAAACTTAATGCGAGCGGATTTAAAGAGCGGAGCAGCGCAGATTATAACACTTTGGAGTCCAAAAAAGCTGGGCTATTTAACAGTTCGGTTGGCAAAGGACTTATTAGAAGGGAATGCGCCATATGATGGGAAGCATATTAAAAACATCGGTGATATAGAAGTGAAGGGAGATATGGTCATTATGGGACAGCCAATAGATTTTACAAAAGAGAATATCGATCAATATGATTTTTAACGTACAAAATGATGATTCAACTAAAAAACATTAAGCTGACAAACAAACTCATTATTACGTATATTCTTTTAACAATTATCCCGATGACTCTCTTAGGATATATAGCGTATTCCCAATATACGAAATCCATCGAAGAAGAAGTAGGAAGATATGTTCCAAAGCTGCTTCAGCAGGCCAATCAAAACATTGAAAATGAAATGAATAAGCTAGAGGACTTACCGGATTTGCTGTATAGCTCAAGTGATATTATGACTGTGCTGAGAGATAGTGGATACCAAAGTCAATCTGAACTGCTGCAGGATCAGTTTGTGGTAAAGAATTTTCTGGCAAGAACGTACCTGAATAACAATTCGGAAATATTAGGAGCATTCCTCCTATCGAAAAATCGGTTATTTGCCAGCTCGCGTGTTGTCTATAGCGGCTTTCATCTAACGGAAAAGCCATTTCCTTATGGGGAGGATTTTGATTTAGAGGGCAGCATGCAAATTCTTCCGCCCAATGGAATCGATTTAACATTTGAAGGACGGCTGCCTTATTTGCTGCTTATGAAGCAGGTTACGGATTTTGATAATCGAAAAACACTCGGGACATTATTTCTTGCCGTGAAGGTGACGTTTATCGAAAAAATTTTAAAGGATTTAGATGAACAAAACAACGCAGTGATGTGGTTAATGAATGAGCATGGACAAGTGATTTATCATACGGATGTATCCAAAATCGGTACGGTGATGGAGGAGACTGATGAATATCCTTTATTAAACGGGAGCTTCCGCACAACGCTGCATGGGCAGCGGACACTGATTAGTGTAAGTGAATCGAAGACGCATCATTGGGCTCTCGTTCACCAAATTCCGTTGAAATATTTAACTGAAAAAATAGATATTATGCGTAATGCAACCATCCTCATTTTCATCATACTTGCCGTCTTTACCGTTATAATATCTATTTTTCTTGCTTGGACTGTAACAAGACCCATTCATACGCTGAGCCGATTAATGAAGCAAGTGGAGAGCGGGAACTTTCAGGTCGACATTCCGATTCAATCACAAGATGAAGTCGGGATGCTGGCACGCAGCTTTCATTCTATGATTACAAAAATACGGGAATTGATTCAAAAGAATTATCACATTGAGCTGAGGCAAAAAAATGCTGAGTTATATGCTCTGCAATCGCAGATTAATCCGCATTTTATGTACAACACATTGGAAACGATTAGTATGGCGGTAGAAGACGGAGAATCGGAAATGGTCGTGGACATGGTAACGCTGCTTGGAAGAATGCTTCGTTTTTCGCTGAGCAATAAAGATCGGATCTTACCGATTTCCGAAGAGATTCTTCATATTAAGGACTACTTGCAGCTTCAAAAGTTTAGATTTGAGGAGCGCTTGTCTTTTCAAATTCGTGAGAACATCGACAGTTCGTCTTATTACACACCGAAGTTTGTCCTGCAGCCTGTTGTGGAGAACTCCATTAAATACGGATTGGAAAAACGGAAGGGCATTTTCGTTGAAATCGATGTTCAGCAGGAAGAACAGGATATTGTGTTTATAATTCGAGATAACGGGCCGGGTATTACAGCTGAAACATTAGAGCGATTACACATGCTTTTGCAATCAGATCCAATGACCGGACGTGATTCAGGGTTCGGTATTATCAATGTTCATGCCAGAGTTGCCATGATGTTCGGAGATTCATATGGACTGCAGATTCATAGTACGGAGGGACAAGGAACGGAGGTTATGATTCGGATTCCTATGATTACACAGAAAGAAGCAACTCAGTTTTTAAACGGGGGAGAGGTGAGAGAAGACAATGGACATCATTAAAACGATTATTGTAGATGATGAGGCCCGAATTCGCAGGGGGATTGAACGGTTGGTGCAATCCTGCGGAGAAGAGTGGGAGATTATTGGAACGTTTGCTGATGGAAAAGAAGCATATGAAACGATGATGCAGGAAGATCATTCCTTTGATTTGTTAATTACAGATGTGCGGATGCCTGAAATGGATGGTCTAACTTTAGTAAAGGAACTGAAAAAGACGCATTCCTTTTCCGCTTTGATTGTGAGCGGATTTGATGATTTCCAATATCTACAAACTGCTTTGCGGGAAGGTGCGATGAACTATATTTTAAAACCAATTGACCGAGAGAAGTTTCGGGAACAAATAGAGGAGGTAAAGGAGAAGATTATTAAGCAGCGCTGTGAGCAGAAGGAAATACAGGAAAAGGCGCTGCAATTGACATATACCAAGCAGGTTCAGCTATTAAGCGAGGTCACCTGGAACCATGATACGGACGTATCCTTCTTAAGCTGGACGCGTGAATTTCCAAAGGGGACATATCGACTTATATATATAAGTGCTGACCAAAAGATATCAAAAACAAAGGACGGAGAATGGGAAGCTTGGAGGGCTGCCATTGAAAAGATGATAACCGAGCTATTCGGGACGGAATGGCAAGACGACCATAGAAGGTATTGGTGGTGGAGAGGGACGAAGCTAAGCTTCTGGTTGCTGTTGCTTGATGAAGAACAAGTGATGAGTTCCATAGAAACGAAGCAAATTTTGCAGCAGCTTAAGCAATCTATTCAGCGTCTTACCCCTTTTACAGTTTCGGTGGCGCTTGGAAATGAATTTGAAGATGTCTCTTTTCTACCAAGTGTAAGAGACCAATTACTATCCTTATTACAGTTTCGTATGATCCAAGGGGGAAACCAAATTTTTCAGTTGGATTCTATTCGAGATGTGACAGACGAGGCACCTAGGGGGATTTCAGCTGCTGTGTATAAAAGCACACATCAAATTCTACATGCGTTAGAACAGGAGGCAGACGAAGAGACGGAGAAGGCGTTACAACCGTTTTTTCATGAAATCCAAGCACTATCATCGCCCGCTGCTCTCCAAGAAGCTGTGCATTATTTATGTATTCGTATCATAAATAGATGGATGGAGCACCAAGGATTTAAGGAAGATCCACATGTGTTTACTGAGGCGCTGCAGCTTACAAAGCATGCCGGAGATTTTGTGCAATTAAAGGATGATGTGAAGCATTGGGTGTTTCGCATGAAGAATAAAATGCTCCTACATCATGATTCCAATCCCATTCAGCAAGCAAAGGAATTTATCCGAGATCACCTGGGTGAGAATATTACCATCAAGAGAATTGCTGATCATGTGTATATGAACCCTACGTATTTTTGTGAATCCTTTAAAAAGCAAACAGGTGAAACCGTTTTAGATTATGTCATAAGAAATCGTCTGGAAAAGGCGAAGAAGTTATTAAAAATGACAGATCTTAAGGTGTATGATATCTCTGCAGAGGTTGGATATCAGGATACAAAATATTTTAGCCGCTTATTCAAAGAGTGGATTGGTCAATCTCCTTCTCAGTATAGGGAGCATCATGCAAATCGGGAATAGCTAGAACAAGCCCAATCAAGGAGTGGTTGGGCTTGTTGCTGTCCTATTTTTCTACAGCTAATACTCCCTCTAGTGGTGTTACGCCAAACGCCTTCGCTAAATCCGACAATTGCTGATCTGTAATGACTTGCTTAACGCCGCCTTGATGAGAGCTGATGAGCATATAAATTTGCGCTGCTTTTTCCGCTGTTTCAATTAAGCCAAATGTTTCGTCCATCGAAGTGCCAGCGCCGAAAATACCGTGATGCGGCCAAATGACTAAGCGATGCTCTTTCATCTTGTTCGCTGTCTGTTCTCCGATTGTATCTGTACCCGGAACCATCCACGGAAGCAAGGCTATTCCGTCAGGGAAGACGACGACGCATTCTGTACACATTTGCCATAGTGTTTTTGTAAAGCTTTTTTCATCGAGCTCGTGCGTAAATGTCATCGCAATAATGTTTGTCGCATGGTTGTGCATAATAATGCGATGATCATTATCTACTTGTAATCGGGAAATATGACTCATAAAATGTGCTGGCAGTTCACTTGTCGGCTTTCCACCATTTTCGAAGCCCCAAAGTATATCAATAGCCGTACCTGCTTCGTTGACACGAATCACACCTAGGCAATCGGCAGGATCATCTTTTACATTTTTAAAATATTTACCGGAGCCTGTAACGATAAAGTACTTGCCGGCAAGCTCCTTCACAGGGAAGTCTAGTACAATCGATCGGATTACATGATTGATATTCAAGTAAGCAGCTACTTCCTCTTCTTTTAATAAATAACTAATATTTCCGCCGTTTCTTTCGTCCCAGCCAAAGCGCCACATATTGTATGTTGTATCCATCATCTCGTGAAGAAAAGGAGCGTTTAATATTCCATTTTTTGCAGTGGTTTCGTTTCTCATTGTTAGGCGCCTCCAATTTTATGCGTAATAGCAATAGTGGTTTTGCTTCCTGTATTGCAGATTAAAAATTACCCGTTTGTTTATGAAATTTCAATGTAGTTACTATATGTTCATAATAATCCGAGTTACATTTAAAGTCAACATAAACAAAAATAAAAACTTTTGTTTATGTTTGTTTATTTTTGGTTTTGTCACAAACCTGTTAGATATAACCCTAAGCAAAATATCAAATTTTTGGGACTCTCTACCTTATAGCGGTAGAAAGTCCTTTTTACAGTGAGAGCTATAGATGAGTGGTAGATTTCTTATACTTTAAGAAAGTATAAATTTCTAGCTGGAAGCCAATTCGACGTAGTGAGAAATTTTAGGAACAAAGTATAAGTGCAACTACGCCTCTGTCTTCGCCCAAGGGCAGGGCTCGCCAGTCGGCGAGTTTTCTTTATGCAAAAATTCGGTCTCTGAACTAGAACTAGAGATTGCCTAAAAACCTAGGATGCTTTTGTCAAAATTTTCACTGAACTAGTAAAATTATTTTTATATCTAGAATCACTAACTTTGATAAACTCTCATTGTAAAGGCTTTCATAATAGAACTTAAAACAACTCTAGGGGGAAAGATGATGAAGAAAAAGGTATGGGCTCCATTGCTTTGTACTGTAATGTCTACTGTTATGATGGCAGGCTGTGCAGGAAGCGGCAGCACAGAAAAAACATCGTCAGATTCAAAAAAAGCTGAAACGGTCACTATTAAATTCCATACTTTTGGGAATGAGGAATCTTACAATTGGAGCAGTACTATAGCTGCTTTTGAGAAAGAGTATCCGAACATTGACATTGATTTAGTAACTCTTAGTGAAAAAGGAGACACTCAGGAAGCAATCAAAAAGCTGGATCTTGCAGTTGCATCTGGAGAAAAAATGGATGTCCTCATGTTCAGTGACGCAGCAAGTTATGCACAGCGCGTAAGCATGGGAATGGTTGCGCCAATTGATGAATTTATTAAAGAAGAAGGCTACAAAGTTTCAGAAGAATATAAGGTTGACACAAAAGTAGATGGGAAATATTATGCCCTGCCAGGTAAGTTCAACCCTTGGTATGTTCTCTTAAATAAAGATCATTTGGCAGCTGCGGGTCTTGAAGTTCCAAAAGACTGGACTTGGGATGAATATATGACATACGCAAAGGCAATGACAAAAGACGGACACTTCGGAACCTACTTCCACGGACCGCAAAATGGCAGCTGGATGGAGTATTTGAAGCTTGCGCTTGCGAGTGAAGCTGACAATACGGAGTTTATAAAAGCAGATGGAAAATCCAACCTCGATAATCCATTGTTCAAGAAAACATTGGAAATGAGATTGAAAATGGAAAAAGAAGATAAATCGGCTGTTCCATACACAGACATTTTATCTCAGAAGCTGCATTACCGTAACCAATTCTTTAACCAGGATGCAAGCTCTATCCTAATTGGCAGCTGGATGAATACGGAGCTTGGAGGTACAGAACAGTTTCCGTTAAACTTCGAGGTTGCAGTTGCTCCATATCCGAAAAACGAAAAAGACGATGAAGGCGGCTATACACCAGTCACAACAGACTACATGTCAGTTGCTGCAAATTCAGAGCACAAAGAAGAAGCGTATGAATTCATTCGCTGGTATACAACAGAAGGACAACTCGTTCAAGGTAAAAACATTCCATCGTGGAGTAAGGTAAGCGATAGTGAATTAACTGCAATTATTGACAAGATTTTGGGCGGAACGAAAAACCCTGAGAAGGTAGATAAAGAATCTCTTATCAACGTTTTAACAAACGCTAAAGCATCTAAGATCATTCCACCTGTTTCCTATCAGGCTGAAATTTATAAAGTGCTCAACGAAGAATATGAAAAGATGATTTATGGTCAGCAAGATGTTGATAAGACTGTTAAAGCCTCTAAGGAGCGAGTACAAGAAATTATCGACACTAACAAATAATAGCTGAATTTTTAAGCCCAGTTCCTCATGATACTGGGCTCTTTTTTCTCCTATAGTAGAATAATTTATTGGCAAGAGAGAAGTCAAAATTGTGTATATATTAATCAAAATACTGTTAATAAAGGGAGCGGCCAGTATTTTATACTAAAAGCATGGAGCTACATCAAAGCTTGTGCTTGAGCCTAAGTCTAGAACCAGTTTGCTTCTTTAATATGTAGCATGTATTGTTAGCTATTCAAAATCGCTAACAATACATGCTATATCGGAACACTTAAGAGCATGTTTGGATGTAGAATCAAGAACATTTAAAAAAATTGGGGTGAACAGGAATGAGTGTTAAAACAGAGATCTCAACGCCTGCAAAGGTTGTAAAGGATGCTAAAAAGAACAAAGTCTTTAAGGAGAAAAGTGAAAATGTAATCGGTTTATTGTTTGTATCTCCGATGCTAATAGGAGTTTCTATCCTGATGCTGCTACCTATTCTTGCGACATTTGCTCTGAGTTTTGCGGACTGGAGCTTTATCACCAACCTTTCACAGTTAAATTGGGTCGGGTTTGATAACTTCAGCAAATTACTGGGAGATAAAGTGTTCCTAAAGTCGCTTGGGAATAATGCTATATTCATTCTGACGGTCCCGATTTGTATGCTAATCTCACTTTTGTTAGCGATTGCAATTGATCGAAACGTGTATATGAAAAGCTTCTTTAAAGTAGCCTTTTTCATGCCGTATATTTCTAGCGTTGTTGCGATTGCGGTTGTTTGGCAGGTACTGTTTCACCCATCAGCAGGACCTATTAATCAGACTTTGATGTCATTAGGAATCGAGAATCCGCCGACATGGATTGCCGACCCGAATTTTGCGCTTATATCAGTTATGCTCATTCAAATTTGGGTTTCCATTGGTTTCAATATGATTATCTTTTTAGCTGGGCTGCAGTCCATTCCAAGAGACCTATATGAAGCGGCTGAGATTGATGGAGCGAGTGCATGGGTGCAGTTTAGACATATCACATTGCCAATGATCTCACCAACATCCTTCTTTCTATTTATTACAGGTATCATCTCGACATTTAAAGTATTTGATCTCGTTGCCGTATTGACGAAGGGCGGACCGATGCATTCGACTTCGATGATTGTGTGGAATTTGTACGAAACCGCTTTCGTTAATTTGAAGATTGGTGAGGCATCCGCAATGGCAGTAATCTTGTTCCTTTGCGTCTTCGCAATCACGGTATTGCAATGGATCGGACAAAAGAAATGGGTGAATTATTAAGGAGGAGAACCAATGGTTAAATCACTATCTGTTCGAAAAAGTATTATCACAGTCTTTCTGCTTGGCTTCAGCATTCTGTTCCTTCTGCCGTTCGCTTGGATGCTTTCCACATCCTTTAAAATTGAAGCAGATGTGTTTAAATTCCCAGTGCAGTGGATTCCAGAGCGATGGAATGGCTTTAACAACTATAAGGAAGTATGGTTTGGCGATTACCCGTTTTATATCTATTACTGGAATTCTATTAAAGTAACGGTGTTAACGACAGTTATATCTGTAGTTGTGTCAGCCATGGCGGCGTATGGATTTTCAAAGGTGAGATTTCCGCTTGGAAATTTCTTGTTTATGATCGTGCTGGCAACCTATATGGTTCCGGCGCAGGCGATTCTTGTTCCACAGTTTATTTTATATCGAAAAATCGGCTTGTTTGACAGCCATTTAGGTTTGATTTTACTGGGAAGCTTTAGTGTGCTTGGTACGTTCATGCTTCGTCAATTCTTTATGAGCATTCACAATGATTATATCGATGCAGCAAAAATTGACGGTGCAGGCCATTGGAGAATCTTTTGGTCCATCGCTTTGCCAATCGTTCGTCCGGCTATCGCGACATATGCGATTCTGCGATTCATTTGGACATGGAATGACTATCAGAATCCACTTATCTTTCTGCGCACCGACAGCTTATTAACGATTCAGCTGGCGATGCAGAAGTTTACGACAATTAATGGTGAGTTTTATTCCTTAATCATGGCTGCGGCTGTATCCGCGATTCTTCCGTTAGTGATTGTGTTTATTATTGGCCAAAAACAAGTTATCGAAGGAATTGCATTAGGCGGAGTGAAAGGCTAAGACTGGATTTTATACTGTAAGAAAGTATAAATTTCCAGCTAGCAGCGAGTTCGACGTAGTCGGAAATTTTAGGGATACAGTATAAGTGCAACTACGCCTCTGTCTTCGCCGAAGGGCACGGCTCGCCAATCGACGAGTTTTCTTTATCAAACATTTTAGAGAAAGGTCCGGCGCTATACTAGGAGAACGAGTGTAGCGTCCAACTTGTATTTCAATTTAAACAAATAAGGGTGAAGAAGATGACAGAACAACTACAGTGGGTAGAGGAAGCATGGAAGAACGTTGTTGAAAAGGTCGATAAGACAAGCAAAAGAATAGGCGCTAATTTCCCTCATGCAAGTGACAACGGCAAGTATGTACTGGCAGAGCCGTACTGGTGGACAGCAGGGTTTTGGCCTGGTTTGCTGTGGCTTATATATCGCGATACAAAAGATGCTCGTTTAAAAGGATTGGCAGAGGAATGTGAGGCAAAGCTGGATGCTGTTCAACAGGATTATTACCGGCTCGATCATGATATGGGCTTTATGTGGACGTTGACGAGTGTGGCTCACTATAAGCTCTTAGGAAACGAGGATTCCAAACGGCGTGCATTGTTGGCAGCAAATCTTCTAATGGGGCGCTTTAACGTAAACGGAAACTTCATTCGTGCCTGGAACCCTTGGGTTGAAGGAGAAGACAATAGAGGAGTAGCAATTATTGACTGCATGATGAATCTGCCACTCTTGTATTGGGCTTCTGAAGAAACTGGTGATCCTAGATTCAAAAATGTTGCCCAAAAGCATACCGAAACAGTTCTTAATCATTTTATCCGAAGTGATGGCGCTGTTCATCATATTATTCGCTTCGATCCTGAAAGTGGAGAAATGCTTGAGGCGCTTGGCGGCCAAGGCTATGCTCCTTACTCTGCTTGGTCTAGAGGAACGGCGTGGGCGCTTTATGGTATGGCGTTATCCTACCACTATACCGGAGAAGCTAGATTTTTGGAGACTGCAAAGCGAGTTGCGCATTTCTTTGTAGCTCATCTGCCGGATGATTTCGTTCCGCATTGGGATTTCCGTCTTCCTGCCGATGTTGATGCCCCAAGGGATTCTTCAGCAGGTGCAATTGCTGCGTGCGGTCTATTGTTAGTGGGAGATACAGTTCCAGAAACACAGTCTCGCATGTACAAAGTGGCCGGGGAAAAAATTCTGCACTCTTTATACAGGAATTATGGTGATTGGGACAGTTCGGAAGAGGGATTGATCCTGCATGGAGCAAGCCACTTTCCAGAGAGAAAATACCTAGATAACCCGCTGATATATGGGGACTACTACTTTGTAGAAGGACTTGCGAGATTAAAAGGTTACAAGGAATTATTTTGGTAGAATTGAGAGCTGTTAAAAGGGGGGCATCGTTTATGCTACAACTTGATTTACCTATACAAAAGAATCCTCTTAAATCGAGAGAGGATCTAGTCGAGGCTGTACAACAAATATTGAGTCCGTTGAAGCCTTATTACAGTAAGGGAAGCGCCCTTCTTGAAATAGGACAAACAGGAACCAGCTATTCTGATTCCATTGCTGGAATGGAGGGATTCTCGAGAGTGCTTTGGGGCCTTGTTCCTCTGCTAGCGGGCGGAGAGGAATCCGATGTATGGGATATTTGTCTGCAGGGAATAAAGAATGGCACAAATCCTTCTCATGAGGAATATTGGGGAGAAATCTCCGACTTTGATCAACGGGCAGTAGAGATGGCTGCATTTGGTTATGCTCTCGCATTTATACCTGAAAGGATTTGGGAACCGCTTAACGATCAGGAGAAAGAGAATCTGTTTGCATGGCTCAATCAGATTAATCGAGTTAATGTATATGACTGCAATTGGCTGTTTTTCCCTGTACTAGTTAACCTCGGCTTTAAGGGTGTTGGATTACCGTATGATAGGGAAAAAATAGATAAAAATCTTGATAGAATTGATCAATTTTATTTAGAAGAAGGCTGGTATGCAGACGGGGTGGATGCCCATTGTGATTATTACGGTCCGTTCGCCATCCATTTTTATAGCCTATTATACGCAAAATTGATGGGTGAAGAGGATTCAGCCAGAGCACAGCGGTATAAGAGCAGAGCTGAAGCTTTTGCGAAAGATTTTATTTATTGGTTTGCAGAGGACGGATCAGCCCTTCCATATGGAAGAAGCTTAAGCTACAGATTTTCACAAGCTGCCTTTTGGAGTGCACTGTTATACGCAGAGGTAGAGCCTTTTCCACCGGGAGTGATAAAGGGGATTATCCTTAGACACCTGCGTTGGTGGTTCAGCCAGCCAATATTCGATTCAAATGGCCTGCTGACGATTGGCTATCGCTATCAAAACTTGGTTATGGCAGAAAATTATAATGCACCCGGTTCGCCATATTGGGCATTAAAAACTTTCTTGCTTCTCGCTTTACCAGAGAACCATCCTTTTTGGCAGGCAGAAGAAGAGCCTCTTCCATCCTTGAAAGCGAAAGTGGTTCAACAGTCTCCGCGTTTTATTGTGTGCAGGCAGGCTACAAAAAGTCATATTGTTGCATTTAACGCTGGCTATCAGCACACAAATGAACATCCGCATGTAGCAGCAAAATATGAGAAATTTGTATACTCCAACTTTTTTAGCTTTAGTGTCCAAAAAGCAGAGTGGAGCCTTGCGCAGGGTGCATTTGACTCCATGCTGGCTGTAAGCGAGGGTGACAATATTTATAGAGCGAAAAGAAAGTGCGAGGAATATGAGGTTAACGGCAGTGTGGTGTACACCAAATGGAAGCCATGGGCTGATGTTGAAATCAAAACATGGCTTGTCGCTGGAACTCCGTGGCATATCCGCGTCCATCGTATTGAGACGAGCAGAAGCTTAGATTGTGCTGACGGCGGATTCGCACTGGGACTTGAACATAATGAATATAAAGGTCCAAAGGCTGAGGTGATTCAGGACAAGCAAAAAAGTTTGGTGAAATTCCCTTGGGGAGCAAGTGGAATTAAAAGTTTGTATGGAAACGGACACGCAGAGCTAGTCTATCCAAATGCAAACACGAATCTCATGAGTACACGTACTGTTATCCCTACAGTTAAAGCTAGTGTCAAGCCAGGTACACACTGGTTAGTAAATATGGTGTTCGGGGAACCAGGAAGTGAAAACATCGTAAATAGCTGGGATGCTGCTCCAAAGATTGAGATTGCTAATAGTAAGATCATCATTGGGGAGGGGAGCGAGAAAATCGTCATTCAAACAGACGTGATCAATCCCTTACATGTTCTTTAAAAATAAACATGGTGGTTCTAATAAGTATGAGAATAACCAGGATCGATTTGGATCTTGGTTATTTTATTTTTCCTTTTAAGAAAAGTCTAAATTTCTAGCTAGGAGACCATTCAATGTAGTCGGAAATTTTAGGAATACAGTGTAAGGACAACTATGCCTTTATCTTCATCTAAAGAAAACTCTATATTTTGTACTTTAAGAAAGTATAAATTTCTAGCCGGAAGACCATTCGACGTAGTGAGAAATTTTAGGAACAAAGTATAAGTGCAACTACGCCTCTGTCTTCGCCCAAGAGCAGGGCTCGCCAATCGGCGAGTTTTCTTTATAAAGAAGTAAAAAAAGTTTCAAAAGTAGTCAAAAAATTGTTTATTGAAATGAAAGCATTTTCATTAAAATGTTTAAATAAGTGACAGTGGAAGTACATAAAGGAGGGGAATATAACAATGGAAGCAATTGGATGGATGGGGAGAGTATATAGTATCTGTCAATGGATAAGCCGATTGGCGTATATCAATCTCTTGTGGCTGCTTTTTATGGGACTTGGAATATTCATCTTTGGAGTTGCACCTTCTACAGCAGCGATGTTTTCAACGATTCGCAAATGGCTGCAGGGGGAATCTAACTTCCCAATCTTCACATTTTTTTTGGAAACTTACAAAAAAGAATTTAAAAATGCAAATCTTCTAGGGGTAGTATTGTTTGGAATCATGATTAGTTTATACTTAGCTTGGCGTGTAATTAGTTCTGTTCAAGGATTTTTATCCCCTATACTAACAGGCTGTTTAGTAGGTGCTGTGTTTCTGTTACTAATTGTTATGTTATATGTGTTCCCAGTGTTTGTTCATTACGAGTATAAAACCTTGCAATATATTAAAACAGCTTTTTTAATTAGCATATCCTACCCGTTATATACGATAGCTATGCTTCTTGCGGCGATAAGTGTTTTTTTAGTAAGCATTTTCTTCTCCGGAGTGGGCTTGCTCTTTTTTGGAAGCGGTTTAAGTTTTACCCTTATGTATATGGCGAATTTAGCTTTTAATAAAATAAACCATAATTTGCGTGTGCAAAGTGCATAAATCTTTAGTTATTATCTTACTCTCTATAGAACAGCAATATCCTGTTACCTTTCAAAACTGTAAAATTATTTTTTATATTCAGGGTATCTGGAATTTGGTAAAATCTATTTTGTAAGTGTTTTCACTATAATACCCAAACAATTATAGGGGGAAGATGATGAAGAAAGCATTATGGACTCCATTGTTTTGTACTATAATGTCTACCGTCATGATGGCAGGCTGTTCGGGAAACGACAGCGACGAAAAAGCATCATCAGACTTGAAAAAAGCTGCAACGGTCACCCTTAAATTTCATACGCATGGGAGTGAGTCGTCTTATAATTGGAAAAGCACCATTGCTGCTTTTGAGAAAAAATATCCGAACATTGACATTGATTTAGTGACACTCAGTGAAAAGGGGGATACCCAGGAAGCGATTAAAAAGCTGGATCTTGCAGCTGCATCCGGAGAACAATTGGATGTCCTCATGTTCAGTGACGCAGCAAGTTATGCACAACGTGTGAACATGGGAATGGTTGCACCAATTGATGAATTTATTAAAGAAGAAGGCTATAAAGTTTCAGAAGAATATAAGGTTGACACAAAAATAGGTGAAAAGTATTATGCGCTGCCCGGTAAGTTCAACCCTTGGTATGTTCTTTTAAATAAAGATCATTTGGCAGCAGCGGGTCTTGAGGTTCCAAAAGATTGGACTTGGGATGAATATATGACATATGCAAAAGCAATGACAAAAGATGGGCATTTCGGAACCTACTTCCACGGACCGCAAAATGGCAGCTGGATGGAATTTTTGAAGCTTGCACTTGCGAGTGAAGCTGACAATACGGAGTTTATAACAGTGAACGGCACATCAAACCTCGATAATCCATTATTTAAGAAAACATTGGAAATGAGATTAAAAATGGAAAAAGAAGATAAATCCGCTGTGCCATACACAAATATATTGTCGCAGAAGCTGCATTACCGTAACCAATTCTTTAACCAGGATGCAAGTTCTATCCTAATTGGAAGCTGGATAAATACTGAGCTTGGAGGTACAGAACAGTTTCCGTTAAACTTTGAGGTTGCGGTTGCTCCATATCCGAAAAACGAAAAAGACGATGAAGGCGGCTATACACCAGTTACAACAGACTACATGTCAGTTGCTGCAAATTCAGAGCATAAAAAGGAAGCGTATACATTCATTCGCTGGTATACAACGGAAGGGCAAATTGTCCAAGGTAAAAGTGTTCCATCATGGAATAAATTAAGTGACAGTGACTTCAATGAGATTATTGACAAGATTCTTAGCGGAACGAAAAACCCTGAAAAGGTAGATAAAGAATCCCTGATTAATGTCTTAACAAATGCTAAAGCATCCAAGATCATTCCACCTGTTTCCTATCAGGCTGAAATCTATAAAGTACTCAATGAAGAATATGAAAAGCTGATTTTTGGTGAGCAGGACGTTAATAAGACTATTACAGTTTCTCAACAGAGAGTACAAGAAATTATCAATAACAGCAAATAAGAATCGAATGATAAAAGAAGGGCTACCAGACGTTACATTTCTATCTTTTTATTACACTTTAAGAAAATATAAATTCCTAGCTGGAAGCCAATTCGACGTAGTCGGAAATTTTAGGAACACAGTATAAGTGCAACTACGCCTCTGTCTTCGCCCAAGAGCAGGGCTTGTCAGTCGGCGAGTTTTCTTTACACTGTAAGAAAGTATAAATTTCCAGCTGGAAGCCAATTCGACGTAGTCGGAAATTTTAGGAACACAGTATAAGTGCAACTACGCCTCTGTCTTCGCCCAAGAGCAGGGCTTGTCAGTCGGCGAGTTTTCTTTAGGAGGATCCACATATGAGAAACAAAATACAGCATATGCTGGCGCCCCGTTCTTTTCGTTTTAAAGTCATCTTTATTTCAATCATTTGTCTGATCATTCCGGCAGTCATTACATTATTTATCTATAATTATTTAACAAAAGATACTTTAAAGGAACAGGCGTTATCCAACGCAAATAGAGAGCTTACAATTGCAGGTGAATATGTGGATAAGCTTCTAGAAGATATGATATACATTACAAACTTTATTCAAGTTGATGCTGAAATGAATACGATTTTAAAAGCAAATGCAAGGAGTAACACGGAACCAGATTCAAAGCAGCAATATAAGCAATTTATCGATGAAAGTAAAGTTAATAAAACGATTGATAATATTACTTTAGTTGGTAAAAAATCATATGTTACCATTCTTTTGAAAAACGGCAAATCATATACGAACTATTCTATCTCAGATTTTAATCCAACTACATTATTTAATGAAGATTGGTTTGCGCAAATGAACAAAATAAAAGGCTATAAATCGGTCTGGATTGAGACTCAGCCTACAATGTTTACATCAGAGAAAACGAACAATCCATATCAATTATCAGTAGCCAGAACGTTACGAGATGAGAATTTAAATATATACGGATATGTAATCGTAACCATTATGGAAAATCAAGTCAATCAGATATTTGAAAATATGAATGGTTATGAGGAAATGATGCTCTTAGATTCTTCAAACCGGATACTTTCGCATAGGGATGATTCAAGAATTGGTGAACTATTCCAATACAGATCTCAGCTTAAGGAAGACAACTCTCCAAATATTTTTCAAATTTCAAAAAAGGACTATTTGATTGCCGAACATGAAACCTCTTTTGCAGGCTGGAAGCTCGTTTCTTTAGTTCCCTATGAGGCAGCTACAAATAAAATTAATTCTATTTTCAATAAGGTATTTATTGTACAAATCATTTCTTTCACAATCTTTTTAATCCTTCTGACTTATTCTATGCAAACAGTGACGAAGCCATTGGTGCACTTAGGAAATGTTGTAGATAAGGTACAAAGTGGTGATTTAAAGATCCGGTCGCTGCTTCGAGGTCAAGATGAAATCGGCCGATTGTCCAAATCGTTCGATCATATGCTGGATCGCATCAATGAAATGATTCGGGAAATTACCGATACGCAGGAAAGAAAAAGAAAAGCAGAACTAGCGATGCTTCAGGCCCAAATCAATCCTCATTTTCTTTTTAATGTCCTTAATTCTATCCGAATGAAGGTTTTGGTGAAAGGGGACAAGGAAAGTGCGAATATGATCAGTTCCTTATCAAAATTATTGCGTATGACCATAGATAAAGACAAAGAGACCATCACACTCCATGAAGAAATCCAAATTGTTTTAGATTATATCCGCATCATGAATATGAGGCAAAAAGATAAGATAGATGTAGAAATAGCAGTACATGAAGAAGCTTATCCAGTGAGGATTCCGCGGTTTATTCTGCAGCCTATCATTGAAAATTCCATTATCCACGGCCTGAATCAAAGTGCAGGAACGATTGTGGTTAACACGGAAATGAAGGAAGATGAAGTTATTATCGTTATTGAAGATAACGGTCAGGGAATGGATGAGCAGGCATTGAGCCATTTGCGAAGAAAGCTTGTCCAAGCTAATAGTACAGAGAGTAGTATTACGAAAAATAATAAAGGTTTTTCGTCTCTAGGCTTATCCAATGTGTATGAACGAATGTATATCAGCTTTGGTCCAGAATTTAAACTGGATATAAAAAGTGTACCTGGAAAGGGTACACAAGTTATTCTAATTATTCCCGAAGGAGGTAGCAAATCTGATGTACAAAGTGATGCTAGTTGACGATGATTATCCAGTATTAGAGTTGTTATCTGAAACGATTGAGTGGGAACATTTAGGTGTAACACTTCAAAGTACGCATGAAAATGGTGCAAGTGCCTTTGAAAGAGCGATGCTCGAGATGCCTGATATATTAATTACTGATATTGGTATGCCTAAAATGAATGGCATAGAATTGACAGAACAATTAAAAACTAGAAATCCGAATTTACAGGTTGCCATTTTGTCATGCCACTCTGAGTTTGGATTTGCGCAGCAGGCATTAAAGCTTCAAGTGCAGGAGTATCTCGTAAAGGACACCTTTGATCCCGAAGAGCTATGCAACGTGATTAAGAAGCTTAAAAAGAACCTTGATGATGCGCATAACAAAACGCTAAAACAACTGCATTTGCAGAGTATGCTTGATCGAAATAGAGAGAGTGTGAAAGAACGATTTATCAAAAAAACAATTAACTCGGCCAAAATGAATGAAAAAGAATGGCTCACAGAAGCAAAATTATTAGGGCTGCAGCTGGAGCAAACAAGATATATTGCATCTAGAGCCATGATACATGATTTTAGCTTGGTGAAGGAAAAGTATTTTTCTGAGGACACTCTAGATTTTGCAATTAATAATGTCGTTACAGAGGCAATCGAGGCGCATTGTCCAAGTGCAGTGCATTTTAACCTTGGAGCTAAGGAGTTATTTGTATTTTTTCCTTCTTCTTCAACTCTAAAATTCCAGGCAGTATCTGCGGCGACTGAAAGTATGAAGAGGATTCAGCATGCATTGAAAAAATCATTAAACATATCGCTGTCTTTTCTAATAGGTGAACAATGTACAAATTTGATAACCTTTAAACAGGAGTTAACGCTTCTGTTTAATAGTGAGCATCAGAGTTTTTATATGGAATCTGGTACTATTGTAGAAAAGAAAGCGGCCCAGGCGAAAAACGAAGATTTGTTTTCCCGATATGACGAAGCAGCAGCGGAAATGAGAGAACTAGTAATGCTAAGAGACGAAGGTAGAATTACTACTTTTGTTGCTAAATGGAGTGCGTTTCTAGAAGAAAAAAAATTCCCTCCTGAGATTCTAAAAGATTGGGTACTTAAGCTTATATTAGATTTAAGAGTAAGATTGCAGGCGTTGCAGTTTTTTCGGTCAGATTATACAGCTGAATGTCTGCATGATGAGATTCTTACGATTCGTTTTTTAAGTGAGCTAAAAGCTTGGCTAGTGGGTTATCTTAAGTCTCTATTGTCTCGCGTTAATGAAGTATATGATCAAACAAGACGTCGAGAAATACTTGATGCCTTCAGGTATGTTTCAACGAATTTAGAGAAGAAAATTAGTTTGGAAGAGGTTGCTAGCTACCTGTTCTTAAACCCGAGCTACTTCAGCCGATTGTTTAAGAAAGAGGTTGGGGAGACATTTGTGGAATACGTGACAAAAATGAAGGTTTCTAGGGCAAAAGAATTGCTTGAACAAACAGCTGACTCTGTAGGGAAGATTTGCGAACGGCTCGGCTATGATAATCAAAGCTATTTTATCAAGATTTTTAAAAACTATGTAGGAGTTACACCTATTGAGTATAGAAGCGGAAAGACCTAAATCGCCAGTTTGTTATCCTCATTTCACAAACGGTTCTGTAATCCTCTTATTCTTTTATTTCACTTTAAGAAAGTATAAATTTCTAGCTGGAAGACCATTCGACGTAGTTAGAAATTTTAGGAACAAAGTATAAGTGCAACTACGCCTCTGTCTTCGCCCAAGGGCAGGGCTCGCCAATCGACGAGTTTTCTTTATTCAGTCGTAGGTTACTCAATCTAACAATATATATCAGAGATTTTGGATTAAAAATATAAGATTTTTATCACGTATTTTTGTAGCAGGGGGGAAAACAATGAAGCTAGCCTTTACAACGTTAGGATGTCCAGAATGGGATCTAGATACCATTATTTCAAATGCAGTTGAAAATGGGTATCATGGTGTAGATTTTCGAGGATATTTAGGAGAGCTTAATATTTTTACATTCCCCGAGTTCTCAACTAATATAAAAGAAACGGTACGAAAATTTCAAGATGCATCCTTAGAAATCCCATGTTTTTCGAGCTCGATACAATTATTTACCGCATCGCATGAGGAGTTGGGCCAGTACTTACATGAATTAAGGAGCTATGCGCAGCTATGCCAGCATTTTAACACACCGTATATACGGTTTTTTGGCGGAACGATTATGGATACAGAGCGAGAACAGGCGATTGAAATTGTAGTTGAAAACCTAATGGAGATGCTGAAAATGGCTGAAGCTTTTAATGTAAGCCTCGTTATTGAAACACATGATGATTGGACAAATTGCGAACATATTGCAGAAATTGTTGAAAGGGTTAATTCTGATTATCTGCACGTGTTATGGGATGTACATCATCCTTTTAGAACAGCGGGTGAGGATCCTGTTCTAACATGGAACACTTTAGGAAAACGGATCAAATATACTCACTGGAAGGATTCGTATATTAAGAAAGAGACAGATCGGGGTTACCAGCTTTGTTTGCTTGGAGAAGGAGATGTTCCTTTGCAGCAAATGCTACAGCTTTTAGTGGGGAAAGGCTATGACGGCTATTTCACTCTGGAGTGGGAGAAAAAATGGTGCCCTGAAATCGAAGAGCCGGAAATTGCTTTTAAACAGTACGTAGAGTTTATGAAAAGCTCTTTTGCTAGAATTTAAGCGTTTACTTACACTGTAGGGTCTTCAAGTTCGAGATGCTAGATATTTTGTGCAAAAGCATCAATATTTAGCAATGAGATAAGCTTTATTTAAATACTGGTGAGTTTTGAGAAGGAGATATAAGAATGCTATTAAATAAGGATCAAAAACTTGTATTTATTGGAGATTCAATTACGGATTGTGAACGAGTGAAGCCGGAAGGAGAAGGTTTGTTCGGTGCGTTAGGTAAAGGGTATGTATCCTTCATAGACGGGCTCCTGCAGTCCGTTTATCCGGAATTGGGGATTCGTGTCGTGAATAAAGGGATTAGCGGAAACACGGTTCGGGATTTAAAGAACAGATGGCAAGAGGATGTGCTCAATCAGAAGCCAGACTGGTTATCAATTATGATTGGTACAAACGATGTGTGGCGGCAGTACGATACTCCGTTTATCAAAGATTGGCATGTGTACTTGGATGAATATGAGGACACGCTACGGAAGTTGATTAAAGAGACAAAACCGTTTGTCAACGGGATTGTATTGATGACCCCTTTTTATTTGGAAAGTAATGAACATGATGCAATGCGCCGGACAATGGATCAGTATGGGGCCGTTGTAAGACGCATCGCCGAAGAAATGGACTGTATCTTCATAGATACACAAGCTTCGTTTCATGTAGTGTTAGAGCACATCTACCCGGCAACATTAGCATGGGATCGTGTCCATCCAAGTGCTGCCGGTCATATGGTGCTGGCGAGAGCCTTCTTGAAAAAGATTGGATTTGATTGGAATAAAATGTGACCAAGTCTTATGATTGGGGTACAGCCACAAACCCATCAAGCTATTTTAACAGATTTTCTGAAAAGAAGTCCCCTTCCTCAAGGAATGAGAAGGGCGTAGCCCAATGAGTAGGCAGGGGATGAATTTTCAGTAGGCGTAAGCCTATTTTTTTCTCTTCTTTGTAGTTGGTTATTGAGAATCGAACGCACATTCGTTATAATAGTATTAACAATATATGGAAGGTGGTGTTAAAAATGGCAACTAGGGAAGATGGAACTCATATAAAAGGAACAAAAAAATCTTTACCAGATGGTTGGACCACTTCTGGTTTTCGTTTCGCTATTGTTCCTACTGAAGAACAAGCAACACGTCTGGAACAAGCATTTGGTTGTGAAAGAAAGGTTTACAATGAATATATAGCTGGTTTGTATGAGCATTTAGAAGGAATTGGATTTGAAGGTGGTTTTATTCGTTATAAGGTTCCTTCCT
>JBEPZN010000028.1:0-44316 GCA_041640875.1 Ectobacillus sp. | reverse complement strand
GCCACACCCGTTCCCATACCGAACACGGAAGTTAAGCTCTTCAGCGCCGATGGTAGTTGGGGGTTTCCCCCTGTGAGAGTAGGACGTCGCTAGGCAAAACGGAATCCCTTTTGCATTTGCAGAAGGGTTTTTTTGTGTTTTTTCGATTAAGAGCAGATAAAACAGTAGTAAAAAATGTTCCTTTATTTGTGACTTTTTTCACATGAGGATATCTCCAAGTATGGCATAATGAGAGAAAGAGATGATTTTTAGGCTGTATTTATGCTGTAAGAAGAATCATTCCTTTCACATTATCCATGAAATGGGGTATTTCTGTTGAAGTTTCCGCAACTACAAATTGAGCATATGATTCCAAAGGTTCCCATCTTACAGGGAGGAATGGGAGTAGGGATATCCTTGAGTGGACTTTCAGCCGCTGTCGCGAATGCAGGTGGAATTGGTATTATTTCAGGTACAGGTATTTCTATCGAAGAAATGAGAATCCATATTCGCAAGGCAAGAATGCTAACAAAAGGAAAGGGATATGTTGGGGTAAATGTGTTATTTGCAATGAAGGATTTTGCTGAGAAAATGAAGGCTGCCATAGAAGAAAAGGTAGATTTCATTATTTCTGGAGCAGGTATTTCAAGGGATATGTACACTTGGGGGAAGAATGCTGGAGTGCCGGTCATCTCAATCGTTTCTTCTGCAAAGCTGGCCAAGATTTCTGAAAGGTTAGGAGCAGCTGCTGTTGTGGTAGAAGGCTGTGAAGCAGGTGGCCATATTGGAACGGATAGACCTTTATTTGATATTCTTCCAGAGGTAGTGGAGGCTGTGAAAATTCCTGTGATTGCAGCTGGCGGTATTTTAACGGGTGAGGACCTCGCCAAAGCACTCAAGGCTGGAGCTTCTGGTGTACAAATGGGGACCCGTTTTGTAGCTAGCGAGGAATGTGATGCTCCTTTAGCATTTAAGCAGAAATATGTGGATGCACAAGAGTGCGATATAATGTTAGTGAAAACAACAGTTGGATTATATGGAAGAGCCATTAAAAATCAATTTACTGAATTGATTAGCAGTGTAGATAAGGTGAAAATTGCTAAGTGCCACGATTGTCTGAAGAATTGTTCGTATCGATTCTGCACATTGGATTCCTTGCTGAAATCAGTTGGTGGGGATGTTGAGAATGGGTTGGTTTTTGCAGGGGGAAGGGTACAGGAGATTAAAGATATTTTACCGGTGCAGCAAATCATTAATAATATTATGGAAGAATATAGGAATACAGTAGAGTTTAGATAGAGATGATACATAGGAAGAGCTTCTTATGTCACCCTATAGGCAAACATAATATGAAGTGGTTGAGAAAAGTTAAGATGTCACGTTCGGGCGAGTAGTTTTCTATGAAACTGCTCGCTTTTTTACACTTTTAAGAAAGTATAAATTTCTAGCTAGAAGGCGATTCGACGTAGCAAGAAATTTTAGGAATACAGTATAAGTAGGGCTACGCCTCTGTCTTCGCCCAAGAGCAGGGCTCGCCAAGCGGCGAGTTTTCTTATCTTGTTAAGAAAGTATAACCTTTCGGGGGGCTGTCTAGCTCCCAAGGCCCAAAATGGCAGACTCCGGGCTGAACCTCCGCAAAAGGAAAAAAGCGCCTTTTACTCCGGTCCACCCCTACGCTGCCATAAAAGGCGGGCCTTGTCCGCTTTTCTTACTTTATCAAATGTATGCGAGATATTCTTACAAATAAGCAGGATTCTTCCATTTCTTGTGTAATAGTTTTTTATGACATCAAACAGTATCAACTCCATCTACAGATTGAGAAAAGGAGTGTTCATGATGCAGCGGCAAAAGCTATTAATTAACGGTGAGAGGTTAAGAAATGAATTGGAGCTGTTTGCGAATTACGGTCGTACAGAAAATAACGGGGTAACGAGATTATCGTTGTCTCAGGAAGACCGCGCAGTCCGAGATTACTTTTGCGATTGTTGTAAGGAACTAGGTATGTCTATTGCAGTTGATGATATGGGTTGTATATATGCGACGTTAGAGGGTATAGAGCAACAGCCCCCAATTTTGCTTGGATCGCATTTGGATACGGTGAAAAAGGGCGGGCGATTTGACGGGGTGTTAGGTGTTGTAGCTGGTTTAGAGGTTGTGAGGACGCTAGTTGAGAACAAGATAAAGCCCCGTGTTCCGATTACGATTGTGAATTTTACGAACGAGGAAGGCGCTAGATTCGAGCCTTCTATGATGGCATCGGGTGTACTTTCAGGGAAATTTGAAAAATCAGTGATGCTGAAAAAAACAGATATTGCCGGTATTACTTTTGAGGAAGCCTTGCAAGCAATCGAATATGCTGGCGAAACGAAAAATCGTTTAAAAGAGGCAACAGCCTTTTTAGAACTGCATATTGAGCAAGGCCCAATTTTAGAGAAAGAAGATTCCACAATTGGAGTTGTCGAATGTGTAGTCGGGATGGTGTGCTATGAAATTGAGGTGAATGGCGAATCCAATCATGCTGGAACAACACCGATGAAGATGCGAAGAGATGCTTTGTTTACTATGAATAATCTGATTACGGAAATCCGCCAAAAGTTAGGAGCAATTGATGATGAGCTCGTATACACAATCGGCAGAGTGAATGTGTTTCCGAATATCCATACAGTTATCCCGAATAAGGTTGTCTTTACTTTAGAGGCGCGACATAAAAATCCAACTATCATTCACTCTGTTGAAGACATTATACAAGAGCTGCCTCAGTCTACAGCAAAGGCAGACTGTGAAGTAAAGATAGTTAAGCTCTGGGATCGTGATACAGTTTGGTTTGATAAGGATGTCTGCAATGCACTTGAGCAATCAGCAGCATCTTTAGGATATTCTCATAAAAGAATGGTGAGCGGAGCAGGACATGATGCTCAATTTATCGCAAGCCTTGTGCCGACTGCGATGTTATTTGTTCCAAGCGTAAATGGAAAAAGTCACTGTGAGGAAGAATTCACAGCATGGGAGGACTGTGAAAAGGGAGTTAATGTACTGCTGGATACAGTTTTAGCTTTGTTATCTAAGTAGGATGCTTATGATCTAAAGGTGAAGGTAAAGGCAGCCGCACATATTGTAATTAGCGGCCTTCTTACACTGTAAGAAAGTATAAATTCCCAGCTGGAAGTTCATTCGACGTAGTGGGGAATTTTAGGAATACAGTATAAGTAGGGCTACGCCTCTGTCTTCGCCCAAGAGCAGGGCTCGCCAATCGGCGAGTTTTCTTTACAAGATAAGAAAGTATAACGTTTCGGGGTGATGTCTAGCTCCCAAGGCCCAAAATGGCAGACTCCGGGCTGAACCTCCGCAAAAGGCAAAAAGCGCCTTTTACTCCGGCCCACCCCTACGCTGCCATAAAAGGCGGGCCTTGTCCGCTTTTCTTACTGTTATATGAGTTATTTGTAAAACATTGCTCAGGAGAGAAGAAAAAGGAGTAGCTACATATGGTTGAGATTAAAGAGTTACTTACAAAGCAGCAGTGGCTAGAAGCCTTTCCTGTCATAAAACAGCTGCGCGCACATTTGGAAGAAACAAGCTATGTGGAACTTGTTCAGCACGCAGTTGAGAATGAAGGATATAAGCTATTTGCGCTATTTGAGGAGGATACAATTGTTGCAGCGGTAGGTTTTATGCCGATGACTACGCTATATAACGGTAAATTCATCTGGGTGTGTGATTTGGTTACAGATGGCGAGCATCGGAGCAAAGGCTATGGTCAACAGCTGTTGTCTTATGTAGAAAACTGGTCAAGAGATAATGGTTATAATATTGTGTCGCTGTCATCAGGTTTGCAGAGATTGGATGCACATCGTTTTTATGAGGAAAGGCTAGAATATGATAAGGTGAGCTATGTATTTTTAAAGAAGATTTAGGTACAAAATAAAAAAACTAGAAATGAGAAATGGTTTAGCGGATAATCGAACCTAATTATCGTTTTGAAGGGATGGTCGCAGTGGCACTGATTCAATGCCAGTTTTATTCAGATGTTTTAAATCTAAGTACATCTATGACAGTTATATTGCCGCAGCAAACGACAACACAAATTGGAATGCAGAATACACTAGCAGGTGATAAGCATCAGACATTATATCTTCTGCATGGCTTGAGTGATGATGATACCATTTGGACGAGAAGGACATCAATTGAAAGATACGTTGCACCTCTTGGATTAGCCGTTGTTATGCCGCAAGTACATCATAGCTTTTACACAGATATGAAGTATGGCAATAAGTATTGGACTTTTTTAACGGAGGAGCTGCCATTCATTTCGAGATCATTTTTCCCCTTATCGGATGCAAGAGAGGATAATTTTGTTGCAGGGCTTTCAATGGGTGGCTATGGGGCATTTAAATGGGCATTGAATCGCCCTGAACAAATCAGTGCTGCTGCTAGTTTATCAGGAGCATTAGATATCGTAAGCCGTATCAATCAATCTGATCAAGAGGGACTTTTTCATCTGATTTATGGAAACGAAGATGTATCTGGAACAGAACATGATTTATTTTCAGTGATAAAAAAAACACATAGGAATGAAAAAAAGCCCATTTTGTATCAATGCTGTGGTACGGAGGACTTTTTATACGAGGATAATATTCGTTTTAAGGAGCTATGTGAAAAAACGGAATACAACTTAACGACAGATTTTGGTCCTGGTGATCATGAGTGGGACTATTGGGATAAAACGATACAGGACGTATTAGCGTGGCTTCCATTAAAAGGGAAACAAACAGTAGCTAAGACATAGTGAATAGAATTATATGCAACAAGAGAGTTGTAAATTGAGGATTGAGATGCATGAGGTTCCTAAAAAGCTGGCGTCGTTTGTGCGCGGCTTTTTTCACTTTAAGAAAGGATAAATTTCTAGCTAGAAGTCCATTCGACGTAGTGAGAAATTTTAGGAACAAAGTATAAGTGCAACTACGCCTTTGTCTTCGCCCAAGGGCAGGGCTCGCCAGTCGGCGAGTTTTCTTTATGTGATGAGTAAAGACAGCTAAAATGAACGTGAGAAGGAGAGTACTTCTTCTTTTTGCACGTATGATGTACAATAGAACATGTTCTTATGCTTCATATGATAACAAACAGATATGATGGGTATCCATAGCGATAAAAATCATGTATTGTTAGATAAGATTATTCTTTATATATTTTGTTGCATATATAATGCTTGAAAGGACTTTTTCTATGACAAATGAACAAAAACATGAACTGACTTCACGCAGAACCTTTGCGATTATTTCGCATCCGGATGCCGGGAAAACAACGCTGACGGAGAAGTTGCTATTGCTTGGGGGAACAATCCGTTCAGCAGGGACGGTAAAAGCAAAAAAATCTGGAAAGTACGCAACCTCAGACTGGATGGAAATTGAGAAGCAAAGGGGAATTTCTGTTACATCGAGCGTAATGCAATTTTTCTATCGCGATCATCATGTGAATATCGTTGATACACCGGGACACCAAGATTTTAGTGAAGATACGTATCGCACGTTAACAGCGGTAGACAGCGCCGTAATGGTAATCGATGGAACGAAAGGAATTGAAGCGCAGACACTCAAGCTATTTAAGGTGTGCCGTATGCGAGGAATTCCGATTTTGACCTTTATTAATAAGCTTGACCGTGAAGGAAGAGAGCCGCTTGAGCTGCTGCAGGAAATTGAAGAGGTGCTTGGCATAGAATCGTATCCGGCGACATGGCCGATTGGGATGGGGAAACGATTTCAAGGAACGTACGACCGATTTGAAAAGAAAATTGAAGTATACCGTGGCAATGAGGAATCTGTATTTATTGATTTCGATGGTGAAAATGTCACAGAAGAGTTAACAAAATATATCGATCCTGCAGTAATTCCTTCCTTGATTGACGAATTGATGCTGATTAACGAGGCAGGGAATGATTTCTCAATTGAAAAAGTGAAAAATGGAACATTAACGCCTGTATTTTTTGGAAGTGCTATCGCCAATTTTGGTGTACAGTCGTTCTTTAACTCCTTTTTAAATTTAACATCTCCGCCGCAGGCGAGAATGTCCTCAAATGGTGAGATTTTAATTGATTATCCGCATTTCTCGGGATTTGTTTTCAAAATACAGGCGAATATGAACCCGGCTCATCGCGATCGGATTGCATTTGTACGTGTCTGCTCTGGAAAGTTCGAGCGCGGCATGACGGTTACCCTTCCTCGTACAGGCAGAAAAATTAAGTTAGGACAATCCCAGCAGTTTTTAGCCTCTGATAGGGAAACCGTAGAGGAAGCGTACCCGGGTGATATTATCGGATTATATGATTCCGGTACGTATCAAATTGGGGATACCATCATCGGAGGAGGAGCGATGTTTCAGTTTGAGGCATTGCCGAAGTTCCCGCCGGAGCTGTTCCGTAAGGTAAGGGCAAAAAATGCGATGAAGCATAAACACTTTGATAAAGGGATGACTCAGCTTGTACAAGAGGGAGCGGTGCAGCTTTATCGCACACCGTTCTTCGGAGACTATATTTTGGGAGCGGTCGGCGAGCTACAGTTTCAAGTATTTGAATACCGTATGAAAGCAGAGTATGGTGTGGATCTTGAATTTACATCGATGCAGCATAACAGTGCAAGATGGATTTCAAAGGACGATGTGAAAAATGTTAAAACAGATTCCCGCGCGATGCTTGTAGAGGATTTGGAGGGTAATCCTGTTCTATTGTTTGAAAATGATTTTGTGCTTCGGACGTTTACTGATAAATATCCAGATGTGAAGCTAAGCACAATTTTTGAAGGATAATATAAAGGAAATGCTTTAGAAAGTAATTGGGCATGGCTTGTAGACAAAGGGGAGTTTCCCCTTGCCTACAAGCCTTTTTTCACTGTAGGAAAGTATAAATTTCAAGCTAGAGGTCGTTCGAGGTAGTCGGAAATTTTAGAAATACAGTATAAGTGTAACTACAACTACGCCTCTAGCTTCACCTAAGGGCTCACCAATCGGTAAGTTCTCTTTAGAAAGTTTCATAGATATTTAAGAATTTGTTAAGAAACATATAGACGAACTGTTAAGAAACGCTGTTTATAATAAAGGTAATTCAAGGGAATTCCGATAGGCTGTACTTTTGAAAGGAGTGTGAAACGGATGAATGGATTCAATGTACTAGTTGTAGATGATGAACAAGAAATTCGAGATGTGATTGAAATTTACCTATTTGATATTGAGGCGGATGGCGATTTGTTTAAGGTGACGGTTTCACTAGATGTGGCGGAGTAAAACAAAAGGGAGCCTCAGTAGTTGTTGGGGACATTAAAAGCTATTTTCCTAAATAATTAAAATATGGAAGAAATAGATTGTTAAAATAAACAAGTAGATAACATAGGCAGAAAAAGACTGAGCGGATATAATAACGCTCAGTCTTTTTGCCCTAAAACACAAGTATTAGGCTTTTCTTCCTATAATCTCAGCCACAATTTCGTAGGAGCGAAGACGCGCATTATGATCAAAGATTTGCGAGGTGATAATCATTTCATCCGCCTCAGTTCGATCTAAGAATCTTTGCAGCTTTTCTCTCACTGTCTCAGCGCTTCCGACGACTGAAGTCGCAAGCCGCTGCTGCAGGGCTGCTTTTTCATGCTCGGTGAGGAAGCTTTCTAAGTTTTCTACCGGTGGCGGCAGTTGACCAGGATTGTTTCGAAGCAGATTTAAGAACATTTGCTGCATCGAGGTCGCTAGCAGCTGTGCTTCTTCATCTGTATCTGCCGCAACAACGTTCAGACCGACCATAGCGTATGGTTTGTCTAATGCGCTGGACGGACGGAAGTTGCGGCGGTATAAGTCAAGAGCCGGCAATGTATACTCTGGTGAGAAATGACTTGCGAAGGCAAATGGCAAACCGAGCTGCCCGGCTAGTTGTGCGCTAAATCCGCTTGAGCCTAATAACCAGATTGGGATGTTTAGGCCTTCTCCCGGAATTGCTCGTACATATTTATCTCCAGAAAAGGATTCTGGGTCAAAGTAGGCGCGAAGCTCAGCTAGCTGCTCCGGAAAGTCTTCGCCGCCCATTCTGTTTTCCTTGCGCAGAGCGCGGGCGGTTGGTTGATCAGTACCAGGGGCGCGACCGAGACCAAGGTCAATACGTCCTGGAAATAAAGATTCTAATGTGCCAAATTGCTCTGCAATGACTAGAGGTGAATGATTTGGAAGCATAATTCCGCCAGATCCAACTCGGATGGTCGAAGTGCCAGCTGCCACATGACCGATGACAATAGATGTAGCAGAGCTGGCAATGCCGGGCATATTGTGATGTTCAGCAAGCCAATAGCGGTTGTATCCCCATTTTTCAGCATGGCGAGCAAGATCAAGCGTATTTTTTAAAGAATCAGCCGCGGTTCCGCCGGCGATAATAGGTGAAAGATCCAGCACAGAAAACTGGATATCATATAGTTGCTTTATATTCGCAGACATATATTCAGCTTCTTTCTTTTTGGAATGGTAGTGAGTTAAGATATAGGAACGTTCTATATAAATGTTCCTAAAAATTATTGTATCAATTGTTTGCAGCAGCTCAAAATATAATGCTTTGATCTTGACTGAGTGTATTAGAGGGAGAAAACAAGAAGATAGAATCTGTTTTAGAAGAATACAAGTACAAAGATCATGTCCCTCGTGTCGAAATGCAGGCAAATCGGATGGTAAAATAAAAGCTACTATAATTTTTTGAGGGGAGAAGTGAAGGGATTGAAAGTTGGTTTAGTTCGCCACTTTAAAGTGGTAAGAGGATATCCAAATACATTGGCTACATCCGCAGAACTTTTGAAATGGGTGGAAGAATACGATGCATCCGATGTTGTAGAAAATGAAATTGATTTATGTAATATAGAATGGAAAAGGTGCTTTTCAAGCGACTTGCCCAGAGCAGAAAAAACCGCTAGAAAAGCATTTCAGGGCTCAATTGTTTATTTGCCAGAATTAAGGGAAATCACACTTTCTCCATTCGTGCGCTGGAATATTAGAATCCCTCTTTTTGTCCATTTGCTGTTTATTCGAGTAGCTTGGCTGTTGAACCATCGATCGCAGCAGGAGGGTAAACAAGCTGTTTTTAATAGAATCAATGCAGCCCTAGATCAAATCCTTTTGCACGATGAAGATGTACTCATTGTTGGTCATGGCGGTATTATGATGTTTATGAGACAGGAGCTTCTAAGAAGAGGGTTTGCTGGACCGAAATTTAGAAGAGCAGAGAATGGGAAGCTATATGTATTTGAAAAATGATAAAACAGCTTTCGTGGGTTATCTTGCGAAAGCTGTTTTATTATGCAAGGTTATTTTGTTTCGTATATATAAGTTTATTAATTCGGTTGCAGGCTTGTTTTTATTCCACTTTAAGAAAGTATAAATTTCCAGCCAGAAGTGAACTCGACGTAGTAGGAAATTTTAGGAACAAAGTGTAAGTGCAACTACGCCTCTGTCTTCGCCCAAGGGCAAGGCTTGCCAGTCGGCGAGTTTTCTTTATATAAAAATCCTTTTTTGCAGAGGGACAAAATATTTTAGTCCATTGCAGCATATACAAATTCTTTGTAATATTTGTATATATTTGGGTTGTTTTTGTATAATGAAAAGATATATAAGGGGGAGGACAATGATGAAACGAATATATGGATTATGTATGTGTATCCTTCTTGCTGTAGTAGTAACCGCCTGCAGCAATGCTCCAAAGCCGGAGGAAACAATGGATGCATACATACAGGCATGGAATAAGCAGAAGTTTGCTGATATGTATGAGATGCTGTCTGAGAGTTCTAAAAAGTCGATCGCAAAGGACGCATTCGTACAACGCTACGAAAAGATATACAGTGATATTGAAGTGGAGAATCTTCAAGTAAAGCTGCAAAAGGAGCAAGAAGACGAGAAGGATGAAAAGGACGCTGCTGTGCGTCATTATGAATTAAAAATGGAAACAATGGCAGGACCTATTTCTTTTCAAAATCCAATTGAGCTTGTAAAAGAAAAAAGCGGAGAGGAAGAGAAATGGAAAATTGAATGGAAGACAACACATATCTTTCCCGATATGAAAGCGGGAGATAAGGTTGGCATTGATACATATGAAGCAAAGCGCGGCGAAATTTTGGATCGAAGTGGCAATGGTCTTGCAATAAATGGAACTGTTCCACAGGCTGGAATTGTGCCAGAAAAGCTTGGTGCCGATGCAGAAGCAACGAAGGAGGCACTAGCTAAACTGTTAGGTATTACAGTGGAAGAAATCAATCAAAAGCTTAGTGCAAAATGGGTGAAGCCGAATTTGTTTGTGCCGATTGGCTTTTTCCCGGAAGGTGCTAATACGAATCTAGGGTTGCCGGGTGTTGGCATAAAAAATGTTCCGATGCGGGTTTATCCACTGAAGGAGGCAGCTGCCCATATTACAGGCTATGTGCAGGAAATAACTGCAGAGCAATTGGAAACACTTGCGGAAAAAGGTTATAAAGCGGGGGACATTATTGGCAAGGCAGGATTAGAGCAGGTGTATGAGGATGAGCTGCATGGCGAAAATGGTGCTCGTTTGTATATTATAGATGAAAACAAAAAGGAGAAGGAAGAGCTTGCGAAAAAGGAAGCGGTCGATGGGAAAACCATCTCCGTTACGCTTGACGGCAGCTTGCAGCAAAGCATCTATGCGCAGTTAAACAGTGATGCTGGTACGGCGGCGGCTGTGCACCCAAGCACAGGAGAGGTTCTTGCGCTTGTGAGCAGTCCGTCATATAACCCGAATGCCTTTGTTCGCGGCGTGAAGTCAGAGCAGTGGAATGCGTGGAATAATGATCCGAAAAAGCCTCTGCTGAATCGCTTCACAAAGGCATATACGCCAGGATCTGTATTCAAGCCGATTACGGCAATGATTGGTTTAAAAGAAGGTATACTGGATCCTGCTGAACAAAAGAAAATTTCTGGTTTGAAATGGGCAAAGGACACTTCTTGGGGGAATTATTATGTAACGCGTGTACATGAGGAGAATTCAGTCGATTTGGAAAAAGCCTTTGTGTACTCCGATAATATTTACTTTGCACAGGAAGCATTGCAAATTGGCAAAGAAGCGTTTACTGAAGGTGCTAAGGCAGTTGGTCTTGGCGAAAAGCTGCCGCTAAAATATCCGTTTCAGGCATCACAGCTTGCAAATGACGAAATAAAAGGTGATATTGAGCTTGCTGATACAGCTTATGGGCAAGGAGAGGTGCTGATGACACCGCTTCATGTTGCGCTCACATATGCACCAATTGTTAACAATGGTGCTATTCCAGCACCGGTGCTTGTGAAAGAGCAGGATCAACAAAAGGTGTGGAAGGAAAATGTTGTATCAGCTGAACAGGCTGAGCTATTGAAAAAGGCGTTGGTTGCTGTTGTAAATAATCCAGAAGGAACAGGCAAAAGCGCAAAGCTTGCGAATAAGCTCATAGCCGGAAAAACAGGAACAGCTGAGCTCAAGCAAGGCAAGAATGAAACAGGTCAGGAGAATGGTTGGTTTACCGGATTTAATGCTGCAAATCCAGATGTTATCATTGCGATGATGGTCGAGGATGTAAAGGAACGCGGCGGCAGTTCATATGTCGCAGAGAAGGTACGAAATGTATTAGCGGCACGCTAGGAACACTTTATCAAAAGATAAAAACGCTGGTCAGCAGATGCCAGCGTTTTTATTGCACTTTAAGAAAATATAAATTTCTAGCTGGAAGACAATTCAACGTAGTTAGAAATTTTAGGAACAAAGTATAAGTGCCACCTCTGTCTTCGCCCAAGAGCAGAGCTCGCCAATCGGCGAGTTTTCTTTATGGTTTTAAGCTTCAACCCTGACATGGCTTGGCATTTGCCTTCCAAATAAAAACAAAGGCTTTCCATGATATGATAATGGAATATAAAATCATATCGTGATAGATTTAATATAACCAAATAGTTTAGTAAGGTGTGTGATCAATATGAAATGTGTGTCGCTAGATTTAGACGGAACATTATTGAATTCCAATCACGAAATTACCCCAGCAAGCCAAGAAGCTATCAGACAATTGCAGGCAAACGGGGTAGATGTGATCTTAAATACAGGACGAGCGTATCAGGATGTGGTAAAGGTTCCAGGTGTTCGGGAAATGAATTGTCCAATTATTTGTGTAAATGGCTCCGTTTTATACTCGAAAACAGGAAAACTATTATATGAAGCAACGCTCCCGCTCTCTGTATACAAACGAACATTATCTCTTTTGCGAGAGTTAAATGTAGGTGTTCTTGTCTATACAAATCATGGAGGCTTTCCATCTACATTGCCTCCGTTACATTCGAAAAGCAAAGAGGAGCTGGAGGGGCTGTTTCAAACGTACGATTATGATCAGGTGCTTCAGCAGGAAGATGTAAAAATCTACAAGCTTATTGCGCTTGTACATGCGGAGGAAGCAGAGCGAATTGCAGGAGTGAAAGAGGCATTAGCAGGCTATGATGATATTTCTACTGCTTCTTCATTTCCGAATAACGTTGAAATTACCTCAACTGAAGCGCAAAAAGGAAAGGCGCTTAGAAGATATGAAGTAATGCATAATCTCTTATTTGAAGAAATTTATGCATTTGGCGATGGCGGAAACGATATCTCCCAATTTGAGATCGCGACACAAGCAGTTGCAATGGCAAATGCGCCGGAAGAGGTAAAAGCAAAGGCAACAATTATAACGAAAAGCAATGATGAAGATGGTGTATCATACGCCATTACAGATTTATTGAAATTGGTATAAGATGAGGTTGTTTAGGGTCCTTGAAGCAAGGGCCCTTTTTTCGTGTTCTCAGAATGTACAAGAGAAAGCACAGGTGTAGTTGCTTTCTCTTATTATTGTTTTTTCAAGGGATCGGCATCATGCCCATCAAGCTAATGTTTTCTAGTGCCCCCAGAACGAAAATCTTGTGTAATTCTCTCTACGATTTATGAACCTATGTTATTAATCTGTTTAATACTTGGCATTTTTTTAAACTAAATCCGCTATTTGAAGAAGTACCTTACAATGTATTTATTAAAAATCTTTTGTAATTTACCTTAATTTTCTATAAAAAATAGATTGCTTCAAAACATGATTATGAAATATAATAACAAAATGATAATGATTATCAATATTATTATAAATTATTAAAAAAGGCTGAGTTAAAGATGTTACATACCCCTTCTCAAAAGCGCATGAAAGATCGTTCAAATGCTTTTCTGATACTGCTCTTATTTATTTTTGCAATTTTTGGAGTATTGGGATGCATGATTTTGGCTATTTCTCTTGGAGCAAAAGAGGTTACTTTTAATACCGTTTTGTCAGCAATTTTTAATTATAATCCTATGTTGACTGAGCAACAGATTATCCATGAACTGCGGCTTCCACGGGTGATAGGTGCTGCAATCGTCGGGGCAGCTTTTGCAGTTGCGGGGTGTTTAATGCAAGGAGTAACCCGTAATCCATTAGCTGATGCAGGGATTCTTGGAATTAACGCTGGAGCAATGTTTATCGTAACTCTTTGCTTTGCTTTTTTTCCAGGTATCCCGTATTCTCTATTGATGATTTTTTCTTTTATTGGAGCAGTACTTAGTACTTTACTCATTTTTATCATCGGATCTTCTGCCCCAGGTGGACTAACACCAATACGGCTGACTATTTCAGGTGCAGTAATAGCAGCACTCTTACATTCACTTAGTGCAGGTGTAGCGATTTACTTTGATTTGAGCCAAGATTTAGCTTTTTGGTACGCAGGAGGAGTTGCAGGAATTAAATGGGATCATTTAAATGTGTTGGTTCCGGTTATTATCATCACCATTATTTGGGCAATAACCATGGGGCGTTCTGTTTCCCTTATTTCCTTGGGGGATGATATTGCGAGGAATCTTGGGATGAATGTAATTCTAATAAAAGTGCTTTCCATTATAATTGCGGTCATTTTGGCAGGAGTTTCTGTTTCAGCTGTTGGATCAATAGGTTTTATTGGGTTAGTCATCCCACATATTTCTCGAAAGTTGGTTGGAGTAGAATATAGACTGATCATTCCAATGTCAGCATTATTAGGTTCAATCTTATTGATTATGGCTGATTTAGGAGCTAGAACGATAAACCCGCCTCGTGAATTGGCAATTGGTATATTAGTAGCCCTCGTGGGAGTTCCTTTTTTTCTTTATACTGCTCGTAAAACCGGGAGGGATTTATAGGTGAAATACCAAGCCACTAAAGACAACAAGAGATCCTATACTGTTTCCCTTATATTAATTCTGATTAGTATTGGTATTGTATTAATCAGTTTGAATACGGGGTCTTTGCAAATTGCTCCATTAAAAGTGCTTCAAACCCTTTTTGGTTCCGGTGATTATGAAAGTTCTTTAGTGTTGTATGAATACCGTATGCCCCGAATCCTGATTACTATGTTGGGCGGGATCGGCCTGGGGATTTCCGGTGCGATATTACAGGGATTATCCCGTAACCCTTTGGCAGACCCAGGAATTTTAGGGTTACATTCAGGTGCAGCGTTTGGTCTTATTATTTTTGTTACATATTTTCATTCTTTAGATGAACATGCAGCTATTCTGATCCCGTTATTTACTTTTTTAGGTGGTTTATTAACAGCTTTTATTATTATTTTACTTGCTTATGACCGTACCAAGGGTTTACTGCCTATCCGGCTTATTCTCACAGGCATTGCCGTTTCAGCAGGTTTTAGTGCAGTTACGCTTTTCTTATCCCTTCGTCTGAATGAAGAAACTTACACATTTGCTTCAAGATGGTTAGTAGGAAATGTTTGGGGAAGAGATTGGATACATGTTACTGCACTTTTCCCTTGGATTCTTACATTGGCACCTTTTGCTTGGTTTCAGTCTAGGACTTTAAATGCCTTATCCTTAGGTGATGAAGTGGCAGCTAGCCTTGGTACTTCCGTTCAAAGTCAACGTTTACTAATGATGGCAACTGCTGTTGGTTTATCTTGTGCAAGTGTAGCAATGGTAGGTGGCATTGGATTTATTGGTCTCGTCGCCCCGCATCTTGCACGTCGTCTCGTCGGCCCTATGTACCAGGATTTTCTTCCAGTCGCAGGACTCATAGGGATGGTGATTTTAGTACTTGCAGATACAGTTGGTCGTTCTATCTTCCAACCCAATGCCATTCCGGCAGGTGTAATCGTTGCAGCCATAGGAGCCCCTTATTTTCTTTATTTATTAACTAAAACAAAATAAATTTTTCAACAAGGAGAAAATGATGAAAAAGAAACTTACCATTTTATTCAGTATTATATTATTACTTGTATTGTCAGCTTGTGGACAAAACACTTCAAATGAGGCTAAATCGGCTAACGAAGATAAAACCGCTAATGAAGAAACTAAAATTGCTTCCCTCTCTATTCACTTAACAAATGATTTACTTGCATTAGGTATCAAGCCTGTTGGTTCCGTCATTGGCGGAGAACTGAAAGATTTTCTTCCTCACGTAAAGGATCAATTGGAAGATACGAAAAAGCTTGGACCTGTTAAAGATCCCGACATGGAAGCATTGATTGAATTACACCCTTCTGTGATCTACCTTGATAAGGAATTTTCAGGACAAGATGTATCAAAATATGAAAAAATTGCACCCACTGAAGTATTTGATCTTAATGAAGGGACATGGAGAGATCATTTAAGGTCGATAGGTAAACTTGTTGACCGGGAACAGGAAGCAGAAAAATTTATTAAAGATTACGAAAAACAAACACAAGAAGTTAGAACTTTAATTAAGAATAAACTTGGTGAAGATAGTAAAGTAATGGCCATCCGCGTTACAGCAAAGGAGTTACGAGTATTTAGTACAAAACGTCCAATGGGTCCGATTTTATTCGAAGATTTAGGCTTAAAACCAGCTAAAGGTATTGAGGAACTTGATTCAAATCAGCCTTACGAAGTGATTTCCCAAGAAGTTCTTCCGGATTTTGATGCTGATGCTATATTTGTTGTTGTCAATAGCGATGATGAAGCCCAAACAGCTTTTAAACAGTTAGAAGAGTCACCTATTTGGAAAGGGCTAAAAGCAGTTAAGGGCAACCATGTTTACGTAATTCCAGATCAGCCATGGCTTGACTATTCAGCATTAGGGAATAAAATGGCAATGGATCATGCCAAAGAAATCTTTTCGAAATAAATAGCAGGAAAATATTTTTTGATTTTTCATCGTATCTAAATGAAAACCTCTGACAGCAGCATAAAAATTGCAATGGTAAAGCCTGTGGAACAAAAATTCCATAGGCTTTTATAAAAAACCAAACTTTAAGGAAGCACCTGTTAGTTTATTGGATAGTGGATACAAGGGGAAAATATGACATAAAGTAATAGCTTTCTTATTCAACAAACCTGTCCCTTTCTTTTAATAAACCAATTGTATTATTTCTTTTAAATACGATACCGATGAAAGAGAAAAACGCTATCCTATTCTTGTAATCATTAAAAAGGATGGCGTTTTTTTTATGAATTTTTCACTTTCAACAGAATTACAGCTCTTCGCTCAGGAACTCTATCGTCATTTATCTCCACAAATCCTTCAAAGGCTTGCAAGAGAGACCGGTTTTGTCCACCGGACTAGCAAATATAGGGGGAAAGACCTTGTATCACTGTGTGTTTGGCTCAGTCAAGAAGTGGCATCTGTATCTCTCAACCAACTATGCAGTTCGTTAGAGGCTGCGACAGATGTGCTCATCAGCCCGCAAGGGCTGAATGAACGTTTCAATTCCGCTGCTGTCCAACTCTTGCGCGACATTCTCACTGAATTGCTTCAAAAGAAGATTGCAACACAACCCGCTATTTCTGGTGTTCATACGGAACATTTTCGTCGTATTCGTGTACTAGATTCTACCGTATTTCAATTACCTGATATATTCGCAGACAAGTATGCAGGAGCTGGTGGAAGTGCTCATAAAGCTGGCATGAAAATTCAGTTTGAATGTGACTTATTAAGCGGAGACGCACTTCATCTTCATGTAGGAGGAAAAGAAAATGACCAAGTATATGGTTCACAGTGTATAGATTCTCTGGAAAAAGATGATGTCCGTATTGGAGACCTCGGCTATTTTTCGTTAGAGGATTTTCGAGACATTGCTGAAAAAGAAGCATATTTTCTTTCGAGGCTGAAACTCAATACTCGAATTTATTATAAGAATCCCAACCCTCAATTGTTCCGCAATGGAACAGTGAAGAAACATACTGAATTTATTCAAATCGACCTAGAACAGTTTTTAGAGAGCTTACAGCCCGGAGAAACCATTGAATTGCCAGAGGTGTATATCGGCATGTATGAAAAACTTCCTGCGCGAGTTATTCTGTATCGGTTGACAGAACAACAGCTACGAAGTCGTGAAAAGGACATGGCAAAGAAAGAGAAGAAAAAGGGCATGACATATAAGGAGAAAAGCAAACGGCTCAGTGCAATCAATCTCTATTGCATAAATATTCCTGCGGAATATGTCGGGACGAAGCAAATCCACGACTTCTACTCTCTTCGCTGGCAAATCGAAATCTTATTTAAAACATGGAAGTCCCTTTTCGCCATTCATGCATGTAAAAAGGTGAAGTTAGAGCGTTTGGAGTGCCATATTTACGGACAACTCATCCGGATTTTTATCTGTTCCTCAACCATGTTTCGGATGCGGGAATTACTCCTGCGAAAGCGAAAAAAGGAACTAAGTGAATATAAAGCAATGTATATGATACAAGATTATCTACCACTTCTGTATGATGCTATTCAACGGGACGTTGAGCACCTGATAAGTATACTCCTTCGTTTGTACAAGCTCTTGGAAAAGAACGGGCGAAAGTCTCACAGGTACGAGAAGAAAACAGTCTTTGACATCTTAGGGGTGGTGTATGAACGAAGTAAGAGAATAAAGAAAGTTGCATAATTTTTAAAAAGCACCGAACTCGGGGCTTATTTGGTATGCAGATTTTTATAAGAATTGACGGAGGACAACAGGAACGGAGTTGTGTCACAGTATCTCTATGCTCGAATCCATGTATCGCCCTCCGTTAGCTTGATGGACATAGGGATCGGCATACAAGAATGCATTTTTCCATGACAAGGGGCATTTCTTGCATCCCAATAGGATAAGCATGTATGATAAAAGCTATTGGAAGATCGTACCAAGTTTAGGAAGGATGAATTCAATGAAAAACAAGCTGCCTCCTGGTCAATTTGAGACAGAAAATTGGCCCATTTTGCATGTAGGAGATGTCTATGAATTTCAGGAAGGAACGTGGAATTTCCGGTTGTTCGGCGAGGTGAAGGATGAGGTTACATTATCGTATGCTAGTATGATGAAGCTGCCAAAAACCGTTTCAAGCATTAATATGCACTGTGTAACAACGTGGTCGAAATTCGGCTCAATCTTTGAAGGAATCGCCTTTCGTGAATTACTTAATTTTGTGGAACTCAATGAAGGTGTAGATTATGTAAAGATATACGGCTATTACAATGGAGATCGGTTTGCCTATTCAGCAAATTTACCGCTAGAGGCATTGCTGGGCGATGATGCGTTATTCGTCTATCGCTGGAAGGACGAACAGCATGATTGGAAGGATATTTCTCCAAAGCACGGTTATCCACTTCGATTCATTCCGCCAGAAACCTTCTATTTATGGAAGGGAACGAAATGGGCTTCAGGCATTCAATTTATGAAGGGCGATGAAGCTGGATTTTGGGAAGAAATGGGATATTCGATGACGGCAAATCCATTCAAGGAAGAGCGTTATCGTTAGACGAGAAAGGGGGGATCAATATGAAGCTAAGTATTTTGGATCAATCACCGCGCTCGGCTGGAAAAAACGAGCAGCAGGCACTGCAGGAATCTGTGAGGCTTGCACAAGCAGGAGAAGAGCTTGGCTACACCCGTTACTGGATTGCCGAGCATCATGATATGTCAGGTCTTACATGTTCCGCGCCAGAAGTGATGCTAGCATATATCGGAGCGCAAACGAGTAAGATTCGCATTGGTTCAGGAGCCATTTTATTGCCCCATTACAAGCCGTATAAGGTGGCTGAGGTATTTAATTTGCTTTCAGTTTTATTTCCAAATCGTATTGATCTCGGGATTGGCCGGGCGCCGGGCGGACCAGCTGAAGCAACGATTGCATTATCCGGAAATTTTCTAGAGCAGGTTCGGCAGCTGCCTGAAAAATTTAAAGAGCTGCTGCAATTTCTGTATCATGAATTTCCAACTGAGCATATGTATGCAAATATTTCTCCGACGCCGCTGCCTGCAGTTCTGCCAGAGCCGTGGCTGCTTGGAACAAGTGAAAAAAGCGCTATGCTAGCTGCAGAAACAGGTGTCGCGTACGTCTTTGGTCATTTTATGAGCGAGAAGGACGGCGAGCAGCTGCTGAATACGTACAAAAACACATTTACTCCAACTGCTCGACTGAAGCAGCCAAAATCAATTGTTGCCGTAGCCGCTATTTGTGCAGAAACAACAGAACAAGCAGAAGAGCTTGCGTTAAGCGGGGCTGCCTGGAGGATTCAGCTCGCAAATGGAGAGGGAGGAAGCGGTATCCCGACGATCGAGGAGGCAAGGAAATATATAGGCAGCAAGCACCAAGACATAATGGAGGATGTACAGAAAAAGATGGTCATCGGCAATCCGCAGGAGGTAAAGCAGCAGCTTCTAGAGATACAAGCACGATACAAAGCGGATGAAGTCATGATTGTCACGACGATGCACAGCTTTGAAGATCGCATTGCATCGTATCGCCTCATCGCCAATGAAATATTAAGGGAGGAGAATTGTTATGAGCACAACAGTGATGTTAAATGATACATCGATTGCAGTGAGTGAATATAAGGAAGAAGAGGTTTCTGACAAAAAGACAGGTAACCTGTTACATAAGATTTCTTTTGCTTTTCAGGTGAAGAGTGAGGACTATCATAGAATTGCGACACTCTTGTACAAGAACGCCTTTGATGTAAAAGTCCCAGAGCGTAACTTGGAATTCCGAGCAACCATTGGTAATTATTCTACCTCATTTACAAATTTGTATAAGGAAAATCAAGTAGGTGAGTTTAGACTGGAGCTTGTAGAGTTGGTGCAGTGATATTTGACAGGCATGTTTTGGAGAGGTTGAATCATGTAAAATAATGTGGCAAAGCTGCAGGTTGGTCCTGCAGCTTTGTTTTTTACACTGTGGGAAAGTATAAATTTCCATCCAGAAGAGAATTCGGCGTAGCAGGAAATGTTAGTATAAAAAATGCAGAAAATGAGGCTATCCTACGTCTTGAGGAGAGCCTCATTTTCATTATGCGTCAATTATTGCAGAAGCTGGCTGTTCGGCTTGTGTCTGCTGAGGAAATAGCTGTAATTTGCTTTTAACCGCAATAGCCCAGCTAATCTTCGCCAAGTAGCAAACTAGCCCGACATTTAGAATCAATCTCGTTCTTCCAAGGTTGTTGAAAAAAACTGGATATCACAAGTTATTTTAGGTGAAAATACCAAAGTAAGGATACAACATATATTAAAACATTGTAAGGTACACATACTTATTGCGAAATTAGGAGGTTTTGGGATGAAAACAAAGTTGATGATGTATATTTTACTTATTATGCCTTGGCTTTCTGTATTCAAGCTAGGTAAGTTTTCTTTCAAACGGTATTTGCCCACTATCATTTTTAGCGACTTGATTATTGCATTAATAAGTGAGTTATCCCGCAGCCTAAAATGGTGGAAAGTAAAAAATCCTATTTTCCCGAAACTGGCTTCAGATGTCTCGTTTTTATTTGGTCCTTTTACGGTTCTAAACTTATGGATTTTTAAATTAACATACAAAAGATTCTGGTTATACTTGTTAACTAATATTTTTTCTGGCTACTTATTCGCTTATCCGTTAACAACCATTGCAGAAAGATTAGGCGTTTACAAAATGGTCAGAATGAAACGCAACCAGCTATTTCTTCTAAGTGTTGGTGTAGCAATGATTAACTACTTGTACCAATTTTTTATTGTTGAGTCGCTCAGAAGCAAAAAATCTTATTGAATGAATGTTTCGCCTTAGGAGAGTCAGAACTCAGAGCTGCTACGGCAATTCTTAGTTCTTAACTCTTGCATCATAGAGGAAAAGCAGAGTACGTTCTTAAAGAAGCGTAAGATCGGGTAAATTTTCTTTCTGCGTTTGGAAAATAAACAAAAGAAAAACATTTGTCTGTTTAAACGATAGATGTTTTTTCTTTTTAGTCTTGTATTTTAATCATACAAAATGATAGTTTGACAGAATCTGAAGCTTATGGCATTTTTCGTTTAGAAGACAAGAAGCGCGCTTAGAGTCATTGTCTAGCTTTTTTCGCAGGAGGAAGGTGTCTCGATTCTATTTTTTTAGTTGGTTAAGTATTCTACTTGTTGAAATAGAAAAATAGGAGTACAATGACAATCAGGTTTCGGAATAGCGGGGTGACTTCTATGGAATTTTTTCACATACCAAAAGCTTTTTTACAAATGAATACAATTTTTATTTCGATTTTAATTGAGGCACTTCCTTTTATTTTGATTGGGGTATTTGTCTCTGGAATTATTCAAATGTTTATAACCGAGGATATGGTTGCGCGTTTCATGCCAAAGAATCGAGTATTATCGATTTTGATGGCATTGGTGCTAGGTTTGTTATTTCCAGGTTGTGAGTGCGGCATTGTCCCCATTGTGCGCCGCTTGATTGGAAAAGGGGTTCCTGCTCATGCCGGAGTTGCTTTTATGCTAACAGGTCCGATTGTTAACCCTGTTGTGCTGTTTGCTACGTATGTGGCGTTCGGGAACAGCTGGAAGATGGTATGGCTTCGTGCAGGCACAGCTTTTATTGTTGCGTTTATTGTTGCGCTTATTGTTTCTTTCTTATTTAAGGGTTCTATTCTGAAGAATGAAAGCCAGCACAGTCATAGTTCGATTGTGCAGAAGACATTCAAGCAAAAGCTTTGGGATGTTTGTGAGCATGCGGTACAGGAGTTCTTCTCTATGGGTAAATATTTAATTATTGGCGCTTTAATTGCGGCCAGTGTGCAAACCTTTGTAAAAACATCTGTGCTTCTTTCCATTGGACAAGGTCCGTTTGCATCCGCCGGGGTAATGATGGGGTTAGCCTTTATCTTATCACTTTGTTCAGAAGCAGATGCATTTATTGCGTCCTCTTTTCAAAGTACATTCGCGGTATCCTCGCTTGTTGCGTTCCTTGTATTTGGGCCAATGGTCGATATTAAGAACACGCTAATGATGCTCGGGTCATTTAAGACAAAGTTTGTTGTTGTATTGATTGCCTTGATTGCAGTGACAGTCTATATGAGTTCAGTAGTGCTTCATTTTGTGGGGTGAGAATATGGCACGTGCCTATATATTATTAGGATTTACTTTTTTGCTTATGCAACTTCATATATCTGGAAATATTACAAAATATATTAATATGAAATACGCCTATCTTTCTAAAAGTGCTGCTGTACTGCTTGCTTTGCTGACAGTGGTGCAGGTGATTGCTGTCTTTAAGAAGGAGTCGCATAATCATGAGCATTGCGGAGATCACTGCGGTCATCAGCATGAGGAGGAAAAGGGCTGGAAGCGTCGCTTTTCCTTCGCCTTACTCTGGTTTCCGATTCTTAGCGGCTTGTTTCTTCCAATTGCTTCCCTTGATTCCGATATTGTAAAGGCAAAAGGATTCCATTTTCCGGTCGCAGAGCCTGGAAATAATGACCCTTTCATGCAGCGGCAATTCCTAAAACCTGATACGAGCATTTATTACGGGAGTGAGGGGTATCGCGAGCTGATGGCAAAGGAGAAAAAGAAGTACGTGGGTCGTGATCGGATTGCTTTGACAGATACAGATTTCTTAAAAGGAATGGAAACTATTTATAATAGTCCAGGTGAATTTGTCGACAAGACCTTGTCATTTCAAGGATTTATTTTCCGAGATGACAGTTCTGGGAAGGAGCAGTATTTCTTGTTCCGATTTGGCATTATCCATTGTGTAGCTGATTCTGGTGTGTTTGGTATGCTTGTAAACAAGCCAGAGGATGCTGATTGGAGCAATGATCAGTGGATTACGGCAGAGGGGACGATTGAAACGCAGTACTATCAACCATTTCGTACGACAATTCCGGTACTCAATGTGACATCTTGGAAACAGGTTGCCACACCGAAGGAGCAATATGTGTATCGTGGAGCAGAATAAATAAATAGAGGGCTAACGCCAAGGGTACCCGTGTACGTTTGGCGTTAGCCCTTCTTTCTTGTATTTCATGACGTGGATTCTGCTCAACCTGCACAGCAGCAAAGAGCAGTTCCTTCAAAATTTTAGTATTCTAACGGAGATATGCTAAGCAAATTTTAGCATATTGATATTGACGAATGGAATTTGATGGAATAAAATGATTGTTGAACAGTGGTCAATAAGGAGGTTCTCATGTCCCCAAGAAAATCTGTACAACAAGAGCTAACACGCGAAATGATTATGGATGCAGCAAGAGACCTGTTCGTTCAAAACGGGTATGGGCATGTATCGATGAGACAAATTGCCAAGGAACTTGGTTACAGCCATGGTGCCATTTACTATCATTTTACAAACAAAGCAGAGTTATTTTATGCCATGGTACAAGAGCATTTTCACATGCTGGATCATATATTAGCCAACATTATGGAGCAGGAATTGGAACAGCATGAAAAGCTAAAGCAGGTGCTGCTTGGCTTTATAGAGTTTGGTCTCACACATCAAAGCCATTATGAGATTATGTTCCTTATTAAGGACGAGGAGGTTAGAAACTTTATTAATGAAGGGCCAAATAAAAGCTATGAAGCATTTGCAAAAAGCGTATATATGTTATGTGATAAAAAAGCATCGCTTCAAGACATATGGTCTGTGTTTCTATCCTTACACGGCTTTGTTACCCACTATAGCCGTCATGTAGTCGGTTATGACGAAGTGAAGGATTTAGCTCGTTCGCATGTGAATTTTTTACTGAGATCGCTCATATAATTTTTTTTGAGTTTAATTGAACAGTGGTTAATTAAAGGGGGAGCTAAGATGAAAAAAGCGTTAGTATTAGGAGCTTCAGGCGGAATGGGATATTCTATTGTCAAGGAGCTGTGTGAAAGAGGAATTGCTGTCACAGCCTTTGCGCGTACAAAAGAGAAATTAGAGAAATTGTTTGGCGCAGAGCCCAATGTCACAATCATGACTGGCGATATTTTTCGGGCAGAAGACTTACAAGCTGCTGCTAGAGGAGTAGATGTTGTATTTCAAGCAGCAAACATACCGTATGCCGAGTGGGAAGGAAAACTAGCTGCCTTTATGACGAATATTGTCCATGCGGCAAAGGAACAGTCTGCAAAGCTTGCTATGGTAGATAATATCTATGCTTACGGACGAAGCCCAGGCAAGAAGGTGGATGAAGAGGCCCCGAAACAGCCTCATACGAAAAAAGGAAAGATTCGGTTACAGGTGGAAACAATAGTAAAGGAATCCGGTGTACCAGCACTCATTGCTCATTTTCCCGACTTTTACGGCCCAAATGCCGAAAACACTATCTTGAACTATACGTTGCAAAGCATCGTACAAAGCAAAAAAGCCAGCTTTGTCGGAAACCAAAAAATTGCAAGAGAATTCATTTATACGCCAGACGGGGCAAAGGCCATTGTCAACCTAGCATTGTGCGAGGAAGCATACGGACAAAACTGGAATATTCCTGGGGCGGGCGTCATCACAGGAGAGGAAATTGTCCAAACGCTTCGAGGAATTACGAAGTATGACAAACGAGTATCAACGATCACGAAAGGCATGATTCAATTTCTCGGCTTGTTCAATGCTAACATGCGCGAGGTTGTGGAGATGCTGTATTTAACAGAAGAGCCGGTTGTACTAAGCGGAGAGAAATATGAAAGGATTATTGGAAGGCTGCCGCGCACCTCTTATGAAGAGGGACTAAGGCAGACGATTGCTTATATGAAGGCACATCAATAATACAAAAGAGAGCAGGATGTTACTTTAGTTGGTAAGATCCTGCGTTATCTTTCTTGGGCTATGGAGTGTATTTTTTCTCTTTTGTGTTTATGTTAAATAGGAAGCAGCAAGCTTTTACATACAGCAAGGAAAGGAAGATATGTTATGAAAAAAACAGTACAAGTTGTTGGCGCAGTCATTTTTAATGAAAAGGATGATATTCTATGTGCCTTGCGTTCCCCTGAAATGGATCTCCCTAATCTATGGGAATTTCCCGGCGGCAAGGTGGAGGAGGGTGAACAGCCAGAGGACACATTAAGCCGTGAAATCCAAGAAGAACTTGGCTGCACGATCGAGATTTTCGAAAGATATGCAGATATTATCCATGAGTATCCGAACGTCATTGTAAATTTGATTACATACAAAGCTCAGATCATAGAAGGCACAGCGACTGCAAAAGAGCATGCAGAATTGAGATGGGTGCCGGCGAAGGAATTGCTGCATTTGGAGTGGGCGCCAGCGGATATTCCGACGGTGGCGTTGTTGACGGGGGATCGGGGGTAGGCTTAGAGATAAATAAGAGTTGTGTTTACATAGAGGATTATCCTTACAGAAAAGATGATGGACAAAGAAAAAAGGCAGAAGTTTCTGCCTTTTTCTACCCGAGTCAATAGGATACGAATGACACAACAAAAAAGATCTGTACTGCACGGTTTTCATTTTTACTAATCTAATCAGCTCATTGTTCATATTTCCTTTTTAAATACTTTAAAACAGTTCTATCAAAAGCCTCGATAGCTGCCCATCTGCCTCCTCGAAATTCTTGCAAAGGCACTTCTGGAAATTGATTGGTATCATAAATATGGTATCCCTTACCTCTAATCCATTGCAACTTTAAATGGTCATACTCTTTAATGTCTTGGATAGCCCAGCCGATTTCATCCATATAGTATCATCTCCTTAAAGCAGTTTTGTTTAAAATTATGCAAAGTATAAAGGGAAAATAACTATTTTAAGGAAACCATGTTTACCGTGAGTAAGAAGAAGTACTGTAGCCAATTTGTCAAAGGGGAATTTGCTAGTATTCTGCTAAATCAACATAAAAGGTTAATTATGGATATAACAGACATGTTATAATAAACTCATCGTTCCCTTATTTAGGAAATTCCTTTTTGTGGTATTAAAATTAAGAAAAGGATGGGAGTTCAATGAGCCAAAAAGGATGCATCAAATGTGGTGGCCGAGAAACTGGTACAAAAGAAGTAGCTATGACAGGAACTGGCTTGTCTAAGTTTTTAGATGTACAGCATAACCAATTTGTTGTCGTGTACTGCAAAAATTGCGGATACTCCGAGTTTTACAACAAGAACTCCTCTAAAGCTTCTAACATTGTTGATTTGTTTTTTGGTGGGTAATCAAGCTTTCATTCGAAATTTCCTACACATCCCTTGACAATTATCCATATACTACCTATGATAAGGTTAAATCTATGAATGGAGGTATCTTTGCCGATATGTATTTTGTACACTTTGCTCGCTAATACAAAGCTATACGAGACAAAGGCGCTGCCTAACGGCGGTATGTGTACAGAATAACTATGCCCATTTTTTAAAATGCGGCTTATACGGCAAAAATGCTTTCGTGATTGAATTCATGTTCTTTATTGAACTGTGTTCTTTTGCAACCCATTTTTGTGTTATTCATTTTTCGCATATCCATCACAGGCAGCTGCCTGTGATTTTTTATTTTACGAAAGCGGGGAATGCATATGCTGATTGTAAAGGCAGATGGAGTTGCAAAGGAATGGAACGGTAAGCAGATTTTTGCGAACGTGCATATTGAAATCTCACAGGGCGAACATATTGCTTTACTTGGGAGAAATGGAACAGGAAAAACAACATTCATCCAAACATTACTTGGGAAGACGAATATAGATCGCGGCAGCATCCAGCGCCTGCTGTCGATGGAGGAATGGGGCTGTATGGAGCAGCATCTTCATGTAGCGGAGGGAACGACATTATTGGATTTCGTATATGCTGGGATGCCGGAGCTGTCTCGTATCAAGAACGAGATGAGCATATTGGAAAGGCATCTTGGACAGCCAGATGCTAATTTTGATTCTTATAATAGGTTGTATGAGCAATATGTGAATTTGGATGGTTACACGTGGGAGGTACGTGTGGAGACATATTTACAAAAGGTGAATCTACCTGCAGATTTGTGGCAACTCCCCTTTGGCAGCTTAAGCGGCGGACAGAAAACGAGAGCACAGCTGGCGCGGCTGGCAGCATTAGAACCAAAGTTTCTTATTCTTGATGAGCCGACAAACCATCTTGATAGCGAGACAATGGATTGGCTGGAGAACTGGATTACGCATTATCCGGGTGCTGTTCTGATTGTGTCACACGACCGTTATTTTTTAGATCGCGTTGCTCATGTGATTTATGAGTTAGCTCCTGAAGGAACGAAACGTTATAAAGGCGGCTACACTGCTTATCGATCGCAAAAGGATGAAGAGGAAAAAGCACTTGCCGTGCAGTATGAAAAGGAAGAGAGGGAGCACCGCAAGCTGAAGGAGATTATCACGCAGTATCGAAACTGGTTTCAGCAAAGCCACAACGCGGCCAGTGAGCGGGATCCGTTTCAGAAAAAGAAGGCAACAAAGCATGTGACGCGTTTTAAAGCGAAGGAAAAAGCATTAGAGAAGCTGTTGGAGAACCGCACTGAGAAGCCAAAGGAGACAGCAAAGGTAAAGCTAAGCTTTCAGGAAAGTCGTTTTGAAGCACACTCACTAGTACGCGTGGAGGAACTTGCATTCTCTTATGGGAAAGCGTCGCTGTTTCAGCAGCTTTCGTTTCATATTCAAAGGCAGGAGAGAATTGCTGTAATTGGACCAAATGGTGCAGGGAAAACAACGCTGCTCAAGCTGCTTGTCGGAGACTTGATGCCAGCTGCTGGATCGATTATCCGTCATCCCGAGCTGAAAATTGGTTATTTTGCGCAGGAGCTGGGGAAGCTGGATGTGAATCAGACGATTTTAGAAAGTATTTTAGATATTCCGGACATGACACAAACGAATGCTCGTACGCTGCTTGGCTGCTTTCTATTTCAGCGGGAGGATGTAGATAAGCGAATTGGGGACTTGAGCATGGGAGAGCGCTGCCGGGTTGCTTTTGTGAAGCTGTATTTCTCGGGAGCAAATTTACTCGTACTTGATGAACCTACCAACTATCTTGATATTGACACTCGTGAGGTGATTGAGCAGGCGTTAGAGCAGTACCCGGGAGCATCAATTATTGTTTCGCATGATCGGTATTTGCTGCAAAGGCTTTCTACAAGAGTGTTGTACATCAATGGTGAGGATACTAGAATCTTTCCAGGCACGTATGAAGAATTTCGGAATACCAGGCTGTCCTTATCCCCTGAACAAACGGATACGCTGAATCAAATTCAAAAGCTGGAAATGGAGTTAGCGGTATTAGCAGTGCAGGAGGAGCCGGAAACTGAAGATATGCAAAGGGAGCTGATTGCACGTATGCGATTTCTCCATGAAGAGCTGGCGCGTTTGAAGGAAGCCTTACAATAATACAAAGTGAATAAACAATCTAAGGTTCAAAAGTTTTCAGCTTTTGAACCTTTTTTGCGTAGGGAATTCAAATTATTATTTTTTCTATGCCAAATCACTGTTATATCCCCTACTAATGCGGTGCATTTTCTTGTTATTTACGAAGCGCTTCCGCAAACTGCTCAAGCGTCATGTCGTATGTAACAAAAACACGGGGCATGCGGTAAAATTCATCAGGCCGTCCTGTTTCTTTGAACAGACCCGGCTTTACCGTAACGGCAAATTTGTAGTAGTTCTTCGTTTCAGCTATGACCCTGTCATCGAAAAAGCCAAACGGGTAAGCGAGGGCAATCACAGGTTTTCCAGTGATTGATTCGAGCTTTTCCTTCGATTCTTTTAGCTCGTATTCGGAGTTTGGCGTGCTTCGCAAGTCCGGATGTGTAGCAGTATGCGATTGAATGGAAAAAAGCTTGGAATTAGACATTTCCAAAAGCTCTGGTCCGGAAAGCCGTTTTGGCTTGGTAAGAAAGTCGGAAATGGCAAAAATCGTTCCTACAGGCTGAAAGGTATCATCTTTTAGCTTTTGAAAGACAGAGAACGCATTCCATAAGTTTTTGTACCCGTCATCAAATGTAACGAAAATCGGCTTTTCCACCTTATTTACCTCATCCCACCGTTCAAAGGTAAGCAGCGTATAGCCGTTGTCCTTTAAATACCGCATTTGCTGCTCAAAGCTTTTAGGTGAGACGTATAAGTCTCTTATACCGCTGCCTTTAAATTCATCAATGGAATGGTACATAAGAATCGGAACAGATTTTTGGGCAGCGGCTTGGGTGCTGAATCCAAAGATGCATGTGAATAATAGTAAGGCAGCCAGATATTTTTTCATGGAATCCCTCCTTTTGCTTTAGTTTGTCATAATTGTGATGAATACAATCGGGTTAGGCTGAGCAAGCAAAATAAATTGAAAAATTAATTTTATAGCGTGTGTTTCCTTATATTGACAAAAAGAACACCAGTTCGTATAATGGTAATAATCACAAATGAAGGGGGAATGGAATGAAAAGCTGGACAGAAGAAGTACAAATCAATGCGTCGATTGAACATGTATTTTCGTATTTAGATGGTTCGTTAGAGCAGATGCAAAAGCTTATGCCTCAGGTGGTAGAGAATACTCCGGTGAAAGAAACAGCTGCGGTTGTGGGAAATGTGTACCGTCAGAAGTATAAAGAAGGCGAAGAAATACAGGAGTACGAGGTAGAAACGCTGGAATATGTTAATACATCTACTCATAAGACGTTAAAAGTTGGGTTTGTGCTTGCCAATATGTTTGATATTACAGCTACATATGAATTGGAACAGATCGATGAAAACCATACATTGTTTAGATATACAGCTACAAACCAAGCCTTGAACGAGAATGCTGAACGTTTTTTACAATTTGCAACAAATGAAGTGGTGGTTTCTTTTGTCAATCGGGTGAAAGCTGTTGCTGAGTCCGAATACAACAGTTGAATCATGAAATTACTGAAAATAAAAGAATTAGGGAAGTAAAAATTTGTATGAAAATTAGGAGGGTATCATGGGAAGATTAGTTCATTTCGAAATTCATGTAGATAACATGGAACGGGCAAAGAAGTTTTATGGAGAGGTATTCGAATGGACATTCCAGGATTGGAGTGATTATGCCGGTGTTCCTTATTTTGGAGCCATAACGGGTAATGAGAATGAACCTGGAATCAACGGAGCTTTGATGCAGCGTCAAGGTCCTCCACCAGAAACAAACCATGCTTTGAGTGCCTTTGTTTGTACAATGGGCGTGGAAGATTACGATTCTATTGAAGCGAAAATCCTTAATAATGGCGGCAAGGTTGCTTTGCCAAAATATGCTCTGCCTGGTATGGCGTGGCAGGGATACTATATTGATCCTGAAGGAAATGTATTTGGCATTCATCAGACGGATGAGAACGCAAAATAGAATCTTTGCATGATGTGAATCAAGAATACCTACATTGTTGCTCAAATAGGTAACAATATCTAAATTCACTTGATCTATATTCAGTGTCTGGCCCCAAATGGACTAAATCCTTAACGTACTGAAGGTTAGGCACCTTTTCTTATTTCGTGATAACCGGGATATAATTAAAAAAATTGTTTAAAAGGAGATTATGTGATGATTAATAAAATTGGAAAAATCACTGTATATGTACAAGACCAAGAACAAGCAAAAGAGTTCTGGTTAAAAAAACTTGGTTTTGTTTTAAAGATGGAACAACCGATGGGACCCAACGCGTCTTGGATAGAGGTCGGACCTAGTGATGATGAATTTACTACTTTAGTTCTTTACTCTAAGTCAGCAATGGAACAGCATGAACCTTCTAAGGTTGCGCATCCATCCATTCTTTTCAGCACAACTGATATTGAATCAGCTTATGAGAAAATGAATCAAAACGGAGTAAAAGTGGGAGAAATGCTAAGAATGCCGTTTGGTACTATGTTCACATTTTATGATCAAGATGGAAATGAATATTTATTAAGGGAAGATGAACTACCACGAACCTAAAGATATCGTGGTTTTACGCCCACAAATATAAAATTCTAAACATGATTAGAAACTGATTGTTGAGCCTTCAAGGAACATTTGAAAAGTTACTGAGATGGGCAGATGATACAAGGTGTATTTGGAAATAAGTACATAACAAAATAGTATTTAAATATAACGATTTATAGTGTATGATAAATGAGTGTCAGGTGAACAACTCCTAAACGAGTAAAACACAATGACATGATGTATATCATTTGGAGGGGTAGCGAAGTGGCTAAACGCGGCGGACTGTAAATCCGCTCCCTGTGGGTTCGGCGGTTCGAATCCGTCCCCCTCCACCATTATGATGGCGGTTGTGGCGAAGTGGTTAACGCATCGGATTGTGGCTCCGACATTCGTGGGTTCGATTCCCATCAATCGCCCTTTATGCGGTCGTGGCGGAATGGCAGACGCGCTAGGTTGAGGGCCTAGTGGTGGCAACACCGTGGAGGTTCAAGTCCTCTCGGCCGCACCAATATATGCCGATGTGGCGGAATTGGTAGACGCGCACGACTCAAAATCGTGTTCCTCTGGAGTGTCGGTTCGACCCCGACCATCGGTATCGATTAAAGAGTAAACCTATAGGCCAATGTTTTGATATAATCAGAACATTGGCCTTTTTTTGCACTGTAGGAAAGTATACATTTCCAGCCGGAAGCCAATTCGACGAGTTTTCTTTATTTTTTGAAGGCTAAAGGGACAATAATTAACAGGAACCGTTACTTAAAATTTGAGAAAATCTTGAAACACTATAAAAAAGCGTTTAGAAGTAGGAATGAACTTTACGTAATTCTTTACAAGAATTACGTACATAATAAGAAACGGTGGATTATACAATCAAAAAACTAGGCACTGCTTGTTTAGAGATTTTTCCTTAATTATACTGATGTTACAATGCAGAACCTGCCTTTATAAATGTCTAAATCAAAAGTCTAATAACTTTATTCTAAGTAATCACAAGGAAGCTGAAAAATACAGTTCATTATAAAAGAAACATTTTTTAAATCTTTTTAGAACCTGGCATCGGAAATTTTCCATCGTAAAGTAATTTAAATACTCTTCTTCTCTCAAAATGTATTCACCTTTGTCATTCGACCTCATGAACCAATTACTGATTGGAGACTTTTCGAATAAACAAGGTTCCATAATAACTATTTTACCATCTGGTTTTAAGACCCGTTTAAATTCTTTTACATAATCATGAACCATTTCTGGAGGGATATGGTGCAATACAGCAATGATTAAAATAAAATCAAAACTATTGTTTTCTGAAGGAAGTTCACTTCCCGTTAAAGTTTCAAATTGGTACTGGTTATACAAACGTTTCGCAAATTCAACCCTATATGAATCCGGATCAATACCAAAATAATGATCAGGTGTGCATAGGGTGCAATTTGCCCCGGTACCTGCTCCAAAATCCAACACTTTTTTATCCGATAAATTAAAATGTTGCTTAATATGATTTTGAATATATAACTTTGTAAGCCATTTAGGTCGAACCAGTGAGTGATAAATTCTTGGTGATAATTGCAATATAACGCACCTGCTCTTTATTAAATTAATGATTCCCTTTCTCTTGGAAGAACAGTTTTAGGTTAAGAAAGAAACAGCTTTTTTATGCCTTTGAATTTACATCAAAGTTGATTAAATTATGGTAATAATTAAGCTGGATGAAGTAAACAATGCCCTTTTTATCATTTTCAGTAAATTTGCATAATAGTTGCCTTTTCTTTTCCTCCATTAATTCCCGCTAATAATTTCTTCTCAGGTTTTATATAATAATACGATGTGAGGAGGGGAACAATGAAATTATTTATTTTGATTCTTTTGTTTTTAGGTACTGTGCTCCTTTTCTATAGAGCATACAAAAATACTCATAGAGTTGCTTTAAATAGAGTCAATTTATCTAATATAGATTCTGATCAGCTTCAAGGACCTCATTTAAATATTTTACAGATCTCAGATATGCATTTAGAAAATATTTCTGTTTCTCCTGAACATCTTTACAACAAGCTAGCAGGAGAGAAAATTGATATAATTGCTTTAACGGGGGATTTTCTTGATAAAAAACGCAGTATTCCAAAGCTGATTCCTTATTTAAAAGTTTTTAACAGGTTAAATCCGTGTTATGGCATTTATGCTGTATTTGGAAACCATGACTACAGATTAAAACAAAAGGACTTTGAAGTATTAAGAAATACTTTGGAGCAATATGGGTGTAAGACTCTTCAAAATGAAAATGATTCAATTGTTGTCGAAGGAAAGCTTATTCATATTATTGGTATAGACGATTTGCATTCAAAAAAAAGCAACCTGCAAACATCATACTCAGGTTTAAAGGAAGGATACCGTTTAGTTTTAACTCATGATCCTAATATTGTTCTCAACATGAAGGGGTGGCACTTCGATTATCTGCTTTCAGGTCATTTTCATGGCGGACAAATACACTGGCCTAAACCGTATCATCTAATGAAGCTGGGAAGGACTATGATGAAGATGAATATGATTAAAGGGCTGCATTACTTTGAGGATAAACCTTTTTATATAAGTGAAGGATTGGGACAAACATCAATAAATATCAGAGTTGGTAGTCGACCGGAAATAACAATTCACCAACTTTCTTTAAACAAAATTCGCGAGGAAGAAATTCAGGCGGCTGTTTAACGTCAAAGTTTATAATCATTTGATTAAATATAAAAAAGTGTTGTTGAAAATCCGTTTTGAACAGCCAATTCCTATTAATATCCGTTTTTTTTATAACTCTGCTGGAACTTGTTAGACTTGTTTAACAGTCAACTTGTTCTTTTGAACTAATCATATTCCGCAGTAGTTCAGTGGTAGAGCTATCAGCTGTTAACCAATCGGGCGCGGGGGCGAGTCCCGTCTTACGCTCCAATAGTATCGGCGTGGCGGAATTGGCAGACGTGCACGACTCAAGATCGTGTTCCTCTGGAGTGTCGGTTCGACTCCGACCATCGGTATCAAGCATCGCTTGCCAATGAGCTGAAATCAACGTTTCTTACGATTTGTAAGGAGCGTTTTTTATTTGTCTTCAATACCATTCTTTAAAAATATCGTGTACATAAAGTAGTGTGCGTACCTATTATTAAATAAGGAAGAATTAAAAATGGCAAGGCGTACAAACGAAGAAAAGTTGTTGAACCCTTTACAAGTATATTTAAAGAAGCTATGTATACAGTTTACTTTATTTTTCTTGTTGATTTTTTGAAATGAAAAAGGAATGCCGTAGTTTATAAAGAATGAATCCTATTGATACAGACAGCAACAAACAGATGAACATATTTACATTTTCCGAGGTGAATAGCGATGAGAAGCGAAAAGGAAATGTTTGATTTGATAGTAGGAACAGCTCAAAAAGACGACCGAATAAGAGCGGTGTATATGAACGGTTCAAGAACCAATCCTAACGCTCCAAAGGATATTTTTCAGGATTATGATGTTGTTTATGTAGTGACAGAAACAGCCTCTTTCATAAAAGATGAGACATGGATTCATATTTTTGGGGAATTGCTCATGATTCAAGAGCCTGATAAAAATGATAAACGTATCGGTATGGATATAGATTTTGTTAGGTCTTATGGGTATTTGATGCTCTTTACAGATGGAAACCGTATAGACCTTCATATTGAAACAAAAGAAGCAATGATGGATGGATACCTTAAGGATAAGCTTACAATTCCATTATTGGATAAGGACAATATACTGCCTTTGATCAATGCTCCTACGGATATGGACTTTTGGGTAAAAAAGCCTACAGAATCGCTTTTTATGAGCTGCTGTAATGATTTTTGGTGGTGTTTGCAAAATGTTGCAAAAGGAATTTGGCGTGATGAGCTGCCATATGCAAAGCAAATGTTTGAAAGTATCATAAGGACTAGATTAGACGAGATGGTTTCTTGGTGGATTGGCACAAAACATGATTTCCAAGTTTCGACGGGAAAAATGGGTAAGTATTATAAAAAATACCTTCCTGAATCCTATTGGGAGATGTATAAAGAAACCTATGCTGATAGTAACTATGATCACTTTTGGGATGCTATATTTGTTACTTGTGAATTGTTCCGAGCCTTAGCAAAGGATGTAGCTGAACGGTTAGTATTTACATATCCAATTGATGACGATACAAATATGACGAAATTCCTTCAACATGTAAGAGTGTTGCCAGTTTATGCAAAGGAAATATATTAATTTTTGTGTATGCCACACGGATGTAATAGTAGTAAATTCAGGAGAAGCACAGTTAACTTTCGGAAATTCTATCACAATGACCAAAGAAGATGTCTTGAAAGTTGCAAATATATCAGATTCGAAAGTGATTGCAGTACATTTAGAAGCTATTAATCATTGTAGTCTCAAAAGGAATGAACTACATAATTATTTGACCGAAAAGGGAGTATATCAACAAGTACTTGTTCCAAATGATGGGGAAGTGGTAAGCTTCACCTAAATGAACAATTGATAAATTACATAAGCAGAGGGCTGTCTCAAGGTTGCATATTACAATCCTTGGGACAGCCCTCTCATTTTTTAAAAAATTCACTTTTGAGTATGGTCTAGTTCTGGTGCAAAAGATAAAAAACAGCTTGTGTAACGGAGAAAAGAATCAGCCTTACCTAAAGCCAGGTTCTTGCCTACGCTCCCTTTTGCAATGCGATTGTCTGCCGCATAGTACGCTGAATCACAAAAGCAGATCCGAGCAGGAACGCAAATAGTGTAATATATAATGCATCGTCCCCGCCGAGGTGGTACAAGGTTGTACCGAAGAGCGGACCGATGGCGGCGCCGGTGAAACGGACAAAGTTATAGACGCCCATTGCTGTTCCCTTTTCATTTAGGAACAAATTTACAAGCGAAGTCGACTGTGATGGCAAGCTTGTGCCGAGCAAAATGCCGTAGCCGAGCAAGAATATGATAAGCGCAGGGATCGTCAGGAGCCCCCAATGCAGGAATCCCCAAAAGAGGGCAACGACAAGTCCGATTCCATAAGAGGAGAGGACTAAAATAGACGCATGCGTCAAACGTGTCTGCAGGCGTCCGCCAAGCATTGTGCCAAGTACAATACCCGCGGTAAGCGGCATAAAGAAGAGACCTTTTACTGCGAGTGAAACGTGAAATAATTCATCTAATAGAGTAGGTAAGAATACGAGAAAAATGTAATAGCCGTAAAATTGCACAAAGGCAAGCAGCATGACTGCGGAGGCGGCTTTATTTGAGATAATATTAAAAAAGGTTTGTGCTGTAATTTTTTTGCTCACCGCATCCGGAGGCAATGTTTCAGGCAATATAGAACGGTTGTATAAATAAGCGAATAAGGCAGCAGCTGCTAAAAGGGCAAAGGCTGTATGCCAATCTGCATAGGAAGCAATAAAGCTGCCGATGACAGGACCAAGCACGGGACCTAGGAAGACCATCGTTTGATAGATGCTCATCGCTTTACCGCGTTCATGGGGCGCATAGATATCGCCGATGACAGCTGCCGCTACGACTGAGCCAGTTGTAATGCCGAATGCTTGTATAGCTCTTCCGAAGAGAAATAAGTAGTAGTTCGATGACAGAAAGCAAATAAGTGAGCCGGTCATAAAAATAAGCAGACCGGGCAGCAGTGTGGCTTTTCGTCCGCGCGTATCTGTTAGAGGCCCGACGAAAAATTGATTGGCGGCCAGGATAAACGTATAAAGGGAAATTGTAAGATTGACCATAAATTGGTTCGCTGCATAAAAATGACCGACTTCCGGCAGGCTTGGTGTATAAATCGTTTGCGTGAAAGGCCCTAAAAAGGCAGCAATGGATAAGCCAAGCAAGATCTTTTGATTCCGTGATTCCATTTTCGCATCTCCGTTCTTTTCCATTCTAAAAGACAATAAATATGTTGTTCATTATAACAAAGGAATTGAGATGGTTCCTTTTAAATGCTTAACTTTATGAAATATATAGTTTTTACCTTTGGGTAAAAGAGGCTTTCTTAAGGTATACATTCCTATTCAAATCATACCTGTGTGCTAGCTGTCATTCTGTAAAAGTATTACACAAAAAATAGCCATACAGAACTTGTCTATACGGCGTGCATTTTCTAGATTGTTCGTTCATTCTCCTCGCTTTCGGCAGAGTTAAGTGCAGAAGGTCTAAATAAGGCTAGCATGTTTTGTTTACATTGCTTTTGAACAATCGTAATCTCTTCTCCTTTTACTTCCGCTATTTTTTTTATAACATCCTGTATAAAGATGGGAGAGGTAGGTTTGTTTTGAAAAGGTCCGGAAAACGGCCATGGACCATCTGTTTCTGTTAATAACTGCTTTAGTGGAACGTGGCGAATGAGATCCTGGTCACGCTCCCGATAGCAGGCCTCTGGTGTGACGGAAATATAATACCCGCTGTCTGTAATTTGTTTCACAACAGACGGAGCTGCTTTGAGCCAATGGAAATGCGCCTTTAGAATACGGTGCCGAGTTAATAAGTCATAGGCAATTGGCGCATGAGAATGGACGGCATGCAGTATAATCGGAAGGCTTTCCCTTTTGGAGATGCACATCATTTCATCAAGAAATGCAATATAATGTTCTAGAGAATCATGCTGCTGTTCGTGAAGCGTATAATATGGCAGCCCTACTTCACCAATCGCTGAAATAAGGTGGCGTTCCCGGCGTAGCAGATTCTCCCATTCAGTGATATCGCAGGAAGAGGGGAGGGGCTGCTCTGGATGAAACCCAATTGCTGCAAAAATAAAGTCAGGATATCGCTGCTTAAGCGAAAGGGTTTCGTAGCTGGATCGTAAGTCGGTTGATACGGCTGCTACTCCTTTAATGCCAGCTTGCTGCCACTGTTCTATCTGGCAGTCGATGTCTCTGTATTGGTTTAGATGGATATGGGCATCAAACATAAATGAGCCTCCAGTATTTTTTAATGTATACATATAATAACAAAGAGCAAAGTCCTCGTCATTTGAGGACTTTGCTCTTTTTTTACACTGTTAGAATGTATAAATTTCCAGCTAGAAGCGAATTCGACATAGCAGAAAATTTCAGGACTAAAGTGTAAGTGCAACTACGTCTCTATCCCCGCCAATCTGCGAGCTGTCTTTATCGTCTATATGTGCACAGTACGGCGGATTTCTAAGCAGTTATTTTGAATGTTCTCCCTTGTTCCAACATACAGATACATTAATTATGGTTTTACGTGTGAACGGAGGGAGAATAATGGAGAAGGATTTTTTGAATATTTGGATGGAATTCGATGAAAAGCGGCGTAAGCGAGAGGAGGAACCAGCGATTCGGCAGGGAGAGGAGCTGGAGGAGCTCGTCCAGATGCGCGCGTCTTATATCAATGATTTAATTCATGCTTTATCCAAAAATTATAAGGTCCTGCTAGCTATTACAAATGTTCTTGAGGATGCAAGGTGTTTTTGTACGGGTGAAAGTGAGACATATCCATTTATGGCTTACATGCAGGATTTAGTGGAACAAACACCGAATTTTACATCGACCTTCTATCCGCTTGTCAATCAGGCAAGGTCGCTGCTTATCCAAAAGGCAGATGTGACGCTTCTGCGCTGCGTCAAGCAGACAATGGATTTAGAAAAGGCGGCAATTGAACTTGGTGATAGGGCTCTCCATTATATTGGTTTGTTTGAACAGCTTGTGCTTGAAGGAGATGATACGGCAATACTGGCATTTGTCGGGGATACATGTCGCTTGTATTTTGAGCTGAAGGATATGAACGAGACGCTGCTTCATCGCGCGAAACGGTATGAAGAATTAAATCGTATTTACATGACGAATAAGGTCATTGATTATAATCGCTATCAGTAAGGGAATATAGTCTCCTTATTTCTTACGCTTTAGCATTCATAATGTTGCAGGAAACAGCTTGAACATATACGAAAGAAACGGACAGGAAATGTATAGAGAACATAGAAGCCTCCTTCTCATTATCTCTGTTTAGTAAAGAAATTATGTATGAGATGAAAAAGAATTGGGGTTAATAAAAAATATAGCCGCATAGGTTTAAAAAATTGTGTGTGGGTACATAATAAACATGCAAGGTTATATTGCAATTTTATGTATTTGGTACATGCTGGGAGGCAACAAAATGGAACACGGTAAAGTAAAATGGTTTAACAGTGAAAAAGGCTTTGGATTTATCGAGCGTGAAGGTGGAGAGGATGTATTCGTTCATTTCTCTGCTATTCAAGGTGAAGGCTACAAGTCATTAGATGAAGGTCAAGAGGTTACTTTTGAAATCGAAAATGGCCAACGTGGTCCGCAAGCGACAAACGTACGTAAAGCATAATGAATGAAGCCATAAACAGATCCTATTGGGTCTGTTTTTTTTATACATAAAACCCTGCTGCATTCAACTAGTGTATTTCCATTGCTGTCACTATCTCAACAAGTGAATGTGCTGAATTTTTTGCAGCGATTGGATGCGATCGCTATTTCAGTTCTGATTATTTGTGTGTTTTTTAAAATTACGATATTTTTTTATGCGGCTGTAATAGGAGCTACAGATATATTTAAGATAAAGAAAAGAGGCTATGTGATCGGAATCCTAAGTCTTATTATTTTGGGAAATTCTATTTTAATGGTTAACAATACAGTTCAACATCTAGATATTGGTTTAAGATTTTTTCCTATATATATTCTTACCCCATGCAAATTGTATTTCCGTTTTTTTTCCTTATCATGACGTGGATAAGAAAAAAAGCAACTATGACTTCGTTGATAAATATAAGAAATGGCATAGAAGGAAAAATTATGTGAATACATGCTGTTTGTTAGTATTTTAGTGATACATATCATATCCTCCTCCTAATCCTTTTTGCTATAGTAATGCTGTAAAACATGCTCCGACGTAAAGCTAGGGGTGTCTTATCGATAAGACCGAGAGGAATAATCCAACCCTTTGAACCTGATTGACTAGTAGCAGCGTAGGGAAGCTTTTGTATTTTAGGAGGAGAAACTGTGAGTTTTTATGCAAAGTATAGTGAAGTAAAAAACACCCCTTTTGAACAGATGTTTTCAACCATCCGACCAGAGGATGTACAGCGGGCTTTAGATAAACCGAAGCTAAATGAATTTGATTTTTCAGCATTATTATCTCCTGCCGCGGAGGCTTTTGTGGAAGAGATGTCACAGAAGGCGCAGCAAGTAACAAGAAAGCATTTTGGACATGTCATGCAGTTATTTGCTCCTTTGTATATTTCTGATTACTGCGTAAACCGCTGTGAATATTGTGGCTTTAGCGTGAACCATGATTTTCCGCGTAGAAAGCTGACATTATTAGAAATAGAGGAAGAGGGCAAGGCAATTGCTAAGACGGGCATTCAAAATCTGCTTCTCGTAACGGGAGAATCACGTCAGCATGTCTCTATCCCGTATTTAAAGGAAAGTGTCAGTGTCTTGAAGAAATATTTTTCCACTATTGCAATTGAGATTCAGCCTTTAAAGACGGAAGAGTATCAAGATCTCGTAGAATTCGGGATAGATGGATTGACGGTTCATCAGGAGACATACAATGAAGAAATCTATAAGCGGCTTCATGTCAAAGGACCAAAACGCAATTATGCCTACCGCTTGGATACACCGGAGAGAGGATGCCGTGCGGGAATGAGAACGGTTTATATTGGTGCGCTTTTAGGACTGGATGATTGGCGGAAGGAGGCATTTTTTACGGGCCTTCATGCTCAGTACCTACAGCAAATGTATTCTAAAACTGAAATCGGGATTGCGTTTCCGCGAATGCGCCCGCATCTTGGGGAGTTCCAGCCTGCAGCGGATGTCACAGATCAGAATCTAGTGCAAATTATGCTTGCGACACGCTTATTTTTGCCAAAAGCAGGGATGACGCTTTCGACAAGGGAGAGACCTGCTTTTCGGGAGAAATTGATTCATTTGGGTATTACAAAAATGTCTGCGGCTTCCTCAACAGCTGTTGGCGGTTATGCTAACAAGCAGGAGAGTCATAGTCAATTTGAAATTTCTGATGAGCGAAGTGTGGATGAAGTGGTCGCGATGCTGAAGAAGTATGGGTATGTACCAATCTGTAGAGAAGCAACGGCTTTATAAAAGCAAAGAAGAACAAAATATCCCTCGCTCGTATGAAAGAGCGAGGGATATTTTGTTCAATTCTTATGCAAAGCGGTAATACAAAAGCAAGAATGTTGCCAATACAAAAATGAAGTTTAGGAACACAAAAATCATTTGATCCGTCTTTGTTTTATGCATCTTTACAGGCGGATGGTAAAAGGAAACCCCTTCAATGATAAAGATGATTAACAAAACGTGAATCATGAGATGACCTACAACTTCTAGTGAACCAAATACCGTAGTCGTGAGAATAAAAAGACCGGTTAATACAAGTGCAAGCAGTCTATTTAAGATCCCTACAACCAATAAATATCCGACTACAAATTCAATGAATGCAGAAAGTACAATGAATGTTGCAGGAGCGAATCCGAACGTAGGAACATGATGATTTTGAATAATATTAACGCTCATCGCAGGATATACCCATTTTTCCACTGCAACCCAACATAGAGATAGGCCGGTACCGAGATATAAAAATGGCATAATTTTCTGTGTGTACTTTGTTTTTTCTAGCAAAAGAACAACAAAGATTGCAACATAAAATCCATAATCGAGCATGTGGAACAGTCCATACTCCACTACAGAAGAACCGAATAATACAAGCAGTATAACGGAAGCTGCTTTTGTTGCGGTATGATTTGGAATACAAAGAAGAGCAATGGCCGCCCATACAGCGATAGTGATAATTTCTTCATCTAAATGAAATTCAGGAGCAAAGAGCGCACCGTTTAGTACCTGAACAATGAGAGAAATAGCTGTACCATATTTTAAAATTGTTCTGGAGTATTTACGAAACTCGTCTAGTTTTGTATCTATCTTCTTCGCAAATGTAAGTTCCATAAGCTTCGGCAGAATTTGTGTCAAGATTGCCAACACGACGGCTACACCAACAGTGACCGCTAGAAAGAGCGGAGATAGAATTTCTTCTATACTTGCTTTTTGAGGCCCTATCTTTGTGAACCATTTCACATGAGCGGACGAAAAAATAGGTGTTAGGAATAGTCCAAGTAATATGCAAATGGATAAGATCTTTTTATACATGTTTGTTACATCCTCTCGGAAGAAAATAATATTTACACTATTACTATACTATTAAATCTAGTTTGTTCACTAAAGGCATCATGAACATTTTATGACTTTCTCATAATGGATTAATTATTATGAGATTTCACTGCCCTTTATGGTATTTAACTTATATTGCGGATAAGTGAATAAAACCTGCAAAGGGCATGATACATAATTTTATCTTACATGGAAAAATTATTGTAGAAAATGTATTTAAGAATATGGAAAATACACAAGGTGTAGCTTGAATGAAGTGATAAATCCAGATACGATATAGATTGTACATATAGTTAGGGGAGTTGGTGAATGGTATGGCAAAACAAAAGGGCAATTCGTCAAAATTCCTCGGTGCGCTGCTAGGGATTGGCGCATTGGCACTAGGAAAGTTGAAATATGTTCTTGTTTTACTAAAGATTTTTAAATTTTCTACGCTGTTTAGTATGTTCCTCAGTATTGGAGCTTATGCAATTGTTTACGGGTGGAAGTTTGCGGTAGCGCTTGTCGCATTGCTTGCTATCCATGAAGGCGGGCATGGCGTGGCCGCAAGAATGAAAGGGATTCCGACAAGTCCAGCTTTATTCATTCCGTTTATGGGGGCTGTTGTTGGACTCAAGGAGCAGCCGAAGGACGCGAAAACGGAGAGCTTTATCGGATATATGGGTCCGTTGTTTGGTTTATTTTCGGTTTTAATTGCCGGTGCGCTGTATCTGCTGACGGAAAGTCCGTTTTGGGCACTCGTAATCACAATAGGCGGTTTGATTAACTTGTTTAATCTTATGCCTATTTCACCGCTTGATGGCGGGCGCATTCTTGCAGTTGTAAGTCCACGTGTTTGGCTCATCGGATTAGCAGGTCTCATTTTCGCAGCGGTTTCTTTTGGAGGTGTGTTAGTTTGGATTATTATTCTGTTCGGCATCTTTACGATTTGGGGTCGCTTTAAGCAGGAACGTCGTATTAAAGAGCTAAGCACAAGAATCCATATATATGATACCTGGCGAGCGAAATTGGAGACGCAGGGCGGGTATGCAGCACTTGTGCATCGATTGAATGAATTGGAACATAGCTCTTCCTTATCAAAGACAGAAACTTGGGAGCGTGAGGTGCTGTCTCATATGCAATATTACACTGAGCTGCACACAACAGAAGAAGGCTGGGCACGAACGTTGGATGAGCTGGAGGCAGGAAAAGAAATTCAGCGCTGGCGCGATGAGATGGAACCAATCGTCCGTTACTATGAAGCATCGTCTGCAACAAAGTGGAAGGTGGTAATCGCTTATGTATTGCTTGCGGCAGCACTTGGCGGTATGACGGAGTGGGGACGAATTTTAATGGAAGCACATCAAATGGATCTATAAACAGGAGCTATACATGCTCTAGATGAAGAGCACCTCTTTGCATTAGCAGCAGAATTTTGCTGTGAAAAAGCAGGGGGTGTTTTTCTTTCTTTACATTGTAGGAAAGTATAAATTTCCAGCTGGAAGTCCATTCGACGTAGTCGGAAATGTTAGGAATACAGTATAAGTAGGGCTTGCCAATCGGAGAGTTTTCTTTGCAAGATAAGAAAGTATAACTTTTCGGGGTGATGTCTAGCTCCCAAGGGCCAAAATGGCAGACTCCGGGCTGAACCTCTGCAAAAGGCAAAAAGCGCCTTTCACTCCGTCCCACCCCTACGCTGCCATAAAAGGCGGGCCTTGTCCGGTTTTCTTATGTACAGGTTTCTGCAATATGTTTTATTTCTAAATATACGATAGATGCTGCATATTGAAATAAGGGTAGTAGGTAGTTATTCGTAGGAATGGCTTTAGAAACAAGTATTATTTTTACCCCAGAAATTTTCTTAATAATAATTGTTGCAAAGCAGACAAAAGATATGATATATTATTTCTCGCCGCTGATGAGTGATACGCACAGCGATAAATAAAAATAAAAAACATGTTTACAAAGTAGAACATGTTTGGTATATTAAGAAAGTCGCCTTTGAGCGATAGACAAGTTCCTTGAAAACTGAACAAAACACAAAACGTCAATGTTTTATTTAAGAAGCTAGACAAACACTTTTATG
>JBEPZN010000027.1:0-46453 GCA_041640875.1 Ectobacillus sp. | reverse complement strand
GCGGTTTACACCCTCTTCTCCGCTGACAAGCTGCAGCTGAAATTGCTCAATTAAATCTCTTGCGCGAACCTTCGGCATATCGTTACCTCCATCTTAAGTATACGTTGTTCATTGTATCATTTTTTTTGAGGAAACAAAAAATAAAGATTGCATAAAAATAAGTAACACTGCAATTTACAAGAAATAAGCCACTTCCCGCTCCAGCTGTCCTTGCTTAACCCGCAATTGCAATGTTACTTCCAAATCATTTACTATGTTAATCCTTCCTTGAAAGAGGCTCTACTATCACCTTATCAATAAGCATATTCAAAACAGAAATGCATACAGCTACGGCTACCGCTGTGCCGAAGCCTTTAATATCAAACGCTGCGCCAAGCAGACCGTCCGCAATCTTTAACGTAATTGCATTGATAACAATGAGGAACAGTCCAAACGTAACAAGTGTAATGGGCAGTGTCACTACAATTAAAAGCGGTTTAATAAACACATTCAAAAGAGCCAATACAATACTCGCTGCTATCGCCGTCGTAACATTTTCTATATAAAAAGAGGACGGCACCAAAATTCTAAAAATTCCTGCTGTAACAATGAGTACAATGCTATTGCTTATAATTGAGATGATCCATCTCATTACTTTTACACATCCTTTAAAACTTATGTATGGAAAAGCTCCAAAAGAAAAGTTTTTCTTTTGGAGCTTTTGAATAGATTCGGAAAAGTATAGGATTTTTAGGCTTCGGCCTATTTTAGCGCCTAGCTCTTTTATACTTTAAAAAAGTATCAATTTCTAGCTGGAAGCCAATTCGACGTAGTGAGAAATTTTAGGAACAAAATATAAGTGCAACTACGCCTCTGTCTTCGCCCAAGGACAGGGCTCGCCAGTCGGCGAGTTTTCTTTATTTACTTCATCAATTCAACTTCCTCTACCCGCTGTTTCATCCGATCCTTATCACGTTCTAAAATTGTTTTTAAATATTTTGCCGTATACGACTTCTCCTCGTGCATTACCTGCTCAGGCGTACCGGTCGCAACAATTTGCCCTCCCTTGTCGCCGCCTTCCGGACCCAGGTCAATGATGTAATCTCCAGCTTTAATCACATCCAAATTATGCTCGATTACAAGCACCGTATCTCCGTTTTCTACAAGCCGCTGCAATACCTTGAGCAAGCGTGCAATATCATCCACATGAAGACCCGTTGTCGGCTCATCTAAAATATAGATAGTACGTCCGCTTGAACGACGATGCAGTTCTGATGCCAGCTTCACGCGCTGCGCCTCACCGCCCGAGAGCGTTGTGGCCGGCTGACCTAGCTTCATATAATCGAGACCAACATCAGCAATCGTCTGCAGCTTTCTTCTGATCTTTGGAATATTTTCAAAGAACACAAGCGCATCCTCAATTGTCATATCGAGTACGTCAGCAATATTTTTATCCTTATATTTTACTTCAAGCGTTTCACGATTATACCGTTGGCCATGACACACCTCACACGGCACATATACGTCTGGCAAGAAATGCATCTCAATTTTGATAATGCCGTCACCTCGGCAAGCTTCACAACGGCCGCCCTTGACGTTAAAGCTGAAGCGTCCCTTTTGATAGCCGCGCACCTTCGCTTCATTTGTTTGCGCAAATACATCGCGAATATCATCGAACACACCTGTATAGGTAGCTGGATTCGAGCGCGGTGTTCTGCCGATTGGCGATTGGTCAATATCAATGACTTTATCAAGGTGCTCAAGACCCTTGATGTCCTTATGCTGACCCGGTTTGCCTTTTGCATGGTGCAGCTTTTGTGCGAGTGTTTTGTAAAGTACCTCATTAATCAACGTACTTTTCCCGGAGCCAGACACACCTGTTACTGCAATAAACGTACCAAGCGGGAAGGACACCTTTACATTCTTTAAATTATTTTCCTTCGCGCCAACAATTTCAATTTTGCGCCCATCGCCTTTGCGACGTTCAAGCGGTACTGGAATAAATTTTTTACCAGCTAAGTATTGTCCTGTCAGCGAGTTATCATCCTCCATCACTTCGCGAGGCGTACCGGCTGAGACAACCTGTCCACCGTGAATGCCCGCACCTGGCCCGATATCAATCAGATAATCTGCCGCCATCATTGTATCCTCATCATGTTCTACAACAATAAGGGTATTACCAAGGTCGCGCATATTTTGCAGTGTTTGAATGAGACGGTCATTATCTCGCTGATGCAAACCGATTGAAGGTTCATCAAGAATATATAATACACCCGTTAATCGAGAGCCAATTTGTGTGGCTAGACGAATACGCTGTGCTTCTCCACCTGACAGTGTACCTGCTGATCTGTTTAACGTTAAATAATCTAATCCAACATTCAGTAAAAAACTGAGACGTTCTTTAATTTCTCGCAAAACCAACCGGGCAATCGCTTCTTGCTTGTCTGTTAGCGACAATGTATTAAAAAATTCATAAGCTTCTGTTACTGACAACTTGGTTGTATCCGCAATCGTGCTGCCGCCGACAAACACAGCAAGGGTTTCCGGTTTTAAGCGCGCGCCCTTACATTTCGGACATGGCTGCTGTGCCATATATTTTTCCATTTGCTCGCGAATGTAGTCTGAGCTTGTCTCGCGATAGCGGCGTTCAATATTCGGGATCACACCTTCAAAGAAGATTTCCCCTTCCTTAAGTTGGCCAAAATCGTTTACGTAGCGGAAGTAGACCTTCTCATCTCCGCTTCCATACAGCACCTTATCAAGCAAATGCTTTGGAATATCCTTCACCGGCATATCCATATCAATGCCGTAATGATTACAAACTGCCTCAAGCAGCTGCGGATAATATTGCGAGCTAGTCGGCTCCCACGGCGCAATCGCATGATTGCGCAGCGTCAAATCCGGATTCGGAATCACAAGCTCATAATCAACCTCAAGCTTCGCGCCAAGACCGTCACATGATGGACATGCTCCAAATGGACTGTTAAAGGAGAACATCCGCGGTTCTAACTCACCAATGGAAAAGCCGCAAAGCGGGCAAGCATGATGCTCGCTGAACAGCAGCTCCTCCTCTCCAATAACATCGATCAACACACGCCCTTCTCCAAGCTTGAGAGCCGTTTCAAGCGAATCTGCAAGACGAGATGCGATGCCCTCCTTCATTACAATACGATCCACTACAACCTCGATCGAGTGCTTTTTATTTTTATCAAGCTGAATATCATCAGACAGCTCGCGCATTTCACCATCAATACGAACGCGTACATAGCCCTGCTTTTTAATATCCTCAAGCACCTTAACATGCGTTCCCTTTCGTCCCGAAACAATTGGCGAGAGCACCTGCATCTTTGTTCGCTCCGGATACTCCAAGATGCGGTCGACCATCTGCTGAATCGTTTGCGATGTAATTTCGATACCATGATTCGGACAAATCGGGGTACCGATGCGTGCAAACAACAGGCGTAAATAATCATAGATTTCTGTTACTGTTCCGACTGTGGAACGCGGGTTGCGGCTCGTTGTTTTTTGGTCAATCGAAATCGCAGGCGACAACCCTTCAATTGCATCTACATCCGGCTTATCCATTTGCCCAAGGAACTGGCGGGCGTACGCTGAAAGAGATTCAACATAGCGCCGCTGCCCCTCTGCATAAATCGTATCGAATGCGAGAGAGGACTTTCCCGAACCAGACAATCCTGTTACAACAACAAGCTCATTTCTCGGGATGGTGACATCAATATTTTTTAAATTATGGGCTCTTGCACCCTTTACAATAATTTTATCGTTCATCCTTGTCACCCTTCTGCTTTTAATTCCAATAACAAATCACGAAGCTCGGCAGCACGTTCGAAATCGAGCGCTTTGGCCGCTTCCTTCATTTCGATTTCGAGTCTGGCAATCATATTGACGCGCTCTTCCTTTGTCATTTTCTTACGAGATACTTGTTCTGCTTCATATGACGGTGTTTCCTCAGCAACCTGTGTTGCACGGATAACATCACGTACCTCCTTGCGAATGGTCTGCGGCGTAATACCATGGCGTTCATTATACGCCTTCTGAATCTCACGGCGGCGCTGCGTCTCAGCTATTGCAACCTCCATGGATCTCGTAATTTTATCAGCATACATAATGACATGACCATTCTCGTTCCGCGCAGCGCGCCCGATCGTCTGAATGAGCGAACGTTCCGAACGGAGAAAGCCTTCCTTATCGGCATCCAGTATGGCGACAAGCGACACTTCAGGAAGATCAAGACCCTCCCGCAATAGGTTAATGCCAACAAGCACATCATATTTTCCTAACCGCAAATCGCGGAGAATTTCGATTCGTTCAAGCGTCTTAATTTCCGAATGCAGATAATTGACTTTAATTCCAATATCCTTTAAGTAGTCCGTTAAATCCTCGGACATTTTTTTCGTGAGCGTCGTAATTAACACACGTTCATTTTTCTCGATACGATCTCTGATTTCACCGATTAAATCATCAATTTGACCTTCAATCGGACGGACATCAATGTTTGGATCCAGCAGGCCAGTTGGACGGATGATCTGCTCAACAGGCTGCGGCTCATGCTCTAGCTCATAAGGTCCTGGTGTTGCTGAGACATAAACCAGCTGATGCGTAGTTGTCTCAAACTCATCAAATGTTAACGGGCGGTTATCGAGGGCAGATGGCAAACGAAAGCCATGGTCTACAAGCACCTGCTTGCGAGCTTGGTCACCATTATACATAGCTCGAACCTGCGGAAGCGTCACATGAGATTCGTCAATGACCATCAAAAAATCTTCTGGAAAATAATGAAGCAATGTGTATGGTGTCGATCCAGGAGGTCTTAGTGTTAAATGCCGTGAATAGTTTTCAATGCCTGAACAAAAACCCATCTCACGCATCATCTCTAAGTCATAGCGCGTTCGCTGCTCCAGACGCTGCGCTTCTAGCAACTTTCCGTTCTCACGCATCTCTTTCAGCTGCTCATCAAGCTCTTTTTCAATATTTTCAATCGCGACGGTTAGCTTTTCTTCCCTTGTAACGAAGTGAGATGCTGGAAAGATTGCAACATGTTCACGCTCTGCAAGCACTTCGCCTGTTAATGCATCCACCTCACGGATACGATCAATTTCATCACCAAAAAACTCAATGCGAATGCAGTGTTCATCGCGAGAAGCAGGGAAAATCTCCACCACATCGCCCCGTACACGAAATGTTCCCCGCTGAAAGTTTATGTCGTTGCGCGCATACTGCACATCTACAAGCTGACGAAGCAATGCATCACGTCCCTTTTCCATCCCAACGCGAAGGGAAACTACAAGCTCTTTATACTCCTCCGGCGAACCTAAGCCATAAATGCATGACACACTCGCTACAACAATAACGTCCCGCCGCTCAAATAACGCAGATGTCGCAGAGTGGCGCAGCTTATCAATTTCATCGTTCGTCTGTGCATCCTTCTCAATATACGTATCCGTCTGCGGCACATACGCCTCTGGCTGATAATAATCGTAGTAACTAACAAAATACTCAACAGCGTTATTCGGAAAAAACTCTTTGAATTCGCTATATAGCTGCCCGGCAAGCGTTTTATTATGGGCAAGCACAAGCGTAGGCTTGTTTACCTCTTTGATAACGTTAGAGATTGTAAATGTTTTTCCTGTACCTGTCGCACCGAGCAGCACCTGGTGGCGTTTTCCTTGCCGAATTCCCTCCGTTAACTGTTGAATCGCTTTCGGCTGATCGCCTTGCGGAGAGTACGGTGAAACAACTTCAAATGGACGTTCCAGCATATCTAACCTCCAGAAAACAAATTTATACTTATTGTACCATGAAGAAAGGAAAAAACACCAAGAAAACGAACAAGTATTCGATAAGAGTTTTGGAGTGTAGGAGGATAATATGTGCAGTGATAAACTGTTAATTAATAAAAGTATACAATATGATGAACAATGCAAGTCTAGACAGGGTCGGCAATAAATCATATATGAACCTGGGGGAAAACAAAAACACGGGCGAAACGATGTTCACCCGTGCTGACAGTCCGTTATTCTTCATTTTCTTTTTCGTACTTGGCTGATCGAATGTCCTGTTCTTCCGCAAATTCGGTTCCATATGCCAGTCTTGGATTAAAGATAGCTGATGGTCTATCTCTTGTCTGCCGTTCGGGGGAAATATGGTCGAGAAGACGCGCATGAACGAAAATTTCTACGGCTCCTATAATCACTGCTGATAAAATGCTGCCCCAAGCAATTTGTAAATAATTATGCAGGAGCACACTGCCAAAAATCCAAACACTTAAATAGACTAAAAGGAAATCCACTACAGTAGCAGCTGCATTTCCCCAATTTGGCAGGACAATTCTGTCACCTAGCATATACGAAACAACAGTAACGAACAGACTGAATGAAAGAATGTCAACAATGGTCGCATCGAAAAACAAATCTAAACCAACCGCAAAAGCAATAATGCAGCTTATAAATTTAACAAGCAGTACAGTTATATGTCTCACACTTAAAACCTCCCTCTTCTCTCTAGTTTGAATAAAAAAGGGCAGATTCATACATGCCGTATACAGATTTTAAGGCATTTCTTTCAAAAACCGATAATTATTTTCCCCTCTTTTCTTTGCCTTATGCATCATTGCACCCCATGCTTCAACGCCTTCCCCATATCTGTCATGCTATACCGATTCTGACCGAGAGACTTAGCGTCTGTCCCAAATCAGCACTCCGTCCTGGATTAGGTGCGCAGGGCTCGGCACAATAAAATCTGCAAAAACAGATAGTTCTCCCTCGGAGCCGACACCGCATAATACACTAATGCCGCAGCCTGCACCACTATTTTTCGCTAGCTGTAGATCCTTCTCCGTATCCCCCACAATAGCTACTTCATGCGGCTGTAACCCAAACCGCCTGCAAAACTCGTGCACTACAGTAGGATTCGGCTTTTTTGGATATAACTCAGCCGTGCCAACAAATGAAATATACTCTTCAATACGAAGTGCCTCGATGCAAAGCCTTGTAATTTCATTATCATCAGACGTAGCAATGCCAATCGTGATACCCTTTTCCTTCAGCTGCGAAAACAGCGTCTGTAAGTCACATGTTGGCTGCACATTCCGAATGTGTTCCTTCGTTTTTAAAGTAGCTTGCTCCACAAGCCATTCGTGCAAGTCAGGTATGTCATAAGGAAGCACAGCTTGAAATGCACGCGAAATATCGAGCGATGTACCGCTGGCAAAATATCCTTTCTCGTCTACTTGACCATTATGTAGACCAATTGAAGTACATAACGCCTCCTTCAGCCCGCTATTTCTTGCTTCTCCCACTCTTTCTAGCAATGCATCAATTACTTCATATTCAATTGCCACCCACAGCATGCCAAAATTTAAAAGCGTGCCATCTTTATCAAATAAAACTCCTTTAATCCCCATTTCCTTAACCACCGCTTTCTTTTCTGATAGCTCCATCATACACGCAGTAGTATGCTCTACAAAATCATTCAGTTCCATTTTCACTCTCTTTTCACTATTTGTCCGTATAGTAAGACCTGTAGCAAGTAAAGAAAACTCGCCGATTGGCGAAGACAGAGGCGTAGTTGCACTTACACTGTATTCCTAAAATTTCCGACTACGTCGAATGCGCTTCTATCTGGAAATTTATACGCCTTCTTACAGCGTAAAAAGGGATTTCAAACGGACCGATACGTTCTTTGAAATCCCTTTTGCATATTTTTACCTCTCACATTTCGTACCCTTTGTATAAATATATTGAGAATTTGTTGCTTTTCTGTCTCGAGAATGTGTCGAATATTAGTTTATTTTATCCCGAGTATATGATAAATTGTATTTGAATTTATCGAAAAATTGATTTTCAATTGTTTTACATAAAGCCGTAGTTTGCAAAATTGTCTCTTATTTAGAGTAATGCTAAACCATCTTGCAGCGTTAATTTGCAAAAGGAAAAATGACATTTAAATAGGGCAAACTCGTCGAAAGCCGAGGACGCAAAGCCTACAGATCTACGGCAGTTGTGCTATGATGGCTGGGTTGCATAAATTTTTTATTTACGCCCTATTTATGTTTATATAGGGTGGTTTTTGTATTTTCCAAACCTCAAAGTTAAACGTTTTCTACTAATACATAAGTTAACGCTCCATATAGATATATAGCATGTATTTAAATCGCGATGCGAAACGTTATATTTTTATATCACAAAATAAAGTTAATAAATTTTAATTCTTGACAGGAAACAGTTGAATCTAGATAGGATAAACCCATCGAAAGTCGAGGGCTCAAAACCTACAGATCTATGGCAGTTGTGCTATGATGGCTGGGTTACATAAATTTTTATTTACTGTTTTATAAGGTTTTTATATTTTGCTGAATCTCAAGCGAAAGGAATTTTAATGACATGAGAAAAGTTGCAGAAATCCTTGCTATTAATTTTAAGAACATGGGTATACGTCATGCATTTGGTGTTCCTGGAAAAGCTGTTGTTCCAATTTTACTCGAATTAGAGAACCATGATATTCAATTTACTCTAACTAGGCATGAGGCTGGAGCTGGTTATATTGCTTCTGGTTATTCATTAATGAATGATTCTATTGGAGTGGCGATAGGTACTTCTGGTCCAGGCGGCACCAATTTGCTGACGGCAGCGGCACAAGCAAAAGCATGGCATGTACCGGTTGTTTTTATTACAGGGCATCCCTCTGCTAAAGATATGGGTAAACCGTTTGGACAAGACTCTTCAGCTTTTGGTACAGATTTAGTGAAAATGTTTGAATCAGTAACAAAATTTAGCGCACGCATAGATCGAGCTGAATCATTTCAAAGTGTCTTTTCTCACGCTATTGAGAAAGCATTATATGGAGTGAAAGGACCTGTTCACCTTTCGCTCCCTATGGATGTATTGGTTGAGCAAGCAGAATCTTTTATTTTGGACATACCCGCTGAAACTCCATATGTTATGGCAACCCAAAAAGAGCTACAAAAAGCCTTAGATTGTATTTTAGCTTCTAAGCGGCCTGTCATGATTTTAGGAAAAGGTGTGCATTCCTCCAGAGCCTATGAAGAAGTCATTCGTTTGGCGGAAACATTTAACATACCAGTCATGACAACACCTGGCGGAAAAGGAACATTTCCAACAACACATGATCTATCCCTAGACGGGTTTGGACTAGGCGGCTCTGTAAAAGCGAGTGAGTATTTAAGGAGTAAGAGTGACCTTGTAATTGTAATAGGATCTAAGTTATCTGATATGTCTATTGTTGGACTGGATCCTACTTTGTATCCAGATAAAATTATTCATTTTGATTACGACTATACGTTTATTGGCAAATCAATTCCTGTTGCAACGCAGTATGTTCTTGGTGACGCTAAGCATAATATTGAGGGTTTATTAAAATTGGTTAAGGAAGATATATTAGCTGCTCCTTTTTCAAAACCGCATACACATATTAGTGCAGAGCTACAAAATGAAACATCTATTACAACTGAAAGACTACTAGCAAAACAAGTAATTGCTGCCCTAAGAGAGGGCTTACCCGCAGATACTGTTTTCTTTGGTGATGATGGCAGCCATTCCTTTTATGCTATTCAACACCTAACATTGCCAAAGCAGGCTACATTCTATTTTGATGACGTTTTTGGTGCAATGGGACATGCCATCGGTTTTAGTATTGGTGCGAAGTTAAGCAATCCTGCTAAGCCTATCGTCTGTTTAACAGGTGATGGATGCTTTTTTATGCATGGAAATGAGGTTTCAACAGCAGTTGACAGCAATGCAGCCACTATCTTTATTGTTTTGAATAATGGAAGACTCGATATGGTCGATAAAGGCATGTCAAAAAATGCTGGAAAAGCTGTTGGTACTATTTTCAAAAATGAACTAGACGTAAAAAAATATAGTGAAGCAATGGGAGCATTGGCCTTTACGTGTTGGACTATTGAAGACTTACACATAGCTCTCAAGGAAGCACTAAACAATCACAACGCACCGACAGTAATTGAAGTAATGGTTGATCAAGAAGAAATCCCACCGACAATGTCGAGAGGATAACACTATAAGGAGGTGAATTCTCCCTCCTTACCCTTGGGCGACGACAGAAGCGTAGTTGCACTTATACTGTATTCCTAAAATTTCTCGCTACGTCGAATTGTCTCCCAGCTAGAAATTTATACTTTCCTACAGTGAAAAAAATCCCCCCAAACGGAGGGACAACAGTTTATATTAAAAAGGGGGGTAAGGCATACATGAGAAAGGGTTTAGTCAACTCGAGCAGCTTGTCCTTACTTACGACTTCGCTACTTTTAACTGCTCCAATTGCTGTTCCACTTCAGCCTGCAAGAGGGGGTTCATGCTTGGTTGATGTGGAGCTGCAATTTCTTGACTTGCTTTTGCTTCAGCTTCTAACGCCCAGATGCGCTCTTCCATTCTGGCAAAGCCACGCATTGCGTTATCTGCACTAAAGGATGCGATTGTTGTATTGATTTCCTTGACAGCCTTTGCAGCATGCGCTCTTGCGATCAGCTCCTGCTGCTTCAGCTTCAGCTCTTCATACTTTTCCTGCAGAGTCTTCACTTTTTCATACAAATTAGTAGTTTGCACTTGCATCGCTTCATACTGTTGCTTGTACGATGCCAGCTTGCGTTCCTGGACAATCTTATCCTGCAGCGCTAATTTTGCAATTTCGTCCTCATTTCGTTCCACTGCAAGGTTTGCTTGTCTGAGGCGCTTTTCAACAGCCTCCTGCGTTTGCAAAACAAGCATTTCATACTTTTTCTCCAAAAACAGCTGCTCAGACAGTGCCTGCTGCGCCTTTACGAGCTGCTCCTCCATCTCGCGCAAGTATTGCTTGATCATGCTGAGCGGATCTTCCGCTTTATCAAGCACATTGTGCACATCAGCAAGCGCGATATTTTTTATTCGTCTAAAGATGCCCATCTTACTGCTCCTCCTTACGGGTTTTATTTTCCCATTCGTCTAAATAATCAAGTTTATGTGAATCCAAGCTAGAGACGCCCGCTGCTTCTGCTTGTACATAATTCGCAGAAGAGGCGTTCTCATTTCGGCCGTTTTTATAAGCAAGATAAGCTGCTACAAGAATAACCGGAAGAATTAGCACCTTTGGCAATAACAGAATAGCTCCCCATACCATGAGTGCGATTCCAATCCATTTACGGACTCGATTGCCCGCGGCAAGCTTCCATGTTACCCATCCGATTATGAAAAGACCGGCTTGTATCAGAATGTGGATAATCCCAAAGCCATGCATATAGCCGTGTCTACCCATTCTAGGAAGCTCTGTACCACCGCGGAAATGTCCGCCATGGAACTGATGCATCCCTTGCGATCCGAAGCCTCCTCCAAAAACGTGAAGCTGCTGGAATGTGATGCGTGCAATTACAAATACCGCTACTGCAATAAGCGCCCACACAAGCCATTTTCCTTTTTTCATCACTGTCACCTCCTTTTTGATAAGCTATCTTGTCTACACTTTGAATTGTAGTAGAGAAAAGAGAAAATACAGTGAAAGTCCTAAAAAAACATACATATTTTCTTATAAAGAAAACTCGCCGACTGGCAAGCCCTGCCCTTGGGCGAAGACAGAGGCGTAGTTGCACTTATACTTTGTTCCTAAAATTTCTCACTACGTCGAATTGGCTTCCTGCTAGAAATTTATACTTTCTTAAAGTATAAAGAAAACTCGCTGATTGGCGAGCCGGTAGGCGAAGACAGAAGCGTAGTTGCACTTATACTGTATTCCTAAAATTTCTCGCTACGTCGAATTGGCTTCCTGCTAGAAATTTATATTTTCTTAAAGTATAAAGAAAACTCGCCGACTGGCAAGCCCTGCCCTTGGGCGAAGACAGAGGCGTAGTTGCACTTACACTTTACTCCTAAAATTTCCGTCTACGTCGAATAACCTTCTAGCTGGAAATTTATGCTTTCTTAAAGTGTAAAAAAGAAAAAAGCTACAGTAACGAAAAATCGTACGTAGCTTTTTTGATAAGTTTCTTATGTAATGATCCCAAATTTTTATCACAAATTACAAAATTATACCGCTTCTATATCCCAATCATAATCACGCTGTACGAAAATAATCCCTAGCTCATGATGGTCATTCGCAAAAATGGCGCGCTGCAGGATACGCGGCTCGGAGTTGACATCAATCACCTCAAGCTTGCAAAAAGCTCCTGATGTATTTTGCTGAAGCGCTTGATAAAACTCGCGAAGCGATTTTGGCACAACGCCATTTACCTTTGAAATAATCTCTCCTGGCTTAAGACCCATTTCCTCAGCAGGTGAATTCGGAAGTGTGTCTAAAATCATTAAGCCAGCACTTTTCGACGAGAAGAATGGCGGGTGCTTTTCATCCTCCATTTGCTCACGAATCGTAATAGAAAACCGACCTAGCATTGCGGCGCCCGCAGCTGCAATCGCAATCCCCGGCAGCCAGTAACTAATGACCGCCAACAGCAGAACAAGCATACCCAAACCAGCTACACGACGTCCAGTATAAAAGATTGCTTGGCTAGGGAGCTGTCCTTTTATCGATTTAGAAAATCCGATACTAAATGGTATAAGGAAAAGAGAGAAAACATTAGTATCGACCGTTATTATAGGCCACCAAGCGAATACCTTCGTAATTGCATCCCCTGGCACCAACACAAAAATCGGGACGAACCAAAGCCTCTTGCAAACGTGCACACCAATAGACATACCACGCTTTCCTTTTAAAATCTTCGGCGTAGATATACGCGAAGCCCGTCCTAAAATGAGCAGACCCTCTACAATAAGCAGAAGTGCCATTAGCACCGCAAGTGCCGTTAAATTGGTAGCGCTGCTGTCTGCCAGCCATGTATCCAACAGAGGCTGCCCTGTTTTCCATGATGGAGAAAACAAAAAATAAAAAATAGCGATGCCAAAGCTGTAGGCTGCTGATAAATAGCGATATTGCATAAGAAGCGCAAACAAAACAGTCCAACAAGCGATGATGAGAAGACTTGCCTTCGAAAGGATGATACCGATACCAATAGAGATTACAGATAGTATCATACCCAAACCGATACCTGACGTGGCAGATGTACGAAGCTCATACCAAACATCATATACTTTAAATGAAAAGTCCTTGCGCTCCCGCTTCACGCGCCAATATCCGACTAATAGGCTGCTGATAAAAAATATATAAAAAACCGGATGCATAAAAAAACGCCCAAACGCGTTAAGTATTTCTGAAACAAACATGCTCATTGCTACACCACCTTACCCATAAGCTTTCTTTTTTGATTTTATCATATTTACAGCCTTTTTCGTTTTTATCCATACAAAAAGTATACAGACACTTTGTCTGTATACTTTTCGACAATTTCTATGAAATCCCTGTCTTACTTCGCCAGTAATTTTACTGCTGCTTGCAGCTGTAAGTCATTTTCACCGGAGCGAATTTTCTCTATTACTTTGTTTTGAATCAATTCAGCCGTCTTTTTATCAATTTTACCAGTTGCTTCTATTTCATTTGCCTGCTGGAATGTTTTCACTGCTGATTCTGTTTCCTTGCTAAAATAGCCGTCCTCGCGTCCTGTCTCATAGCCAAGATCATTCAAGAGCTGCTGCGCACTTTTTACCTGCTCATTGTTATCATTAAAAGACAAGGTCTTTTCAAACTGAATTGGCGTTGCATAATAGTAGGAAGGCTGCTTCACTTCCAGTGTCGGCTCAATTCCTTTCTCATGAATCCAGTTTCCGTCTGGCGTCAGCCATTTGAACATTGTAAGCTTAATATTGCTGCCATCAGCCATCGGCACCGCCTGCTGAACCGTTCCTTTTCCGAATGATTTTATACCAATAAGCTGATAGCCTTCCGCTTCCTTGAGCGCTCCTGCTAAAATTTCGGATGCGGATGCGCTGCCGTTATCAATTAATACAGCAATTGGATATGGCTTACGTTCTTTTAAATCTGTAAAGTACTTTTGCTTCTTACCGTTTCGATCTTCGACTTGCAGCATCGGCTTTTTATCCGTTACGAGCTGCTTCAAAATGGATTCCACACTCTCTAAATATCCGCCTGGGTTCCCGCGCACGTCAATGACAAGACCTGAGATATCCTTCTTTTCCAGTTCTGCAAGCTTACTGTCAAATTCCTTCGCTGTATCTTCTGAGAAGGAGGTAATTTGCAGATACCCGATATCCTTTCCGTTCTCTTTCTTAATCGAACTAAACACTGTTAGCATCGGAATTGTATCGCGTTTAATTTTAAACGTAATTGTCCCATCTGTTCCTGGACGTTTAATATCAAGGGTCACAAGAGTCCCTTTCTTTCCGCGGATTTTGAGCACTGCCTCTTCGCGTGTTAAATCAGCTACACTTTCTCCATCTACCGCTACAATTTGATCATTTGGTTTAATCCCCGCCTTCTCAGCAGGTGAATCCTTAATAGGAGAAATGATAATAAGCTTGTCGTCAACCTTGTTCACCTCTGCACCGATGCCTTCCAGCGATGAATCTAAAGACTGCTGGAATTGGGTAGCTGTTTCCTTATCCATATAAGCAGAGTACGGATCCTTCAGCGTTTCAAGCATCCCCTGAATAGCTCCTTCTACAAGCTTCTGATCGTCCACATCCCTTACATAACGAGAATCAATGAGGTCATAGGCTTGTTCAAGCTTCTGTAAATCAGATTCCCGGGTTTCCGAGTCTGATTGAGCCACTTGTCCTGCTCCAAGCCAGTAACGTAAGCCGGCAAACATTCCGCCTGCTCCCAACAAAAACGCCGCAATAATCCAAACGATAGCCACTTTACGTTTCAATGCGGAACTCTCCTTTCCGGTTCGCATACTATTTCGGTCCTTCGACCGCATTTGTAGATACGAGAAAAATTAACTGAGTAATATGTATGTGTATGAAAAGGCATCACACTACTGTGCGATGCCCAATCTATACCTACTATATGATAAGCTTGTACGAAATATGTTTGCAACTTTTTAGCGAGTCATTGTTACACTTTCAAGAATCTACGTACCGACATTACACTTCCCCACATCCCAATAACCCCACCAATCAGCAGAAGAAGCGCAGAAATTTGGAACACAAATGGGTTATAAGGAAGCATTTCAAAAATTGTACCTGTCAATTTTTCATTCAGCACGCCAAGCGCAGAATTGTATGCTGTTAAAATTAAGACAATCGGAAGGATTGAACCAATCACACCAAGGAATAAGCCTTCAAGCAAGAACGGCCAGCGAATGAACCAATTCGTCGCACCTACAAGCTTCATAATCTCAATTTCTGTACGTCTTGCATAAATTGTAATCTTAATTGTATTTGAAATCAAAAACATAGCTGTGAACAACAAACCGGCAATTAAGACCACTCCGATATTACGACCGATTTTCACCGTACTGAAAAGCTTTTCAACCTGACCTTTGCCGTACTGCACCATGCTTACATATTGCAGCTTTTCGATTTTTTTGGCTGCTTTTACTGTATCAGCCGGTTTCTTCGTTTTTAAAATATATACATCCTTCAGCGGATTATCCTGTTCAAATAGCTCGAACGACTTGCCGCTATCTCCAAAACTTTCAATTACACGTTTTAATTCATCTTCTTTAGAAGAAAACTTGATAGAATCAATTTCTGAGATACCTTGAATACTTGCTTTTAAGGCATCTTGATCCTCTTTAGTAGCAGCTGGATCAATGTGCACACGGATTTCCACGTCTTTTTCAACCTTTGAAGCAAAATGATTCATATTCATAATAACTGCCAAAAATACCCCAACCAGCAAAAGTGTAATCGTAACCGCACTGATAGAAGCAAATGTCATCCAGCCATTTCGCACTAGACTTTTCGCTCCCTCACGCAAATGCCGGGAAAAGGTTTTAATCTTCATAGCCGTATCCTCCCTCAGCCTCATCGCGCACAATTTTTCCGCCTTCAATTGCAATTACGCGGTGGCGAATTGTATTCACAATATCAGCATTATGAGTTGCCATAATGACTGTTGCACCTTGTTCATTGATTTCTTTAAAAATATCCATAATCTCCCAAGAGGTGTTCATATCCAAGTTTCCTGTCGGCTCGTCCGCAATTACAACCTTTGGATTATTCACAATGGCGCGGGCAATCGCTATGCGCTGCTGTTCGCCTCCGGAAAGCTCATTCGGAAAAGATTGTGCTTTATGTTCAAGTTTCACGAGCTTTAATACTTCCATCACGCGTTTTTCAATCACTGCTTGCTCCTCTTCAATAACCTCTAAGGCAAATGCCACATTTTCATAGACTGTCAGTTTTGGAAGAAGACGATAGTTCTGAAAGACTACGCCAATTTGACGACGGAAATGTGGAACATCCCGCTCGCGCAGTGATTCTAGTGAAATAGTATTTACATTAATAGAGCCCGTGGTCGGCTTTTGCTCACGGTACATCATCTTAATAAAGGTTGATTTCCCTGCTCCGCTCGGTCCGACTACATAAAGAAATTCACCCTGCTTAATGTTCACGGAAATCCCATTGATAGCTTTTACGCCGTTTGAATATGTTTTATATACATTGCTCATTCTTATCATTTACATCACCCGATCAAACATATTTTCCCTTCGACACTGTTCAAATCTATACGACAAATTTCCTGAAATTCTACACAAAAAAAATAAACGTTTTTAGCTACGCTCCTCATTGTAACATCATTATTTTTCAAATGCGGCTACATTTTTATTACAGTTTTGTTACAAATAGCAAAAAAAGTACATTTTGTTAGCTAAAGAAAACTTGTGGATTGGAGAAGTTAGAGGCATAGTTGTACGTATACTTTCCACTTAAAATTCCCACTACATCGACTGGCTGCTCAGTTGAAGATTAGATCCTTACAGGAATAACAAGAAGTAGAGTGAATCTAACAAGAGAGGATATAAGGAACCTCCCGCATACGCAGCAAAAGGTTCCTTCGTCTTTATTTCTTTTGGGAAAGCCATTCTGCAAGCTTCGTCGCATCCTCACCCTCGACAATCCCAGCCGGCATACTGCCGCGTCCATTTAAAATAATCTTCTCAATTTCTTCTTGGCTGTATTTGTTCCCAACCTTCTGTAGCCCTGGTCCAACCTGTCCTTGGAGATTATTGCCGTGACAGCTTGCACAGCTTTGCTGGAACACTTTATCCGGATCTGCACCACTACTTGCCGTTTGATTGGAGTTTGAATTAGAAGATGTATTTTCTTCTTTTGTTCCACATGCACCTAAGCTTAAAACAAGAGTTGCCCCTGCAACAAGAGCTAACCATTTCTTGTTCATTTTTCTCGCCTCCTAATTGGAAAGAATTTCACACTATTTTTTATTATAATAACCCTTCCTTGATTTGAAAAAAGAATTATGCTCTGCTAAAGCCTTCCCCAAGTACCTCTGAAGCATCCATTACGATGACAAAAGCTGAAGGATCAAGCCGTCGCACAAGTTGTTTCAATTTTGTGAACTCCCTTTGGTGCACAACACACATCAATACAGGACGCTCATCATCCGTGAAGCCGCCCTTCCCTGGAAATCTTGTTACACCGCGGTCAATTTCCTCAAAAATACCGCGACGCACTTCCTGCTCGTGATTCGTAATAATAAGCGCTGTTTTCGATCGACTAAACCCTACCTGAACAATATCAATTGTTTTGCTTGTCACATATAAACTCAGTAGAGCGTACATCCCGCTCTCTAGACTAAATACAATCGCAGACGTTACTACGATCAAGCCATCAATAACCGCAACACACATCCCAAGGCTAAGCCCTGTATATTTATGAGCAATTTGTGCCGCTAAATCGGTTCCGCCTGTAGAAGCCTTCCCTCGAAAGACAATCCCAAGACCAATACCAACTCCAACACCGCCAAATAACGCACCAAGCAACGGGTCATGCGTTGCCGGCTGCCAATCGTGTGTCAGATAGACAACAAACGGTAAAAACAGAGTGCCTACAAGCGTTTTTGCGCCAAATTTCTTACCAAGAAATATAACCCCCGCAATAAACAATGGGATATTAAAGCACCATTGCACATAAGCGGGCTGCCATTTGAACACCTCATACAAAATTGTACTAATGCCGCTTACACCGCCTGAAGCAACTTTGTTTGGCAATAACACTGTATTAAAAACAACTGCAATAAAAGCAGAACCAAGAAGAATGTACACATATTCTAAGATGATTCCTACTCTTGGATGATAATCTACTTCGTTCCGTTTCACGTTCAAATCCCCCAAAACACAATATATATCTTTTTTATACACACTAATATTTTTCTATTTTCTGTACGATCGAAATCAAACATTGCAAGAAGGATTTTTGTAAGCACCCTCTGTATATTCCTTGATTTTCGACTTTTTACAGCAAATGTGTCTATCGATTATGCTATACATGCCATTCATAAAAAGAGAAGCTGTCATACAACTTCTCTTCCCCTTATATTCCCCAATATAGAGAGAATACAAAAACATTCTCTGCTTTCTCCCCATTTGCCAACATCATGTTGGCATTTTTTATGGTTTTTAATTACAAAGAAGCTTTCCTCAGCCTCATGAAGCGGCAGCCTAAGGATAGGTGGAAAAGTCTCATCTATAGAGGTTCCTTCCTTATCCATAAAGAAAACTCGCCGATTGGCGAGCCCTGCTCTTGGGCGAAGACAGAGACGTAGTTGCACTTATACTGTATTCCTAAAATTTCTCGCTACGTCGAATTGTCTTCTAGCTAGAAATTTATACTTTCTTACAGTATAAAAGAACCCCGCCACAAAGAGAAAACTATCTTCCGTGACGAGGAGCATAAGGATTGCTTCCCTACATTATCTTTTGCGGAACCCGCATGCTTTGCTCGCGGATTATTTTATCACCAGAGCAAAACGGCCGTGTCCGCTTTTCTTTTATGCCATGCGGGAGCGCAGGTATGCGTCGATGAACGAATCAATTTCTCCGTCCATGACTGCCTGTACATTTCCAACCTCGGTATTTGTACGGTGATCCTTCACAAGGGAATATGGATGGAACACGTAGGAACGGATTTGGCTGCCCCAGCCAATTTCCTTTTGTTCACCGCGAATTTCGTCCAATTCCGCCTGCTGCTCTTCCAATTTCTTTTGATAGAGCTTCGCCTGTAGCATTTTCATCGCACGCTCACGGTTTTTAATTTGTGAACGCTCTGTCTGACATGTTACAACCGTGTTTGTAGGAACGTGCGTAATACGAACAGCAGAATCTGTCGTGTTAATATGCTGTCCACCCGCACCGCTCGCCCGGTACGTATCAATTTTCAAATCCTCAGTACGGATTTCGATTTCAATATTGTCGTCAAACTCCGGCATAACCTCGCAGGATACGAATGATGTATGACGGCGACCAGAAGAGTCGAATGGAGAAATACGTACGAGGCGGTGTACACCTTTTTCGGCCTTTAAATACCCATACGCATTATGTCCTTTGATTGAAAGCGTAACGCTCTTAATACCTGCTTCATCACCCGGCAGATAATCCAGCGTTTCCACCTTAAAGCCGCGCTTTTCCGCCCAGCGTGTATACATGCGCAGCAGCATGCTGCCCCAGTCCTGCGACTCTGTTCCACCCGCACCTGGATGTAATTCTAAAATCGCATTATTTTTGTCATACGGATCGCTTAGCAGCTGCTGAAGCTCAAATTCGTTCATGCTTTGCAAAAGCATGCGAACCTCATGCTCAAGCTCCTGCTTCAGTTCTTCATCATATTCTTCTTTCACAAGCTCATGTGTCACTTCCAAGTTTTCGTGCATTTCATTCATTTCGTTAAACTGCCCGACCTGTTCCTTCAACGCATTCGCTTCATTAATAACAACCTGCGCGCTTTTTTGATCATCCCAAAAGCTAGGGTCAGACATCATTTCATCTAGTTCTTCAATACGCTGCTCTTTGCCAGCGAGGTCAAAGAGACCCCCTAAAGTCCGCTAATCGCTTAGCCATTTTCTCTAACTCTTGTCGAATTTCTGTTAATTCCATGTTATCCACCTCTATATTGTATTTGAAGACAGCTTATTCATAAAGCAAACTCTCCCTGCCTAAGCAGAGAGAGTTTGCCCGCATGACGTGTATATGTTGTATCTTCCCTCAAATCCCTACTTGAAGTCAACCATTCATATAAGAAAAACGTGAAGAAGCTGACAGCAACCAAAAAGGAATGCTTTCCTTAATCTAAGGAACAAGGGAGATTAGCTCTAATTTTATTCGAATGCACCGTGACAAGCCTTATATTTCTTACCACTGCCACATGGGCATGGAGTATTGCGTCCGACTTGTTCACCCTTCGTAACAGGCTTCTTCTTTACGTCACCACCGTCATCTTTCGGATGAACAGCCTCTCCTTGTGCGACTTCTTGACGCTCTAAGTTATTTTCGATTTGCGCCTTCATAATGTAACGAGACACTTCTTCTTCGATAGTCGCAATCATTGCTTCAAACATCGAGAACCCTTCCATTTGGTACTCACGAAGCGGATCAATTTGGCCGTACGCACGTAAGTGAATACCTTCGCGTAAATGATCCATCGCATCAATATGCTCCATCCACTTTGAATCAACAACGCGAAGCACAACTACCTTCTCGAATTCACGAAGCTGTTCATATGGAAGCTGCTCCTCCTTCGCATCATAGTGCTCTTTCACCTTTTGGGTGATGATTTCAATCATTTCCTCTGGAGCGAGGCGGCGCAGCTCTTCCTCTGTTATATCGCCTTCTTCAAGAACCGTTGTCTCAAGGAAAGTAATTAAGCCTTTTATGTTCCATTCTTCCTCAAGATCTTCTGCCGTATGAGCCGCTACGGATCTTTCAATCGTACCCTGCATCATCCCTTCAATAATGGTCCGAAGGTTTTCTGATTCGAGCACATCTTGACGCTGCTTGTAAATAACCTCGCGCTGCTGGCGAAGCACGTCATCATATTGTAATAGCTGTTTACGTGCATCAAAGTTATTTCCTTCTACACGTTTTTGAGCCGACTCTACTGCACGAGAAACCATTTTACTTTCAATTGGCTGCGTATCATCCATACCAAGACGATCCATCATCGTCTTCATGTTATCAGAGCCGAAGCGGCGCATAAGCTCGTCCTCCATAGACAAGTAGAACTGTGTTACGCCAGGGTCACCTTGACGCCCCGAACGACCGCGAAGCTGATTGTCAATACGTCGGCTTTCATGGCGCTCTGTACCAATGACCGCAAGGCCGCCAACTTCCTTCACACCTTCTCCCAGCTTAATATCCGTACCGCGACCCGCCATATTTGTTGCAATGGTTACCGCTCCCTTTTGCCCGGCATCGGCAATAATATCAGCTTCACGCGCATGGTTTTTGGCGTTTAGTACGTTATGACGTACTCCCTTGCGCGTAAGAATGTTTGAAATCAGCTCCGATGTTTCAATTGCAACTGTACCAACAAGAACAGGCTGTCCTTTACGATGGCGCTCGACAATGTCCCCTACAACTGCGTTAAACTTGCCCTCCATAGATTTGAAAATTAAATCCGGGCGGTCATCACGCTGCACAGAGCGATTCGTAGGGATGACAAGGACGTTCATATTATAAATATTGCGGAATTCCTCTTCTTCCGTCTTCGCTGTACCAGTCATACCGGCAAGCTTTTCGTACATACGGAAGTAGTTCTGGAATGTAATCGTCGCGAGCGTCATGCTTTCATTTTGAATTTCGACGCCTTCTTTTGCCTCAATTGCTTGATGCAAACCTTCGCTATAACGACGCCCTTTCATTAAGCGGCCTGTGAATTGGTCAACAATTACAATTTCACCGTCCTGCACAACGTAGTCAATATCGCGCTGCATGACAACATGTGCGCGAAGCGCCTGATTAATATGATGCAGCAGCGTTACATGTTTTAAATCAAATAGATTTTCAATATGGAACGCTTTTTCTGCTTTTGTAATGCCCTCTTCTGTCAGCATGACATTTTTTGTTTTTTCATCGTAAGAAAAATGTTCTTCCTTATTAAGCGTGCGAACAAATGCATTCGCGAATACATACAGCTCTGCCGACTTTTTCGCTTGTCCGGAGATAATAAGCGGTGTACGCGCTTCGTCAATTAAAATTGAGTCTACCTCATCTATAATGGCAAAAGAAAGCGGGCGTTGTACACACTGTTCCTTGTACAGCACCATGTTATCACGCAAATAATCAAAACCAAGCTCATTATTTGTTGTATACGTAATATCAGCTGCATAGGCCGCTTGCTTTTCCTCACGAGATAGCGAGTTCAAGTTTAACCCCACTGTCAGGCCAAGAAATTCATGAAGCCTGCCCATCTCGGTTGCATCACGATGTGCTAAGTATTCATTTACCGTCACGACATGGACGCCTTTTCCTGTTAAAGCATTCAAATATACCGGAAGCGCAGAAGTTAAGGTTTTCCCTTCCCCTGTTTTCATCTCAGCAATGTTTCCTTCATGGAGAGCAATGCCCCCTGTGAGCTGCACCTGATATGGACGCATACCAAGGACGCGCTTCGCAGCCTCACGCACAACTGCAAACGCTTCTGGAAGCAAATCATCTAACGTTTCACCTTTCGCGAGACGCTCCTTAAACTCCGGTGTCTTTGCCTGCAGCTGTTCATCGGATAAAGCAGAAATCTGCGGCTCTAATTCTTCTATCTGATCCACGATTTTTTGCATACGGTTAATTTGACGCTGATTCGTATCAAATACCTTTTTTAAAATACCAATCATGGCATACGCTCCTCTTTTACCGAAAAATTTTTCAAATGAACTGAAATACTATTTCATTATTGCCTTCATCATAGAAAGCCTAAAACTTTCTTAGTAGTTCTTTAATTTATATACATACAATACGAGGACTTTTAAAATAAGAAAGAAAAGTCAAGATAGGCTAATTGTAACACTTGCATTATAAATATGCCAATACTATAGCAAAAGGACAGACACGAGGGAAGGTTGCGGAACCCAATTTGCAGAGCTGGGTGCGGACCGTGGGAATTAGGGAGTACCTCAGCACATCATAAAGGCACGCTCCATTCGGAACGTGCCTCGCATAAACAATTATTTTGTCTCAATTAAGCCGTATCTTCCATCGTTACGTGTATACACAACGCTTGTTTCATTTGTTTCAGAATTTGTAAACACGAAGAAATTATGTCCTAACATGTTCATTTGCAAAATGGCTTCCTCAATGTCCATTGGCTTGAGGTCAAATCGCTTCGTACGCACAAGCTCAATATCATCCTCTTCAAGAACATCTTGGGCCGCAGCTTCTGTCACTGCCACCGCAACCTTTTCACGAATTTTGCGATTTACTTTTGTTTTATGCTTGCGAATTTGTCTTTCTAATTTATCAACAACCAAATCAATTGCTGCGTACATATCTGTATGAGCTTCCTCGGCACGAAGCAATAAATCTGGAAACGGGATATTCACTTCCACACGTTGCTGATCAGAATACACCTTAAGGTTTACTCTAATTTCCGGAAATGTATCAAAGTAGCGCTCAAGCTTGCTTAGCTTCTTCTCCACATACTCTCTTAGTGCTGGAGTTACCTCAATATTTTCACCGCGAATGTTGAATTTCATAGATGAACTCCTCCTTTCAAGCTATGTAGTACTATATTCGACGGGATGTCGAATATCCCTTCCACAAATCGCGAAAATCAGAAAAAAACACTTCCTTTTTCACGAATTTTGTTGAAAGAGAGAGCGTACCTTACATTTATAGTATATCTCTCAAGCAAAGCAAAAGCCGAACCAAAATATGAATAATTCGTTACATGTGAAGAGAAGCAGGATCTACGCGTTTTGCTTCCGCAGCGGAACAACCATACGCGGTTCAACGCAGCCTATCTACTATTTCAATGATTTGACCACACTAGAGGAATATGATAAAGTTACCTAGGTAACTATTTTAGTGAGCAAGGAGAGATACCATGTCAGATTATCACCATTTATTTCACTCTATTAACCAGTTGTCCCGACAACTGACAAAAAGAATAAACGAAGCCTTGCAGCCGTTCGGACTGTATAGCGCACAATGGTCCGTTTTGTACACCCTACATATAAAGGGCACACTAACACAAACGGAGCTATGCGAATATTTATCCGTAGAAGCCCCTCCCATGACACGGACCATTCAGCGGCTTATTAAACAAGGGTACGTAAAACAAGTTCCCTGCAAGGACAAACGCGCGAAGCAAATTGTGCTAACGGACGAAGCGATCGCAGCTTTTCCAAAGTGGGAGCAGGCTATTCTTCATACACATCAATCACTGCTTAACTCCCTTCCCGGCCCTTCACAAACGCAGCTACAAATGCTTCTCTCTGATTGGCTTAAGGAACTTGTGCTCGAGGAGGAGAGAATATGAATTCAGAAAAATTATGGACAAGAAACTTTATTAGCATTTCCGCCAGTACATTGTTTTTGTTTTTAACATTTTATTGCTTGCTCGTAATTTTGCCGCTCTATGCACTTGAAGACTTGCACGGTCAGGCAACAGATGCAGGTCTCGTTGTCACAGTGTTTCTGCTTGCGGCTATTCTTATCCGGCCGATTGCCGGTCAGTGGCTTAACCGAATCGAACAACGATCACTGCTGCTTCTATCTTTATTTCTATTTCTAATTGCTGACCTGTTTTATTTCTTTACACATTCTATAACCAGCTTGCTCATACTCCGCTTTATGCATGGCATTAGCTTTGGGATTGTAACAACTGTCTGCGGCACAATTGTAGCTGATTTGATTCCAAATTCGCGTAAAGGAGAAGGAATGGGCTATTATGCCATGGCAATGAACCTAGCGATGGTTATTGGTCCATTTGTCGGGCTCACTACCTTTTATAAATGGGGCGCAACCACTTCCTTTATCATAAGCAGCATCTTTGCGCTGTTCGCCTTAATTCTCGGCGGTTCCCTCCGACTGCCCAAGGAACAACAGACTGCAGCGACGAAAACGCAAGCAGCCTTTCACATCAAGCAATTATTTGAGGTCTCCGCCGTCCGCATATCTTTGACCGCAGCTTTTTTCTCATTTGTGTATGCCTCCATTCTTTCCTTTGTATCGGTATACGCAAAGGAAATTGGGCTAGAAAAAGCATCCAGCTACTTTTTTGTTGTCTATGCCGCTATGATGCTGCTATCGAGACCGTTTACAGGAAAACTGTTTGACAAACGCGGTGCAAATATCATTATTTATCCGGCTATTGTTTTCTTTGCAATCGGCATGCTGCTGCTTAGTCTGGCACATACAACCCTTCTGTTTCTGCTTGCGGCGGCTTGTATTGGTCTCGGATGGGGTACGCTGTTCCCATGCTTTCAAACAATTGCAGTTCAGAACGCTGCTCCTAAGCGAAGAGGAGTGGCTACGGCAACCTTTCTTTCTATCTTTGACAGCGGAGTTGGCCTTGGTTCATTTGTAATCGGCTTGGCTGCGGTTCATATTCACTTAAGCTCTTTATATTTATACTGTTCCCTTCTTGTTCTGATCGGCGTTGCTGTCTATTACACATTGAATGGGAATCATGCTTCTGCACCCGTTCGTTCAAAACATCACAGACATGAAAAATCTAGCGGCCAGCACAATCAAGCTGTTTAGAAATTTCATTAGCTGTCTGAATGATAAGCTTTACTAGCTTTGAAGCGGTATACTGATTGATGCGCTGCATCGGGCCGGCCAGAGTCACACAAGCTGTGACCTGTCCTTTTCGGTTCCGAACAGGAGCTGACAAAGAAGAAGCACCTTCATGCATTTCCTCTTCACAAAAGGAGAAGCCTTGCTCTTTAATACGCTCAAGGCGTTTAAGCAGAGCAGCGGGGTCAGTAATGGTTCTTGATGTATATTGCTCTAACCCTCTTTGCAGAAAAGCATTAATATAGCTAGATGGCTGATGCGCAAGCAAAACCTGTCCGCTGCTCGTGCAATGGACAGGATTACGCTTGCCAAGATGTGAAAGCAGGCGAATGGGATGAGAGCATTCAATTTTATTTAAATATACAACATCAAATTCGCGCAATACACCGATATGAGCCGTCTCGTTGGATTGGTTAACGAGCAATTGCAGCGCAGCCTTTGAAGCAGTGTAGAGCTTAGATTGCCCAGTTACAACATGCCCAAGCGCTAAAACAGATGCTCCTAGCCGGTATAATTTTGTATTCGGATCCTGCGTAATAAAGCCCTCGCTCATAAGCGTAGTTGCCAGCCTATGCGCAGTACTATCTGCGATGCCAAGCCGCTCGGCCATCTCATAAATACCGAGCTCCGGCTCATCTACCGAAAGCAAATCCAATAAACGCAATGCATTCTCCAAGCTTGTAAAACGCATCTTCTTCCTCCTATCATCCTAGCTGCACACTCTCTATGTATCCGAGTTTCTCAGATAGCTTCCTCCCTGACTTTTGGAGCGTCTTCACATAGACAGAAAAACGATTCTCAGTCATGCGCTGCAATGGCCCAACAACGCTGATAGCAGCAGTCACCCCTCCTGTGTAATCGCTTACAGGAATAGCGATGCTTACGACTCCCTCATGCATTTCCTCCACAGCAATAGAATAGCCCTGACGTTTAATTTGCATTAAGTTGTCCAATAAATCTTCAGGATCGGTAATCGTATTCGGTCCATAAGAACGGAGTTCATTTTTTTGCAAAAACCTGCAAATGGCTTCCTGGCCCTGATACGCAAGAAGCACCTTCCCAGCGCTGGAGCAGTGAGCGGGATTACGCTTTCCAATATCGGAAAGAAGGCGAACTGGTTGCTTACATTCTACTTTGTGAAGATAGACGACATGGCTTCCTTCAAACACATTAATATGGACAGTTTCACCAAGCTCCTCTGCCAATTCCTTTAGGATTGGCAATGATTCCCGATACAGCTCTGTTTGTGCTGTAATAATACCCGTCAAACTAAGCAAAGCCAAACCGAGACGATATTTTCCATTTTTCTCTCTTTCTAAATATCCTTGCTTATGCAGCGTAGCAATTAGACGATGTGCGCTGCTTTTGCTTAATCCGACCCGTTCCGCCATTTCAGTTACTCCCCATACAGGCTCATCCGCTGTAAACAGCCGGAGAATCTTCATTCCATTTCGAACCGAGCTAAGAGAATAATCACGCTTCTCCATCATAACCCCCCGCAAAAAAGTTTGATATGTTCTGCATATAAGAATCGCGGTCTTTCATTCGGTACATCCATATTATAACATAAATGCAAGGAATATTTAAAATTTTTCAAATAGTGGGAAAATAATTATTTCAACACACTACACTCTCCTTCTGCACCTTAGAAACCATACAACCCATTATTTTTTGGAAACGTTTACTTCAAGACGTATACACCATATACAATAAGGAGGAACTAACATGCGAACTCAAGTTGGAATTATTGGAGCCGGTCCAGCCGGACTTATGTTATCTCATTTGCTTCATTTACAAGGAATTGAATCGATTATCATTGAAAACCGCACGCGTGAGGAAATTGAAGGAACGATTCGCGCTGGTGTGCTTGAGCAAGGTACAGTTGATTTAATGAATGCAGCAGGTGTTGGCGAACGCATGATGAAGGAAGCACATTTTCACCGCGGTATTGAGCTGCAATTTAATGGGCAGCGGCACCGCATTAACATGCAGGAGTTAACAGGAGGAAAACTCGTCACCGTGTACCCGCAGCATGAGGTGATTAAGGACTTAGTCGCTGCCCGGATTCAAGCAGGAGGAAATATCCTTTTTAGTGTATGCGATGTAAGCTTGCACGATTTGGAAACTGATTCACCAAAAATCCGCTTTCGTCAAAACGGTTTAGATGAAGAAATCGTTTGTGATTATATCGCTGGCTGCGATGGCTTCCATGGCCCAAGTCGTCCAGCTATTCCGCAAAGCATTCGCAGCGAATACCAAAAGATTTATCCATTCGGATGGCTCGGCATCCTCACAGAAGCACCTCCATCCGCACCGGAACTCGTTTATGCCAACCATGAACGCGGCTTTGCACTTCTTAGCACACGCTCTCCAGAAATTCAGCGCCTATATATTCAGGTTGACCCGAGTGATAACATCGCCAACTGGTCTGATGACCGCATTTGGAGCGAGCTACATACTCGTCTTGCAACAAATGACGGCTGGAAGCTGATTGACGGTCCTATTATCCAAAAAAATATCGTAGCAATGCGCAGCTTTGTCTGTGACCCGATGCAATATGGCAAGTTGTTCCTTGCTGGTGACGCAGCGCACATCGTACCGCCAACCGGAGCCAAAGGGCTGAACCTCGCAATGGCAGACGTACAGGTGTTGGCACGGGCACTCACATCCTTCTACACATCCGGAAAAACAAATCTCTTACAGCAATATTCCGAGATTTGCCTACGCCGTATTTGGAAGGCAGAGCGCTTCTCCTGGTATATGACAACCATGCTCCACCGCCATGACAATTACACGCCATTTGAGCATCAAATTCAGCTAGCAGAGCTGGACTACGTAACATCCTCTAAGGCTGCAGCGACAAGCCTAGCCGAAAACTATGTTGGATTGCCGATGGAATGGCCGGAGGAAGCAGAGCTCTTCACATTAAGCAAATAAGCCAGAGGATGAGTACAGGCTGGACTTCTATAGGAGACTATGAAGCAATGGAGCTTTGTAGTCTTTTATCATGTAGCCAAAAAGATGCCTTCTTCAATGAGGTCAGGAAATTTGCACAAGTCCTATAAACCTAAATGGGAGAGTCCTCCTGTTGAAACCAAACAAAAAGGTCAATCGCGATGATTGGCCTTTTTGTTTATACTTTGTATAAATTTCCAGATAGAAACAAATTCGATATATCAGAAAATTTTAGAAACAAAGTGTAAGTGCAACTGCGCTCCTGTCTTCACCTAACGGCTTGCCAGCCGGCGAGTCTTTTTCATCTTCTGTTACACATTCACTTCAGAACCAATCTTTACTTCCTTCGTATCCTGATGCTGCAGCTTATCAAAGCTTCCGTATTTCTCTTGAATGACCAAAATCCCGATTGCCGCTACAATACTTGGAACCGCAAAATACATGAATATGCTTTGCGGCTCGATTCCTGTTGCAAGAATCATCCCAATAATTGTCGGAGCAAGGATAGAGCCAATACGTCCAATTCCAAGCGCCCATCCCATACCCGTTGCTCTTACCTCCCTTGGATAATACTCAGAAATGTAAGGGTTTGCAATATTTTGCGTTCCAACTGTACAAGCGCCGCCAAGCATAATTAAAATGTAAAGAACTGCTGTGCTAGATGTGATGCTTAAAGCAGCGAAGCAAAGTGCGCCAAGCAGGAATAGTGTTGTTAATACCTTTTTGTGTCCGATCTTGTCAGCAAAATAACCGCCAACTAAGGCACCGCCAATTTGTCCTACACATAATACAAGGTTAAATAACAAGCTAGAAGTAAGACCAAAGCCAGCCTGCTGCATAATTTTTGGCAGCCATGTATTCAATCCGTATACCATTAATAAACAGCAAAAAACAGAAACCCAGAAAGCAAATGTACTGATTGCACGATTTTTTTCAAATATCTTTTTGATTGGCATACCCTTTGCCTGTTTCTCTGCAGCTGCAAATTGAAAGTCATCTGTTTCCTTGTAGTTCCCAGTTGGATCTACTTGATTTAAAATTTCTACTAGCTTCTTTGTTTCCTTTTTCAAAATGTATAAGGAGATAGATTCTGGAAACTTCTTTATAAAAAATGGTAAGGCAAGAAGTGGAATAATTCCGATCCAATATAGTACTCTCCAGCCAAAATCATCTACAACATACATGCCAACTAAGGAAGCTACAATACCTCCTATAGAATATCCACAATACATTGTCGCAACGATTATCGCTCTGTTGCTCTTTGGAGAATACTCCGTCATCAAGGAGATTACATTTGGCATAAGTCCGCCCATTCCAAGCGCTGCAATAAGGCGCAGTACTGTAAATAAGGTTGGGTTATGTGCAATACCCGCTAATAAGTTAAAAACACTCAGTAGGAACAAACAAATAATTAATACTCTTTTCTTGCCAATCTTATCGGCAAGCGGTCCAAAAATGAAGGCACCAAGCATCATGCCAACTAAAGAGTAGCTGCCAATTGCACCAGCTTGTACTGCTGTCAAGTTCCATTCCTTCATCATCCAAGGTAAGCCTACACCATACATGACAATGTCATAGCCATCAAAAGCGATCGCAAAAAAACACCAAAGATATACAGTTAAATGAAAGCGATTAAACTTACTTGCAGCTACTACTTCTGAAGCATTAACTGTACGCAATATCATTACCTCCATATTTTCTGAATATTTTTCAATATCACTTCTTGTAACTATCATACAATCTGTTTCTTATACAACATCAACATTCCTTTATGCGGAATACTAAAAATACATTTTTTCAAATGAGAGTCATACACTTGATTTGTAAAGAAAACTCGCCGATTGGCGAGCCCTGCCCTTGGGTGAAGACAGAGGCGTAGTTGCACTTATACTGTATTCCTAAAATTTCTCGCTACGTCGAATTGGCATCCAGCTAGAAATTTATACTTTCTTACAGTGTAAGAAATGAGAGATAGATTGCGGATTACATTATATTGAAGCATAAGAAAGGAATCTGTATTATATCCGATAGAGAATTAGGGAGCTAAGGACTGTCTTACAGCATATTACAGCTCTTATCCTCCTATTAATATAGAAGTATTGAGTCATCTTATAAAAACATACTTAAATTCATGACTCCTAACACAGCCTGATCTGGATAGATGGTACGAGCAGCAATTTGCCACTTTCCATCCACAAATCGCAGCACATCTCGACGTTCTCCGGACAACTGCTCGATATGCAAATCCGAAGCTCTGCTGCGCAGGAAAAGAAAGCTGCTTGTCACCTCATATTCGTCAGGTTTTTCACCCGGTTCAATCAATACATTCGTAATCAGATGCCGCTGCCTTGTCGGTGGGTTTTCAACCCATGCCGATGAAGTTCGGAGTCGCTGCACTCTTGTTATAAGTGATTTCTTTGTTTCTTCAAAAAAAGCCATCTCATCTAAAATATCTGACCCATCCTTCTTTTCCGTTGTAACGCGCATCGGCATACGATATACGATATCGTCACTTAATAGATCAAGCCAGTCTTCATACCTGCGATTATCCAAAAAGTGTGCTTCACGAGATAAAATATTCGTAATCTCGTATTGCAGCTCAAATGGAGCAAACAACTTAGAGCTCATGAGCGCACCTCCTCTACTGCAGCCATGTCCTTCGTCAGCATCTCAAGCCAAAACTCATGCATACTTCTGGAAATGGCATCCGCATAGCACGTTGGATACGCAATGCCTGGTCCTGGAAAGCTTTCATCTGGCTCTAGCCCGCCAAATCCCATTAAATAGTTGCACAAATTGTTATAGCTTAGCTCTTTGTCGCGCGCCATTAACCCTTTATTTGCCTGCACCATTCTCGCCCAAACCTCTGTATCATCCTGCTCTAGCGTTCCAGAAGGTCCAAACGAGCCAATATATCCTCTATAAGCAGCCTCCTTGTAATCTTCTGGCGCAGCCTTATCAATCATAAACCAGCACCAAACCTCAACTTTATCCGGTCCTAACGGTCTCCAAACGCGGAAATTTAAATAGTTATGCAAATGCCCTTCTGTACCATGAACAGGGCTTACAAAAGAAAGATTAGGGAATACTCCGCCAACGAATACAGTCGTTTTGGATAAAACCTCTACCTGGCTAGGGCTTAGATTTTTCTCAAACATTGGCCACATCGATTCAGGCAAGCCTTGGAATTGATAATGGGATCGACCTGTTGAGGATGTAATGACATTAATGCCGTGACCATTCTTCATCACCACTTGATGACCGTAGCCTGCATATAATGGATCCTTCGGGCTAATGCCCATCTCCACGGTAGAACGATGTGTTGTTTGCACGTGGTACGGATCAGCTGCAAAATTCTCACTTGTCGCTTTCCAGTTCGCCTGTGCAACCCAGCGCTGCGGAACCCCTCTTACCTCCATGCCGCCGTCGCTTCTGCCAAGTAAAATATCAAAATACCATTTCATATCGCCAAGATATTCCTCAAGCGGCATTGCATTTGGATCAAGGTTTCCAAAGATCATACCTTGGTACGATTCTACACGCGGAATCGGACGAAGGCCCCACTCATCCTTTTGCATTTCCTCCCCGTACACCTTATTGCCAGCTACAATTCCAATGAGCTCGCCATCCGTATTAAAGCTCCAGCCATGATACGGACACGTAAACGTCTTCTTGTTGCCGCGGTCGGCTGTACATAGATGCGCGCCGCGATGCGTGCAGGAATTAAGAAATGCCTTACACTCCCCTGCCTTATTCCTCACAAGCAATACAGGATCATTAACCATCCAGCGCGTCACATAGCTTCCCGGTTCCTTCAGCTCTGACTCATGTCCTAAGAACTGCCACGTACGGCCGAATATCGTTTCCATCTCCAGCTCATAGATATCTGGATCCGTGACAACCCACTGCGGCATAAGCCCGTCCTTCATCTTATCCTTTAGCAGCTGCAACGTTTTATCATCGATTCTGTTTTTTCTCATCATTCTTACCTGACCCCCTTATGTTTGATTCGGTCCGATACCATTTGATGTACTGCAATACGCCTCTTCATTCTCCATGTATGTATCCGTTTACAAAAATAAACATGTAAGAGAGCGCAGAAAAAACACAATGACTCTTATTCTGACTCTACCGTTTGCAAAGCTATATCCTCCTCTAGAGAAACAGGCTGCGGCGTAAAGGTCATTACAACATTCGCGCTTGCTGACGATTGTCCATAACCATAATAGGTGCTTTTATAGCTGCCCTCTAGTACGCCAAGAAGCATTGCAATATGGCGCCCGCCTGATTCCACGCCTGCGGCTCTCGCATATTGCGGCAGCATTTTCCATGCGGGCTCCAAATCATTATTGTGCAGGTACTCTAAAAACTGGCGATCCATCGCCTGCTCTGCCAGAGTTGGATACAATGCCGGCCCACGCAGCAAATTGTGTGAAAGAGCCCCGCTGCTCGCAAATACAGCACGCTTCTTGCTTTCGCGCAGCACCTTGCCAACCTGACGTCCCCATTCATATGTTTCCTCTAAACTAGCAGCCCATGTAACTGATAAATCAATCACTGGAATATCCTCATTTGGAACGAGATAACGAAGTGGCACAACTGTACCGTAATCCCAGACATACGTTGGGTCATTTACGCCAATTACGGTAAGACCTGCCTGACATCCCGCTTCCACAAGCTCATTTGCCAATTTCTCATCACCCGGATAGTAATACGGAACATCGGAAATGAGCTCTGGACATTCGAATGGCGTTAAGATACCTTTATGCTCCGGCGTAGCGTCTACAAAATGGTGAAAGCTTGAGAGCCAGTGACAGGAAATAAGCACAACAACATCCGGTTTTACATCTGCAATATCCTTTGCAGCCTGATGCATACCAGCAATAAGCTCCTTTTGAAAATCGGGAGTCCGATCTTCAAAGCACATTCTTGGTGTGTGAGGAACAAGCAATCCTAATTCCAGTGTCATATATATTCCCCCAATTTTTTCTTTTCTCATAAAAAATAGCATGCTTGAATGCTGCCCTTGCTTGATATAAAGTGGCGAGCCCTACCTTTAGGCAAAGGCGCAGTTGTACTTATACTGTATTCCTAAAATTTCTCGTTACGTCGAATTATCTTCCAGCTAGAAATTTATACTTTCTTGCAGTGGAAAGCAAAGGCTAGCCGCATTTCTACTCGTCTAGCCTTCTGGCAGGTATGTCTCTTTGCTATTTCCCTTGCTTCTCAGCCATTGGAACTCCACCAACACCCCAATGCGTTTTTGGAATCTCTGTTACAATTACACGTACTGTCCCCTTTGGCACCTCGAGTGTGGCCGAGACTGTTTCTGTTACATTCTCAATAACTCTCCTAATCTTCTCCTCCGGTCTTCCTTGCAAGATTTGCACATTAATAATTGGCATATGATCCTCCGCTAGCTTTAGAATTTCTTATTTTGCCACTTGGAATGATACTTCCCCTAAACCATCTAGCTTCGCCGAGACAATGTCACCAGCCGCTAGCATAACGGCACCGGTTACGCCCCCCGTTAAGATAACATCCCCAGCTTTTAACTTTTCTCCCTTTCGCGCCAGCATATTGGCAAGCATTGCTACAGAGTTAGCTGGATGACCCACAACGGCAGCTCCCGCTCCCAAATCCTTTATTTCACCATTAATTGAAAGTGTCACCCCTACTAAATCGAGCTCGATCCCAGCAGGACGTGTCAGCCGATTGCCCAGCACAACGCTTGAAGAAGAAGCATTATCGGCAATAACATCAGGAAGTGTAAATTTGAAGTTCTCATAACGGCTGTCGATAATTTCAAGCGCTGGGACTACATATTCCGTAGCTGCCAGCACCTGTGCACCAGTTATGCCCGGACCTTGAATATCCTTGCCTAATACAAAAGCAATTTCCGCCTCCACCTTCGGATGAATAAAATCCTCCATTTGAATCGTACCACCGTCCGGTACAACCATGTAATCGAAGATATACCCGTAAATCGGCTCCTCCACGTTCATTTGCTTCATTTTTGCTCGGCTTGTTAATCCCATCTTCGGACCAACAATGCGGTGTCCCTCTTCTAGCTTGATCGCTACGAGCTCCTCCTGCACTTTATAGGCCTCCTGAACGGTCATGCCAGGATAGTCGGCCGTAATGCAGACAACCTCCCGCTTTTCAAGCTCTGCCTTATTCAAAAATTCAGCAGTAGATTTATAGTTTAATGTATTCATATCGCAGTCCTCCTTAGCGAACAATCTCCCGTTTGTTCTTTGCAATTTCCGCAGCCACATCTACAATCATATCTTCCTGTCCGCCCACTACCTTCCGTCTCCCCAGCTCAATCAAAATATCGCGGGAATCAATGCCAAGCCGTTTTGCGGCGCGCTGTGCGTGAAGCTGGAAGCTGGAATATACACCAGCATAGCCAAGCACGAGACTGTCCTTTGTAATTTCCTGAGGCACTGGCAAAAGCGGTGCTATAATGTCCTCTGCTAAATCCATCATTTTATATAAATCAACACCTGTTTGAATACCTAAACGATCCAATACAGCAATGAGTACCTCTGTCTGTGTATTGCCAGCACCTGCGCCTAGGCAGCGTACGCTGCCATCAATGCGCGTCGCTCCCTCCTCAATTGCAGCAAGTGAATTTGCCATCGCCAATGAGAGATTGTTGTGAGCATGAAAGCCGATTTCCACACCAACGCTTTGCTTCAAAGCACGGATGCGCTCCCTTACCTCATTGGGGAGTAATGCGCCTGCGGAATCAACAACATATACAATATCAGCGCCGTAGCTTTCCATTAATTTTGCTTGCTCAACTAATTTTCCAGCAGGAGCCATGTGCGACATCATCAAAAATCCAACCGTCTCCATGCCTAAATTCTTCGCTAACGCAATATGCTGAGCTGACACATCCGCCTCGGTCACATGCGTCGCAATACGCGCCATTTTCGCCCCAAGACTGGCTGCCTGCTTCAAATCCTTCATCGTGCCGATGCCCGGAATCAGCAGCACAGCGACTTTAGAATCTGTACATGCATCTACAGCCGCCTCAATTAATTCGAATTCATTTGTGCGAGATAATCCATATTGCAAGGAGGAGCCCGCTAATCCATCACCATGCGACACCTCAATATAAGGAACACCTGCCTGATCCAAAGCCCTCGCAATCTGCTCAACCTGCTCTACTGTATATTGATGGGCAATCGCATGGCTGCCATCGCGAAGCGCTACTTCTGTAATCATAATGTCACGTTGTTTTGTCATCGTTTCCCCCTCCTTATACGGTTTGTTTTGCCGCATGATGCTTAGCAAGCTCTTCTGCAACCTTTACAGCCGCAGCTGTCATAATATCAAGGTTTCCAGAGTACTTTGGCAGATAATCTCCCGCCCCTTCTACCTCTAGGAATACCGTTACTTTATTTCCTTCAATAATAGGCTCTGTCCGTAAACGATAGCCTGGCACGTACGATTGCACAGTTGCCACCATCTCCTGCACAGAGCGGATAACCGCTTCTTCATTCATCGTTCCGTCTTCTACAAGCGCGTATACTGTATCCCTCATTAAAATTGGAGGCTCGGCAGGATTTAAAATAATAATCGCCTTGCCCCGCTTTGCCCCGCCAATCACCTCAATGCCGCGGGACGTTGTCTGCGTAAACTCGTCAATATTGGCACGTGTGCCTGGACCTGCACTTTTACTTGAAATCGTCGCAACGATTTCCGCATATTCTACCGAACAAACGCGGTTGATAGCATGAACAATTGGAATGGTAGCCTGCCCGCCGCACGTAATCAGGTTTACATTATCCGCTTCAATATGCTCATGAATGTTAACCGGAGGAACAACTAGCTCTCCTACCGCTGCAGGCGTTAAATCTAATACAATTTTTCCTGCTTCCCGCAGCATCTTCGCATGGCGAATATGCGCCTTTGCGGAAGTGGCATCAAATACAATATCGGCGAGCTCCGAACGCTCCAAAAATCCCTTTAATCCCGTATCTATTACCTCGTAACCCCTTTCCTTTGCCCGGCGCAATCCGTCCGATTCGGGGTCAATCCCAATCATCGTCGTTAATTGCAGCACATTGGATCGTTCCAGCTTCATCATTAAATCCGTTCCGATATTTCCGGATCCAAGAATTGCTACCTTTACCTTAGACATACATATATCCGCCCCTTTCTTGCAATCTATTTATTTAGAAAACCGTACGTTGACTTCACCTAAATGTGCAAACCTTGCTTGAAAATGATCCCCTGCCTCCGCATTAATTGCAGCAGAAAGAGCACCGGACAAAATAACTTCTCCGGCCTTTAATGTAATGCCGTATTCAAACAGCTTATTAGCCAGCCATGCCACACAAACAGCAGGGTTGCCAAGAGCAGCCGCACCAACACCTGTATTAATGATTTCGCCATTTCGATACAGCACCATACCGATTTGCGCTAAATCAACTTGATCAACTGGAACTGGCTTACCGCCAAGCACATATAATCCGGAAGATGCATTATCTGCAACTGTATCCTGCAGCTTAATGTTCCAATCTGCAATACGGCTGTCGACAATCTCAAGCGCCGGCAGCACATAGTCTGTTGCTTGAATTACGTCTAACACGGTTACACGAGGGCCTACTAAATCCTTTTTTAATACAAAGGCGATTTCTCCTTCTACCTTCGGCTGCAACAAACGCTTCACCGGAACTTGCCCGCCATTTTCTATGGCCATATCATCAAGAAGATGGCCGTAATCAGGCTGATCAACACCAAGCAAATTTTGCATAGCCAAGGAAGTTAAGCCGATTTTCTTGCCAACAACTACCCGGCCAGCCTCAAGCTTCTTTTGAATTGTTGCCAATTGCACCTGATATGCTTCCTCTATCGTTAAATCCGGCTCGAGCTCCATGAGCGGGGAAACGCCCCGCCCAGATAACTCCGCTTGCTCTAAATGCCCAGAAAGCCGAACTGCTTTATCTACATCGATTACGCTCATCACAAGTTCCCCCTTATAGCTTAATGCAAATATTGGACAGCTCACTGTAGAATTCAAAACTATGAGCGCCGCCTTCGCGCCCGATTCCGCTTTGCTTCATGCCGCCAAACGGTGTCCGCAAATCACGTAAAAACCAAGTATTCACCCAGATAATGCCGGCTTCAATTTGCCCTGCGACACGATGCGCGCGGCGCAGATCATTCGTCCAAATGGAAGCGCTTAACCCATAGTGCGTATCGTTTGCCTGGGCAACAACCTCCTCCTCAAAGTCGAATGGAATCACCGTCACAACAGGTCCGAAGATTTCTTCGCGCACAACGCGGCAATTGCGGTCTAAGCCGGTAATAATCGTTGGCTCAAGATAATAGCCCTTCTCTAATCCTTCTGGGCGCTTGCCGCCGGTTACAATTTGACCGCCTTCTTCAATAGCTAATTGAATATAGCTGTTCACACGCTCATAATGCTCTTCTGATACGAGAGCCCCTACCTTTGTTTTTGGATCAAATGGGTCGCCGACAACAAGCTCCTTTGTTTTTGCGACGAATTTCTCTAAAAAGGCTTCATAAGCCGGACGCTCTACGTAGATGCGGGAGCCGCACAAGCATACCTCGCCTTGGTTAATAAAGCTTGATTTTAACGTTGTTTCAATCACTTCATCTAAATTGGAATCTGCAAAAATAATATTTGGATTTTTTCCTCCAAGCTCATACGAAAGCTTTTTCAACGATTTGGAAGCTGCCTGCATAATAATTTTCCCTGTCGTTGTTTCACCTGTGAAGGAAATAGCATCGACGTCCGGATGCTCTGTTAAAGCGGAACCGGCAGAATCTGGCCCAAAGCCGTGCACAATATTTACAACACCATCTGGTACGCCTGCTTCCTTGCAAATCTCTCCAAGCAAGGTAGCCGTCATTGGCGTAAGCTCAGCTGGTTTGATAACAGCTGTGTTTCCAGCGGCTAAACAAGGTGCCAGCTTCCAAGTTAACAAGAGAAGCGGCAGGTTCCATGGATTAATCAAACCAACAACGCCCACCGGACGGCGAATTGCGTAGTTGATCGCCACATCATCCATTTGATACGCTTCTGTTCCGATTCCGCGCAAATAATCAGCAAAGAAGTGGAAGTTGTATGCAGAACGCGGAATATCAATCGTACTTGATAACCAGTATGGCTTTCCTGTATCTAGCGATTCAAGACGCGCTAATTCATCCTTACGTTCAAGAATAATATCACCAATGCGGCGGATAACTGCGATTCGGTCGTTTGTCGTCATTTTTTTCCACGGACCGTTCAATGCTCTTTTTGCAGCCGCTACTGCAAGATTAATCTCGTCTTTTCCGCCCTCTGCTATCGTGCCGATGACCTCTTGTGTTGCCGGATTAATATTTTCAAAGACCTTGCCGTTTTGTGAAGCGATGTATTGACCATTAATAAAATGCTTACAATCAATTGCCGTTACCTTTTGTTCCGTTGTTGTTTGCGTTTTCATAGACATAGCCCCCTCAAATATAGAAAGATATGAAACACCTAGTATGAGATGTTTTCTTGATATGTTGTAAATTTATAGTAAATGAGGTTCGTTTACCATACAACACCGTAGTTCTTTTATACGGAACAGGATGAAAAATTTTATACTTTTCTTAATATTTAAACGATTCTGGTTTCGTGTTACAATTATATACACTATAGAAGACTTGCGTTCTGCTATAAACAACACAAAAAAGGAGGGATATCGAATGGAGACAAAAGTAAATGAAGAATATTTATTATCCTCAGTAAAAAATGCACTCCGTTTGCTGCGCAGCTTTTCCCTAGATACGCCAGAGAAAAAGGTAACGGATTTAGCAGCTGAGCTCGGGCTTGGAAAGAGCACCATCAGCCGTCTATTAAATACGCTGGCTAGTGAGGGCTTTGTTACGAAGGATCTGGAAACGCAGAAATATCGACTAGGCCTCACAATTCTCAACTTAAATACTGTCGTCACTTCAAATCTGGAAATTAACCGGGAATCTCAGCCTATTTTGCAGCGCCTTGTAGATGAGATTAGCGAAACGGCAACCATTGCAGTGCTTGAGGATACAGCTGTCGTCTACTTGAATCGCGTAGAATGCAAGCATCCCGTTCAAATTTTATCGCATGTCGGCAGAAGGAATCCTCTTCATTGTACAAGCTCAGGGAAGGCGATTCTTGCATACCAAAATCAGGACTTTATTGAAGGCTATATAGATGAGGGCTTGGAGCAATATACAGTAAACACAATTACAAATCGTGATACCCTTCGCACAGCATTAAAAAGCATTCAGGAACAAGGATATGCAATCAGCATTGAAGAGCTTAGAGAAGGTGTTGCATCCATTGCGGCTCCAATCCGGGACTATACGGGCAAGGTTGTATATGCGGTAAGCATTATCGGGCCCGTTCATCGTATGAATCCACACAATCTCTCGATTATTAGCAAGGTAACAAACGCCGCAAAGGAAATTTCCGAAAAGCTTGGGTACTGGAAGCCGTAACGGCTCCCCCTATACATATAAAGGAGCGTGGTTGGTTTGTTTGATATGCATACTCATTTTATTCCACAGGATGTATTACGTTGGCTAAAAGACCATGAGCATACAGTTCAGGCAAAATGGGAACAAAAATCACCAAGTCAGGCAGAGTTTTTAACTGTGAACGGTAAATGGGGCTTTGAGCTAAAGCAGTCATTTATCGATCCCTTCTTATACTTGGCAGAGCAGCAGAAAGCAGGCGTGTCCCACTCCCTTGTTTCTCCTGTTCCGCAGCTGTTTATGTACGATATTGAAGAGGAAATTACAAGCGAGGCGGCGGCCGTATATAATGAAGCCTTAGCCAACTGGGTGCAACAGAGCAATGGACGGTTATCCGCATTAGCTACTGTACCTCTCAACAGTCCAACGCGAGCAGCTGAGGCGCTACGGCACGCAATGAATCGCGGCCTGCGCGGCGCAATCATTGGGCCTGGTCTAGCAGATGCGATGCTAACAGATGCATGCTTTGCTCCATTTTGGGAGGAAGCAAACTACCAAAAGGCTATCATTTTCATTCACCCGCTCCTTTGTGAAGACCCACGGCTGAAAAAACGAATGATGCCGAACTTAATCGGGGTTCCTTGGGAAACGACGGTTTGCGCTGCGGATTTATTGCTAAGCGGCTTGCTTGATGCATATCCAGACGTAAAAATTTTGCTCGCGCATGGCGGCGGCTTTCTTCCGTACCAAATCGGACGCTTAAACAAAGGCTACGAAAAGTGGCCGGCGGTAGCCGGTTCCTTGCAAGCGCCTCCAGAAGAATATTTGCGCCGCTTCTGGTTCGATACAGTCCTCTGGAATGAAGAAGCCGTTCGCTATTTAGCTGAAACCGTTGGTGAGGACAGAGTTGTACCCGGATCTGACTTTCCATTCGACCTTTGCGCTTGGCCGCCCGTATTCCATAACGAAAAGGCCATTCATTCGCTGCTCTTGCATCCAAAAGCAGAGCGCAAAACCATTAAAGAAGCATGATCACTTTCCTATAGTGGAATATAAAAACCCCCGTTTTACAAAACGGGGGTTGATGTGCTTTTTTCCCTAATTTATGTGAAGCACGAGCTGCTTATAAACGGGGTATTATAGCTTTACTACGTTCGCTGCTTGCGGACCGCGTGCGCCTTCAACGATATCAAATTCTACTTCTTGCCCTTCGTCTAAAGACTTGTAGCCGTCTGTTTGGATTGCGGAGAAGTGTACGAATACGTCGTCTCCATTTTCACGCTCGATAAAACCGAATCCTTTTTCTGCATTGAACCATTTTACTTTTCCTTGCATGCCTTCCATTCCCTTCGATCTTGAATCTTGTGGTTTAGCCCACAATTTGACTATAACGGATTAACTATTAAAAAGTCAAAAATGGGCTCCATTTTTCTTCAAATAGCCAGAGTCCTATACAAATGAACCAAGTGATTGTTATAGCTTTACTACGTTTGCTGCTTGCGGGCCGCGTGCACCTTGTACAATTTCAAACTCTACCTTTGCACCCTCTTCTAGTGTTTTAAAGCCTGATCCTTGAATCGCACTGAAATGAACGAATACATCGTCTCCGCCCTCAACTTGAATAAACCCGAATCCCTTTTCGGCATTAAACCATTTCACTGTACCTTGTTGCATGCTTTCCCATTCCCTTCAATCGTAAACTCATATACAAATACATACCTTAACTATAATATACAAAAAAGCTTAGTGTCTAAGCTATTTCATCGTAATTTTATCTAAAGATTCGACATGCCTATCATACTGCAAAGATCTGAATTTTTTAAGAGAATCATATGTAAACCCCTTCAAATCTCCTTGCTTTCGGCTTCACCTAAGTATGCCGGGAGCTTCAATTCTTGCTTCACCCGCAAAAAGCAAGCGCTTACGACAAAACCTCCATTAAAAAATGGAGGCGGCATTGCGTTTCCCTATTTTATATGAAGCGTACGCTGCTTATAAACTGGGTTCTTATAGCTTAACAACATTTGCAGCTTGTGCGCCGCGGTTTCCTTCTGTAATATCGAAGGATACACGTTGTCCTTCTTCTAATGTTTTGAAGCCTTCTGTTTGAATCGCAGAAAAGTGTACAAAAATATCTTCTCCACCTTCTACTGTAATAAAGCCATACCCTTTTTCTGCGTTAAACCATTTTACTGTACCTTGTTGCATGATTCCCATTCCCTTCAATCATAAACTCGTGGAAAAACCCCACAATTTGACTATAACGGATAACGAGAGGGAAAGTCCAAACCGTATTGTCGTGTTTTTATGCCATTATTCGACATTTGGAAGCGGTTTCTGTTAAATTTTAAAGAAAACTCGTCGATTGGCAAGCCCTGCCTTTGGGCGAAGACAGAGACGTAGTTGCACTTATACTGTTTTCCTAAAATTTCTCACTACGTCGAATTGGCTTCCAGCTAGAAATTTATACTTTCTTACAGTGTAAGGAAAATTCGCCGATTGGCGAGCCCTGCTCTTAGGCGAAGACAGAGGCGTAGTTGCACTTGCACTGTATTCCTAAAATTTCCGACTACGTCGAATTCGCTTCCGGCTGGAAATTTATACTTTCCTACAGTGTAAGGATAATAGATATATACTGTCACTATTCCGGCAATTTTCACCCCCGAAATATGGTCAAAGCGTACACAGCTGCTGCTCCCTGTTCACGTAACACCTTTCCCAGTTGACGTAACGTTGTACCTGTCGTATATACATCATCAACAAGCAAAATGTTCTCACCATCCAATCGAATAGGGGAGGACAGCAAAAATGGGGACTGTGTCTGCAGGCGCTCCACCCGTGTTTTTTTGCTTTGTTTTTCAGCGTGGACACGTGTAATAAGAGGAGATGGTTTAGTGTACGGTAAACAAGCTGCAAGCAGCTCAGCCTGATTAAAACCGCGCTCATATTGCCTTTCGATACTAAGCGGAACGGGAATTACCCGACAGGATTGCGGGAGATGCTTATACAGCCGCCGTATCTCTTTATGAAAAATTTCAGAAAGGACAGCATCACCGCGAAACTTATAGCGAGCCAATACCTCCTTCGCCCAGTCATTATAGACATATAAGGAGCGATTTTGCATCAATGCTCCACGCATCGCTCCCTCCTCCCAGCGCAAGCAATCCCTGCACATCCTTTTTGCTTGATGGGAAGAGGCAAGGCGTTCCAATGAACGTCCGCATACTATGCACAGCTCTCCCTCTATCCTTTCAAATTTCTGTTCACACTCCCGGCAAATGAGCTGTTCTTCTCTCTTTACCAGAAATGAAAACCAACCAAGGGAGTAAGCTAGCTTCTCAAAGCAAAGTAAACAATGCACTGTCATACAAGCCACCCCTTTCGCTTAGCTTCCTTATTCATTGTTTCAATATGCCGCCTCGCCGCAGCCATTTCCTCTGTTTTGCCGTAGTGAAAATAAATCACGTCCCCCTTCGGATAAGCTGCATTCCGTCCAGCTCTTCCAGCAATTTGCACAAGCGCACTTTCTGTAAACACATTCTCCTCAGCTCCAAGTACAGCTACTTGCACATCAGCTATTGTAACGCCGCGCTCTAAAATAGTTGTCGTAACTAACAGCGGAATATCCTTTGTCCGAAATGAACGAATCTTTTCTTTTCTCATTGGATCCTCTGCATGCACGCCTTCAATTCGGTTATCCAACTGCTTTAGAATAGCTACAACCGGCTCAACATGCCGAATATGCGGCACGAATAACAAGATGGGACGCCCGGCAGCGGCATGCGTCTCTATCCAATGCATGATGTTTTTCGGAAGCCCCTGCCTCTTGAGCCTCCCCTTCCAGTTGCCGCACCAAGAAAAGGAGGGAATCGGCAAGGGGTGGCGATGGTATCGCACTGGAATGATAACAGCTTTCCGCATTCCAGCTCGCGCTTCCTTCTTCCAGCGCCGATGCGGTGTGGCCGTCACATAAATAATAGCTGCTGCTTCTTTTTTCGCATTCTCTACCGCATATTGCAAAGTAGCATCAGCCGAATAGGGAAACGCATCTACTTCATCAATAATGAGTGTATCAAAGGCTTGGAAATAGCGAAGCAGCTGATGTGTTGTGGCAATTGTTAGCGGCGCCTGCTTATGTCGATCCGAACTTCCGCCATATAATGCTGCAATTGGAATATTTGGAAACACCTGCCTGAGCCGCGGTTCGAGCTCCAGTACAACATCCGTACGCGGCGTCGCAATACAAACACGCTCTCCCTTTGCAAGAGAAGCATATATACCGGCAAATAGCATCTCTGTTTTCCCAGCACCGCACACTGCCCAAATCAGACACTCCTCCTTACGCTCAATTGCATGCAATACTGCTTCTGAGGCGGTACGCTGTCTATCTGAAAGGACACCCTTCCAGACAAACTTTACCCGCATGCCTTCCCTGTCTGCTGACAGCCCTTTCCAATAAAACAGCGATGTACATTCACTCGTTCTGCCCATCATGATGCAGCGACGACAATATGTACAAATTGTTTGGCAACGTGAACAAGGAAAATGCGCAAAAAACATTGGATCCCCATTATCGCACCGCGTGCAACGATATCTCTGATTCACCAGCTTCACACTTGGCTCCGCTGCAAGAAACCCCTCTCTTTGATGCTGACGCAGTAATTCCTCGGAAAAAGGCAGCTCTCCCGGAAGGAGCCGTCTTCCCTCTAAAAATGTGCAAAGCTCAGCTGAGTACATTTCAATCCCCCCTTTTTTCTGCCCATTGTAGCAATGTCAACTCAAGCTGACAAAACACAAAAAAGCCGATAACCCGCTATGAAAATAGCAAGTTATCGGCTTAAATTGTATCATTTCATTGGAAAGCCTATTTATTTTTAGAATCTGCCGTACCCTAGGAGGTGTGATTGATTGTAGCTGCTGCTAAGATTAGAATATGCGATACCGCTATCGCCTGCATGAATCATTGTGTTATTTCCAACGTAAATCCCGATATGAGATGGACCAGGCTTATATGTATTTTGGAAGAATACAAGATCTCCTGGCTGTAATTGATCACGGCTAATTTTAGATACCGAACCCCAATAGCCTGTTACGTTCGTACGTGCTTTACCATATACATAAGAGATAAATCCACTGCAGTCAAAACCGCTTGGAGACGCACCGCCGAATACATAAGGAACACCTAAGAATTGCTGTGCCTTAGCCACAACACCACCTGATGTTGGCGCTGGTGCTGGTTTTGCTGGTGCTGGCTTTGCTGGTGCAGTCTGCGCTGGTGCTGCTGTCTGTGCTGGTGCCGCTGCTGCTTGTGCTGGTGCAGCCTGTGCTGGTGCTGATTCCGCCTGTTCATTTGTAGTAATAGACGTTTCATTAGCCATACGCTGTGCAAACATAGCTGCTTCTTCTAGTTTTCTTCTTTCTCTCTCATCTAGGTCTTCTTGAACGAGCGCTTGGATTTTCCCTTCAAGCTCATCAACAGCCCCTTGCTTCGCTTCGCGAGATGCCGCGATTTCCGCACTTACCTTTTCTAAATAAGCGGCAAACTCAATAAGTTCCTTCTCTTTTTGCAAAACAAGTTCTCGTGCTGCCTTCACCGCTTCTTTATCACGCTGCTGTGCTTCTAAAATATCCTTGTCCGATTCAAAAATTAAAGTCACAGAACTGATGCGGTCGAGTAAATCTGAAAAGCTCTCTGCGTCTACAATAACATCCGTTACCATATTTGTTGTCTGCTGAGACTGAAGTGCAACAAGACGATTCTTAATTACGTACTCACGCTGCTGAATCTTCTTTTCAAGCGCTGCAATTTCCTCATTTTTTTGCACAATCAACTGCTGCGTTTCCGTTAAGTTCTTTTGCGTTTCCGCTTGCTTTTGTTCATTCGCAATACGTTCTTGTTCGTACTTTTCAATTTCTTTCTTCACGTCACTAATTTGCTTTTGATATTCTTCAATCTGCTGTGCACGTACACTGGACTCTACTTGAATGTTGTCCTCGGCCTGTACTGCCGGAGCAGTTGTCGTAAATATCATAAATCCTGCAGCGAGTGCGCAAGATACGGCTTTCCAATTTTTCATAATATTCACACCTTCCCTTTCCCAAATAAATTTATACCATATTTACCAGTAAAATTTGCCTTTGTTACAAACTTGTAAAATAAATGTAACACGTAGATTGTAGAATCGTGAAATATTGCTCCTAACCTTGTCAATCTATGTTGAAAGACGCTTACATAATTAAGCCTTTCTCGACATCCTCTTATAATTACCAATATCTGTTTGTTACAATTTGTCGTAAAGAAAACTCGTCGATTGGCGAGCCCTGCCCTTGGGCGAAGACAGAGGCGTAGTTGCACTTATACTGTATTCCTAAAATTTCCAACTACGTCGAGTTATCTCCTAGCTGGAAATTTATGTTTTC
>JBEPZN010000026.1:0-47814 GCA_041640875.1 Ectobacillus sp. | reverse complement strand
CGTAGTTCATCGTGCTATGCATGTTTCCACGCACTACACTCACTTTGGCTTGAGAGCAATCAACACTCCATCACAAACCAAATGTTACGATTTGTGATGGTTGTTTGCTAGCTGTTGATAGCTCCTTAAGCGGCTGTTTTTTTCGCAGTCTTATAATCTGGTTTAGTGCCTAGTGTATATGATAATAATAGAACAACAACGGTTACAATTCCCACATAAACAAATGCAGGAGACTCTTTTCCTTCAAATGCGGAGTGGTAAAATATGCCGCCTAGGGAGCCTCCTAGTAAAGGACCAACGACCGGAATCCACGCATATTTCCAGTTAGATTTCCCTTTGCCCGGTATTGGAAGGAAGAAATGTGCCAGGCGGGGTCCTAAGTCACGAGCAGGGTTAATTGCATACCCTGTTGTTGCTCCTAAGGATAAGCCGATTGCTACGATAAAGAAGCCGACAATAAACGGATTTAAACCATCTGTAAACTTGTTTGCGCCTATTGCTAAAATACCAAATACAAGTATAAATGTACCAATAATTTCACTAAGTAAGTTGGCAAATGTATGATGAATGGCTGGTCCAGTGGTGAAAACTCCTAGCTTTGCCCCAGCATCTTCAGTTTCCTTCCAATGTGGTAAATAATGCAGCACTACTAGGCCTGCACCGAGAAATGCACCAATCATCTGTGCTGCAATGTAAGATGGGACTTGCTCCCAAGGAAAGCTTCCATTAAATGCCAAAGCTATCGTGAATGCCGGGTTTAGATGTGCACCGCTGATTGGTCCAGAAACATAGACAGCAATTGCGACAGCCAATCCCCATCCCATTGTAATAACCATCCAGCCGGCATTTTGGGCAAATGACTTTTTCAACGTTACAGCAGCACAGACACCCGCACCAAATGTAATGAGTACCATTGTACCAATTAGCTCACCCCAGAATGCAGACATAGCAACCTCCCTATTAATATAGTATTTTAAGTTTTATATAGAGGTACGGTCTACGAATGGCCATTCTTTAAAAATAAGAAAATCCACACCTACATAAGCCTGCCTAGGGCAGAATTGTACAGGTGTGGATCTCTTATTTCTCCGTCACTTATATTAACTTGCTTCTAATATAACTCAATGATGTAAGCGATGTCAATCGTACTTTAACTATTTTTTCGTAAACTCCCCGTACTTTTTCCATAGTTCTGTGTTGGAGGTGGTAATAGCAGCTGCACCTGCTTGCAAAGCTCGTTCAATGTCATCTACTGTACGAATAAACCCTCCCGCGATAATAGGGATTCCTGTTTGTTCATGTATTTCTGTAATGACTTGTGTAAGAGCCCCCGGCAACACTTCTATATAATCCGGTGTTGTTTTTTGTAATAGCACATAGCTTTTTTCGAGGGAGGAGGAATCGATCAGAAAAATGCGTTGGATTGTCACAACTCCTTTTTGCTTTGCTTTTAAAATCACATTTGTTTTTGTTGATAAGATCCCGTATGGTTCAAACTCCTGACAAACATATTCTGTGGCGTATGCGTCATTTTGCAGCCCGTGAATTAAGTCAATATGTAAAAAGACCTTCTTGTTATGCTTTCTTGTTAACGTCATAATGCTTTTTAGCTGTGCTATATGTATATCTAAAATGACAATATACTCGTATGTACTATATAACAATTTTTCTAGATCCTTGATATGGCGTACAGCTGGTAAAATTTTTTGATTGTGGAATCCCATTCTTAATCTCCTTTCTATTGCTGGATATGCGTGTCATGCAATAATGGCTTCTATTGTTCCTTGCTATAAATAAAACGTATAACCTCTATCATATTATATACTGCCAGCTGGACGATTAAATCAAAAAACAATAAAGGCTGTATTGTTAAAATTTCCGACTTCGCCCAAGAGCAGGGCTCGTCAATCGGCGAGTTTTCTTTATACTTTAAGAAAGTATAAATTTCTAGCTGGAAGCCAATTCGACGTAGAGAGAAATTTTAGGAACAAAGTATAAGTGCAACTACGCCTCTGTCTTCGCCCAAGAGCAGGGCTCGCCAATCGGCGAGTTTTCTTTATTGATAGAAGATCCTAATGACCATTTTTTCATGGCTATGTAGTATGATAGAGAAAAAGATATGTGGAAATAAAAGGGTGAAAAGGATGCTCAGTTTATTGCCTCTTATGATTGAACGTGTTGGTATTTTAATCATTGTTGCATTTTTATTGTCCCGATTGAAGGCATTTCGCCGCATTGTGCGAAATGAGAATGGACTTAAGGAAAAAGGGATTCTTATTGTCATTTTTGGTTTGTTCGGAGTTATTAGTAACTATACAGGTATAGAGATTCACGGTAATCAAATTGTTCATGAGAGCTGGCTGATAGGAGTAGAGCCGGCAAATGCTATTGCTAATACGCGTGTTATGGGAGTCGGTATCGGCGGCTTGCTCGGAGGTCCGCTTGTTGGATTGGGGGCAGGACTTGTTGCGGGAGGGCATCGTTATTTTTTAGGCGGATTTACTGCCTTTGCATGTGCGGTGTCTTCGATATTGGCGGGATTGGCTGCTGGTTGGATTGGAAAACGCTATAACAGGAATGGAATCGTCTCTCCGTGGCTAGCTGTGCTCGTTGGTATGTTTCTTGAAGCGTTTCAGATGGGTGTTATTTTATTAATTGCCGAGCCGTATGATTTGGCATGGGAGCTGGTAAGTACCATTGCTGTACCAATGATTTTTATTAATGGCTTGGGCAATCTCTTGTTTATGTTTATCATTCAGGCGATTTTAAGAGAGGAGGAGCGTACAAAGGCGCTGCAAACATACAAGGCGCTGCAAATTGCGGATCAAACGCTCCCATACTTCCGTCAAGGGTTGAATTTACAATCTTGTAAGGAAGCGGCATTGATTATCCACCGTCTAACAGGGGCTGATGCGGTCGCAATTACAGACAGTCAGCGAGTACTTGCGCATATCGGAACTGCTTCAGACCATCATACTCCGCTGCATAGTCCAGCTACGGAGCTGACGCGCGCCGTATTAGAAAAGGGAATTATTATTACAGCAAGGAGAAAGGAGGAAATTAATTGCTTTCGGAGTAATTGTCCGCTTCAGGCAGCTGTTATTCTTCCGTTGCGTGTACATGATACAATAGTCGGCACGCTAAAGCTCTATTTTGAGCACCCAAGTCGTTTGGATAAGGTGGAGCAGGAACTTGCAGAAGGGCTGGCTAGATTATTCTCGACACAGCTTGAACTGGCAGAAGCCGAGCAGCAAACAAAGCTGCTGCAGGATGCCGAAATTAAAGCATTGCAGGCGCAGGTGAATCCTCATTTTTTGTTTAATGCAATTAATACGATTTCGGTGCTCTGTCGCATAGACCCGGAAAAAGCGCGGAAATTGCTGTTAAAGCTTAGTGTTTATTTTCGAAGCAACTTACAGGGGGCACGCCATATGCTTATTCCGCTTGAAAAGGAGCTAGAGCATGTTGAAGCATATCTTTCGCTTGAGCAGGCGCGTTTTCCGAATAAGTATACGGTTTTGTTTCAAATTGAGTCAGGTTTAGCGCAGGTGCCAATACCTCCTTTTACACTGCAGCCTCTTGTGGAAAACTCAATTCGCCATGCGTTTCGTACAGTACAAGGAGAAAGGGAAGTAAACATTCATATCCTCTCAGATGAACGATATATGTACGTATCTGTAGCGGATAATGGCGAGGGAATACCGGCAGAACGGCTGCCAAAGTTAGGAATAGAGGCTGTTTCTTCTGAACAAGGGACAGGAACCGCATTACATAATATCCATGCAAGGCTGAAGGGGATATATGGGGAGGAAGGGAAATTTTATATTGAAAGTAAGCAGGGTGCTGGAACAAAAGTAGCATTTCGAATTTTGAAGTAGAGGGGATTTGTATGTTTAAAGCATTTATAGTAGATGATGAGCTATTGGCGCGTGAGGAGCTGAAGTATGTGCTTCGCCGCGGAAAGCAGGCAGAGATTGTGGGGGAAGCGGAAACTGCCGAAGAAGCGCTTGAGCAGATCGTATCTTTGCAGCCTGATATTGTATTTTTAGATATTCAGCTTTCTGAAGAGAGCGGTTTGGATGTAGCGAAACGGCTGAAGGAGCTGCAGCTGCCTATCATTGTTGTGTTTGTTACAGCATATGATGAACATGCGCTGCAGGCATTTGAACTCAATGCTTTAGATTATATATTAAAGCCATTCGATGAGAGTCGCATTGAACAAGCACTTGAGAAGATTAAAAGGATAAAACAGCCGAGCAGAACAGAATTTACTATGCAGGAAACTATAAGAGGCGGCCGAACAGGAAAACTGGCCATTGAGGCTGATGAACGTATTGTATTGGTAGATACAGAATATATTGTGTTTATAGGTCTTGTAGATGGCAAAACCGTTATCAAGACATTAGAGCAACAATATGTGGTAAGTGATGCGCTTATCACAATTGAAAAAAAGCTGCCGCATGATACATTTATGCGTGTTCACCGGGCGTTTATCATCAACCTAAAGCACATTGTGGAAATGGAGCCTTGGTTTCACTCCACTTATAATTTAACCATGAAGGATGGATCAAAGGTACCGGTCAGCCGGACATATATGAAAGAGTTAAAGCAGGTGCTCGGTCTACACTGTAAGAAATTATAAATTTCTAGCTGGAAGATCATTCGACGTAGCGAGAAATTTTAGGAATACAGTATAAGTGCAACTACGCCTCTGTCTTCGCCCAAGAGCAGGGCTCGCCAATCGGCGAGTTTTCTTTATAGCTGCATTTTAGTTCTTTTCTGCTGCATTTCGTTTTCTGAAAGCTGCTTTTTATCATGAAAATAAAAAGAAAATATTTTCATAGTGTACGATAAGGAACAGAAGAGGAGAATACAGGAAAGGATGAGGAAGAATGAATGCGATTACATTTGTTATTGGTTCAATGTGTGTACTTATGATTGCTTATCGCTTATACGGTACGTTCATGGCTGTAAAGGTTTTAAAGCTTGATGACTCAAAGCCGACTCCAGCTCATGATTTACAAGACGGAAAGGATTATGTTCCGACAAATAAATGGGTTGCATTTGGTCATCATTTTGCAGCTATTGCAGCTGCTGGTCCTCTCGTCGGTCCGATTTTGGCAGCACAATTTGGTTATTTGCCAGGGCTGCTGTGGCTTTTAATTGGTGCGGTAATCGGTGGAGCCGTTCATGATGCAGTTGTATTATTTGCTTCGATGCGTAAAGAAGGAAAATCGTTATCTGAGGTAGCGAAAGATGAACTCGGCCCTGTTGCGGGATTTTGTACAGGCTTAGCAATGCTATTTATCATCACAATTACAATGGCTGGTCTGTCTATGGTTGTACTTCATGCATTGGAAAACAATCCTTGGGGCACATTTGCAGTAGGAAGTACGATTCCAATTGCAATGGGTGTTGGTTTGTACTATAAGAAAACAGGAAACCTAAAAGGAGCTTCTTTGGTTGGATTTATTCTTGTAATGGCGGCCGTATTTGCAGGCCCTTCCATTCAACATACAGCATTAGGTGAGTTTTTAACCATTAACAAGCAAGCGCTGTCATTAATCTTGCCCATTTATGCATTCTTTGCGGCTGCACTGCCGGTGTGGCTCTTATTGGCACCGCGTGATTATTTGAGCAGCTTCATGAAAATTGGGGTATTTATTGCACTGATCATAGGAGTATTCGTAGTAAATCCAGCTATTCCATTTCCTGCTGTAACAGAATTTGTGAATGGCGGGGGGCCCATTTTAGCTGGTCCGGTGTGGCCGTTTATTTCTATCACTATTGCTTGCGGCGCGATTTCTGGCTTTCATGCATTTGTAGGCTCAGGTACAACGCCAAAAATGCTGAATCGTTGGAGCGATATTAAAGTAGTAGGCTTCGGTGCAATGTTAGTAGAATCGCTAGTAGGGGTTATGGCTTTAATCGCAGCAGTAGCCTTACAGCCGGCAGATTATTTTGCCATTAACTCTACGCCAGAGGTATTTAAAACATTAGGAATGCAGGTAGAACACTTACCACAGCTCAGCAGGGAAATCGGTCTGAATCTTGAAGGGAGAACAGGCGGTGCGGTAACGCTTGCAGTAGGGATGACATATATTTTCACTGCTATCCCGTGGTTTGAAAATTTGGCATCTTATTTCTTCCAATTTGTGATTATGTTCGAAGCGGTATTCATTTTGACTGCAATTGATGCGGGAACACGTGTAGCACGTTACATCATCCAGGACTTCTTCGGAGAATTCTATAGGCCATTGAAGAAGGTAGATTGGTTGCCAGGTTCTATTTTTGCAAGTGCGTTAGCGTGCTTTATGTGGGGATATCTGTTGTACTCTGGTGATATTGGCTCTGTCTGGGCGCTATTCGGAGTATCAAACCAGTTGATGGCATCTATCGGATTAATTATAGGGGCAACAGTTATTTTGAAAATAGCTGATAAGAGAGTATATGTATTAACCTGCTTGATTCCGTTGGCGTACTTGTATGTAACAGTCAATTATGCAGGATATTGGATGGTGACAAATGTATATTTAAATGCGGCGTCTAAAGGCTATAACGTCCTAAATGGTATATTATCTATTATTATGCTCGTCCTCGGCGTTATCATTATGATAACAGCTGTCCGCAAATGGATCCAGCTTTGGAATGGTCCACGTTATCACTTAGATAAAGGAAAAACAAGAATTGTATAATATATGTAATGAAAGAGATGAGCGATGTTCATCTCTTTCATTTGTGTAGAGAAAAGGAAGCGATACGTCAAGCGCACTTGCTTCTCATCCGTTTTCTTACATATTAATAAGAAAGCTTCTATTCCACTATGTGAACCTTCATCAAATTTGTTGTTCCGACCTCCCCGACAGGCACACCTGCTGTAATAATGACAACATCCTGCTTCGCAATCAGATTTTCGTTTTTTGCTGCTATAACTGAGTTTTGAATCATTTCATCAGTTGTATTAATGCTGTCGGACCATAATGCATGTACGCCCCAAATAAGGGAGAGCTGCCGTTGTACTGCTTTATCACATGTAACTGCGAGAATAGGCGCCTGCGGTCTGTATTTTGAAATCATTTTTGCTGTATAGCCGCTCATAGTCGGCGCGAGAATCGCCTTTGCCTGTAAGGAAAGAGCTGCATGGACGGCAGCTTGCCCAATGATTTCAGGAGTTTTTGCTTGCTGATTCATACGGTCACGCTGTAGATCTGGATAATGTAATGATTTTTCAACACGAGCGGCAATGCGATTCATCATCTGTACAGACTGAAGGGGATATTGACCAGCTGCAGTTTCTCCAGAAAGCATGATAGCATCCGTTCCATCAAATACGGCGTTGGCAACATCGGATGCTTCTGCGCGTGTCGGACGCGGATTACGCTGCATCGAGTCAAGCATTTGAGTCGCGGTAATAACAGGCTTTCCTGCCAGGTTGCACTTTCTAATCAATGCTTTCTGAATGATTGGCACTTCTTCTGCGGCTATCTCAATTCCCATATCACCGCGTGCGACCATTAAACCATCAGCTGCTTCTAGGATAGAAGCGATATTATCAATTCCTTCCTGATTCTCGATTTTTGCAATGACACCAACGTGCAGCGCATGATGCATGGAGAGGATATGCTTCACCTCTAGAACATCTTCTGCTTTTCGTACAAAGGAGGCTGCGATATAATCCACATCTTGCCCGACTCCAAAGATAATGTCTTGTATATCCTTTTCCGTCACACCTGGAAGACGGATTTTGACATTTGGAACGTTTACGCCTTTATGATCTTTTATCATTCCTCCATGGAGGACCTTTGCCTGTAATTCGCCATTTGTCTTTTCAATAACCTCAAGCTCCAGCAAGCCGTCATCAATCAGCAAACGAGAGCCAACCGCCACATCATCATACAAACCTTCGTACGTAACAGAGAATTTATTTACGGTTCCTAACACTTCCTGCATGGAGATTGCTACTATTGATCCATCCTTCAATTCAGCCTGTCCATTTTCAAATTTATGGGTACGGATTTTTGGTCCTTTAATGTCCAGTAAAATAGCAATTGACCTTCCTGTTTGCTTGGCGGCTTCCCGAATCGATTGAATGCGGGCTTGGTGCTCCTCGTGGGTGCCGTGCGAGAAATTTAGCCGGGCGACATTCATCCCAGCATTCAGTAAACGTGTAAGCATTTCAAGGCTGTCACTTGCAGGTCCGATTGTACAAACAATTTTTGTTTTGCGCATATATAGATACTCCTTTTTATTTTAAATCATAAGGAAAATGTGGTAGGTGGTGGATTGTTTCAATACAACCTTAGATTAGGATTTGTTTCACTTCCTCATTCATCAAAGTGCACAACATTTTCTGAAACAATGTGCGCTTGTCCTTTCACAAAGAAGTTCACGGTTGTATACATTGATAAAGGAAAAGCGGTTTGCTTGTACTTTAAGAAAGTATAAATTTCTAGCAGGAAGACCATTCGACGTATTTGGAAATTTTAGGAGCAAAGTATAAGTGCAACTACGCCTCTGTCTTCGCCCGAGAGCAGGGCTTGCCAATCGGCGAGTTTTCTTTATCTAAAGCCGTATGATTGTGAAGAAGGGATATTTAGGCATGATTAATAGGTTTTCAAGCATGATTGCGCACTTTTTAGAAAAGCAAATCAAGCTTATTTTGGAGAAACACCTCCTTCCTAAAATTGAAGATATATTATTCTCCCAAAAGTTTGCACGGTATATTCAGCAGCAAACGAAGCAAGCCATTCAAGAGATGGATGCATCGGACAAGTCAGCAGCTTCTTCCGGCAGTTTTCCAAAGGAAGGCACAGGTGTATCTTTTCGAATGATTGCCGAGGAGTTTTTGTACCAAGAAGCAGAGGTTGTAACGAACTCTGGTGTCCTAAAGGGGGTCATTATCGAGGTGAGGGAGGATTATATGCGACTGCAAGAAACACCTACTGTTAGTGTTGTTTTGCCATTTGCAAGCATTTCATCCATCCGTGAGCCTTGAAGGGAAAAGGAGGGAAAGCATGTTTTATGATATATTGCGTATTTGTGCGGGAGAAGTAGTACAAGTTATAACAGCAACGGAAGCAGTAGAAGGTACAGTTCTTTCTGTTATAGATGACGGTATGATTCTTAGCACAGGGAATCAAGCTCCAGATGGGTTGCAAGAGGAGGTTGTTGTTCGTATATCTGCTATTTCGTACGTCAGGTTCTTTGATCAAAAGTAAAAAACAAATGGACGAGCTGTTCATATAAGGTCTGTGCTTGTCCTACATAAGCAAGTGCGAGAGTTTCTGTTGCACTGTAAGAAAGTATAAATTTCCAGCCGGAAGCCCATTCGACGTAGGCGGAAATTTTAGGAATACAGTATAAGTGCAACTACGCCTCTGTCTTCGCCCAAGGGCAGGGCTCGCCAATCCGCGAGTTTTCTTTATACTTTAAGAAAGTATAAATTTCTAGCTGGAAGCCAATTCGACGTAGCGAGAAATTTTAGGAACAAAGTATAAGTGCAAGCAAAGATTTTTCGGATTGAAACTGTAACAGTTGATGAAAGTTAATTGTTACAGTTTTTGTGATGATTATCATGCCAGGCTTAATCTATTGAAAAAATAGTAAGAGAAGTGGTATAGAAAAATAGGATTTTAAATAAAATTATTTCACTTTAAGAAAGTGTAAATTTCCAGCTGGAAGACCATTCAACGAGTTTTCTTTAACGAGTTTTCTATGTTCACACTTATTTGCTCATTCCTTCACAATTGTGTCACATCTCCTTCTTTCGAACAAGTAGAAACATAGTATGATATGTGTAGGAACTGTTATAACCAAAAAAAGTCTCTGTATTAATTTAGAATTGGAGGGAATTTGGATGACACAGACAATTGAAAAAGCAGTAAATGCATGGCAAGCATTTAAAGGTGAAAAATGGAAAAATGAAATTGATGTTCGTAGCTTTATTTTAGATAATGTAACCGTTTATAAAGGGAATGAAAGCTTTTTAGCAGCGGCAACAGCAGCGACAGAAAATCTTTGGGAGCAGGTCATGGAGCTCACAAAGCAGGAGCGTGAGAACGGTGGTGTGCTGGATATGGATACAAGCATCGTATCTACAATTACGTCTCACGGTCCAGGCTATTTAAATAAAGATTTGGAAACGGTAGTCGGTGTTCAAACAGACAAACCGTTTAAGCGCTCTCTTCAGCCATTTGGCGGTATTCGTATGGCGGAGCAGTCGTGTGAGTCCTATGGCTTTAAGGTCGATGAGGAAGTTAGTCGTATTTTTAGTGAGTTCCGTAAAACGCACAATCAAGGTGTATTTGATGCATATACAGATGAAATGAAAGCAGCACGTAAATCAGGAATTATTACTGGTCTTCCAGACGCATATGGCCGAGGTCGAATTATCGGTGATTATCGTCGTGTGGCGTTATATGGAGTAGATCGTCTCATAGTGGAGAAGAAGAAGGACCTGCAAACAACAGGAAAAGCGATGAATGAAGAAACGATACGTCTTCGTGAAGAATTATCCGAACAAATTCGATCCTTAGCGGAATTGAAGCAGTTGGCGGATTCCTATGGATATGATATTTCTAAGCCGGCAACAAACGCGCAAGAGGCTATTCAGTGGTTATACTTTGCTTACTTAGCAGCGATTAAGGAGCAAAATGGTGCGGCGATGAGCTTAGGACGTACGTCCACATTTTTAGATATCTATATTGAACGCGATCTGCAAAATGGCACTTTAACAGAAGAACAAGCACAGGAGCTTGTCGATCACTTTGTTATGAAGCTTCGCCTTGTAAAATTTGCAAGAACGCCAGACTATAATGAATTGTTCTCAGGTGACCCGACTTGGGTTACAGAATCCATTGGCGGCATTGCACTTGACGGCCGCCCGCTTGTAACAAAAAACTCATTCCGTTTTCTGCATACGCTAGATAATCTAGGTCCAGCACCAGAGCCAAACCTAACAGTGCTTTGGTCTAAGCAATTGCCGGAGGGCTTCAAAAACTATTGTGCGAAGATGTCTATCAAAACATCAGCTATTCAATATGAAAACGACGATATCATGCGTCCGGAGTACGGCGATGATTACGGAATCGCATGCTGTGTATCGGCAATGAGAATCGGTAAGCAAATGCAATTTTTCGGAGCACGCGCGAACCTTGCAAAGACATTGCTGTACGCAATTAATGGAGGCAAGGATGAAAAGCTGAAGGTACAAATCGCACCGGAGATTACTCCAATTACATCAGAGGTACTAGACTTTGATGAGGTTATGCACAAGTTCGATAACATGATGGAGTGGCTGGCGGAGTTATATATTAATACATTGAACGTTATTCACTATATGCACGATAAGTATAGCTATGAGCGTATTGAAATGGCGCTTCATGATACAAAAATCCTCCGTACAATGGCAACAGGCATTGCGGGACTCTCTGTTGTAGCGGATTCCTTAAGCGCAATTAAATACGCAAAAGTAACAACAATTCGTGATGAAAAAGGTATTGCTGTTGATTTTAAAGTTGAGGGAGACTTCCCGAAATACGGCAATAATGACGATCGTGTAGATTTAATTGCTGTAGATGTAGTAAAACGTTTTATGACAAAGCTGCGTAAGCATAGCACGTATCGTAATTCGTTGCACACTATGTCTATCCTGACAATTACCTCTAACGTTGTATACGGTAAGAAAACGGGAAATACACCGGATGGTCGAAGAGCAGGTGAACCGTTCGCTCCAGGTGCGAATCCGATGCATGGCCGTGATACAAAGGGAGCACTTGCATCATTATTATCTGTCGCCAAGCTGCCGTATGAGCATGCATTGGATGGGATTTCCAATACGTTTTCTATCATCCCGAAGGCGTTAGGAAAGGAAACAGAAACGCAGGTGCGCAACCTTGTATCTATGCTGGACGGCTACTCAGTGAAGGAAGGTCATCACTTAAACATTAATGTATTTAACCGTGATACATTGCTCGATGCAATGGAGCATCCGGAGAAATATCCGCAGCTTACGATTCGTGTATCCGGCTATGCGGTAAACTTTATTAAGCTCACTCGTGAACAGCAAATAGATGTAATTAATCGTACAATGCACGGAAATATGTAATACGAAAAGACTGGGTTGTATATTACAATCTCCCTGTGCATGGCAGGGAGGTTGTTTCTTTAGGGAGGCCAGACGATGAAAGGTTATATTCATTCAATAGAGTCATACGGAACGGTAGATGGTCCTGGAATTCGTTATATTGTATTTATGCAAGGATGTTTGCTGCGCTGTCAATATTGTCATAATCCAGACACATGGGAAATCGGGAAAGGAAAAGAAGCTACTGTAGAAGAGATCATTGAGGATGTAAAAAGCTACCTCCCGTTTATGGAGGCGTCAGGAGGCGGAATTACTGTTAGCGGGGGAGAGCCGCTTTTGCAGATTGACTTCTTGATTGAATTGTTTAAGGCATGCAAACAACTCGGTATCCATACGACCATTGATTCTTCAGGAGGCTGTTATTCCGAGGATGAGGAGTTTCAGCAGAAGCTCAAGGAATTAATGCTATATACGGATTTAATCCTGCTGGATCTGAAGCATATTGATTCGAAAAAGCATCGTAAGCTAACAGGAAAGCCAAATGAACATATTTTAGCATTTGCCCGCTATTTGTCCGGTATTCGTAGGCCAGTATGGATTCGTCACGTACTGGTTCCTGGTGTAACAGACTATGAAGAGGACTTGATGCGTTTATCAGCTTTTATTAACACGCTTAAGAATGTGGAAAAGGTAGAAATTTTACCTTATCATCAGCTTGGCGTTTATAAGTGGGAGGCACTCGGATTAAAATATCCATTAGCTGGGGTAGAACCGCCTACGGAGGAAAATGTGGAACGTGCAAAGGAAATTCTGATGCGAAGTTAAGGAATGAAAAAGAAAGGGTGCTCCCAAAGTCGATGTATAGCGCGTCGCCTTTGGAAGCACCCTGTTTTACATTTTAAGAATGTCTAAATTTCTAGCCGGAAGCCCATTCGACGTAGCGAGAAATTTTAGGAATAAAGTATAAGGGCAACTGTGCCTCTGTCTTCGCCCAAGGGCAGGGCTTGCTAAGCGGCGAGTTTTCTTTATCTAGCTCTTTAAGAGAGTATAATTTTGGAATATGTCTTAAGATGAGTCAAACTCGCAATATTCAGTAAAAGGTAGAGCAAATGAGAAGAAAGGAGTATACTTAGGTGTATCGTGGTTTAGGCATTAGAAACATAAAAGGGAATATGTGGGTAAAATATGGGAATGAAAAGGAAATTTTGAATTGCGACAAGAATTAAGAATTAAGGAGTAAGATAGGCAGTATGCTTTATATAGACAGCAAGTTGCGAAAGCATTTGTAGATAAGTATAATGATGAAATAGTATAGTAGGATGCGGGGTCCTATATAATGTGTTGCATATCCACGACAGGTATACAGCCGGCTCGAGGAAGATTCGAGGCGTATGAAGATGTAGGAAATTCGTTTTAATACCGTTGGAGCGGCGCTATTAAGAACCGTAAGCTAGGAGTGGATTTGTTTTGATTAACAACCCCAAGGTATTAATTTTAACGGCACATTACGGTAATGGTCATGTGCAAGTAGCAAAAACACTAGAGGAAACGTTTCGGCAAAGAGGGATACAAAATGTCATAGTACGTGATCTGTTCGCTGAATCGCATCCTGTTATTACAGATATTACAAGGTATTTATATTTAAAAAGCTATACAATCGGAAAAGAACTTTATCGTTTGTTTTACTATGGTGTAGAGAAAATTTATGATAAAAAAATTGCAGCATGGTATGCCAATTTTGGAAGAAAGCGTTTAAAAGCGATCTTGAAGCTTGAAAAGCCTGATGTTGTGATTAATACATTTCCTATTATTGCAGTTCCTGAACTAAAAAAGCAAACAGGGATGGCTATTCCTGTGTACAATGTGCTCACTGATTTTTGTCTCCATAAAATTTGGATTCATCATCATGTAGACCGTTATTTTGTGGCGACAGATGCTGTGAAGAAGGTTATGGCAGAAATAGGTGTTCCTTTAGGAAGAATTGCTGTTACCGGCATTCCCATTCGCCCGAGCTTTGAGGCTTCCATGATTTCTGATGCCCTTTACGCCAAGTATGGATTATCTTCTGATAAGAAAACATTGCTGATCGTGGCTGGGGCACATGGTGTGTTGGGTAATGTAAAGGAGTTGTGTGAGCTATTTTCAACTGTACCACAGCTTCAGATAGCTGTTGTATGTGGGAAAAATAAGCTGCTTCAGGAAGAGCTGCAAGCGCTGAGCAAGGAGAAACCGGACTTACTCAAGGTGTTTGGTTATGTCGAGAAGTTGGACGAATTATTTCGTATTGCCTCATGTCTTATTACCAAACCAGGCGGTATTACGTTAAGCGAGGTAGCAGCCCTGCAAGTTCCTGTTGTGCTATATAAGCCAGTTCCTGGACAGGAGCATGAAAATGCGCTGTATTTCGAAAGAAACGGAGCAGCTGTTGTCATTCGGGAAGAAGAAGATATATTCTTGAAAACGAAGGAGCTTCTGCAGGATGAGGGCAAGCTGCGGCACATGAAGGATGCGCTGCGGCGCATTTATCGCCCGTATTCTGCTTTTCGAATTGTAGATGCTGTTCTAAAAGAAAATATAGTACAAGAACAGCCGCGTGTTCTTATGCAGCCTGTTCATTAATAGCCAAGCCTTGCTTTCGTTTGTATACGTGGCAAGGCTTTTTGGTAAGGTCGGGAGTTTAATAGTGAAATTATAGTCTGCTACTTGAAAGCAAACCAGGCGTCTTTGCTGTGTATTCCTAGGGGAGCAACAAAAGGAGGAAGGGTTACTTATCCACAGAGAAAGAAGTCGAAAAAGTAAGTATTATGAAAATATTAACAGAATAATCCACATTATCCACAAATTTTATTATTTTTGTCCACAAAGTTAGGCACAATTAATCACAATTCTGTTTCAGATATGAGTAGAGAATTAACAGTTTATTCACAACTATGAGAATTTTGTGGATAAATTTATACACAAAAAGAAAAAGAGCGAATATTCGCTCTCTAATAAATACCCTTTGGTTTATAACCGGCCGCACGGTCAGCATTTCTAAATTCTCTTTGATATAAGACCTCTTGCGTAGATGAAAGCTTACTTCTTGATTTTTCGCGTTTCTTTTTTGCGCTATCCATACTCATCACCTCCGGCAACGTGTTCATTACCTATGTTTTCCAATGTTGCCGAGGTATATACTAGAATTAAGCCTCTTTTAAATGCTGCGCTTCGTGAATTGTATTTCCTTCGCGCATTGTATGCAACGTATATTGATCTTTTGTAATCTCATATAAGTTGTAAGCATCGCCATTCGCGTTGATTTGTTCATATAACGCTTTTCGTGATTCATTAACTAATGTGACGTATAGGAGCTTCTCTGCAGCCTTCAGGGAGCGGATATTGGACTTACGGATTTTCATAAAAATGGTTTCAATGCCCAGCTCGAAAAAGACCTCATGGAAAAAGGCATCCTTGGCCGGTTTATTGTATCCTTGACCGTGATACGGCTTACCAAGCCATGTTCCTAGAAAGCCAGCATGGTCCTGAATATCAAATAAAGAAATTGTACCGATCGGATTTCCCCACTCATCTAGGATCGTACGGGAGATGGTCTCTCCACGCTCTTCCGCTTCTATTGTCTGTTTTGTCAAAAAGAGAAATTCATCATAGCAATATACCTTTTGACGTACAAAAGGGAAGACTTCAGGGTGCACCAGCAGGTCATATAAAGCGTGACATTCTTGTAGGTCGCGTTTTTTTAACATTTTGCATCCTCCTTAAGCGAGGGCAGAACATTCATGTAGTTTGACAGACTACAACCCACCCTCGAAATTTTTTGTATCAAGCATTTTAAAAAATTTCGGGGTGGGAATCGAACCCACTAGAACCAGACCTGAATGCTGGTGGCGCACCATTTGCCTTCCCCATTCATCAATTTGAAAAAACGAAATGTGACAAATTGACTATGGTTGTATGAAGTTTATACAAAGGTATAATACTTTATCTTATTACGGAACAAAAACATACTTTATGTGTTTTTTTTGTAAATAATTTTTCCGTCGATCATTGTAAGAAAGGGCTTTGCTAAGTAATGGAATGGGTGATGTGACCAAAGCACGAGATCCGCATCTTTTCCTGCCTCAAGGCTGCCGATGCGATGATCTAGTCTTAGGTTTCTAGCAGCATTAATTGTAATGCCCTCAAGAGCAGTTTGCTCCCCTAAACCTTCCCGAACTGCAAGGGCAGCGCATAGGTTTAAGTACTGTATTGGTGTGTACGGATGATCGGTTGTAATGGAAATTTCAACGCCATGGTCTGCCAATACCTGATATGTTTTCCATGACTTATTTTTTAACTCAATTTTTGACTTTCGCGTCAACGTGGGACCAACGCATACCTTTAAATTTCGGTTTGTTAATTCCCCCGCAATAAAATGGCCTTCTGTACAGTGCTCAATGCGCAAATCAAGATTAAATTCATCCGCAAGGCGGATGGCGGAGAGAATATCGTCAGCGCGATGTGCATGAATACGAACGGGAATTTCTCTGTTTAATGCTTTAATAAGGGGCAGCATACCGAAATCAGCTTCATTTCCGTAGTTTTTTGCCTCATAAAATGCTTCGCGAAGCATCCCCATAATTCCCATTCGTGTGATGGATTCTTTGTTGCCATGACTATGCACGCGTTTTGGGTTCTCACCAAGTGCCATCTTAAGTCCTGCTGGCTCCTGCAAAAGCATCTTATCGATACTGATGCCTGTTGTTTTAATAACACACGTTGTTCCACCGATAATATTTTGGCTGCCGGGCAGAACGTGAACCGTTGTGACGCCGCTTTGAACTGCATCTTGAAAAGCAATATCCAGGGGATAAATACCGTCCATAGAGCGGATATGCGGAGTCAAGGCTTCAACAGTTTCATTCGCATCGTTTCCAGCCCAACCAGTTCCTTCATCATATAGTCCTAGATGTGTGTGTACATCAATAAAGCCAGGTAAAAGATGAAGACCGCGTGCATCAATTACTTCCATATCCTCAGTTTGTTCAATGAATGGTGCGACTGCTTTAATCTTGTTATTTTCTATTAATACGTCCCCTTGTAGCTTTGCGGATGTAATAGGATAAATGGTTGCTTGCTTAAATACAATCTTCATTTCAAACTCCTTACTTCAATAGGTCTGTCAGAGCATCTTCAAGATTAGAGTATGAGTGTGTATATCCATGCTGCATTGATGCTTCAGGAAGAACTTTTTGGCCATCTAACACAAGTGTACTTATTTCACCGAGCAGAATTCGTAGCGGTAAGGAAGGAATTGGAAAATAGTGAGGCTTTCGTAATACTTTCGCGATTGTCTCTCCAAACTCCTGCATTGTAACAGGCCTTGGTGCTGTAAGATTAAGAGCACCTTGAATTGCTTCATTTTCAAGTGCAAAGGAAATCATGTTTACTACATCGTCAATGTGAATCCAAGAAAGCCACTGTTTTCCCGACCCAATTGTTCCGCCGATAAAGAGCTTGTAGGGCAGAATCATTCTTGGAAGGGCTCCTCCTTTTCGGCCGAGTACTACACCAAAGCGTGTGTAGATGGTTCTCATTCCCAGAAGTTGTGCATGAGAGGCTTCTTCTTCCCAGTGAATCACTGTTTTTGCTAGAAAATCTGTACCATGTGTTGTCGACGCTTCTGTAAAGGTTTTATCAAGAGAGGTACCGTAGTAGCCAATAGCGCTCGCATTCACAAATATTCGCGGACGGCGTGAGAGTTTTTCAAGCTGACGAACAATCCCTTGTGTTGTCTGGACTCTGCTCGTCAGAATATGCGCTTTCCTCTGTTGTGTCCATCGACCGCTATTAATTGGTTCTCCCGCAAGATTAATAAACGCATCAATCCTAGAGAGAGGAAACATCTCATTTTCTGCGTTCCATTGAACAAAGCGTATGTTTGCTCTTGTAGATGTAAGCTTTGCACTTCGCGTTAAAATATAGATAGTATGTCCTTTATCGACAAGATGAGCTGCTAAGGCGCTGCCGATGAAGCCGGTTCCTCCTGAGATGGCGATCTCCAAGAAAATTCCTCCTAACTTATATATATGAAAAGAAATAAAATTTGACTCGCCTATGATAAAATAAAATTGTGCTAGTACATGGTAAATTAGGCTATGCGCCAGTGTAAACCTGGTTGGGATAAGTCATGCTATAATGTGAGTATGAGGTGAAAACAATGGCTGTCATTACGAAGATTCAGGTGCAAAAAAACAATAAAGAGCGCTACAATATTTACATAGATAAAGGACTGGGTGAAGAGTACGGCTTTAGCGTGGATGGACATACGCTCGTGAAATATAACCTAAGAAAAGGAATGGAAGTAGATGCATTTGAGCTTTCCACTATTTTGTTTGATGAAGAGGTGCGGAAGGCATATTTGCAAGCTATTTCATATTTATCCTATCAAATGCGTACGAAACACGAGGTAGAAGAGCAGCTGCGCAAAAAAGAAATCGGACAAGCTATTATTAATGAAGTAATTGCGAAACTAACAGAAGAAGCATACATCAATGATAATGAATATGCGCTTGCTTACGTACGTACACAAAGCAATGTCAGTTTAAAGGGCCCGCAGCGTATCACACGCGAGTTACAAGAAAAAGGAATTAGTTCTTCCATCATTATCAATAGTTTACATGAATATACGAAGGATAAGCAAATAACTAATGCTATTATGCTCTGTGATAAAAAGAAAAAAACGTATCGGAATGTTTCAGCTTTGCAAACGAGACAGAAGCTAGAGGAAATGCTCCTCCGCAAAGGATATACAAGGGATGTAGTTAGTATCTGTCTAGAAGAGCTGGAGGAGGAACCAGAAACTGATGCTGAGTGGGAAGCTGTGCTATATCAAGGGCAGAAATATCATCAAAAGTATAAGAAGTACAGTGGTTGGGAGTATAACACGAAGATAAAGGGCGCCTTATACCGAAAAGGATTTTCGCTAGAGTTAATTGAACGATTTTTAAGCGAGAGAGAAGAACGGGATTTTGAATAGATCTTTTCTTTTTTCGCACTTTAAAAAATTATAAATGTCTAGCTGGAAGACCATTCGACGTAGTGAGAAATTTTAGGAATACAGTATAAGTGCAACTACGCTTCTGTCTTCGCCTAACGGCTCGCCAATCAGCGAGTTTTCTTTACAAGATAAGAAAGTATAACTTTTCGGGGGGATGTCTAGCTCCCAAGGCCCAAAATGGCAGACTCCGGGCTGAACCTCCGCAAAAGGCAAAAAGCGCCTTTTACTCCGGCCCACCTCTACGCTGCCATAAAAGGCGGACCTTGTCCGCTTTTCTTAAGGAAATAACGAAAGAGAGGAAAGAATAGTGGATATTCCAAAGCGATATAGTGAAATGTCAGAGTACGAGCTGCATAAGGAAATACGAGAGCTTAAGGAAAAGGCAACGAAGGCTGAGCAAATGGGTATGATAAATGAATATGAGGTGCTCACTAGGAAAATGGCCATGGCTAAAGCATACATGGCTGATATAAATGATTTTCAGGTGGGTGAAACGTATGAGCTTCTAGAGGAGCCAAATGTTTATTTTACCATTACATATTTCAATGGCGTGTTTGCTTGGGGCTATCGAGAGGGAAAGCAAGAGGAAGAAGCAGGCATTCCTATTTCTTTATTAAAGAAACGAGAGAAGCGGTAAGCTCTCTCGTTTCTAATGTTTACACTGTAAGAAAAGTATAAATTACCAGCGGTGTGCTTTTGCGTTGCTTCGCAGGATAATATTGGTTTGAGACGGCTCTGTTTGTCCGTTAATTTGCGACTTCTGGCGTTTTGGACGTGTCCACGTACTCATAAACAATTCAGAACGTTGGTCTACTCGCTCACGATAGTTCATCCTGTCACCTCATAGTTAGGATTGGTGGTTAGAAGCACGCATGCGCTCTTGCGGATGCGTATTAATCGTACCATCAGGACGCTTTGAAGCAAAGCGTGCTTTTGCCCTTGTCGTTTCATCTGATTGACCCCTACTATGGCGTTCAGAAGACGTTGATATATGTGTACCCAAGGAGAAGACCCCCTTATGTGGAATTGTGATACCGAAGTATCGTTTATAGAATGTGTTAAGATGGAATAGAATATGTTAGATGAAAGATGCCAAAGGAGTGAAATTAATGAAGGAAGTTATAGAGCGTTTAATTAACATGCTTTTGGAGAAAAATGAGATGTTGTCCTATGCGCAAGCACGCGCTTGGGTCGAGCTGCTATGGGAGGATTTTGAAGCAACCTATGCCAAGGCAGGACAGTATAATGGAAGAGATCGAACGGAGCATGTTGTAAAGACATGGATTGAAAACCATGGGGCAAGGCTGCACGAAATCCAGACAAACAATCCAAAATATAAGCATTTGCTGAATCGAAACGATTACTTAACAAATTAAAGAGCGGTCTAAGGGACCGCTCTTTAATTTGGGATCAGCTCTAATTTTTTACGCAGCTTTTCTTCGCTGAAAATCCATCCTGTATAGGAACTAACGATTTGTAGGTCTTTATTTAGCTGAACAATCGCTACAAATGGATAATAGTCCTTGCTTCGATAGCGCAAATCAATAAAACGCACCTCATAATGGTCCATGTAGTCAAATATATCCCAGCGATACACGGGTGAGAACGATAGGAATGCTGAAATGTTTGCATCCTGTTGTGCCGCTTGAATGATCTCATTATCCGGCAGAGGGACACGTTCAAATTTATCATGTACCATAATGCTTCCACGGTAAAAGCGGGCGACATAATAATACTGATCCGTTACAATGGCAAGATGATAATGATAAAAGCGATATGTCGGCGAAATTAGAACTTGCTCAACATTTTTAAATCGTTTTCGGACGATGCTCTCAATGTTTGTTTTCATCATAAAACGCCCGATATAATACATAAGTGTTAGTGCATAAGCAGCAATTCCCGTAAGTCCTTTGCTTCCGTCAGCTGCAATAATCAGTATCGCTCCAAGTGCATGGATTAGAAAAATAACGATATCAAACGTATTAATAACGCCAAGGGCAACCCATTTTCTTGTAAAGGGCCGCAGCGCTTGTGTTCCATAGGCATTAAAGATATCCACAAATACATGAAGAAACACAGCGACAAAGGACCAGAGAAGAAGATGAAGATACGGAACGTTTGAGAATAATGCAAATGCTGCTCCGCTTACAGTAAATGACCAAAGAAGAACAGCGGGAATAGAATGCGTGATGCCGCGATGATTACGGATGTACTTCGCATTATTTCGCAGCTTTAAAACTGTATCAATATCCGGAATATTAGAGCCGACAATTGTGGCGAACATGACAGCTTGTGGTCCAAAGTCGCTTTGCGCGATAACAGGATCAAGTGTAGCAAGTCCTCCGAGCGTAATGCCCATCACTAAATGCGTGGCTGTGTCCATATTGAGACGACCTCCATTTTCATACGCTTTTTCTTTACACTGTAAGAAAGTATAAATTTCTATCTAGAAGCCAGTTCGACGTAGTGAGAAACTTTAGGAACAAAGTGTAAGTACAACTACGCCTCTGTCTTCGCCCGAAAGCAGGGATCGCCAATCGGTGAGTTTTCTTTACTGTACTCTTTTGTTTTCTGCTAAGCAAGCCCCTTTCCTTCAGTTTCCATTTGCAAAACACTTAGGAATTTTAATGGAATTCTTTATAATGTTATTTATATGCTAAAAAGAAGGTTCTCATAGAAGATACAAACAGTTAATTTTATTTTGGATAAAAGTAGAACATGCAAAATCATGCACTTACAGGTTTTGTATGATCAGTTATGCTGCTTTTTTGCTTAAGCGGATTTAGAGGAGGATTAATTTGAAACAAGATGTAAATGTTTTAGGCACATTTGATATAAATGGGTTTCAGCATGATTTAATTAGCTGGTTCGAGGCAGAACAGCGTGACCTGCCTTGGCGCATTAATAAGGATCCTTATCGTGTATGGGTCTCAGAAATTATGCTTCAGCAAACGAGGGTAGAGGCAGTAAAGCCGTTTTATAAAAACTTTATGGAAAAGTTTCCAACGCTAGAAGCGTTGGCTGATGCTCATGAGGATGAGGTATTAAAGGCTTGGGAAGGACTTGGCTATTATTCCCGTGCACGCAATCTCCATTCGGCAGTAAAGGAGGTAAAAGAGCGATATGGAGGAAAAGTACCGGATACGCCAAAGGAAATTGGAAAACTCAAAGGAGTCGGTCCCTATACGCAGGGTGCAATTTTAAGCATTGCCTATGGTGTACCGGAGCCAGCTGTAGATGGAAATGTTATGCGCGTAATGTCACGTATTTTATCTATTTGGGATGACATCGCAAAGCCAAAAACAAGACAATTGTTTGAGAATATCATTCGCGAAGTGATTTCTAAAGACAATCCGTCCTATTTTAATCAAGGTCTCATGGAACTTGGCGCTCTAATTTGTATCCCGAAAAATCCAGCTTGTCTTCTTTGTCCAGTACGCAGTCATTGTCGTGCTTTCCATGAGGGAGTGCAAAAGGAGCTTCCTGTAAAAAGCAAAGCGAAGGAGCCGAAGGTTGTTCCTATTGTTGCTGGTGTATTCCGTACAAAAAGCGGCGGGTATATCGTCAATAAGCGCCCTAAAACAGGACTTCTGGCAAATATGTGGGAATTTCCAAATGTAGAGGTGCAGGAAGGGATAAGCAATCATAAGCAGCAGCTCACATATTACATGAAAGAGGCATTTGGGCTTGAAGTAACTGTGGACGAGTATGCAGCAACTATTCAGCATTCCTTTACACATCGTACTTGGGAGATTTTTGTCTTTTTTGGTACAGCAGAAGACGTTATACAGGAGTCCGATACGTTGAAGGTTCTCATGCCAGAACAGTTTGAGCAATACACCTTCTCCCGTTCCCATAAAACAATTTTTGAGGATTGCATTAAGAAAGCCAGCCTTCTATAAGGGCTGGCTATATGTCTACTTACTGTTTTTAGTCGTACGTTACTTTTGTTCCGTGTGTCCAGTCTGCTTCATGTCGCTGCAGACCACCGCGCTCTTCGATTTCCATGATAATTTCTTTATAAATTGTTTGACCTTCCACATTCAAATATGGCAGCATTTGCTGCAAGGAGTGATGAAAATACGCAAGCTCTTCCTTGTTCCATTCATTTTTCGGAGTCATGGACAGCTCGGTCATATCTCGCCCTATATACATGAAATTCCCCCTTATCTTGTTTGTTTTAGTTTGAATAATGAGTGGAAATCGTATGCTCAAAAAATATAGCTTGGCGGGAAATTTTCTTAGGATATGAAAAGAACTGGATGGTTATATTATCTCTTGTGGAGGTGATAACAATGAACAAACAACAAGGATATGGCAAAACAACTTCTGGAACTAGCATTCAACATGTGAAGCAAGCAAACGCTGGCTTAGGTGCTGAATTTTCTTCTGAGACAGATGCTCAACAAGTAAGACAACAAAATGCACAAGCTGAAGCGCGTAAAGCGCAAGCTTCTGGTAACTTCGGTTCCCAGTCTCAATCTCAACAGTAATGATGAAGGCACTCTCTTTTTTCAGAGAGTGCCTTTTACATTGTGATGATAAGAGGTAAATTTACAGGTGAAGGCGAATTCGACGTAGTCGGAAATTTTAGGAATACAATATAAGTGCAACTACACCTACACCTCTGGCTTCGCCAATCGGCAAGTTTTCCTTATCTAGCTGCCATATCCAATATAATTTTAGGTACAAAAGTGCCCAGGAATACAAGGGGAAAGGCAAGAAACGGCTTCGCTAGGTTAAAATCTCCGGTTTGTTTAGCGGTACTAAGCGAGACACTTTTGATTTTCTGAGTAAACGACATAACTTCTTATTGCTCAACAAATGTAGTCAAAGGAAAAAATACAGGAAAAGCGAATTCTTCTTATTAAATACTTTACTGCAGGGGAGAGAAGAATGTGAAGCAGTTCGACCTTCTTGTAAGTGAACAGTTAAAAACGATGGACCAGCTTTTGGACTTGCAAACGGAATTGGAGCGGTATAAGAGCTTGGAATACTTACGGGAGGGGGAGCGGGATGAGGAAAGCCTGCGGGAGCTGCGTGTAGAAATTCAGAAGAGGCAACAGGAGCTTCATCAGCTTCATCTAATCTTTGAGCAGCAAACAAAACAGGTCATTGAATCCTTCCAGCAAGAGAAAAGTTATACATAATTTAGAAGCCGCCCGCTATCCGAGCGGCTCTACTGTTTTAAAATATGAGGATAACCGTTATAATAGAAAGAAAAGATCATTACAGAGGCAGCTTCCGAAATGAAAGAAGGGAGAAAACATGGGGTTTCCGAATGAAGGAGAAAAAATACAAATACATAGCTATAAGCATAATGGCTTTATTCATCGAATTTGGGAAGAGACGACAGTTCTAAAAGGGACATCGAGTCTTGTGATCGGAGCTAATGATCGCACACTTGTGACGGAGTCTGATGGAAGAACCTGGATAACGAGGGAGCCAGCCATTTGCTATTTTCATGGCAGTCAGTGGTTTAACATTATCGGAATGCTAAGACAGGATGGCGTATATTATTACTGTAACCTTAGCTCTCCGTTTGCTTACGATGAGGAGGCCCTGAAATATATTGATTATGATTTAGACATTAAGGTGTATCCTGATATGACGTATACGCTGCTAGATGAAGATGAGTACGAGAAGCACCGTAGAATGATGAGCTATCCAGATGTAATTGATAAGATTCTAAGGCGCAATGTAGAGCAATTAACGCAGTGGATTCATCAGAGAAAGGGGCCGTTTGCTCCGGATTTCATTGATATATGGTACGAACGGTATTTGACATACAGGGAGTAGAGCAGCCTGCTAGATGCATATTCGGCAGGCTTTCTTCACACTTTGGGAAGCTTTAGGAACAAAGTGTAAGTGCAAGCTTCTATCTTCGCCTAACGGCTCGCCAATCGGCGAGTTTTCTTTACACTGTAAGAAAGTATAAATTTCTAGCTGGAAGACAACTCGACGTAGCGAGAAATTTTAGGAATACAGTATAAGTGCAACTACGCCTCTGTCTTCGCCCAAGAGCAAGGCTTGCCAATCGGCGAGTTTTCTTTACAATGTAATGAAATGGGAATTTCTTACTAAAAACGAATTTGGCATAGTGAGGAATTTTAGGAATACAGTATAAGTGCAACTACGCCTCTGTCTTCGCTCAAGGGCGGGGCTTGCCAATCGGTGAGTTTTCTTGAGCGGGTTAAGCAGGATGTTTGCGCTATATGTATGAAGAGAAATGAAATGGGTGATGAGTAAAATGGGTGGTATCAAGCGGTATCTCCAATTTGTCAAGCCGTACAAGTGGCAAATTGGGGCGACTATTATTATTGGCTTAATTAAATTTGGAATTCCCCTTATTTTACCGCTTTTGTTGAAGCACATTATTGATGATATTATTCAAGGGTCCGGCTCGTTGGATGATAAAACGACAGAGCTCGTTATGATCATGGGGGCAGCAATTTTTATTTTTGCTGTGCTTCGCCCACCAATTGAATATTATCGCCAATATTTTGCGCAAAGCATCAGCAGTAGGGTGCTCTATGATTTGCGTAAAGCGATTTTTGATCATTTGCAAAAGCTAAGTCTTCGCTATTATTCTAATACGAAGACAGGAGAAGTTATTTCACGTACTATTAATGATGTAGAGCAAACAAAGGATTTTGTAGTTACAGGTTTGATGAATGTTTGGCTTGATACGGCAACGATCTTTATTGCAATTGCAGTTATGTTTTCTATGAGCGGAAAATTAACATGGATTGCACTGCTCGTGTTGCCTGTTTATGTGGTGGCAGTAAAATATTTCTTCGGTCGTCTGCGTCAGTTGACGAAAGCACGCTCTCAAGCGCTAGCTTCGATGCAGGCTTATTTGCATGAACGTATCCAAGGTATTTCCGTTACACGGAGTTTTGCGTTAGAGGAGTATGAGAAGGAGCAGTTTAAAGGGAAGAATGGAGAGTTTCTGACAAAAGCACTTTCTCACACGAGCTGGACAGCTAGAACCTTTGCTTCTGTGAATACTCTAACAGATTTAGGACCTCTTATCGTAATCGGTTTTGCAGCGTACCAAGTGCTTCACGGGCATCTTACATTAGGGACGATGGTGGCCTTTATCGGATATATGGATAGCTTGTACAACCCGCTGCGCCGGCTTGTCAATTCCTCTACAACGTTAACACAGTCATTTGCATCGATGGACCGTGTGTTTGAATTACTTGATGAACCATATGAAATTGTGAATCGTCCTGTTTGTGTGGAAAAGGATCATATGCATGGAGCTGTATCATTTCGGGATGTATCCTTTCGCTATAATCCAAAAGACCCAGATGTATTAAGGAACATTTCTTTACTTATTGAGCCAGGTGAAAAAGTAGCGCTTGTTGGGTTGAGCGGTGGCGGGAAATCTTCTCTTGTTGGTCTCCTTCCGCGTTTCTATGATGTCACAGAGGGGAAGGTTACGATTGATGGCATTGATATTCGTGACTACGATTTAAAAAATCTGCGCAGTCATATTGGGATTGTGATGCAAGATAATATTTTATTTAGTGATACGATTCGTTCTAATATTTTATACGGAAGACCAGAGGCAACTGAGGAAGAAATAATTGAAGCAGCAAAGGCAGCTCATGCGCATGAGTTTATTACTGAACTGCCGGATGGCTATAACACGATTGTCGGCGAAAGAGGAGTAAAGCTGTCAGGAGGACAGCGGCAGCGTGTTGCGATTGCTCGGGTGTTTTTGAAAAATCCATCTTTACTGATTTTGGATGAAGCAACGTCTGCACTCGATTTGGAAAATGAAAAATATATACAAGAGGCGTTAAATATTTTGGCAAAGGATCGAACTACACTGATTATTGCACACCGTCTGTCTACTATCACACATGTAGATAAAATTGTATATTTGCAGGATGGAGAAATTAAGGAAGTTGGTACACATGAAGAACTAATGGAACGGCATGGCTTTTATTATAATTTATACCACATTCAGAAGGTAGAATATGTAGAACAGTAAAACCTCCGCATGCGGAGGTTTTTCACTTTTTCTTGGTTATGAAGGATAAGCTCTAAATTCTTAGTTATGAAAAAATAAGCAACTGAGCCTGCTAGATTAGAATATGTTTTATTGTACTTTAAGAAAGTATAAATTTCTAGCTGGAGGTCAATTCGACGTAGTTAGAAATTTTAGGAACAAAGTATAAGTGCAACTACGCCTCTGTCTTCGCCCAAGAGCGGGGCTCGCCAGTCGGCGAGTTTTCTTTATTAGCAGCTTACTCTAGCACAGTTGTTTCTGCGGAATCAAGCATCTTCCTTTTCCATATGGGATGCAAAGGGGTGTACCGAAGATGGGGTCAGTTGTTACCTCGCAACTCATCCGAAACACATCGTTTACTAGGTTTTGTGTAATAATAGCTTCCGGCTGCCCTTGTGCATATACGGTTTTATTCCGAATAGCCACAATATGATGTGCATAGCGGCACGCTAAGTTTAAATCATGGAGCACCATAACAATTGTACGATTTTCTTTTTCGTTTAAATCAAACAGCAGGTCTAATATTTCGATTTGATGCGTCATATCTAAATAGGTAGTTGGTTCATCCAGCAGGATAATGTCCGTTTCTTGCGCCAATGTCATTGCAATCCAAGCACGCTGCCGCTGTCCTCCTGATAGGGAATCTACCTGCCGCTCGGCCAAATCAGTCATTCCAGTTGCCCGCAACGCCTCCTGAACACTTTTTTCATCCTGCTCTGACCATTGCTTTAACCATGTTTGATACGGATAACGTCCTTGTTTGACGAGTTGAAGAACAGTCAGTCCTTCTGGGGCCTGCGGTCCTTGCGGCAAAATGGCGAGTTGTTTAGCCACTTCCTTTGTGGAAAGTTTCCCGATTTCCTCTCCTTTGAGAAGAACAGCGCCGGAAGCAGGTTTTAATAGGCGTGCCAGCGAGCGCAGCAGCGTTGATTTTCCACACCCGTTTGCCCCAATAAAAACAGTGATTTTCCCTTGCGGAATGACTAAATCCAGCTCATCTATAATGATAGAATTGCTGTACGATAATGTTAGTTTCTTCGTTTGTAATGCATCCATATATACACCGTACCTTTCTTATGAGTTTCTGCTTCTATATAGCAAGTAAATAAAATAAGGTGCACCGATAGCCGCTGTGAATACACCAGCTGGCACTTCCAGTGGAGCTAATATTGTTCGGCCAATTAAATCTGCTCCCATCATGAGTACGGCGCCAATTAGTGCCGCTGTTGGAATAAGTGCTCCGTAAGAGGAACCGACCAGCTTTCGGGCGATATGGGGTGCGATTAGCCCAACAAAAATGATACCACCTGCAAATGCAACTGATCCTCCGACCAATGCTGTACAAAGCAGCAATAAATAAAGTCGTTGGCGTCCGACTCTATTGCCAAGCCCGGTTGCCAGAGCATCTCCTAATTCCTGTACGTTTAGCTTACGCGCCATCATCCAGGCGATTAGACTAAGTACCGTAATCCAAGGAGCTAAAACAGTAACATTCTTCCAATTTGATCCATGTACTGTTCCGGTTAACCAGATGTTAGCTTGGCTGGCATTGTGAATGGGGCCGACAACCATAAGTAAGGTAGTAACAGCCTTCAACAATGCAGCAATACCGATTCCGATGAGTACCATGCGCAGCGGCGTGATTTCACCATGTTTCCAAGATAATATATATATAAGAAATGCAGTTAAGGTTGCTCCAAGGAACGCGCCGAGCGGCAGCCACTGAATGCTAATTGTTAAGGAGCCATTAGTGTCGCTAAACAGCGCTAAACATAAGACAACAGCAGCACCGGCACCGTCTGTCACACCGATAATTTCTGGAGAAGCAAGCGGATTCCGTACAAGACCCTGCAGGATACTGCCGGCTATCGCGAGACCGATGCCCGCTAACAGTGCTATTAGAATACGGGGCAGGCGAAATGTTGTAACAACAAGTCTCTCCATCTCATTTCCTTTGCCAATCAATGCCTGAAAGACGTGAACAGGTGAGATTTTCATTTCCCCTATTCCTGCGCTTACAAAGAAAAGGCATATTACAGCCCCTAGCAAGCATCCTATCGTAAGGAGTGCTTTTTGCTGCAGCAAAAATGAAATGTTATGACCGATTCTAAGGGGAATGTGCTTTTTCATTTTGCGAGGCCTCCTTTTCTAGCAATATAGATAAAGAATGGTGTACCAATCACCGCAGTCATGACTCCAACGGGTACCTCTTGCGGCATTAAAATGTATCGTGCCCCAATATCAGCAGCAATTAATAAGATCCCGCCGAGCACTGCGCTGTAAGGAAGAACCCATCTATAATCAAGCCCAACAAATGCACGAGCCGCGTGCGGAACGATAATTCCTACAAATCCAATAGGTCCTGCAACAGCAACCGCACTTCCGGCTAATAGTATAACAATGAGTACGAGGATACCTTTTACAAGCTGTGTGCGCTGCCCCAGTCCGCGTGACACATCATCTCCCAGTAATAAAATATTTAGCTTTCCAGCCATTATTGCTGCACCAAGCCAAGCAACGATTAGATAAGGAAGAACGCTGATCAGCATTTCTAGCTTGCGTCCTTGCACGGAACCGGATAACCAAAACAACACTTCATCAAGTAATGCCTCATTTAGTACAAGTAAGCCTTGTGTAAATGATGAGAATACTGCCCCGATTGCTACTCCAGCAAGTGTAAGTTTAATAGGAGTGAGCCCTTCCCGGCCAATTGAAGCGATGAGAAACACAAGACAAGCTGTAACTGCTGCACCAAGAAAAGCAATCCAAGTAAAGGCTTGAAGCGATTGAACTGAAAAAACGGAAACAGAACATACAATAAAGAAAGAAGCTCCAGCGTTAATTCCCAGCAGGCTTGGGGAAGCAAGGGGGTTTTTTGTTAATACTTGCAAAATAGCGCCGGCTACTGCCAAGCTTGCTCCGACAGCTGCTGCAATGAGAGAGCGCGGTAGCCGTACCGTTTTGATGATAATATGCTCATTTGAACCGTTATAATTTGTAAATGCATTTATTGCAGTTTTGATATTTGTATCTACATAGCCATAAATAATACTTGCCCACATACCATAAAGAAGCAATAAGGTAAATAGTAATAGTCCAAGTGTTTTTGTTTGTCTCGTTTTACAAATCATTATATGTATATCCTCTCTTTTGCTCGTTAGCTTCAGTCTAGCGAAGTTCATATATCTCGTCAATGAGAATGAGAACTTTTTGCAATTAATCATTGACAGAACTTTCTACCATATTGTATCATTCAATTTGTAAATGAAAATCATTATCAATAAAATGGGGGTTACATAAGTGAAAAAGTTTTCTTGGAGTTTGCTTATGCTTGTTTTATCTTTTTCCTTATTGCTAGGCGCATGCGGGAAACAAGAGGAACAGCCAAAAGAAGAAGCAACCAAAGCAACCGAAACGTATACGGTAGAGCATGCGATGGGTACAACAGAAATAAAAGGTACGCCAAAACGTGTTGTAATCTTAACAAATGAAGGAACAGAAGCTCTCCTTGCTATGGGGATTACACCAGTAGGAGCAGTACAATCGTGGCTAGGCAATCCATGGTATGAGCATATCGAAGACAAAATGAAGGATGCAAAGGTTGTTGGAACGGAAAGTGAAGTAAATGTTGAAGCGATTGCTGCATTAAAACCGGATCTTATTATTGGTAACAAGCTGCGTCAAGAGAAAATTTACCAGCAATTAAGTGCAATTGCCCCAACAGTCTTTTCAGAAACACTAAGAGGCGACTGGAAGGAAAACTTTAAGCTATATGCAAAAGCTCTAAACCAAGAAGAAAAAGGCAACGAAGTATTAAAGAAATATGATGATCATGTAGCAGAGTTAAAAGAAAAATTAGGTGATAAAGTAAATCAAGAAGTTTCTGTTGTTCGTTTCATGGCCGGAAAAACTCGTATTTACTACACAGATTCTTTCTCTGGAGTTATTTTTAACGAATTAGGATTTAAACGTGCTAAGCAGCAAGAAGCGCTATTTACTCCTGAAAATAAGCTTGGCAACCTTGCTATCGAGGTCGGAAAAGAAGCAATTCCACAAATGGATGGAGATCTGCTCTTTTACTTCACTTATGCTCCTGCAGGTGATCAAGCAGCTTTAGATACTGAAAAAGACTGGATAAACGACCCGCTTTGGAAAAACTTAAATGCTGTTAAGAGTGGAAATGCCCATCAGGTAGATGATGCAATTTGGAATACTGCCGGTGGCGTACTTGCAGCTGAACAAGTGCTAGATGAACTTGAGAAAGCTGTACTTGGTAAATAAGCTTTTAAATCTTAGAGCTGGAAGTATAATTCTAATTTTTCTAGAAAGTCTCTAGATGATTAGAATAAAAATATAAAATGGATTATCGTGGGAAATCTTGCTTTTACTAGGTTTCCGTGGTAATCCATTTTTTATACTTTAAGAAAGTATCAATTTCTAGCAGGAAGCAAATTTGACATAATCAGAAATTTTAGGAATAAAGTATAAGTGCAACTACGCTTCTGTCTTCGCCTAGCGGCTCGTCAATCAGCGAGTTTTCTGTATCACAAAGCAAGAGAAGACATTAATTATTTATACATAGGATTTATCCTAGTATAAATAAGGAAAAAAACACTAATTGACAATGATTATCATTTTCCTTAGAATGTTATTGAAGATACTTTTATATTGACTAGGGGAGAAAATCGTATGTTTAGTATGTTACATGGGTTAAAAGATATTCATACTGTAATTTCAAATAACCGTAAAATAGGCGGAGCGGCAGAAGCAAGCGTTATTTGTTTATCGTCTGGAGAGATATACCATAACCCAGTATTTACGAATATTGACATCTCAAAAGGTCAGTACGTTTCCCTATGCTTTATAGATGAAAATGGAACGAATATTATGGTACATGTTGATCAGATTGCTATGATAAAAGAATTACAGCATAAATTGATTTGTCAGCTAAACAATAATCATGTAAAACAAGCATTATTATGCGATACTCTACAATATTTACAAAAGTTGTGTGAAATTAATGATGGATTTGTGACGCACACCTTTAAGAAGGAAGCATTGAAACTTATCCGAGATATAAGTTTTAATGAATTTAAAAAGCATGATATCTCACTTCCGTTTCCAATTGAAGATAATCTTGTTCATTTAAAAGAACGGCTATTTGCATAAGATTGAAAGTTACTGACTTAAAAGCCTTCCATGAGAGAAATAAAGAAAACTCGCCGACTGGCGAGCCCTGCTCTTGGGCGAAGACAGAGGCGTAGTTGCACTTATACTGTATTCCTAAAATTTCTCACTACGTTGAATTATTTTCCAGCTAGAAATTTATAATTTTTTAAAGTGTAAATAAAGAAGAAATACAAAATGGATCATTATATAAACCCTTAATATAGCTAGGGTTTCTGGATGATCCATTTTGCATTTTCACTCATAGCTCTGTTCTATTTAAGTGATTTTTGCTTGACAAGCTAAGCGATAGCCGTCATTTATGCCTTTTTTGAGTTTTTTCTGCTCGTTTTCATTTGGAGGGGACAGACAGGATGCTCCTTCTACAACTTGAACAGTACATACTCCGCAAGTTCCCTTTCGGCATTTATATTGCAAGTCCTGGCCTTGTTCTAAAGCGACGTCTAATAAATTCCCTTTTATAGGCCGGACTTTAAATCGTATTTGATTTTGCAGTAAGCTAATATTGTTAGGATGACTCTGTTCTGTAGAAGACGGGATAGGTTTTACGATTGGATTAATCACCAGGTTGTTAGCCAATAGCATGTTTTTAGGAATAAGAGATCCCACTGTTAACATTCTTTTATTCATTGGCATCAATTCCTCAGCTCTTAGGGTCTTCTAATGTGCAAATCGCGGAAGGCCGTTTAATTCGCAAAACAATCATTTCATACACACGGAACGGGTGATTCATGCCTTCCTCTCCTAAATATGCTGTTTCAAAGTCCTCAGAAACAGCCAAATCTAGATTGTTTCGACCTGTATTGACTAAAACACCCATTTTTCCTTTTAAGACGGGCGATTGAAATACCCCGTCTGTGACAAGCTCACGAACGTGTTCAATTTCTAACACATTGGTATCTTTATGTACACGATGTAATAGTGAATATAATTCTGGGGATAATACAAGAGCAAAGGGACCATTATGCTTCATTTCAAGTAGCTTGTTTCTTGCTTCAACTACATCTTGAAAAGCGCTTCCTGACTCATACCAATTTCCGATTAAGTGTGTTAATCGTCCTTTCACATTCATTAATCCAGGGATGTCAAATTCCTTTGAGCCATGAAAAATCATTTGATCTTCTAATATAGCCACATCACGGGCAGCATTTGCAGCCACAGAAAAATCAATAGGAATATCTAATACCTTTGTTTGTTCTAGGTCACGCCAATATAAAACAAAATCTTTGTAAAGTAAGGGAATAGTATAATTTACCCGTTTACTATCCTCGATATCCGTGTCAAATGAGCCTTGGAAAGCCATTTTTGCTTCATAATTTTCCATAAAAATATCATTGGAAATACTTTGCACTCCCCTGCCAAGCGGGCCGTATAGCTCAATAAAACGACGTCCAACCAATTGTTTTCGTGCAGCCTCAATAACGGTTTGATCTAATTGTGAGAAGTCTTGATCTGTTAATGGTGAATCTGGAAATTGTTGTGATTTACTCATGCTTTTTACCTTCTTCCTGCAGCTTTACTTATATTAAACTTCCGACCGTAAACGCTTTTTTCTTTTGAGATGATTTGACAGTCGATGAAGAACCCGGCGAAGCTAAATGATCGTGGTGTTCATCATGATGCGCATGCGGATCGACATAGTTGTGGTCAAATCTTGCATTAATTTCATTTAACATGTTTTTAACTTGTTGATAATCTTGGTAAGAAACATTTCTCATTTGATTTAATTGAGTGCTTCGTTCCTCATCGGTAAATTGAAAGAGTGCTAAGTCCAAGTGTTCTACAAAATTATGTAATCCGAACTTTTCAAGGTTTAATTCTTGTAAAAGGCGATTAAATTCATTATTGGTGGGTGAAAAACTGTTCTCTTCTTTTTCTTTTTCGAACTTACTAATAAGGGGAATCAGTTCAGCTAGACGTGATAGCCGCTGCTCTTCCTCTTCATAAATATGATGATAATAAAGGCGTTCATGATCATCCTTTGCATTCTGAATAACAGGCTCTAATATATTCATAAATTTTTCAATTGCACCCTTAGTAGTAGTGAAAATTTGATAGAAAGAATGTAGTTCGTCTTTCAATCATTACACCTCCTTTTTTAACTAATTTGCATTATTTCCAATTACCTTAAAATTTATTACATATTATTATTTTTCTTTGCAATGCAGGAATTTCTGGCCGCTTAATCGTAAAAATCTGAAAAAAAATGCCCTTCATTTGACAAAACAAGTCAAATAAAGGGCAATCCATACAATATTTCCTCAAATGTATTAACTTTTACTAAAGAATAGAGCGTTGAGTAATGTTATTCATCTTCCTGTTTTTCTTGGATGTGTAATTCGTCTTCTGGATTGTTATGATATGTGTAGAAGCTGCTGATTAACATATCAAGATGCTCTACCTTTTCACTGTAATCTATAATAGAGGAGACGAGCGGGAAGAGATGAAGCCATGTTTTATATTGCTCGCTATCCTCATTAGTTTGGTAGCTCATAAATGTTTGAATAAGCTGTTGTCTGCATATGCATACTTTATCGAGCATATTAGAGGAATGCTGTGTCTTCACCTTGCCGATAAATTTCAATAGCATCTGTTCATGATAACTGACGAGAGAATCCAGCTCGTTTTGAATATGCTCCTGAAAAGCGGACGGCATATGGTGCAGCTCATTTGCAAGGCGATGCAGCAGCTTTAACGTCTCGAGAGCGCGGCTTGTAGTTGTCAGCATTTGACGGAACAAAACGAGCTTTCTTGATTTTGCGTAACGGGTTTTTTTCGTATAACTTCTTTCTTCTTGATACAGTAAATATAGATGATTCAGCTTAATCATTTTTTCTTTCATTTTATCTAAATCTGCTTTTAAAATAGCAAAATCAGATGCCTGTCTACTATTTAAGCGAATCCACTTTAGAATTTCCTCCGTATTAGCTGCCACTCTATGATACAGCTTTGTTTCGTACTTCGGGGGCATAAAAACAAGATTTACAACAGAAGCTGCAAGAATTCCAAACATAATGGTAACAAAGCGCAGTAACGCGAAGTCGAGGAAATCAGCTCCCTCGTATTCCATAATCGCAATAACGGTTACGAGAGCAATGGGGATTGTATTCTCCAATCGAAGCTTAAGCGCCAATGCAATAATAAGAACAGATGTTAACCCGATAAAAAAAGGGTTATTTCCAAAAGCTAATGCAAATGCAATTGCGAAGATAGCTCCAATGACATTTGCCTGTAATTGTTCCAAAACTGTTAAGTAAGAACGATAAACAGATGGTTGGATGGCGAATACAGCTGAAATTCCTGCAAGCCCAGGAGAGGGTATTTCAAGCAATATGGCTGCATACAGCGCTAACGTAATCGCAATCCCTGTTTTTAAAATCCTAGCACCCAATTTCATGATTTTCTAAGATTCCTTTCTGTATTCACGAATTCACATTACGTTACTATACAGGCATTATAAATGGTTCGCAAGAGGTATTTTGAAAAAGGAAGGAATGTATTACAAAAGCACCTGACGCGTGACAGGTGCTTTTGTCTATCCCTATATAGAAAGAGTGGCTAACTGCATTAACCATCTTCCGTTTTATGGGTAATTTTCTCTTTTTTACTCATTCTGTCGATACGGACGGATCTGCCTGCTCTTTTGTTGGAATCACTTCAAAGAAGCTATTTTTGATATCATCGAGCAAAGAAGAGATGATAGTCACTTCTTCATATTGCTCATGCAAAGTAAGAATACGGATATAATCTGTTAGCATTTCTGTTACGTCTGCTATACCTTTTGGACTGAGCATTTGCACTGTTACGTTTGCCCCTTTAGCGATACGGCGGCGAATTGCTTCTTCGGTTAGCCCCATTTCTGGCTGGTGACGTAAGTATACGACTCCGCCCGTCATACCTGCGCAAATCCATGGACCTGGGTCTCCTAAAACGAGACCGCGTCCGTTTGTCATATACTCAAAGGCAAAACCTTTAATATTGGAGTGTACGCCAATATTTCCATGTTCCTGAGCAGGAATTGGTTTTGTCACGCGTCCTCCGATAATCATATCAGCACCGGAGAGGCGGATACCAGCACGTGCATCTGCGTTTCCTTGCACGTACAAGAAACCCTTTTGCGCACCGTAGCCGAAGCCTTTACCAGCGGAGCCATTATAGTAGTTACCGTCTTTTCCCTTTGCCTTCATTACATAAATGCCGCCGCCAAACGATGTTTTTCCGATACCGTCCTGTGCGCCTCCGTTAACATGGATAAAAATATCTTTGCTATTGAAGGCGCCAAGACCGTTTCCTGGAATTGCATTTGTATATTGAAGTGTAATAGGGTGGAGCGATTCGCCTGCAAGCTTGCTTCGTGTACGATAACAGGACTCTAATGCTCCCATGGCGCGCTGTTCAACGCCGACAGCAACCAATTTTTTTGAATCTGCCGCAAATTCAGAGGCAGTTTCTTGTTCCGCTGTTGTCAGTGTAACTGTTAAGAGTGGTTTTGCCTCTAAGACGCGAAGCATGCTAGATAAATTCATAAGCTCTAAGCCGCGGGTTTGTTCAAGCAAATCGGAGCGGCCCACAATTTCCTGCAGGCTATCGAAACCTAGCAGACCTACAAGGCGTTTTAGTTCTAATCCAAATGTTGTAAATAAGTTCATAAGTCCTTGTACGGCGCCGTCAAATTCACGAGGAACGAAGCGGCGTAATCCATGCTCTTTTGCTTGTGCTTCGGATTCAATTTGCGTTGCAATCCCCACATGACATGTATCTAGATGACAGCCGCGGCAAGTTGTACAGCCAATTGCAATCATAGAAAGCGTTCCAAATCCAACGCGGTTTGCGCCAAGTAGCATAACCTTCAATGCATCCGCCATGCTGCGAAGACCACCGTCTGCCCAAATTTCTACACTGTCGCGCATGCCCGCTTCAATAAGAGCGTTATGAGCTGCCTTGACACCAATTTCCACCGGCAATCCAACGTGATGTAGTGCATGAATTCTCGCTGCACCTGTACCACCATCAAATCCACTGATATTTATAAAGTTAGCACCTGCTTTGGCGATTCCAACTGCAATGGTTCCGATATTCGGAACGACTGGCACCTTAACAGCTACTTTTGCTTTATTATTGCCTGTTTTGATTTCAGAGATGATTTGCGCTAAGTCCTCAATGGAGTAGATGTCATGGTTATTAGATGGTGAAATTAAATCCGAACCGATTGTTGCGTTACGTGCTTCAGCAATTTTTGCTGTTACCTTTGAGCCAGGTAAATGCCCGCCTTCACCAGGCTTCGCTCCTTGCCCGATTTTAATTTCAATTAAGTTGGAGGAGTTCAGTAAATCCGCATTGACTCCGAAGCGTCCAGACGCAACTTGTTGTCCGCGCGTTTTCGGATATTTGCCGATCATATCCTTAATTTCTCCACCTTCACCGTTTAAGCTGATCATATTCAAGCGGTCTGCCGCCTCAGCATATGCCCGGAAGGCGATTTCGTTTTGTGAGCCGAAGGACATGGAGCTGATAATAAATGGTAAATGGTGCTCTCCAACTTTAATACTTACCTTTTCTGTTGGAACAGGAGTATGAGATTCCTTAAAATCGGCTAAGTGACGGATGGAAATTGGCGTTTTTGTTTCAATTTCTGTCAACTTTTCACGGTAATCATCATATGCATTCCCTTTTGCTACATCACCAATTGCTTTCCATACACGAGGGAAGATATGGAATGTTTTGCGCATTTTCGCCGTTTCTTTGCTGTAGTCCTCCGCACGCTGAAGGGCATCCTCCTTCATGCTTTCAAAATTGAATGCAAGCGTATCAGATCCTAAGAAGTTGACGATATTTAACACTTTTGCCACTTCCTCATGTAATCCGATTGAGGAGAAGAGACGTCCATATCCACGCAATTCGTGAATACCGATTGTCGAGATAACCTTTTCTAATCCTTTATTCAAAGCATTATAAAGGTTGAGACAAGGCTTTTCTGTCCCATCGCTTACTGTCGCAAACATAAGATAAGGGCTAATTACATCTGCGCCTAATCCGTATGCAGTCACAAGATCATGCAAGGAGCGGATCGCACCAGAACGAAGTAAAATGGAACAATCCCGGCGTAAACCAGCTTTAACGAGTATTTGCTGCATCTTTGCTGTAATGAGGTGCGGATCAATCCACAGTTTTTCATTTTGATGAGCGTCCGCATCATCTAATACAAGCAATGCAGCACCATTTTGTACAGCGCTAATTGCCTCCTCTGCTAAGCGCTCTAATGCAGTTGCTAACGTTTCATCGTTCTTATATGTTACAGATAGCTTGTAAAGAGAATCATTTGCTGCAAAAAGTCCTGCAAGCTGTTCGTAGGAAAATTGTCCCGCTTGCCCTGTAGCCTGCTGTCCGATTTCTCCTTCTAGCAATATCGGAGAAGGGAGTTCTAGAATCGTTGTTTGCTGTGTTTTCTCGAGTAGAGAAGGACGTTTTCCTATGACTGTGCGTGTTGAAAAATGTTCAATTTCGCGGTCACGGTCAATCGCCGGATTTGTTACAACGGCGACGCTTTCCTTTATAAAGTCCGCGATATTGCGTCGGCCGGAATCTAGTGCGGCAAGCGGTGCATCATGTCCGAGAGAGCGAATTGGCTCAGCCCCTTTTTCAGCCATTTGCTCAAGCAATTGAATATTCTCTCGATCCCAGCCGAAAGCTGCATACTGGCGATCTGCTACTGTTAAATCAGGAGCAACGTTTTCAGCCTTTTGCGGTACTGGAGATTCTAGGTGGAAGCGGTAGTCTGTCAAATTCACACGCTGGCTAAAGCGCTTATATACTTCCTCTTGAAATTGTTCATATTCGTATACAACCATTTCTCCTGCCTTATTCCACTTAAGGCCAATTTTTTCCCCAGGTGCAAGTGCCTTTGGCTCAGCTGTATACTCATTTGGCGGCACGACACCAGGCTCTGAGGAGAAAATATAAGATGTTTCTGTCTCTACCTTCCACACAGGGCGCAATCCTAGGGAATCGACACTGAAGACGGCTTCGTCCTTATAGCGGGAAATAATACCGGCAGGTCCTTGGGCGAAATGTCCCCATCCCTCGCGCATATACGTATATAGATCTTGCAGTTCTTCTTTATAGAGCTTGATTTCATTTATAATTGGCGGGAATAGAAGGTCAATTGCTTCAAACAAGCTATAATCATAACGGGAAATGAGTGTGTCAATCGTGCGGTTTAAATCTTGTGAGTCGCTTCCGCCGTTTGTTAATGGCACGTTCAGCATTTCTGCTTGATCACGCAGCTTTGCAATCGTATTAATTTCGCCGTTATGTCCAAGCACACTGAACGGCTGCACACGGAAGAAGTTTGATAAAGTATTTGTAGAGTAGCGATTATGGCCAAGAGTCATTGTTGATGCAATAAGCGGGTTTGTTAAATCGGCGTAGTAGCTGATGAGTGTATCTCCTGCACCCATCACCTTGTATACAACATGATGAGGGCTTAGGGAAGCAACATGCACCTTATCGTTCTTCTCAAGTAAAATGGTAAGCTCAAATAATGTGCGTTCCACGTGCTGTATGCCTTGCTGCGGCAGCAGGGCAATTTGCCAAAAGACAGGCTCTTCTTTTTGGCCAAGCGGTCCAAGTGCTTCTGTATGTGTCACCTTTTCGCTTTCAAATACAATGTGCAGACCGCTATTTGTAAAGGTGTTTCTCATTTCAGCTTGCAGCGAAATTACATCTGCTTTGCGGTCAAGAAAAAAGTGACCGACAACAAAATCGGAGCGATCTGCAATTTGAGGATCTTGCCCATTCGTCCGCAATTTTTCTTTCCATAATTCTTTTGGGAGGTCAATATGAATCCCAATGCCATCACCTTCTCCGTTAATAAAACCGGCGCGATGATTCATTTTGACAAGAGATTCTATACATAAATCAATGTTTGCTTTTGTGGGGGTCCGTTTTTTTTCCATAACGGAAACAATTCCGCATGCGTCATGTTCTGAGTTGTGAAAGTCTTGAAAAAGCGCAGGAGTCCATTTGTTTGTCATCGCGAGGGCCTTGACTGGAAGGCCATTCACCTCCGTACAGTTTTTTTAAAATAAGACTTTTCTAAATTATTAGAATATTTAAGGCGGATAATGCTTAAATATACGCTAGGGAAGAAATGAAATGATTAGGAATAATTATACTACCGATTGCCTGTTTGTTAAACTAGGAAGAGAGAAAACAGGGACGTTGGTCCCGTTTTTCTCTCTAATGTTACACTTTAAAGAAGATATAAATTTCTAGCTGGAAGCCAATTCGACGTAGCGAGAAATTTTAGGCATACAGTATAAGTGCAACTACGCCTCTGTCCTCGCCAATCGGCGAGTTTTCTTTAAGGGGTTACAAATTCTTTAGAAAGCTGCTCAAAGGCAACTCCTACAGCTTCAATTGTATGTTTAATATCTTCCTTGGAATGCTCTGTTGTGAGGAACCATGCTTCATATTTAGAAGGAGCAAGATTGATTCCTTGCTGGAGCATAAGCTTGAAGAATCTTCCAAACATTTCGCTGTCAGTATTTTGGGCATCCTCATAGTTTTCAATTTGTTTTGTTGTGAAAAACACTGTTAAGGCACCCTTTAAACGGTTGATTGTGACAGGGACGTTATGTAGCTTTGCCTGTTCGGCAATCCCTTTTTCTAGCAGAGCACCGAGTTCGTCCAGTCTTTCGTATACCCCATCTTGCTTTAGCACCTCTAGGCAGGCAATTCCAGCAGACATAGATGCGGGATTGCCCGCCATTGTTCCTGCTTGATATGCGGGTCCAAGCGGTGCAACTTGTTCCATAATCTCCTTTTTGCCGCCATAGGCACCAATAGGAAGACCACCGCCAATAATTTTTCCAAGCGCAGTTAAGTCGGGCGTGACACCAAGTAGATTTTGTGCTCCCCCGTACATAAAGCGAAATGCTGTAATAACCTCATCGTAAATGACGAGAGCTCCAGCCCTATGAGTTAATTCATTAACAGCCTCCAAAAATCCTTCTTTAGGCGACACAATTCCAAAATTTCCTACAATCGGCTCGACAAGAACAGCTGCCACTTCATGGCCCCATTTCTCTAGAGCAGCCGCAAAGGTTTCCACATCATTAAATGGCACGGTAATAACCTCCTGTGCAATGCTTGTTGGAACACCAGCAGAGTCAGGGGTTCCGAGCGTAGATGGACCAGAGCCTGCTGCAACGAGAACAAGATCGGAATGCCCGTGATAACAGCCTGCAAATTTAATAATCTTTGTGCGACCCGTATAAGCACGTGCGACACGAATAGTTGTCATAACTGCTTCTGTTCCAGAATTTACGAAGCGAACCTTATCCATAGAAGGAATTGCTTCTTTTAGCATTTTTGCGAATTGTATTTCAAGAACTGTCGGCGTTCCGTATAGTACACCGTTCTCCGCTGCAGTTTGAATGGCTTTCGTAATATGTGGATGCGCATGGCCTGTAATAATTGGTCCATATGCTGCTAAATAATCAATATATTTATTGTCATCCACATCCCAAAAATAGGCTCCTTTAGCACGTTGCATTACAACAGGCGCACCGCCGCCAACCGCTTTATAAGAACGGGATGGACTGTTTACACCTCCGACGATATGCTGCAACGCTTCTGTATGAAGTTGTTCTGATTGAGTGAAGTTCACTTCTTTTGCTCTCCCTTCAAGTGATCTACTCTATATGGAGTATGATGCAAGCCCTATTGTAACATGTTTATGGCAAGGAAGGCATAATGTTTGTGCTGCACTGTGAGCTTGGGTAAACTATTCGTTGTGAGCATTGCAGTCTGCCCAAAGGCAGCATATTAAAGAGGGGGAACAGCATGAGTAACGCAATTGAAGTAAAAGATTTGCGAAAAGAGTTTGTTGCCTATTCAAGCCGCCCTGGATTGAAGGGCGCTTTTCGAGATTTGTTTAACCGTAACTATAAGGTTATTCGCGCAGTAAATGATATCTCCTTTACTGTCAAGCAAGGAGAAATGATCGGTTATATAGGAGAAAACGGGGCCGGTAAATCAACAACGATAAAAATGTTAACCGGAATCTTAACACCGACGAGCGGGCGTATTATGGTAAATGGGATGAATCCGCATAAGGAAAGAGAGAAATTTGTTCGGTCTATTGGTGTTGTGTTTGGACAACGTTCGCAGCTTTGGTGGGACATCGCTGTTCAAGAATCGTTTCGTCTATTAAAAAAGGTGTACGGAGTGTCTGATGAACAGTATGACACGCATATGGGACATATTATTGAAACACTTGATATTGGTCCGCTTCTTGACAAACCTGTTCGCAAGCTTTCTCTTGGGCAACGAATGCGCTGTGAATTAGCAGCTGCGTTGCTCCATAACCCGCCTCTTTTATTTTTGGATGAACCGACAATAGGTCTTGATGTACTTGTAAAGCTGAAAATCCGGGACTTTTTAAAGGAAATTAATGCAAAGTATAACACGACAATTTTACTTACAACACATGATATTTCAGATATCGAGGCATTGTGCGAACGCGTTGTGATGTTAGATGAAGGGAAAATTATATATGATGGTTCCCTTGAAAAGCTTCGGGCCCAATGGGGGGATGAGAAAGAAATACAATTCCAATTTTCTTCGCCTGTTTCTTATCAGCAGCTTGCCGTGCTTTTGCCTGATAGTGATGTAAACTGGACACAAGGAAATAGTCCTAATGTTTGGATGGCACGTATTCCAAATGAAGAAATTGTGTTATCAATGCTTATCGCAAAGGTTGTGCAGACATTCCGTATTCAAGATATGAAGGTAAATGAGGTATCGACAGAGGAAATTATCCGGAATATCTATGAAGAGGGCGTTGTACATGGATAAATATATCGAAATGATTCGAATTCGGTTTTTAATGATGCTCGCCTATCGTTCTAATTACTATAGTGGGATCATTATTTATACGATTAACATTGCGGCGTATTACTTTTTGTGGACAGCAATTTATAGTGGGAAAGAGAGTATTCAAGGGTTATCTGTAGCTCAGATGACAACATATGTAGCAGTAGCTTGGATGGCGCGTGCATTTTACTTTAATAACATTGATCGGGAAATTGCAGCGGAGATTAAGGAGGGACGTGTAGCTGTCGAGCTTATTCGTCCTTATAGTTATTTAGGAATGAAGGTGATGCAAGGATTAGGGGAAGGAGTTTTTCGTTTTTTCTTCTTTTCCATCCCTGGCATGATATTAGTAGTACTGTTATTTTCTCTTAGTATTAAGCTGAATCTTTATACACTATTGTATTTCTTCATTTCCCTTTTGTTCAGCTTTATTATTAATACGCAAATTAATTTAATGACTGGTATGATGACATTCTTCTTATTCAATAACGATGGGATTATGTATGCAAAGCGAGTAACTATTGATTTATTCTCGGGTTTGCTGCTGCCAATTAGCTTTTATCCTGTTTGGGCACAGGAGATTATGACGTTCTTTCCGTTCCAAGCAATCAGCTATATTCCAAGCATGATTTTTACAGAAGGCATGCAGGGCATAGAAATTTGGAACGCAATTTTATTTCAGGCCGTTTGGTCAGTTGTTCTTTTTATTCCGATTGTGATTATGTGGAACATGGCTAAAAAACGACTGGTAGTGCAAGGAGGGTGAAATGATCATGTATATTCGTCTCTTTTTGCAATATGCGGCGCAGTATATGAAAACAAAGCTGCAGTATCGTGGAGATCTTGTTGTAGGACTGTTATCGGATATGCTTCTTCAAGCGGTTAATCTTGTTTTTATTTTAGTGGTGTTTGGACATACACAGATGCTGCAGGGATGGACGCGTGAAGAAATTATTTTTATTTACGGTTTTTTCCTTGTTCCTTTTGCGATATTCTCATCATTTTTTAATATTTGGGATTTTAATGATCGGTATATTGTAAAAGGGGAGATGGATCGTATTCTGACGAGACCTATTCACAGTTTGTTTCAGGTAGTGCTGGAAAAAATGGAGCTGGAGTCGCTGCTCGGTGGTGTGACGGGACTTCTTATTATGGGATATGCGTCAAAAGAGCTGGGCTTATCGTTTCAGTGGTATGACTTGTTCCTTTTTCTTGTGATGGTGTTAGGGGGAGCCCTTGTGTATGGAGGCATTTTCGTTTCGCTTGCTAGCATCGGTTTTTGGTCGGATGCAAGGAGCTCGATTATGCCGCTTATGTATAACATCGGCAACTATGGACGTTACCCGGTGAATATTTACAATCGGGTGATTCGCTTTATTCTAACATGGGTGCTGCCTTTTGCTTTTGTTGGTGTATATCCGGCATCTTATTTTTTAAGGCGGACGGAATGGTACAGCTACGCTTTTTTAACACCGGTGATGGGGCTTCTATTCTTTGGAATAGCTCTAGTGATTTGGAACATCGGTGTGAAGCGTTATCGCGGTGCTGGGAATTGATATAATTTGTCCTATTGCCTCATACAAATAAAATGAGGTGGGAGCATGGGATGGTTTGCGCTTTTAATAGTTGCGATGATCGCGATTTTTTTCAGTCTGAAATCGCTTTGGGTAGCAATGAGGATAGATCGTCATTTTTTCTCCGTTCATAATTTGTTTTTATTATGTCTTGTTTATACAACTGTTCTTGTTGCGTTTGGTATAAGCTATTTAGTGCTTGATGAAGTGGGACTTCCTATCCTAGAGGAAGATGGAAAGGTTTTGGATGTACATTCGTTTCAAATGGTGGAGGTATGTATGTATTTCAGTGCAATTACATTGCTATCTGTTGGGTACGGAGATATTACACCGGTCGGTATTGGTCGCTGGATAGCAATTGTAGAAGCTCTTGTTGGCTACACCATGCCTGCTGCCTTTGTAGCACGTACATTTATGGAGCATGAAAAACGGGATTAGTTTTTGTTATACTTTAAGAAAGCATAAATTTCTAGCTGGAAGACCATTCGACGTAGTGAGAAATTCTAGGAACAAAGTATAAGTAGGGCTACGCCTCTGTCTTCGCCCGAGGGCAGGGCTCGCCAGTCGGCGAGTTTTCTTTATACTGAATTGATTGAGGAGAATATTTAATAAGGAGATGTGGGAAATGATAGAAGTTGGCAAAGCAGCACCGGATTTTGCTCTCCCGGCAAGCAGGGGGGAGCTTGTGAAGCTGTCAGATTATCGCGGTAAAAATGTTGTGTTATATTTCTACCCGAAGGATATGACACCCGGTTGTACGACAGAAGCGTGTGATTTTCGTGATGCATACGGAGTGTTTAATGAGAAAAATACGATGATTCTCGGGATTAGTCCTGATCCAGTGAGTAGGCATGTTAAGTTTATTGAAAAATACAGCTTGCCGTTTTTGCTGTTGGCAGATGAGCAAAATGAAGCTGCCGAGCTGTATGGGGTATGGAAGTTGAAGAAGAACTTTGGGAAAGAATACATGGGCGTCGAACGGTCTACGTTCCTTATTAATAACGAAGGAGAAATAGTTAAGGAATGGCGCAAGGTAAAGGTCAAGGGACATATAGAGGAAGTACTTGCGGCTGTTAGAGAAATATAGAAAAAAACGAGCGGCGAGCTAAGGTTGCTTTATTTTTCATTACTAAAGAAAACCGCAGAAAGTCTGAGTAAAAGGAATAGCACATGCACAAATTTTTAGGGGAATATAGGTCATTCGTCTATACCCATTTTTGCTGCCGTGCATATTGTAAAAGCAGGGCATACCTCCTCAGATGATAGCCTTTCTAGTGCGGAAATCATTTCCGCATTTTTTTGCGGCTGTTTTTACACTTTTAAGTAAAGTATAAATTTCTAGCTGGAATCCAATTCGACGTATCGAGAAATTTTAGGAATACAGTATAATTGCAACTACGCCTCTGTCTTCGCCTAAGGGCAGGGCTCGCCAATCGGCGAGTTTTCTTTATGAGAATAAGAAAGTATAACTTTTCGGGGTGATGTCTAGCTCCCAAGGCCCAAAATGGCAGACTCCGGGCTGAACCTCCGCAAAAGGCAAAAAGCGCCTTTTACTCCGGCCCACCCCTACGCTGCCATAAAAGGCGGGCCTTGTCCGCTTTTCTTATGAATGTGAAAGCAACTGGTTAACATAGAAAGGAATAAAGGAATAGCTTATTTCTTTAGTAAAGTTATATACAAAAGTTGGTTTGTTATAAAAACCAGCTGAATATAGGAGAAATATTGACAGAGTGAATAAAAAAGCTGTACACTGATTATAAATATTATAAAGTAATAATTCATATAGAATTGGGGTGCATGACGGTGGTCAAAGAAGAGTTGAAAGAAGCATTAGAGCAGTTGAAAGGCACGGGTGTGCGCATTACTCCACAACGTCATGCCGTTTTAGAGTATCTTGTGGAATCGATGGCCCACCCAACAGCTGATGAAATATACAAAGCGTTAGAAGGCAAGTTTCCAAATATGAGTGTAGCAACTGTTTACAACAATCTTCGCGTATTTAAAGAAGTAGGACTTGTAAAGGAACTCACTTATGGAGATGCTTCCAGTCGTTTTGATTATGTAACTCATCATCACTATCATGTAATTTGTGAAAATTGCAGTAAAATTGTAGATTTTCCTTATAATGGATTGGATGAGATAGAACAGAAGGCCGCAGAGCAAACGGGGTTTGTTATTAAAAATCATCGTTTAGAGCTTTATGGTATTTGTCCAGACTGTAATAAAGAAGGCTGACATCAACTGTCAGCCTTTTTTTGTTTTCGATTATATGCCTCATCAAATTCTTTGCCCTCTAATTCGCGATCCAGTGTTAACGGTTGTTTGCAGTACATGCAGGCATCAACGCGACCAAGCATTTTTGTTGGCTTTCCGCAGGTTGGGCAAACAACCTGAACTGTTTTAGTAGAAAGCATACCAATCCAAAAGTACACAACTGTGCTTAGGATGATGGCTAAGAAGCCGATTAGAATAAACAAAGACATTAAAAGCGGAGATTCTCTAAAGAATACACCTAGATAAGAAATAAACAATCCTGCAAATACTAAGCCTAAAGCAAATGTGCGGATTTTATTGATTTTATTCGAGTATTTGATTCCCATCCCATCATGCCCCCTTAAGAAATAATATAGCACAACTATGTTTCAGCTTTCATATAAAATGGTATGGGCTTGAGAGGTGATGTAAGAGGAAAACAAAAAATAGATATTTATAAAAAACTTATTGACGCTGCAATATCATCATGATATATTAATAAACGTCGCTGATGCGAAAGAGCATGAAGTGATAAGTTGAAAAGGATATTGACACCTTAGTGAAGAGGTGTTAATATGAGTGAGTCGCTTTGAGCGATGTGTAGTTCTTTGAAAACTGAACAAAACACAAAACGTCAATGTTTTATTTGAAAAGCTAGACAAACACTTTTATGGAGAGTTTGATCCTGGCTCAGGATGAACGCTGGCGGCGTGCCTAATACATGCAAGTCGAGCGAGGCCCTTCGGGGCCTAGCGGCGGACGGGTGAGTAACACGTGG
>JBEPZN010000025.1:0-48030 GCA_041640875.1 Ectobacillus sp. | reverse complement strand
CCAGCGCCCTCGCCTTCGCTTCCGCCGCCGCGCGCTTCTTTGCCTCTGCCGGATTCTCCGGCGGCGCTGCCTCACCCGATGCTTTCTCTGCCGCTCTCTGCTTCGCCAGCTCCAGCGCCCTCGCCTTCGCTTCCGCCGCCGCGCGCTTCTTCGCCTCTGCCGGATCCTCCGGCGGCGCTGCCTCACCCGATGCTTTCTCTGCTGCTCTCTGCTTCGCCAGCTCCAGCGCTCTCGCCTTCGCTTCCGCTGCTGCGCGCTTCTTTGCCTCTGCCGGATCCTCCGGCGGCGCTGCCTCGCCCGATGCTTTCTCGGCCGCTCTCTGCTTCGCCAGCTCCAGCGCCCTCGCCTTCGCTTCCGCTGCCGCGCGCTTCTTTGCCTCTGCCGGATCCTCCGGCGGCGCTGCCTCACCCGATGCTTTCTCTGCTGCTCTCTGCTTCGCCAGCTCCAGCGCCCTCGCCTTCGCTTCCGCTGCCGCACGCTTCTTTGCCTCTGCCGGATCCTCCGGCGGCGCTGCCTCACCCGATGCTTTCTCTGCTGCTCTCTGCTTCGCCAGCTCCAGCGCCCTCGCCTTCGCTTCCGCCGCCGCGCGTTTTTTCACTTCTGCCTCTGTCTCCGCTGGCAGATCAATTTTACCTTCCAAATTTTTACCTTTTCCCTGTGATAGCGCTTTCTCATCTTCATTCGTTGCATCTTTTTCTGCCTCTGATGTCGAACTTTGTTGCATAGCTTTTCGCTCCGCCAGCTTTCGTAGAGCTTCTTCCTTCGCTCGTGCTGCCGCCTCACGCTTTAGCTCTTCCTTGCTCTTCTCACTCATCGATTCGTCACCTGCTTCCCAGTTCGTGCTTCGTAACGAATTTTCTCCTTCAGCTTATTAATGCCGTAAATTAAAGCTGCCGGATTTGGCGGGCATCCTGGTATATATACATCAACCGGAACAATTTGATCCACACCTTTGACAACTGCATACGAATTCACATACGGTCCTCCAGCTGTTGCACATGACCCCATTGCAATAACCCACTTTGGCTCCGGCATTTGATCATATAGCCGACGCACGATTGGTGCCATTTTCTTTGTTACAGTGCCGGATACAATCATAACGTCCGACTGGCGCGGAGAGGTACGAAAGAAAGAACCAAAGCGATCCAGATCATAATGGGATGACCCGACCCCCATCATTTCAATAGCACAGCAGGCAAGTCCAAATGTCATAGGCCAAAGTGAATTGCTTCGCGCCCACCCCTTTACCTGCTCTAGTGTTGTGAAAAAAATATTACGCTCTAGCTCTGCCCTTTCATCTGGATGAAGCTCCTCAAAATTTATAGCCATCTTAACACCTTCTTTTTCCAAGCATACATAAGTCCGATAAGAAGCATGACAACAAAAATCAGCATTTCAATGAGAGCAAACAATCCTAGTTCATTGTATGCAACTGCCCATGGATACAAAAAGACTGTTTCCACATCAAAAATGACAAACAGTAACGCAAAAATGTAATAACGGGCATGAAACCGTACGTTTGCTTCATGAAATGGTTCAATACCGCTTTCATACGTAGTTTGCTTTGCAGCACTCGGACGATTCGGACGAAGCAGCTTGCCAGCAGTTAATGCAATGACAGGCAGCAGGATACCTAAAAGCAAAAAGACAACTACAATTAAATAGTTGTTCTGATACAAGTTGAACATCTTCAAAACCTCCTCCCGTTTGCTTGAATTGTCCAATCAAAAATCTCTAAATCTGCTAAATAACCTTATTTTTTCTTAATTTTCTAAATACTGTAATCTTAATTATTATATCAAATTTATATTTCCTATGTCGACCAATTAAGGCAATGAGAGGAAGTTTGTACCATTTTCTTCATATTGTAAATATTTTTCAATCTATAACTCTGTATAAACTGACACTTTACTTTCCCTATCTAGAAACCTAAATTTCCTTATCCCATATTCCTTGCCTAGATATGCTTTGATCGCTTCAAAATCCCTGCCAAAAACAAGGATAGGATTTTGAAAGAAAGAAACCACATCTTCCCCATCATACATTCTTCCTTTTATACATTCTTTGCCCCGGAAAAATGAGATATTTCTTCCTTTGTAATAGTATTCATAGTTTCCGTCCCTATCTTTTTCACGTTTATCTTCAAAAGGAACACATCTGATATGATAGACAGTTCCATTTATACTTATCGGTTCCAACTAAACTCCCTACTTTCTGATATTCCCTTAGATTATTCAGCCATAAGACACTTCTTCCAGCTCGTCCCTCTCTGACAGACGAAGATAAAAATGGGCAACCGAGGTAGACATATACGGAACAACCCAAAAGCTTGCAATCCCAAACGTAATAATTGTGAGCATCAGCCAGCCAAAAAAGCGGAGATACAGCAAAAACAACTCCCATTTATGTCCCTTCATCATTTCCCTGCTTATATCCAACGCTTCGTGCACCGTATACTCCGGGTGATCTATTAAAATAAAGGGAGTCATTGAGTAAGAAAATGATTTTATAATACCAGGTACAATAAGCAGCAAGCTCCATAAAAATGTATAAAAAGAAACAAAAAATGTAACCGTGCATGCCTGCAGCATCTTTCTCCAGCTGCCAAAGTAATCAAATAGCAAATCGGCCATCACCGGCTCCTGCCGTGCTAGACAGAGGAAGAACTTCCGGTGGCCCATTGTTATAATCCCCGAAAAAATCAATGAAACTGCTACATATATACAATACAGCAGCCCAATCGTAAACTCCTCTAAAACTGTATGTACAGCATACAAAGTCGCAATCATAAATGGAAGATACAAAGTAAAGGAGCCCATTGAAAGAATGAACTGGCTCAAAAAGGTGACACCCGCTCCAAGATTCCATTTCCCACTTAAAGATGCTGCTGCCAGCCGCTTGCACTCACCTGTCATCATTCTATTTCCTCCCCCTATTCTCTAGACATGTTCTCCTCTTGCCATATGTATTCAGGAGAGAGAAAAGATATGAACGACAGAAGGACATACTCTCTTATCTCACGAAGTTTAGATTACAATGGAGAAAGGATTACAGAAAGGATGGGAACTATGAAGACCATTTCATTGCAGGAATTATCTAATCTTACGCAGGTGTCTACTCGTTGGATTGAAACGAAATGTCAAACAGGGGAAATTCGTGCTCTGCAGGATGAGACAGGTGCCTGGCTTGTGCTAGAATCGGAGCTTCGTGAAAATCCCCTTATTGTAAAATGGCTGACAAGCAAGGACTTATTTTGGGGATGTTAATAAGACAAGCGGAAGTGATGCATATGATAAAGAAAACTCGCCGACTGGCGAGCCCCGCCTTTGGGCGAAGACAGAGGCGTAGTTGCACTTATACTTTATTCCTAAAATTCCCCACTACGTCGAATGAACTTCTAGCTGGGAATTTATACTTTCTTAAAGTGTGAAAAAAGGACAACTTCAATAAGGGATGAAGTCTGTCCAAAGCGAGGTTGAATTCATACATAAATTATCTGGAGTAATATCATAATTCACAGATGAAAAGGATATTGAGGTCCTATGTTTCTAATAAATCATATTTGCACCAGAACCCGTGTATGTGATGGATCTTATTCGTATCACAAGAAGTACAAAAGATTAACAATGGTTTAATAAACTTTTCAACTTTATATAATAAAAACTAGGTATGATGAATTGATATAAATTTTTGGAAATAATCTGGAGGTACATTTCATTGGGCTACACCATAATAGACATTGCGTTGCGTGCAGGCGTTTCTAAATCCACAGTTTCAAGGGTAATTTCGGGAAATGGTTATACAAGCAAGGAAGCACAGAAGAAGGTTTTGCAAGCAATTGAAGAGTTGCAATACAAACCCAATGGGGTAGCTAGGGCGATGGTTTCTCAGCGGACTAATAATATTGGGGTTATTATTTATCGGCAGCATCATCCGATTGCTTCACATCCCTTTTATGGAAAAATTCTTGATGCTATTTTGTTGAAGACGGAAAGTCTGGGTTATTCGGTATTTGTCACGACAGATAAGGAAATGTCATTGAAATCAGCGGATTTTATGCTGGAAAAACGGGTTGATGGGTTAATTCTTATCAGCCGCCTTAGTCAGGAGGTCATCGGTTATATTGATAATTTTAAGGTTCCATATTTAATTGTGAATGGTACAACTGAAAAGGATGATGTGATTCAAATAGTGAATAATGATCAAAAAGGCGGCAGATTGGTAGCTGAGCATTTATATGAATTAGGTCACCGCAGGATCACCGTTATTGCCGGCCCTCAGGAGCATCGCAGTCATAAATTGCGTTTTACAAGTTTTTGCGAGCGCATAAATGAGCTGGGCGGAGAAATTTTGAAAACAGATATTTATTATTCGCCAACATCAACATTTGATGACGGCTATAAGGCATTAACTAGTCATTGGAATCAATTTTCTCAGCAAACACCCACAGCTGTTTTTGCGACGAACGATATGCTGGCCTTAGGAGCCATGCAAGTGTTGTTGGAAAAAGGATTTCGAATACCTGATGATATTGCGGTGGCAGGATTTGATAATATTGATTATTCGAGAATGTCCTATCCTCCATTAACAACAGTTGATGTTGAGAAAATGAGAATGGGAGAGGACGCGGTTATCCTGTTGGATCGTTTAATAAAAAACGAGCATGTTAGCCCTATAAGCATTGATTATGAGCCAAAGCTTGTTATTCGGAAATCTACTAAAGGGTCCTAAAGAAGATGAAAATGCTGGACTGAATCTTTAGGACATCTTTAGATGTAATATATATAAAACTGAATAAAAAATCGTCTTTTTATAGTAGGACGAGAGCATCCGGCGACATGCAGAAACGGTCAAAGCCTTGTAGTGGTTCATACAAGGGTAAACCAGAGCAAGGAAGTAAGTGCCGATGCCATTATGTTCAAAATAGCAAATGAAAATGTCGAGATTATAAGTCATTTATATAGTTATAACTACTGAATTATTAGTTCATCTTAAAAACTCTTTTACCCTATCTTAAACTTTCCATAATAAATGCTAAATAATCCTGCTTTATAGTTATAAACATAACGGGGACAAGTTAGTAAAGAAAAATTATTCATAATATGGGAACGCTCCCACATGAATCTTAGATTTAGATCTACATTATAAACTATTTTCCTAATTAAAATGTGGGAACGTTCCCCCCCTAAAAACTCATTGAGGTGAAAAAATGAAAAAGACAACAGCAAGCTTATTATCAACAGTAGTTCTTGGGATGGGAATCCTAGCTGGATGTAGCCAAGGCGAAAAAACAGCCGGTGAATCTAGTGATGCAAGTGAACCGAAAGTAGTAACGATTCAAGCGCAAACAGCTGGTTCTGAGCTGACTCGTGTTGAAAATCTAGTAAAAGCAGCTGAAACATTAAATGAAGAATTAAAAGAAGAGGGTAAAAATACAGAAGTGAAAGTTGAAACAAACTCGTTTGACGGCAGCTGGGAAGATTATGCAAAGCAGTTTATGCTAGCCTTTAAAGCGAAAAAAGAAGCGGATATCTATGCGACAGGCCATGAAAACATCGGTTGGTTGGCAGATGGAAAGTATATTCTTCCATTAGATGACCTTAAGAAATCTAAAGAATATGAGGATGTATTCCCAAAACTTTGGGATTCTGTAACATACAAGGATCAGGTTTGGGCTGCGCTGCAGGATACAGAAGCACGTCCTGTTTTCTACAATAAGGACATTTTAAAGAAAATGGGTTGGACTGATGCGCAAATTAATGAGCTTCCGGAAAAGGTGGAGAAGGGTGAGTTTACCCTTGCAGATATGACGAAATTAGCTGAGGAAGCAAAAACAAAAGGTGCAGCGGAATTTGGAATTGTACACCGTCCTGTTAACGGTCCAGACTTCCAAGCATTAGCTTATAACTTTGGCGGAACAGTATATGATGACAAAGATAATAAAATTGTATTTGATAAAGCAGCAGTTGCAAAGCAATTAAACTATTACTATGAAATTTCACAGAAAAAATTAATTCCAGACAATCTGACTTCGATGGAATGGAATAATGTTCACAAGACAGTTGTTAACGGGAAAACATTGTTCTTCTACGGTGGAGTTTGGAACGTATTTAACTGGAGCCAGGATGCTTTCCATGATGAGCTTGGTAAGGTGGATGCTAATTGGGTGAATGAACATTTTGGTATGATGCTGATTCCTGCTGCAGAAAAAGGTGGCAAGCCGCTTACGCTGTCTCACCCATTCGTTTATACAGTATCTTCACAAACAGAACATCCTGAATTAGTAACACGTCTATTAGAACTTGTTGCAGATCCGGCGCTTCAAACTGAGCATAACGTAAAAACTTCACATCTACCTATTACGAAGGGTGGAGCGGAGCATCCTGATTTCAAAGCAGATGCAACACTTGGAAAGGTAGCGTATATGTCTGAATATACAACTTTCCTGCCTAACCATGAAGGGTTCCCTAAGTACTCTAATGCGGTATTCACTGCAATCCAAGCTGTAGAACTTGGCAAGAAAGCACCTGAAGACGCATTAAAAGATTTAGAAACACAATTAAAGAACGATCTTGGTGATCAATTGAAAATAGTTGAATAATGAAGGTAGTACCTGGAAGACTCCTTCCAGGTACTAATCTTTACAGGAGGTTAATATCGTGGAATCCTTGTTAAGTAAATGGAAGCTGCCAGCCCTAATGCTTGGACCGTTCATTGTCCTTATTTCTCTTTTCTTTTTTCTTCCTGTTGTATTAATCGCCATTCTGGCATTTACCAATATGGATTCAGCAATGAGGTGGGATTTCAATGGATTGGCAAACTTCCAAAAGTTCGTTACCGATCCAAATATGCTGTTGATTCTCAAAAATACAGTCATATATGTTGGGTTCACTTTATTCGTCAATGTGTTTTTCGGATTGGCCTTAGGTATCCTGACAACCTACTTTATTCAAAAAGAATCCGTCAGTCTTATGTTTCGAACGATTTGGATGCTGCCGCGTATTTCCCCGCCAGTTGTCTATACACTTCTGTGGTTATGGTTCTTGGATCCAAGTGAATATGGAGTTTTGAACAGCTTTAGAGCTCTGTTGGATATGCCGCCGGATGAATGGTTAACAACTCATCCAATGACTGTGGTGATTGTGGCGAATGGATTGATTGGGGCTTCGTATGGAATGATTATTTTTTCATCTGCCATTAAGTCCATTCCACAAGATTTGTTCCAGGCTGCAAAGGTGGATGGAGCTTCTCAATGGTCTATTATTCAAGACATTATCATCCCTGCCTTGCGTTGGCCGCTTATGTTCGTAACGCTTTGGCAGTTTTTATCCTTGCTTACATCATATGAATATATTCTCCTGCTTACAAAGGGCGGACCGTTATTTGAGAGTGAAGTATTGGCTTTATATTCTTACCATAAGGCCTTTCAAAATTTTGAATTTGGCTATGGTTCGGCTGTTTCCCTTATTCTTGTTGTCATTGCTTTAATCTTTTCGTTTCTGATGTGGCAGTTTTTTGGTATGAAAAAAATGCTCGGTTCTTCGAGAATTGAGTAGGAAAGGGGCCGTGTCAATGGAACTTGCAAGTTATCAAAAAGAAACAGTGCCTGTTGTATCATCTGCTTCTAAATGGAAAAAACGAATACCTTACATCATTGCCTATGGAGTACTGGGAGTTACAACTCTTCCTATCATTTTGATGTATGTATGGCTGTTGGTAAGTTCTTTTTCTGAAAAAATGAAATTTGGTTTTCTCCCTGTTAATTTTACTGTGGAAAATTGGCGGTTCTTATGGTCGAACGTGGAGTATGGTGGAAGTATGCTTCCAAGTATTTGGACAGCTACATGGAATTCCTTTGTTTTTTCTGGCGTACTGACCATACTTGAAGTAATTATCGGCGTGATGGCCGGCTATGCGTTGGCTCGCATCGAATTTCCAGGACGTCAGGCATTAATGAAAACTACGTTGCTTTTGCACGCGTTTCCTAGCGTGGCGCTGCTGATTGCAGTGTTCTATATCTTAAATTTTATAGGTTTATTTGATTCACTTTTTGGGGTTGTGTTAGTCAAAACAGCCTTACAAATTCCGATGACCGCTTGGATTATCAAAGGCTTTTTCGATGATGTACCATGGGATGTAGAATGGGCAGGGCTGATTGACGGCTGCAGCCGTTTTAAGGTTTGGTTTTCAATTGTTCTTCCGTTGATTAAACCAGGAATAGCCGCAGTAAGTATTTTTTCCTTTTTGTCAGGCTGGTCTGAATTCTTGCTCTTATATACCTTTATTTTAAGCGATGAAAATGTGACATTATCATCTTATCTGCAAAAGCTGCTTAGTGATCCAAATATGGTGAACTATGGGCTATTAAGTGCTGTATCGCTATTTTATATGTTACCAGTCTTGCTGTTTTTTATTTTCACGCAAAAGTCATTGATGCAAGTAAGTGCTGGAGGAGGAAAGCGCGTATGAAAATCGAGCTGAAAAACATTTGCAAATCATTCAATACAAAGTCCAATACGATTAACGATATGAACTTAACCATTGAGGATGGGGAGTTTGTTGCGCTTCTAGGACCGAGTGGTTGCGGAAAGTCAACGACGATGCTGATGATTGCCGGTATTTATAAGCCGAACAGCGGTGAATTATATTTTGACAGTCAGCTTGTGAATCAGCTAGAGCCAAAGGATCGAAATATTGGCATGGTGTTCCAAAGCTATGCGTTATATCCGCATATGAATGTGTTGGATAATATCTCTTTTCCATTAAAGCAGCAAAAAGTTGCGAAGGAAGAACGGATGGAACGGGCAAAGCAAGCTGCTGAAATGGTGCAGCTTGGACATTTATTAGATCGAAAGCCAAGTCAATTATCCGGTGGTCAGCAGCAGCGAGTTGCATTGGCACGTGCGATAGTCAAAAAGCCTAAAGTATTATTATTAGACGAGCCACTATCCAATCTTGATGCAAGATTGAAAATTGAAATGCGGGGGGAAATTTCCCGTATTCAAAAGAAACTGGGCATTACAACGATTTTGGTTACCCATGATCAGGAAGAAGCGATGACGATGGCAGATCGCATTGCAGTTATGAAAGAGGGGCAAATCATCCAATACAGTACGCCAATGGAACTGTATAAACAGCCTAAAGACTATTTTGTTGCGCAGTTTATTGGAACACCTCCGATGAATTTCCTGAATGGGTCACTATCCAATCATCAGCTTCATTTACCAAATACGATTATTGATTTGAAGCGTAGATTGCTAGAGCATACGGATGGAGACATAGATGTACATGTAGGAATTCGCCCTCATGATTTAACAGTGGGAAGCAACGGTGATGTTTGCGTCAAAGGTACTGTAAATCTGATTGAGCCGATTGGCCATTCACAAATGGTCAGCTTACAAGTAGGCAATCAACAAGTTCGTTTCTTTGCTGACCTAAGCACTAGGATAGAGTATGGAAGTGAAATTGAAATATCAGCAGACATTTCAGCCCTTCATTTATTTGATCCAACAACAGGAAAAAGCTTGAAACAAGAAAGTGCAGGTAAGGAATTAATCCATAGCTAGAACATGGAGGATGATAAAGAAATGACCATGGAAACCAAACAAGAGTTGGAACAAGTTTTGTATGACTCAGCAATTGAATATGCCATACAAGTTGGCCGATTGATAGAGAATCGTTTAGGAAATAAAGGAAAGATTGAGCAAAAGAAGAATGTTTCCGATCTTGTCACAGAGGTCGATAAGTCGAGTGAGGAGCTGCTTCGGGGGAAAATCCAAGAGGACTATCCTGATCATTGGCTTTTATCTGAGGAGGATTGCGGCCAGGCGAATCCTTATGAAGCATTCAGAAATCACGGTTCGGGCTATGGCTGGATTATCGATCCGATTGATGGAACGACCAATTTCATTCACGGTATTCCTCATTTCTCTGTTTCAATTGGGATTGTCAAGGACGGACAACCTGTGATTGGTGTTATATACAATCCGATCACAAGTGAACTATATACGGCGAGAAAGTCATTTGGAGCTTATTTGAATGGACGTCCTATTCGTGTTGGGACCGAGCTAACATTGGCTGAAGCTGTTGTAGCAACAGGATTTCAAGCTAGCGATTTTAAATCCGGATCCCGGGTCATCCAGCAAATAGATAAGCTGGCAGGGAACTGTCGTAATATTCGTATGTTCGGTGCGGCAAGCATGGATTTATGCTTAGTTGCAGCAGGAAAAATTACGGGGTTTTGGCATGAAGGCCTCAATCCCTGGGATACTGCTGCGGGAGTCTTAGTCCTAACAGAAGCCGGTGGAAGAATTACGGATAAAGATGGGAATCCATATCGTCTCTTTCATGATTCACTTGTTGCCTCAAATACAAAAATTCATGATGAGTTTATAAACTCAATAAAATGAAATTTTCATTCGTAAGGCAATATGGGGATACAATGTTGAAAGACAGGTGAAAGCATTGAAAAAGCCGTTGATTACTGCTCATACCGGTTGTATGAATACACCGCCAAATTCCCTGCAATCCGTGCTGGAAGGATTGCAGGCAGGAGCAGATATTATTGAAGTGGATGTTCGAGCTACAAAGGATGGGATTGTTGTTCTTCTGCATGATGAAGAGCTTATTACGCCAGATGGGATAAGACAGGTTCAGGAGTTATCATTTGAAGAAATGAAGCGTCTTGCTCAATATGATGGGGTTGTTCGGCTAGAAGAGGTCTTACCGCTTATTAAAGAACAACATCGTGTCATTAATTTGGACGTAAAAGAAGACAGCGCAATAGATCCAATGATTAAGACGGTCGAAGCGTATCACATGAGGGATTATGCAATCATAACCGGATGTGAGGCGGAAAGAGCGGCATATTTGAAGGAGCATCACCGCCCGTATCAAGTGCTGTTAAATGCTAGTATCCGTTTGTATGAAACGTATAAGGGAGATTACGCTTCCTTCATGCAGGAAACATGCAGGGATGCTATCTCGGCTTCTTGCTGTGGAATAAATATTAATTATCACTTATGTCAACAAGAATTATTGGATTATGCTAGGCTGCGCTGTCTGCCTGTGTTAGTTTGGACTGTTGATGATGCGCATGAGATGGAACGATTTTTGGACATGGATGTACAGTCTATTACGAGCAATAGAATTGATAAACTAATAAGGTTAAGAGATCTGCGAAAGTAAAGATATCTAAAACTGAATAAAAGAATCGTCTGTTTATAGCAGGACAAGAGCATCCGGCGACGTAAAAAAGCGGTCAAACCCTTGTAGTGGTTCACGCAAAGGTAAACCAGAGAAAAGAAGTAAGTGCCGATGCCATTTTGTTCCACTGTAGGAAAGTATAAATTCCCAGCTAGAAGTGAATTCGACGCAGTAGGGAATTTTAGAAATAAAGTATAAGTGCAGCTACCCCTCTGTCTTCGCCCAAGAGCAGGGCTCGCCAGTCGGCGAGTTTTCTTTACACTTTAAGAAAGTATAAATTTCTAGCTGGAAGGCAATTCGACGTAGCAAGAAATTTTAGAAATAAAGTATAAGTGCAACTACGCCTCTGTCTTCGCCCAAGAGCAGGGCTCGCCAGTCGGCGAGTTTTCTTTAAAAATAGCAAATGAAAATATCGAGATTATAAATCATTTATATATCGTTTAGGGGGGAATCGTGTGATAGATACATTTTTATTTGAATGGAATAGGAGAAACAAGGAAATTACTGATCTACTAAAGGAAGAACGGATTTCCGGAGCAGCTTTTTATCAGCTTGTTATTGCTCAGTTGGAATTGTTGAAAACAGCAGATCCTGATAATGTGTCCTATGTATCACGCCAAGCAGAATTCTATCATTTAGACGGCCATTTGCGGAAAGCGGGAGAACAATATCGCAAAGTATTGGAGCTAGCCCCGCCCCTTGCACTTACTGAAAAAGAAGAGCAGCTGATTCGAAAGTTTTGTCCGATACTACTGATTAATCCGAAAGAGTGTTTTCCACTAAAGGATGTGGTTGCTGTGCACCATCCATCCGAATCTATCATTGGCTATCATCTGTTTTGGGAGGATGACTATGATTTTCCTGATGATTATGAACCATGTGATCATGAGGAGGTTTGGATCGAATATGATCCAAACACAGAAGTTGTAACAAACGTTATGTGCTGGTTCCATTCTCGTATTTTGGAATCTGTCCCGGCTGTAAAGGAAGCGAATACCAATCAGCAGAGGGCAATCATTAGAATTGAATGGGGAAAACATGGCTCGCTATTATGCGGGTGGGAAGATATGGAGGAACCGCTGACAGGTGTTACATTGCCGCGTTGGCTGCAAGAAACGTATGACCGTGTAACAGAAGGAGGCCGTGTACCTGCGCATCCATTAAAGAAATTCTGGCCTAAAGGATTTGAAGGCACGTTTGAGGAATATATCGATTTTTCAGTCGAGGTTGATCCATTAGACTGGTTGAATAAGAAGCCCATCATGTATAAAACCGAATGGGTAAATGCGGTCATATTTACAAGATCCTTGCTCTACAATTTCCATCCCAAGATGGAATGGCCTGACCGTTTCTTTCGCTCCTTAGATCAATAAGGAGTGTTTTTTGTTTCGTTAAGGCTCAAAAACTGAAAGCTTTTGAACCTTTTATTATGTATGCATTTCTAATCATTACTTTTTCGCATGTCCAATAACCCTTGTCATTTACATTTTTTACTCCGCGGCAAGGTGGCTAGCAACTATTCCAAAATACCTAGGGGACTTCTTTTCAGCCACGTTACAAGTCTGGTTGACATACAATCCGAAAGCAGCAGTAATATTATGTTGCACTGGATTCCGACTCACCTTTCTCATCCTTAGCTTTCTTGACACGGTTACGAATTAGGAAAACTAATAGCATTAGCAAAGGAATAATTATAAACATAGCGATGGCAATGTAATGAGTAACCATACCTTCTTCCGTTTGCTCTGCGAAATTGGAAGACACTACCATTGATAAAAAGATAAGAATAACCCCAGTGGGTAAAAGAATTTGTTGATGATTTTTTAATTTGAATAAATCGACCATTCCCATTACGGCACCATACAAATAGATGGATGCTTTGAAAAACACCGTAATCAGCAAGGTAAAAACAACAATAGCATCCAGCCGTTGTAAAAACTCCATAAGATTGACTTTTCCGACAGTTGATAACAAAGGAAAAGTAGATCTCTCCACTTGTTCGATACTAAGAACAGCGATATTTAAACTTGTTGTATAACTTAAGATAAGACCGCTTGAAATTAAGGCAGACAGCCACACTTTTTTCACTAATTCAGGTTGATTTAAATAAGGAAGAATCACCGTAAAAACAAGCATTTCTCCGAAGGGGAAAATGAGTATGTCCCGAAAGGCTGTCGTTACGATTGGTTTCCATCCCTGTTCAAGAAACGGCTGCAAATTATGGGGATCCAAATTACCTGAAACAAGCACTAAAAAGTTTCCTGTCATCCCTAAAAGGAGCAAAATGATAAGAAATACTTCTGTTGTTCTCCCTAATACTTCAATCCCTAGATAAAGTACATAACAAATGGTAAGAACAAATAAGATAGTGATTGCTAATAATGGTGTTTGCCTTAATGTCGATGCAACCAATAACTCACCGAACTCACGTACATTTCTAGCAGAAATGTACAGAAAGAATAGGATATATAACAGGCCAATGCTCCACCCCAAGTATTTGCCAAATATTTTTCTAACATATCCGGTAAGTGGCAGCGTAGGATATTGACGAAATAAAAAGTAGTAAATGAAAAATAAAACAATTCCTGCTCCTAATCCTAAAAGAATGGCCAACCAGGCGTCCTTTTTGGCATTTATTCCATAACTTATAACCACTGCAGTCCCCATCTCAAATATGAACATCATGGAAAATAGTTGAATGGCACTAATTTTAGCTTTCTCCATCGTCTGGAGTTCTTCCCTTCTTTACACTTGATTCGCATGTTTGTTGAGTAGATGAATGCTTATATAGTACATCTACTCCATTCTAGCCTATTTTACTATCTCTAATACGTTTAAAGGGCGAGGAGTGTAGATTCTATACATGTCAAGTTGACATAATCCAAAATTACCGTCGAATTCGCTTCTAGCTAGAAATTTATACCTTCCTACTACTGAAAAAAAGCTGCAAGAGGCATCCCCCTTGCAGCTTTTTTCAGTATTACTTATTAAAAATGTCTATACGGTTAGTTGCTCGTTTTAAAGCAAGTTCGGCACGTTTAAAATCGATGTTGGCTTGCTTATCTTCTAAGCGACGCTCAGCACGGCGCTTTGCTTCATTCGCGCGGTGCACATCAATATGAGATGCCTCCTCAGCGGAAGGGGACAAAATTGTCACCTTATCAGGACGAACTTCAATGAAGCCGCCAGCCACAGCTACCTTATCAGTTTTGTTGCCTGTTTTCAGACGAACAGCACTGATTTGCAGCGGTGCAACTGTGGAAATGTGACCCGGCAGGATCCCCATTTCCCCGCTTTCCGCTTTCACGATGACCATTTCAACATCATTTTCATATACCGGTCCGTTAGGAGTCACGATACTGACTGGAACTGTCTTCATGATTTTTCCCTCCTAAGGCCTTATTATGCTAACGTTGCAGCTTTCTCGATAGCTTCTTCAATACGACCTACAAGACGGAAAGACTCCTCTGGAAGATCGTCGTATTTGCCTTCTAGAATTTCTTTAAATCCGCGTACAGTGTCTTTTACAGGTACGTAAGAACCCTTTTGACCTGTAAATTGCTCTGCTACGTGGAAGTTTTGAGACAAGAAGAACTGAATACGGCGCGCACGGTGTACAACCAGCTTGTCATCTTCAGACAACTCGTCCATACCAAGGATTGCGATGATATCTTGAAGCTCTTTATAACGTTGCAATGTTTGCTGTACTTGACGAGCTACTCCATAATGCTCTTCTCCTACAATCTGAGGAGACAATGCACGAGATGTAGACGCCAATGGATCTACCGCTGGGTAAATACCAATCTGTGTTAAACGACGCTCAAGGTTTGTTGTTGCATCTAAGTGAGCGAACGTTGTTGCAGGAGCCGGGTCAGTGTAGTCATCCGCTGGTACGTATACTGCCTGAATGGAAGTGATAGAACCTTTGTTAGTGGATGTGATACGCTCTTGCAATTGACCCATTTCTGTAGCTAGCGTTGGTTGGTAACCTACGGCAGATGGCATACGGCCAAGAAGCGCGGATACCTCAGAACCTGCTTGCGTGAAACGGAAGATATTATCGATGAACAATAGTACGTCCTGTCCTTGCTCATCACGGAAGTATTCAGCCATTGTCAAACCAGTTAGGGCTACGCGTTGACGTGCTCCAGGCGGCTCATTCATTTGTCCGAATACCATTGCTGTTTTCTTAATAACGCCGGAATCGCTCATCTCATGGTAAAGGTCATTACCTTCACGAGTACGCTCACCTACACCTGCGAATACGGAAATACCGCCGTGCTCTTGTGCGATGTTATTGATCAATTCCTGAATTAATACCGTTTTACCTACGCCGGCACCACCGAATAGACCGATCTTACCACCCTTGATGTAAGGAGCAAGCAAGTCTACTACTTTAATACCAGTTTCAAGAATTTCTACCTTTGTAGAAAGCTCTTCAAACGCAGGAGCCTGACGGTGAATCGGATCGCGGCGAACATCTGCAGGAACCTCGCCGTCTAAGTCGATTGCATCGCCAAGTACGTTAAATACGCGGCCAAGAGTTGCGTCCCCTACAGGAACGGAAATTGCGCTTCCAGTATCAGTTACTGCCATACCACGAACAAGTCCATCTGTGGAAGCCATGGCTACCGTACGAACTGTGTCGTCACCAAGGTGAATAGCAACCTCTAATGTAAGGTTAATGGAAGCTTCGCCTTTACCGCTTGCTTCGTTTGTGACTTTAAGGGCGTTGTAGAGACCAGGAAGCTTGCCGTCTTCAAACTTCACGTCTACAACCGGACCCATTATCGCTGTAACGCGTCCTTTATTCATCGGTTTCCCTCCTAATTGTTTGTTACCGTTCAGCTAACATCAGCAGAACAAGCATTTGCTGATGAAAATCTCATACACATGTTAATGAAAGCTTTCTATTCCAGCGCAGCTGCACCGCCGACGATTTCCGTAATTTCTTGCGTAATCGCTGCTTGACGTGCACGGTTGTAGGAAAGTGTAAGTGTATCGATAACGTCTTTTGCATTGTCTGTTGCGTTTTTCATCGCTGTCATACGCGCTGCATGCTCACTTGCTTTACCGTCCAGCAAGGCACCGTAAATTAAGCTTTCTGCGTATTGCGGCAATAGTACCTTCAGAATATCTTCTTCAGAAGGTTCGAACTCATATGCTGTAGTCGGTTTGTCGGATGCAACATCAGTCAGAGGCAATACCTTTGTAGATGCTACCTCCTGCTGGATTTTGCTCACATAGTGGTTGTAATAAATGTACAGCTCGTCATATGCTCCATCTGCAAACATGGAAACCGCACGAGATGCGATTTCTTTAATGTCCGCAAATACCGGTTGGTCAGATAATCCTGTAATTTGATCAATAATGTTAAAGCCGCGGCGTTTTAAGTAGTCACGACCTACACGACCAATTACAACGATTGCATACTGGCTGGAATCCGACTTGTGACGATCTTGAATTTCCTTACTTAGAGCACGTAGTACGTTACTGTTATATGCACCTGCAAGTCCACGGTCAGATGTAATTACGATATATCCTGTGCGTTTCACAGGACGAGCTGTCATCATTGGATGATTAATTCCTTTGCTGCCGCTCGCGATGCTGGATACGACCTCCTGAATTTTCTCCATGTATGGAACGAATGCTTTCGCATTTTGCTCCGCACGGTTCAATTTGGATGCAGATACCATCTCCATCGCTTTCGTAATTTGGCTCGTTTTCTTCGTGGATGTAATTTTCGTTTTAATCTCGCGTAAAGATGCCACAGGGTTTCACCACCTTTTGTCGAAAGTAGGCATGGAAAGAGAATAGGACAAGCCTACTCTCCTGTTACTATTTATAAGGAGCCAAGCAATCGGCTCCGCTTTTCGTTATTATTCAGAAGCAACAAACGTCTTTTTGAACTCTTCAATTGCGCCACCCATTACGTCATCAGCTTGAAGCTGACGAGTTGTACGGATTTGTTCAAGCAATTCTGCACGGTTGGAATCCATCCATGCAAGCATCTCTCCTTCAAAGCGTTGAATGTCCGCAACTGGAACATCATCAAGGAATCCGCGTGTTAGTGCATAAAGACTCATAACTTGCTTTTCTACCTTAAGCGGTTTGTGCAAGTCTTGCTTCAGTATTTCTACTGTACGCGCACCGCGATTTAGTTTCGCTTGTGTCGCTTTATCAAGGTCAGAACCGAATGCAGCGAATGCTTCTAGCTCACGGTAAGATGCTAGGTCAAGACGAAGTGTACCGGAAACCTTGCTCATCGCTTTAATCTGAGCAGCTCCCCCTACGCGGGATACGGATGTACCTGCATCGATCGCAGGACGTACGCCGGAGAAGAATAAATCAGATTGCAAGAAAATTTGTCCGTCTGTAATGGAAATTACGTTTGTCGGAATGTAAGCAGAAACGTCCCCTGCTTGCGTTTCAATGAACGGAAGTGCTGTTAAAGAACCTGCGCCCTTTGCATCACTTAATTTTGCAGCGCGCTCTAGTAAACGGGAGTGCAAGTAGAATACATCCCCTGGATACGCTTCACGACCTGGAGGACGGCGAAGCAACAAGGAAAGCTCACGGTATGCTGCTGCTTGCTTAGAAAGATCATCGTATACAACAAGAACGTGCTTGCCGTTGTACATGAACTCTTCACCCATCGTTACGCCTGTGTAAGGAGCCAAGTATAGTAATGGAGCTGGCTGAGAAGCAGATGCTGTTACAACAATTGTGTACTCTAATGCTCCGAATTTACGTAATGTTTCAACTACGTTACGTACAGTGGACTCTTTTTGTCCGATTGCAACGTAAATACAAATCATATCTTGGTCTTTTTGGTTTAAAATTGTATCGATTGCTACTGATGTTTTACCAGTTTGGCGGTCACCGATAATCAACTCACGTTGTCCACGGCCAATTGGTACAAGCGCATCGATCGCTTTAATACCTGTTTGAAGCGGCTCATGAACGGATTTACGATCCATTACGCCAGGAGCCGGGCTTTCGATTGGACGAGTTTTAGATGTATTGATTGGACCTAATCCGTCTACAGGTTGTCCAAGAGAGTTTACAACACGACCAATAAGTTCCGGACCTACTGGTACCTGCATGATACGTCCTGTACGACGCACTTCGTCACCTTCACTGATGCCTGTGTAAGGTCCTAAAATGATGATACCTACGTTATTTTCTTCTAAGTTTTGCGCTAGTCCCATAACTCCGTTAGAGAACTCTACAAGCTCCCCAGCCATTACGTTATCAAGACCATGAGCAAGTGCGATACCGTCACCAACACGGATAACTGTACCCACATCGCTAACCTCGATCTCAGACTGATAGTTTTCGATTTGTTGCTTTATCAGTGCGCTAATTTCTTCAGCTCTGATGCTCATGCGTTTCACCCCTATCTATTGTTCAAAAGTTCACGCTGAATACGTGCTAATCTTCCTTGCAGGCTTCCATCATAAATACGGTTGCCGATGCGGACTTTAATGCCGCCTAATAAATCAGTATCTACGATATTTTTAATGCGAACCGCATCTTTTTCTATCTTCTTGGCAAATACTTCAGCAATTGCCACTTGCTCATCCTCAGTAAGTGGGCGAACAGAGTACACAATCGCGTCCGCTACATTGCGCTCTTCGTTAGCTAAAGTAAAATATTCGTTTGCGATGTCCAAAATGATGTCATCACGATGTTTATCAATTAAAAGAGAAAGCGTATTTAATACATAAGAAGACAAAGAAGAAAACGCTTGGCGGATTACTTCTTTCTTCTTTTCAGTAGAAATGTTTGGTTGAGTTAAGAACGTGCTTAGTTCTTTGCTTGTAAGGAATACTTCCTTTACAGTGCGAAGCTCTTCTTCAAACGTTTCGAGCATATGCTTTTCTTTCGCAAGTCTGAAAAGAGCGACCGCGTAACGCTTTGCTACAATCTCCTTACTCATCGCACTTCGCCTACCTCTTTAATGTAGTCGCGGATAAGCGATGCTTGATCCTCTTCCTTCAATTCTTTTTGAATGACCTTGGAAGCGATTTGAACAGATAAAACAGCAACTTGTGCTTGTAATGCAGCAATTGCTTGCTCTTTTTCACGCTGAATGTCTTTCACCGCAGCTTCTTTAATGGATTCCGCCTCTGCTTTGGCAGCAACGATAATGCCATCCTTTTGCTCTTCTGCTTGCTTTTTCGCTTTTTCAATCAATTCTTGCGCTTCTACACGAGATTGCTTTATAAATGCGCGTTGCTCTTCTACTAACTTTTTAGCTTCTGCATTGTTCTTTTCAGCAGCTTCAATTTCGCTTGCAATATGCTCTTCACGTTGTTTCATAATGCCCATTAACGGTCCGAATGCATATTTGCGAAGCAGTGCTAATAGAATTAGGAAAAGAACCAATTGGTAAATAATTGTTCCGTATGGAATAGCAGCTCCTAACAGCACAAGGATTCCTCCCTTCAAAAATCTAGTTTCAACAATATGAATATGACCCGCTCCTCTCGCCTTTTAAGGAGGGGCTTCCTGCTTCAGCGATTTATGCGGCGACGTGCCAGCATTTATACAATCTCCACAGGCGTTAGATTATACTGTTCAGACGTCATCGAGCCTTACAGTTTCAAGCTGTATATAAGGCAGACCACTTGCGCTGCCCGATTGAAAGTCAACATTCTCTACATACTAAAATGGAATAAAGCAATGGCGAAGAAGGTCTAAAAAACGATCTTCGCCATTTCTGCGTAAGAAATACTATTTTCTTATCGACCTAGTACGATGAACGCGATAACTACGGCGATAATTGGAAGCGCCTCTACTAACGCTACCCCGATAAACATGATTGTTTGAAGAGTTCCGCGTAATTCTGGTTGACGAGCAACGCCCTCAACTGTACGAGATACGATCAAACCGTTACCAATACCAGCACCTAGTGCCGCTAAACCAATTGCAATTGCAGCTGCGATTAAACCCATTGAAAAGTTCCTCCTTTATAATTAGAAAAAATATAGTTTTACCAAAGGTAATTATTATTAATGGTCATGACTTACTTTGTGAGCCATATAAACCATCGTAAGCATTGTAAAGATAAATGCTTGGATTGCACCAACGAAAACACTGAAGCCTAACCATGCAAGCATTGGCAGTGCTCCTCCTAGTGCTCCTCCAACTCCGCTTGTCCCTAAACCGGCAAGCAAAGCTAACAAAATTTCACCTGCATAAATGTTACCAAAAAGACGCAGACCTAGAGTTAACGTATTTGCAAACTCCTCGATAATCTTTAAGGGGAACATAAATGACATCGGTTGGAAAAAGCCCTTGACGTATTCGCTGCCGCCTTTCATCTTAACTCCATAATAATGAGTTAAGGCAACGACCATGACAGCTAATGTTAAAGTAATAGCTGGGTCAGATGTAGGTGATTTCCACCATGTCAAGTGACCTTCTGCCCCATGAGTTGAAATCATGAACGGCAATCCTAACATATTAGATACGAAAATATACATCAAAATCGTAACACCTAACGTTAGGAAACGGCCTCCTGTTTGCCAATCCATCGTACTGTTTATGATGTTTTTCACAAAGTCCAGCACCCATTCAAGAAAGTTTTGCATTCCTTTCGGGCGAAGGGACATTGCACGCGTTGCTGTCACCGCAATCACAAATACGATAAGTGCAGCAACAGTTGACATGATTACGCTGGACAAGTCGAAAGTTAGGCCTAAAAATTCAACTAACTTACCATGTTCCACTTGTAATTCACCTCTCTTCCCTGCCTTTGATATATTGTAAATATATATAATCTATGATCATGACAAGATAGCCTGTCATTAACCCTAAAGCAAAGCCCCACACCTCAATATAATGTGGATACTGTACCGCAAACAAAATCACTAATCCGGTAGCAGCCAAACGAGAGTATGTACTTACTGCCGTAGCCTTATAACGAATTTTCGTTTCCTTTGTTTTTAGTACCCGTTCCATTAGCTTGTCCGTTCTCTTCGCAACAAGAGACAGGCTGACAAAGCACACACAAATCCCGATAACCAGACCAAGAAACACCCTCTGGTACGGGGTGAACCCCCAGCCCAATACAAAGAGTGCAAGAAGGTAATACGTATATTTCTTATGCCTGATAATAAGTTCATGTATGTCAACCATTATTGATCTCCTGAGAAAAATTGTTGGACAAGTCGAATCATTGCATAAATGCCCGTCGCAAGGCCAAGTAAAAGTCCAATGATAAGAAATAAAGGAAAGGTTTCGAGTTTTCCATCAATCCATTTACCCCCAAAAATTCCGATGAGAATGGAACCTACTAATTGGGAAAGAATGCCCGTCATTAAGGCATATGCCTTCATTGGATTACGTTGTTTCCCTTGCAAAAGTTCATCCCTCCAAACGGGTACGAGGAGTTTGATGCAGAATGCGGTGTGAGATGTTCTATTCTTCCCCTTTTTAATAATAGGAGAATCATTTTTCAATTTGTTGAAAATTGCTTATTTTGTCAAAAATAGATGACAATCTACCCTGAAAACCTTATCATCTATCCACTTTGTTAGCATACAATAGTGTGTTAAATAGTGTCAACGGCAAATCGAAAAAAATCCAAGAATTCCAACTGAATCTTTAAATTGTTAAGAAATGTTCACATTTTAAGCGCTTTACTATTGGAATTTGAGAATTTTCTCTATTGTGTCCTCTTTTTTTCCTTTTTTTGCGAATATAAGTGCTTTATAGGTTCCCTTTATAGATTGTTTTACCGATATAACTTCCTTCATTCTTCCACTTGTCACATTTTGGCGATACACAATGTAATCTACATAGTGAAATGTAGCTGGATCATACAAGATAATTCCTAGTTCATCCGCTCCCCCTGGTAGATACATTTCGTAACGATACATTCCGGGAGCATCTCCTTGCACAAACCGAAAACCCATAATACGTGGATAATCCGGCTCCTCTACGAAAAACAAATAAGGAAGCAATGCGGCAGTACCACCGCTTCGGATGCGCAGATATCCTTCATGCACCCCTTCCCGCAGAGTAGAGGCGCTTAGCTCCGCGCCGACTGTAACATGCTGCCGTTTATGGGGCTTTACATATACTGTATGCGGTAAGCGCCATTGTATACCAATTCTAGCGGGAGGCATCTCAAAAACATACTTTTGTACCTGATCCGTTTGATTATCGAGCGTTACAGTGATTGTACGTACTGGATGTCCCTGCGATGACCGAACGAGCCCGAATGAAAGAGAAGAAGGATAAACAAGGAAAGACGGATGCAGGGCTTGTTCCAGTTGAATGCGGCCTGCCCCCTGCTCATACACATGATATGGCTGCTTCCCATTGTATAACAGCCTTGCTGTATTCATCAGCGCTGCCTTCACCTGCTCCGGTGTCCAGTTCGGGTGCGCCTGCTTTAGCAGTGCAGCGGCGCCCGCCACATGGGGCGCTGCCATACTCGTACCCTGCAGCGCCATATACCCTTGCGGAACCGTGCTGGTAATGCCCACGCCTGGAGCAACGACATCGGGCTTAACCCTCCATGTCACCGTAACAGGACCGCGCGAGCTAAAATCAGCGAGCCGATCCTGCTCGGTATGAAACACCGTACCCGCAAGCGAATCCGTCTGCTTTCTCAGCCATGCACCGTCACGGCCGGACATAGCAGCAGCAGGAATAGCTGCTCCTTGAGCCATTCCCTCAAAGGAGCCCGGCATATTGTTATAAATGATAATTGCCTGCGCTCCTGCCCTCTGTGCATTCCTTGCCTTTTCTGCAAACGAAATCGCTCCCCGCTTTACGAGAACGATCTTATTCCGGACATTCTTCATGTCAGCTTCCTTCCCAAGACCGGCATCTACCCATTCATATGTGCGATCTAAATTCCACTCCTTTGCCCCGCCAAGCCGCGCCAGCCGAAGCTCCTTCCCCGCAATATGCAGGTAAGGAATGCGAAGACGCGGTGTTGATGCACCGACCGTAATAGCATTCGCCGCCGTTCCCGGGGATCCGATCGTCCAAATGGAGGGACCTGAATTACCCGATGCTGTTACAGCAATAACCCCTGCTTTAGCAGCATGGTTTAATGCGATGCTCGTTGGCCAATCCGGGCCGTTTACATCATTGCCGAGCGAAAGATTGAGAACATCCACCCGATCCTTTACCGCTCTCTCAATTGCTGCGAGTACCGTTTCGGTCGAGCCAACACCGCCAGGCCCAAGTGCGCGGTACGCGAGGATTTTCGCATCCGGTGCTATGCCCCGAAGCCTCCCATTTGCGGCAATAATACCCGCTACATGAGAGCCGTGCTGCGTTGGCTCCTTCGTTTTCGATTCCATCGGGTCATGATCGTTATCTATCGTGTCATAGCCGCCGGCATAGCTGCGCCGCAGGTCTGGATGATGGTAATCTAATCCTGTGTCAATAACCCCGACGCGCACCCCCGCTCCGCTTAAACGCCTGCCCGCTGCATCAAAATACCCACGCACCTTAGCCCCGCCGCCAATAAATGGGACACTCTCTGTTATATCAGCTTTATACACAGATACAGGGGTAACGCGAGAGACGCCCGGAATCTTGGCAAGATTGCGCAGCTCCTTCCTGCTTCCTTGTACACTTAAGCCGGACAGTGCTGTTTGATAGACACTGCGCACCCGTACATTCGGATATTGACGTCGAATCATCTGCTGCACCTCCTTCAGGCGTTTAGACACAGTCTCAACAATAACAATCTCCTGCTCATTTTCATAAGAAAGCGGCACAGGCGGACGATTCGGAAACACAGTCGCCTGCGCTTTTGTCGCAAACAAAAGAAGACTTACCAGAAGTAAAACCCGAAGCATAACGAACCTCCCTTTTCCTATATGCTTCTCCCTTTCCACCTATTTCATGTATAAGAAAGAGAGAAATAAATTTTACTCCTATAATAAAGAAAGCTCGCCGATTGGCGAACTTTCAGGCGAAGACAGAGATGTAGTTGCATTTATACTTTGTTCCTAAAATTTCTTACTACGTCGCATCGGCCTCCAGCTAGAAATTTATACTTTCTCAAAAGATAAAAAGACGAGAAGGCCACGCCTTCTCGTCTTTTTATCTTATTTTGTACCAAATAAACGGTCTCCCGCATCCCCTAAACCAGGGACAATATAACCGTGATCGTTCAATTTTTCATCCAAAGCCGCAATATAAATATCTACATCCGGGTGTGCTTCCTGTACAACCTTTACTCCCTCTGGAGCAGCGATAATGCACATCAGCTTAATGTTTTTCGCACCGCGCTTTTTCAAGGAATTGATAGCTTCAGCAGCTGAACCGCCTGTCGCGAGCATTGGATCAAGTACGATAAAGTCACGCTCCTCTACATCACTTGGGAGCTTCACGTAGTATTCAACTGGTTGCAACGTTTCCGGGTCGCGGTATAAACCAACATGCCCTACCTTTGCCGCAGGAATCATTTTTAAAATACCATCTACCATTCCAAGCCCCGCACGTAAAATTGGAATTAAACCTAACTTCTTCCCTGCGAGCACTTTTGTCTTCGTTATGCTTACAGGTGTTTCAATTTCTATTTCCTGTAACGGAAGGTCGCGCGTCGCCTCGAAGGCCATTAAGCTGGCTACTTCATCGACTAGCTCACGAAATTCCTTCGTACCTGTTTTTTTATCACGAATGTATGTAAGCTTGTGCTGAATAAGTGGATGATCGAAAACATATAGCTTTCCCATTTACATCTCTCCTTTTTTGGGATGTGGCGTTCGTTGTATGCCCTTTTGAACACTATTTACGATTGTATAGAAAACCGGTTCAATATTCAAGTATAGCTTATCCGCTTTTCTTAACATATTTATGGAAAGAACCACATGGCCATATCTCACCGATTGGCAAGCCCTGCCCTTGGGAGAAGACAAAAGCGTAGTTGCACTTATACTTTTTCCCTAAAATTTCTTACTACGTCGCATGGTCTTCTAGCTAGAAATGTATATTTTCTTAAAATGGCAAAAAGACACCTTGCGTATTGATACAAGGTGTCTTGAATAACTGATGTATAGAATTACAATTCTGGATACATTGGGAATTTTGCAGTAAGTGCGTTAACGCGCTGTCTTGCTTCCTCTAATGCTTGCTCATTGTCATGGTTTTTCAATGTATAAGCAATAATAGATGCAATCTCATCCATTTCCTCTAAGCCGAAGCCGCGGGAAGTTGCTGCTGCTGTACCAAGGCGGATACCGCTTGTTACAAACGGGCTTGCAGGATCGAATGGGATGGCATTTTTGTTTACAGTAATGCCAATTTCATCTAGAACGTGCTCGCTCACTTTTCCTGTAAGATCTAGGTTACGAACATCAACTAGAATTAAGTGGTTGTCCGTACCGCCAGAGATAAGAGTTAAGCCTTCTTTTTGTAATCCTTCTGCTAAACGCTGCGCGTTATTAATAACGTTTTGTGCATATGTTTTGAAGCTATCTTGCAATGCTTCGCCAAATGCTACTGCTTTTGCAGCGATTACGTGCATTAATGGTCCGCCTTGAATGCCAGGGAAAATTGATTTGTCGATTTGCTTTGCGAACTCTTCTTTACATAAAATCATACCGCCACGAGGTCCGCGCAATGTTTTGTGCGTTGTTGTCGTTACGAAATCACAGTAAGGAACTGGGTTTGGATGTAGTCCTGCTGCAACCAATCCTGCGATATGAGCCATATCTACCATTAAATACGCGCCAACCTCATCCGCGATTTCACGGAACTTTGCGAAATCAATTACACGTGGATATGCACTTGCACCTGCAACGATAAGCTTTGGCTTATGTGTACGTGCTTTCTCAAGAACATCGTTGTAATCAATGTATTGAGTTTCTGAATCTACACCGTATTCTACGAAGTTATATTGCACACCACTGAAGTTAACTGGGCTTCCGTGCGTTAAGTGACCGCCATGTGATAGGTTCATACCAAGAACTGTATCGCCGTGCTGAAGAATCGTAAAATATACAGCCATGTTTGCTTGCGCACCGGAGTGAGGCTGTACGTTCACATGCTCTGCTCCGAAAATTTCCTTCGCGCGGTCTCTTGCGATATCTTCTGCTACGTCTACGTGTTCACAACCACCGTAGTAACGTTTCCCAGGATAGCCTTCTGCATACTTGTTTGTTAAAACAGAGCCTTGTGCCTCCATTACCGCTTGGCTAACAAAGTTTTCTGAAGCAATCAACTCAATGTTAGAACGCTGTCTTCCTAATTCCGCTTGAATCGCTTTAAATACTTTTTCATCCTGCAGCTTTAAATGCTCCATAAGAATCCCCCTTTTTTTCCCTTGAACGAATTACAATGCCATCTTGCTGCTTGAAGTATATCTTCGTTGTTCTGAGCCGAAACGGACGGCAATCAGCAGCAAAGGCAATGTATTTTCGGATTTTCTTTAAAAAATACGAAAATTATACGTGCAATTCATTTTTAACATTCACATTTTCAATTTCATTCTACCATGATTTTAGGCGGCGTCAAAAGAAAAAATAAAATATACTAACGTTTCTTGTCCATTAAAAAATGATATCGTTTCCAACTGCATCTTTTTCATCGCTTTATGGAATTATTTTGTCTTTTCTTAATCGAACGCAGCAATTCCTCCTCACACGCCCCTCCCAAGGAATACTGCCTTCTTAGTTTTCCATTCTCACAAAAAAGACTATCCTCCAAAAACAGGAAAGACCATCCCGGGGGATGGTCTATTAGTGACAGCTTACATTTTCCTTTTGCGATACCGCATAGACTGCGCGGGCACCGCCGATGAGTTTTGGACGGGCTTTCGCCATTGTAATGTGTGCACCGCCGATTTGCTTTAAACCGGTGCGTACCGGAACAGCCACATGCCTTATGTGCATTCCAATAAATGTATCACCGATATCTATACCAGCATCTGCTTTTATAAACTCCACTACAACCGGATCCTTCATATTGTGGTACGCATACGTTGGCAGCGCCCCTCCTGCAGAACGAACTGGGGTTACTGTAACTATCTCTAGATTATGCTTCTGTGCGGTTTCTCGCTCTACAACAAGTGCGCGATTTAGATGCTCACAGCACTGAAATACAAGGGAGATTCCTAATCTTTCTTGAAATTCTCTCAGTTCCTCAAAAAGAACTTGCGCGACCTCCATTGTACCCGATGTACCAATTCTTGATCCCATTACTTCACTCGTACTGCAGCCGATAACAAACAATTGTCCAGCCTCTAGAGAAGCTTGCTCTTGAAAATCGGAAAGTACCGCTCGCATTTGCTGTCTTACTTGTGCTAAATCATCCATCACGAGTCTTCCTTTCGTGGGAATTTACTCCACAAATCCCCTCATGCTTATTGGATATACAAGAGCATTAAGCATCTTTATTTCCTCTACTTAAGAAGAGTTGCTTTTTACTCTGCTTCGTATGTTTTAATTTTGCCAACACGGTTTTCATGACGTCCGCCTAGAAACTCAGTCGTTAGCCAAACTTCTGCAACATCTCTTGCCAAACCTGGTCCAATCACGCGCTCTCCCATTGCCAGCATGTTGGAATCATTATGCTCACGTGTTGCCTTCGCACTAAATGTGTCGTGTACAAGCGCACAACGAATGCCTTTTACTTTATTAGCTGCAATAGACATACCAATACCTGTACCACAAATTAAAATACCTCTGTCAGCCTCTCCTTTTGCAACCATTTCAGCTGCCGGAAATGCAAAATCAGGATAATCGACAGACCCAGCTCCACATTCACAGCCAAGATCCACATATTCCATTCCAAGTTCTTCTAATAAATTTATGATTTCTTTACGGATATTCACACCACCGTGATCAGATGCTACTACTACCTTCATGTTCGGTCCCTCCAAATATAGTCTCCCTACATCTTATTATACATGTCCGCCGCCTTCATCGGCTTGATTTTTCGCAAAACGCTGCAGCAGTTCATTTAATTCATTCAAAGTCTTTCTATATACTTCTAGCGAACCGCCGTATGGATCAGAAATATCACGATCTATACGCTCCGTATATTCATACAACGTATATACCTTTTCCTCTAATCCTGGATAGTATTGCGCAATTGTCTGCTTGTGGCCTCTCGTCATCGTCAATACAACATCTGCCCATTCCAGCAATTCCTCTGTTAACTGCTGGGAGGTATGATTGATTTCTATCCCTTTTTCCTGAAGTGCTGTTTTGGCATGCGCAGAGGCATCGCTTCCTGCATCTGCAAATACGCCAGCCGACTTCACTTCAAAGACCGCTTTGCCATGATGACGAAGCGCCGCTTCTGCCATCGGACTACGACATGTATTCCCCGTGCACACAAACAATATGCGTTTCATTCCACTTCCCCTTTCTTAGGTTTCGTTGTTTCCTTTTGTCTCAATCGTTATAATCTTTTCCTGCCAGTAAAATTGGTCATATATAGCTCTTGTTATCTTCATCATACAGCACGGGAAGGTGTGTTGTTAAGCAGAAAGCTATCTATTTGCTTGAACGGCTTGCTTGAAAGATTTTTTATGACCGTACATTATTTTTCATCCTGCAACAAACTCGTTCTATTCCTATATTTTTTCTGCATGAGACAAACATACGATAAATATACTTTAAAAAGTTAATTGACAAAAGTAAGTAAGGTGTCATACTATTACTTACGTAATGTAAGTTAATAACTTTTAGGAGGTTTACAACATGATGGACACAGGTCTTTTAATTATTCGTTTAGTTGTGGGAATTCTATTTATCGGGCACGGTGCACAAAAGCTATTCGGCTGGTTTGGCGGCTATGGCTTAAAGGGAACCGGCGGCTGGCTGGAATCAATCGGAGTAAAACCAGGCGTGTTGATGGCATTTTTAGCAGGAGCCGGCGAGCTTGTAGGCGGTTTGTTATTTGCGGCTGGTGTTTTTACATGGGCAGGGGCTGCTCTTATTACGATTACAATGCTCGTTGCAATATTTACGGTTCATGGGAAAAATGGATTATGGAGCACGCAAAACGGCTTTGAATATAATCTCGTTCTAATTGCCGCAGCCATTGGAGTAGCACTTATCGGTCCAGGCGCTTATACTTTGTTTTAAGTAACTATCTTTTGAAGGGAGATCAATCATGCAGCATATTTTTCAAAAGGGAACAACAGATACAACCTTACTATTACTTCACGGAACAGGGGGAACAGAACGGGATTTGCTTCCACTTGCTGAAATGATTTCTCCTTCCTCAAATGTCTTAAGCGTACGCGGCAATGTACTAGAAAACGGAATGCCCCGCTTTTTCCGCAGGCTGGCGGAGGGTGTCTTCGATATAGAGGATTTAGTGTTCCGCACGAAGGAATTACAGGAGTTTCTAGATGAGGCAGCTAGAAAATATGAATTTGACCAAAGCAAGGTTATAGCCATTGGTTACTCAAACGGCGCTAACATTGCTGGCAGTTTATTATTTCATTATAAGAATGCTCTGCAGGCAGCTATATTATTTCATCCGATGGTGCCAAGACGCGGCGTCGCCCTTCCTTCTTTAACTGGAATACCGGTTTTCATTGGAGCAGGAAACAATGACCCGATTTGCCCGCCGCAGGAGACAAATGATTTAGCGGCATTGCTGCAGGATGCCGGTGCAGATGTACAGCTATATTGGCACTCCTTTGGCCATCAGCTAACGCGCGACGAAGTAGATGCGGCAAAGACTTGGTTTGAAGAAAAGCTGTGATGATAGGGAAAACTCATCGATTGGCAAGCCCTGCCCTTGAGCGAAGACAGCGACATAGTTGCTCTTATACTTTATTCCTAAAATTTCTCGCTACGCGAATTCGCTCCTAGCTAGAAATTTATACCTTATCCAAGTGTAGAAAAGTCCGGTGCAGGCCGGACTTTTCTTATTTTCTTCAAATTGCTTTTTGACGAATGTACAATAATCCGGCAGCGAAGAAAAGAAGAAAGCTGCCACAAATTGCAAAGATAAGTGACTCAAATGAGGTAAAAAAGCCTCCCCACGGCCCATCCCCCTTAGGGAGCATCGTTAAAAATGGCTGTACCCATGGATAGTATGGAGCATATTGCTTCGAGTTAGCTACTAGGATATTAGGAAGCGTAAACACTACATTTAAAGCAAGCGGTGCGGCAAAGCTTGACCATGCTATAGATACGAAAAGCAAGAGGGCAGCGAGAGGAAGTGTGGAAATCCATCCTCCAGCCAAGCTCTTCCATAGGGCTTCTAGGGGAATGGGGCCGGTAAATCCTTTCACTGCTCCAACCAGGATCCAGCTGATTCCGAAAAGCAGCTGATTAACAGCAATTAGCAAAGCTATGACAATAAACTTAGCTAAATACACCTGTTCACGGCGAACAGGAAGGGAGAGCAGCTGTTTCCAACCGCCGTGAAGATGCTCGTATCTGCAAATAAAGCTCGCTAGCACTCCGATAATGAGCGGCAGCAGTAAAAGAGAATGTGTTACTGACATAGCTAATAAAGACGCAAGCCACTTCGAGCCTGATAGCAAATCACTCGTCGCAAAGCCAACAACTCCAGCAAAGACAGGACTGATAAAAAGAAGAGATAGAATCCTTGTTTTTCTAATTTTAAAATACTCTGTCGTAATAAGAGCCCAAAGCATTACTTCACGTCCTTCCTTTGAAAGTCAATGATGCCGGCCAGAAGAATAACACTTCCTGCCAAAATTCCAGCTAAAAGAAATTTTTCCTGACCTTGCCCCGCTTGCAATAGCGGCCATTTCCAAATGAACCAATCTGGTGCGTAATAGGCGTACATAGAGCATACGCTGCCCAGAATGCCGACGGAAAGCGAATATGCTTGGTTGTGAATCGTAATTGAAAGCCAAACCTGGATTGCAAGGATTGGGATTCCCGCTAACAGGGGATAGAAGCTGTTTTTAAAAATGAGAAGCAGTGGAATGTCATCGCCAAAATGCAAATAAACTCCTAAGATAATTGTCCCGACAAATAATAGAGCACACGATAGCAGCAGCATGAAAAATACAATAACAAATTTGGATGAAAATACATCTCTTCGTCTAACCGGCAAACTCAACAGCTGCTTCCAGGAACTTTGTTGATGTTCAATATTTGCAATTTGCGAGGCAAGAATCGTCATTCCCAGCAATAAAGCAGGTGCGACAAACATATTGATATTTTGGATTAGTCCCAGCCAAACATCTGGCTGCTGCAGAATTAACCAATCATACCTTACCCCGTAATTAACCATTTGCAGCGAAACGACACCGAAGGGACCTAGAAAAACAAGTAGCCAAAACCATTTTCTCTTCAGCTTCAGCAAATCAGCTTGCAGAATGTCCAACATGGTGCAGATCCCCTCCACTCGTCAACTCAAGGAAAATCTCTTCTAATGATTTTCGTTCCTCCTCCACACGATAGACAGAAATATCATTATGAATGAGTGTACGTATTACATTGGTAACATGCTCATCCTTGTTTTCTTCTAGATAAATTGCCCCATTTTCTTGGCTAACAGCAATCCCCTTCGTTAAGAGTAGTGCTCTTGCTCTTTCAGTATCTTGTACACGAAGCTTGATTTGGGATTTCGCCTTATTTCTAAGTACTTCAATCTGATCTTGAAAAATAAGATTTCCTTTTAAAATGATTCCAACCTTCGAAGCCATTTGATCGATTTCTGAGAGCAAATGACTTGAAACTAAAACTGTTATTCCATAGCGGGCAGGCATATTTTTAATTAAATCGCGGATTTCGTGAATTCCAGAAGGATCTAAACCATTTGTCGGCTCATCAAGGATAAGCAGTTCGGGGTTCCCTAACAATGCAGCTGCAATCCCAAGCCGCTGCTTCATACCGAGAGAGTACTCCTTCACATATCGATTTGCATCTGCTGTTAATCCTACAATATTAAGCACTTCATCAATCCTGCTTTTTTGAACTCGAAGAATTTTCCGAATGGCTTCTAAATTCTCCCGTCCCGTCAAATGGGCGTAGTAGGAGGGGGATTCAACCAATGAACCAATCTTCCGCAATGCATGCAAATTGTTCCCCTTCACATCATTGCCAAACAATTCAATGGCTCCGGAAGTTGGCTTCATCAAACCAAGCAGCATGCGGATTGTCGTTGTTTTACCTGATCCATTCGGCCCTAAAAATCCATAAATCTCACCTTTTTGAATAGATAAGTTGATTCCATCCACAGCTGCTTTTTCTTTAAAGCTTTTTACTAAATCGGTCGTTTGAATAATCATGTGTTCCTTCATTTCAATCACCTCTATAGTTATCATAGAGCGCTGCAGTTAAAATAAAGGTACCCGTTTGTTTAAAAATAGTTTAAAGAAAACTCGCCGATTGACGAGCCCTGCCCTTGGGCGACGACAGAGGCGTAGCCCTACTTATACTGTATTCCTAAAATTTCTCACTACGTCGAATGATCTTCCAGCTAGAAATTTATACTTTCTTACAGTGTAAAAGGCACTCCAGTAAATAGAGTGCCTTCTCTAACCACCTTTTTTAATCGTAATACTTGTTCCTGCACTATTAGAATCAACCTCTAAAGATAATCCCATCTCACGTACCATTACATCAACAATAACCATGCCTATTCCAATGCCCTTTTGAGAGCTCTCTGCGGAGAAGCCTTTTCCTTTGTCCTGAATGGTAATTTGATTTTTTCTGACCATTATCTTAACGTATTTCCCTTCTCCCGCGTGACGAATCACATTTTGAAGCAGATTATCTATAATTCGCTCCATCCAGCTCCGGTCAATTGACCAGTGAAACAATTCATCTGTTATATCTGCGACTACCTCTATTCCATGTTGTTCTAGAGCCGGATACCAACTGGCAATGCTGCTTCGAATAAAACGATTTATCTCTGTAGCGGCAGGCTGAAAAGGATATTTGCCGCTAGATAACAGCGTATACGACAATAAGTTTTCAATCAGGCTGCTCAAGAAATCAATCCTTTGGTCAATGCTCTCCAAGGCCTCTTTACCCTTAGCCGTCAGAGCCTCCTGTCTCATAGAAGCTAGGTGCCCGCGAATAATCGTAAGCGGCGTTCTTAAGTCATGGGATAAATTAGAAATCAATTCGCGTCGTAATTTTTCTTCCTGCTTCTCACGTTCGCGGCTTTCTCCCAACTCCTTTACCATCGCGTTAAAGCTCTCTTCAAGCTGGCCGATCTCATCATGCTTTGAAATTGCAACTGGCAGCGGGATGCCTGATTGATGCCTGCTTTGCATAGCATTTTGTAAACGTATTAACCGCTTACGGATATTGTTGAAAAATAACGATGAAAACAAAATAAATAAAATGAAGATGACACAGATCAAAGAAACAAAAAGATAGTCATACCCATTTGAAAGACGCTGAATCGGCGGCTCCAGCAAAATACGATCTACTTTAATAACCATAAACCCAGCAGATGGATCTTCCCCTAAAAATGCGAGTACTGTAAAGGGATCTGCATCTACACTATCCTTCATAAATTGAATAGTATAAGAAACAGACCATTCTGCAGGAAGCTCACCCCTATATGAAAATGCGTCTCTCGTTTTCCCCGTACGGTCGACCCAAAATATTTGGGAATCATGGTACGTTTCATGCAGTTCCTCTAGCTTGCTGCGTATTTCCTCATCTGTTTTTCCTGCCAGCTTTTTAGCCTCAGCATGCCACATGCTTTCCAGTTCATTGTAGCCTTTGTATGGTGTCTTTTCATTCTTCAATAGAATAGTAGGTAAGTATATGACAGTGGATGAAAATGGTATTGCAATCGGCATAAACAAAATAGCTGCTAGTACAATTAAAGTGAATTTGAAGAGCAGTGAATTATACCATTTCATTGCTTTACCCGATAGCCAATCCCGCGAATCGTTTCAATAATCTCAGGCTTTGAAGGATCCTTTTCAATTTTTTCACGCAAAAAACGAATATGTACCATTAAAGTTTTATCACCTTCGATATATGGCTCTCCCCATACCCCTTCAAATAGCTGTTCCTTCGTTAAAATTTGATTTAAATGGCGCAAAAAATAACTAAAAATTTGAAATTGCTTGCCGGTCAAAATAATCTCTTCATTTGTTAACGTATTTATAATACTATTCTTTGTTTGATCTATTTCTAAGTGACGCAATTGCAGTACCGGTGACAATAACCTATCATATCTTCTCAAATGTACTTCAACGCGCTTTGCCAGCTCATCTGGATGAAATGGTTTTGTCAAATAATCATCAGCAAATTCCAATCCTTCCAGCTTATCTTCAATAGACCCTCTTGCTGATAACATAAGAATTGGAACTTGAGGATATTTACTTTTTAGTCGCCTGCCCAAGGAAAAACCATCCAACCCTGGCAGCATTATGTCCAAAATCATTACATCATATTGCTCCAAATGCTGAGGAAGTTCTAAGCCTGAGGTGTACCACTCTACCGTATAGCCTCTAGACTCCAGATCACCCTTTACCCATCTCCCTATTTCCGTATCGTCCTCTAAATATAAAATGTTCATAATAACAAGCCCCCTTTTTCCTTTATTTTACACAAATTAATTGCTAGAGAGTATACCATTTGACTATTATCCTTAATGTATACCTCCCCAAAACAGAAAGAAGGCATCCCAAAAGGGCAGCGTTAGACAACGCCCCTTGGAATGCCCTTTAGCATTTTCTATTGAAAGTCCTATTTCAAACGCGTCATTTAAGCGGGGGAGCGTTCAGATAGGAAATAATAGCTTTAATCCAAACCCAACAAGGATGCTTCCGCCAAGCACTTCCCCATATGTACCGAGCCAAGTTTTCACGTGATTCCCAAGCAAAAGGCCTGCCCATGTAAGAAGCATGCTGACCACACCAAAAATAACGACTGTAGCTACTGTACGGGCTCCATAAATTCCAAGGCTTAAGCCGACAGAGAAGCTGTCCAAACTTACGCTAAGAGAAAATAAAATAAGTCCGAATCCTGCTGGAGCTATCTTGCTGTCTTCTTCTCCGAACAATGATGAGTAAATAATATGGAAGCCTAAACCAACGAGAAGCAGACCACCTGCTATTGTAGAAATGGAACCAAATTGTTCTGATAAAAAACGCCCAATTGCCATTCCTAATAAGGGCATAATCACATGAAATATACCGATTACAATACCTATGTAAAACATTTGCCTCAGCCTCATGGATATCATACCCATGCCGAGGCTGATAGAGAACGCGTCCAATCCTAAGGCAAATGCCATGATAGTAAGGGTCATCAGCTCTCCAATTACATGTTGAATATCCATACCTTCCCCCCTTGGACTTGCTACTTAAAGATATGCAGCGCCAAGGAAGGATAGAAGTTATTTTTCAGAGATGCTGCGATGACCAGCAGCCTTTGTAAGACGGTTCATAATAGCAATGCCAAGCGCTTCATTCGGGAATGCCTCGCTATAAATTATATCTACGCCAGCCTCATCAAATGAGCGCAGCACGTCATACAGATGAGCAGCAACAGTCGCCAAATCGGAGCGCCGGCCACATGAAAGGATAACATCCGCGTCATAAAAATGCTGGTTTTCTTCTGTCGTCAGTACGCCGACCCGAAGCCCTTCCTCTCTTCGACGCTTCACGAGCTCTTGCAAGAATTCCCTTGAGCCTTCTACAATCGTAAGCGGAGCCTCTGGGGCGTAATGCGTATATTTCATCCCCGGCGATTTTGGCACTTGCGTTTCATCCTTCAAGGCTGGATCTAATAGAACTTGTCCAACTGCCTCCTCAAGCTGCTCCTTTGTAATGCCGCCTGGACGCAGAATAACTGGAATGTCTCCGGTACAATCGAGCACAGTAGATTCAACACCGATACCGGTCGGACCGCCATCCACAATGCCGGGGATTCTCCCGTTTAAATCCTCATACACGTGAGAGGCAAGCGTCGGACTCGGACGACCGGAGCGGTTCGCACTCGGAGCTGCAACCGGAACATTCGCTTGCCGAATAAGTGCCAACGCAAGCGGATGGTCTGGCATGCGCACTGCCACTGTGGATAAACCAGCCGTTATCTTGTCAGACACACTCTCCTTCTTCGGGAACAGTAACGTAAGAGGACCTGGCCAAAACATCTCCATAAGCGTTTCAGCAACTGGAGGAATATATGCCGCCATGCTATCTAGCTGCTCTTTCGAAGCTATATGAACGATTAACGGATTATCGCTTGGTCTCCCCTTTGCTGCAAATATTTTCGCAACCGCCTCATCGCTTGTTGCATCCGCTCCTAATCCGTATACTGTCTCTGTAGGGAATGCAATTGTCTCTTTTTGTCGTAAAAGCGCAGCTGCCTCCTCTAATTGTGGATAACTATTTTTACTTTCCACAGTTTTATCCACAATCCATACTTTTGTGTTCATAGTTCCTCACATCCCTTTTTCTCTCATAATCCTTTATTTCTTCAGTGTACTATGAAGAAACTTAAAAGCACAAACAAGGTTTATCCACATTTTGTGGATAAACCTTGTTAATTTGTGGATAACCTTGTGAATAGCTGACAATTCAAAATAAGTGAATTTTCCCTTTCAATGCTGCCTGCAAAGTGCTCTAATGAAGCAATTGCAGCTGGAACTCGATCCTTATCCACAAGCTTAAATCCAAACAGTCCAAATAGCGGCACTGAGTTTTTACTATTTGTCACCAAATACAACTCCTCGATTTCAAGCTTATAGAGCTGCTCTAAAAACGTTTCAAGAAATTGCAGCAGCTGCATTTGATCCACATTTGGCGAAAAAACGAGCGACCGCAGCAGAGCTGCATTTCCCGCACGTTCATAGCCGATCACCGCTTGTATCGCGTCATTTACCTCTAAAAGCATAAATTGAGAATACATATCTGGAATGCGTATATCATATATTTGTACTTGTCCAAGGAAAGCTAGTAAGTTGTCCACATCCTGTTTTGACGCAAATCGCATATTAGCCATTTCGCAGCCCCTCTCCCCATCATACAAACTACTATATGAGAAGGGGGTACCAAATAGAACTTATTTAGAAAAAAGGGAAGAAAATACTTCTCCGATAAAAAATTTCACCTGCGGCTCTTCCTCTTCCTTCACTACAATTTTCTTTGGCTGCTCTTTCTGATCCGCTTCTTCTAGCTCGGACTTCTCTTTAGCTTCTTCCTTTTCCTTCTTTTTCGGTTCGGAAGCTTGCTCCTTAACTTTAGACTCTGCTATGTCCTTTGCCTTTACTTCCGTCTCTGTCACATTCTCTGTTTCTGCTTGTAGCTCTTTCGTATTTCTTTCTTCTTGTTCAGGCTGCTCCTTCTCGGCATTCTTCTTCTCCGCTGCAGTCTTTTTCGGCTTTTCTTCAGGTCTAGCTTCTTCTTTTTGCTCCTCTTCCGCAGGCTTCTCTGCTGCTGAAGCAGTTTGTACATCTTCCTGCGCAACAGCGGTACCGCTTGAGAAATCCAAGAAGCATAACGGCGGAAACAACACACACCACCAGTTTGCGCCTTCACCTTTTCCAAGCTTCACTAACACTGCCTCATACTCTCCTGCAGGATATAGAAAATTACCATATACCTTCGTTGGAAATTTAATATGCTTCCCAAATTCTACTGTAAAGGATTGGTTGCTTTTTTCTTCTCTTAACGTCTGCTCAACAGTTTTCTCTAGCTCCGGTAGGCGGCTTTGAATGATACGGCGCGCATCTTCTATAGACTTTAGGTTTACAACCCAAGCATCAATTTGCGCCTTTACGCGATCGCGAACCTTTCTTTTTAAAGCTTGGTCCTCTTCGGAATCACTATTTGCCAAAATACGCAGGCGAATGGCCTCGTCCGGAATCACCTTTTGCTCAGTTGCTTCCGCTTTTGTATATCCGAAATGCGCTATCATTTGCGCACCGATTACCATCAATAAAAGAAATGCGATAATTTGCTTTTTCATTCTCCCCACACCGTCCCTTCAGTAAAACAGTGTAGACACAATTCAGCCAATTTAAACTAGTAAATTAAGAGACTAGCATAAAAATTTAAATCCGGACTTTTAAAGCACTAAAATGGAAGGAGCGTACAAACAGCTACGCTCCTTGCTTTTCGTTCAAGGTATCTTGTTAGATATCTGCAAATACCATTCGATCTTTTCCATTTATATCAAAAACAATCTCAACATTGGCCGACGTAAAGGTTTGCTGCAGCATCCTCTGCACTGCCTCTCCTTGCCCAACGCCCACCTCAAACGCTACAATTGCCTGTTCTCTGAGCACAAGCGGCAATTCTTTCATAAAGCGGCGGTAAAAATCCAAACCGTCCTCTCCTCCTACGAGAGCGCGCACTGGTTCATGATCCTTTACAACTGTGGACAATCCTTTCCAATCTTCATATGGAATGTAAGGCGGATTGGAAACGACCACATCCAGCTTCTTTCCCTCCTGTATAAACGGCTGCAATAAGTCGCCATGATAGAATGTTACGTTCGCACCAAGGTGCTCCGCATTCCTTTTCGCCACCTCAATGGATTCTTCTGCAATATCAACGGTTGATACTTGCAAGCCTGGATGTTCCAGCGCAAGCGTAATTGAAATTGCACCGCTTCCTGTTCCAATATCAGCAACTTCAAGAGAAGCTGAGCCGAATTTCCTTCCAATACGCTCTAGCACGCCAAGTACAAGCTCTTCTGTTTCCGGTCTTGGAATGAGCACTTCTTCATTTACAAAAAATGAGCGTCCATAAAAGGATTCCACACCTGTTATATATTGTACAGGGATTCCCTCCCCATGCTCAGCAACTGCGTCAGAGAATGCTTTCTCCTGCTCCATAGTTAGCTCTTCTCTCATATTCATTAAAAGTCCAGTCCGATTTGTCCCCATTACGTAGCAAAGCAACAGCTCGCCTGCATTTTCATCGCGCCCTTTCTCCCGCAAAAAAGAAGAAGCCCATTTGAGGGCTTCGTACACGCGCATTACAGTGCGGACTCCATTTTTTGTGCTTGATCTTCCATGATTAACGCATTGATGATATCATCTAGCTTCCCTTGGATAATTTGATCAAGCTTTTGAATGGTCAAGCCAATTCGGTGATCCGTTACACGGTTTTGCGGGAAGTTATATGTGCGAATACGCTCAGAGCGGTCACCTGTTCCAACTGCTTGCTTACGATTTTGATCGTACTCCGCCTGTGCTTCCTGCTGAAACTTATCATACACACGGGCACGTAATACCTTCATCGCTTTTTCCTTGTTTTTAATCTGAGACTTTTCGTCCTGACACGATACAACCACACCTGTTGGGATATGTGTCAAACGAACCGCTGACATCGTCGTATTTACGCTCTGTCCGCCCGGTCCGCTTGATGCAAACGTATCAACACGAATATCCTTATCATGGATTTCAATCTCTACCTCTTCCGCCTCCGGCAATACCGCTACCGTTGCTGTAGATGTATGAATGCGGCCGCCAGATTCCGTTTCTGGTACACGTTGTACACGGTGCGCACCATTTTCGAATTTCATCTTCGAGTATGCACCGGCCCCATTAATCATGAAAATGATCTCCTTAAAGCCGCCAAGCTCTGTAGGACTTGCCTCGATCACCTCAGATTTCCATCCCTGCACCTCGGCGTAACGGCTGTACATACGATATAAAGTACCAGCAAACAGGGCTGCTTCATCACCACCGGCAGCGCCGCGAATCTCAATGATTACGTTTTTGTCGTCATTTGGATCCTTTGGAAGGAGCAATATTTTAAGGCGCCCTGATAGCTCTTCTTCTTGCTTTTCAAGCTCAGAAACCTCTTCCTTTACCATCTCGCGCATGTCTGCATCAAGCTTATCCTCAAGCATTGCTTTTGCATCCTTTAGCTGCTCGCGTACACTTTTATATTCGCGGTACACTTCTACCGTCTCTTGAATATCGGATTGTTCTTTTGAATATTCGCGAAGCTTCTTCGGATCATTTACAATTGCCGGATCACTCAACAGCTCATTTAATTTGTCATAACGGTCTTCAACCGCCTGTAAACGATCTAACATATCATTCACCTCAATCTTCAATTTCTAAGAAATAGTATATGGGAGAAAAACAAAGAAAATCAAATACGTATAAAATAAAGAAAACTCGCCGACTGGCAAGCCCTGCCTTTAGGCGAAGACAGAGGCGTAGCCCTACTTATACTGTATTCCTAAAATTTCTCGCTACGTTGAATGGTCTTCCTGCTAGAAATTTATACTTTCTTACAGTAGAAATAGAAACAGCCTGCTTTTCTCTCAACAGGGGACAGTTCTCTGAACGACGAGACGATTTTTGTCTCATTGATCGAGGGTCTTCCCTAACATTAAGCCAATCCCCGAAATAAGAATGCTCTCCCATTTTCAAAAAAACCCGCTTTTTGAGCGAGTTCGATTTCACCTTGGTACACTATGACAATGACGACAGCGCGGTTCGTATGACTCCGATGCGCCAACTAAAATAATTGGATCAGAAAATGATGCAGGTCTGTCATCAATAAGCCGCTGCGTACGGCTTGCAGGCGCACCGCACACAGAACATACCGCTTGCAGTTTTGTTACTTGCTCGGCAATGGCCATAAGCTCAGGAACCTTTCCAAACGGCAGTCCGCGGAAATCCTGATCCAGTCCGGCTACAATTACACGATAGCCGCTATTCGCCAGATTTTGTACAACTTCGACGATATCCTCATCAAAAAACTGCACCTCATCAATTGCTACTACATCTATCTCTTCCGTTACAGCATCCAGAATTTCAGCTGAAGACGTTACCGCAATAGCTTTTGTCTTCGCTCCGTTATGAGACACAACATCTTCTTCGCTATAGCGGTTATCAATACTAGGCTTAAATACGATTGCGTATTGTTTGGCAAATTGCGTACGACGCACACGGCGGATCAGCTCCTCTGATTTGCCGGAAAACATACTGCCGCAAATTACTTCAATCCAACCGTTTTGATTCATTAAGTACATTTTCGGCATACCTCCTGCTTTCCTTCACCACGTAAGAGAGAAGGAGAAAAGCGCCTATTCCAATCATCTATGTTGCATTCCAGCTTATCTGCTGGATTAGTAAAATTCCTATTTATACCAAAAAAAGCAGGCAAGCGAATATACACTTGCCTGCTTTTATGTCTACATGAATTAAAGACCGTATTTCTTGTTGAAGCGATCTACGCGGCCAGCCGCTGCAGCAAACTTCTGACGACCTGTATAGAATGGGTGAGAGTCAGAACTGATCTCCACTTTAATTAATGGATATGTTTGACCGTCCTCCCACTCGATTGTTTCATTGGAGTGCTTTGTAGAACCAGTCACAAATTTGAAACCTGTGTTCACGTCCATGAATACAACCTTTTTATAGTTTGGATGAATTCCTGCTTTCATTCTTGTCATCTCCTTCCGCCCTGAATCTATTTCGAAACAGAGTTTTTCACCATGTGATGCCCTGAGGCAAAATCTTAGATGAAACACACATGATGAAATTATAACAACAGTGTGTCGAAATTGCAACTACCTGTTTTTTCAAGAAACAAAATATGCTGGCATCCGCTTTACTTCATTGTAACGACGCCTTTGTTTTTTTGCTCTTGTGAAATCATTTGAAAGAATTCTTCGTTTGACTTTGTTGTTTTGAGCGTGCGCAGGAAGCGGTCCGTGAAGTCGGACATATCTGTCATTGCTTTGCGAATCGCCCAGAGCTTGTCCAAATGCTCCTTCGGAATGAGCAGGTCTTCCTTACGCGTACCAGAACGGCGAATGTCAATAGCAGGGAAAATGCGGCGTTCTGCTAAGCTGCGATCTAGGTGAAGCTCCATGTTTCCTGTTCCCTTAAATTCCTCATAAATTACATCATCCATGCGTGATCCTGTATCAACGAGTGCTGTCGCTAGAATCGTTAGGCTGCCGCCTTCTTCAATATTCCGCGCCGCGCCAAAGAAACGCTTCGGACGGTGAAACGCCGCTGGATCGATACCGCCGGATAATGTACGGCCGCTTGGAGGAATGACAAGGTTATACGCACGCGCTAATCGAGTAATACTATCCATTAAAATAATAACGTCTTTCTTATGCTCAACGAGACGCATTGCTCTCTCTAATACAAGCTCCGCTACTTTAATGTGATTTTCCGGAACCTCATCAAAAGTGGAGCTGACAACGTCACCTTGAACGGAGCGCTCAATGTCTGTTACTTCTTCTGGACGCTCATCAATAAGCAGGACAATCAGCTCTGCTTCTGGATGATTGGTTGTAATGCTATGAGCAATTTCCTTTAGGAGTTCTGTTTTTCCAGCCTTTGGAGGAGCTACAATCAAACCGCGTTGCCCAAAACCGACAGGCGCGACTAAATCCATAATGCGTGTGGATAGCTTATTATGCTGCGTTTCAAGCTTCATTTGACGATCTGGGTATAAAGGCGTGAGCGCAGGAAAATGAACGCGCTCCTTGGCGGATTCTGGATCATCTCCGTTTACTGCTTCTACTTGCAACAGTCCGAAATATCGTTCATTTTCCTTAGGAGGACGTACTTTGCCGGATACTTTATCTCCGTTTCGAAGGTCGAAACGACGAATTTGTGAGGCAGAAATATAAATGTCTTCCGAGCTTGGAGAATAATTGATTGGTCGTAAGAAGCCAAAACCTTCAGATTGAATAATTTCAAGAACGCCTTCCATAAAGAAGAAGCCTTCTTTTTCTGCTTGCGCCTTCAAAATCGCAAAAACGAGCTCTTTTTTTGTTAATTTGCTGTAGTAAGAAATCTTAAATCCTTTGGCATGCTCATACAGCTCTTTTAATTTCATATTTTCTAATGCTGCAATTGTTAAACTCATTGAAACACCACTCTTTAGTTTTTTCTTTTTTTAAGGGTAAAAGGAAAGGAAGGTATCGTGAAAGGCAAGTGAACGCAAGTAGAATAGTATTCACTATTGTAACCCGATTTTCTCGGTTTAATCAACCATTTACTAAAAAAGAAAAGGAGAAACGAAGGCAGCAATTGCTGCCTTCGTTTACGGTCTTATTTAATAACAAGATTCGGCTTTTTTTGCAGGCCATGACGGCCATCAACAAAGCGAACTGTTCCTGATTTCGCACGCATAACAGGGGATTGTGTTGTACCAACACTCCCATACTAATCCCTCTTCTTTAGACCATGAGTATTGCTATGAATTTTGTATTTGTTCGATTTCCTGCTCAGTCAGCTTTTCACGCCAAATGCGTGCACCGAGCCCTCGAAGCTTCTCTTCTAAATCTTCATATCCTCTATCCACGTGCTCAAGACCGGTTAGCTCTGTTACTCCCTGCGCCATCAAACCAGCAATGACGAGGGCTGCGCCAGCGCGAAGATCACTTGCTTTTACCTTTGCTCCATTGAGCTCGACGGGACCTCCGACAATAGCAGTGCGTCCTTCTACCTTCACACGTGCATTCATCCGTCTTAGTTCGTCAATATGCTTGAAGCGAGCACCATAAATCGTATCCGTAACAACACCCGTTCCGTTTGCTCTCGTTAAAAGGGCCGTGAATGGCTGCTGCAGGTCGGTAGGAAAGCCAGGATACACAAGCGTTTTAATATCCACCATCTTCAAATCGCGGCTGCCTCTCACGATAATTTGGTCATCGTTTGTTTCGACTTGAACTCCCATCTCGCGAAGCTTTGCAATGACTGATTCAAGATGCTGAGGAATCACATTGTCAATTAACAGTTCTTCACTGGCAGCCGCTCCTAGAATCATGTATGTACCAGCCTCAATCCGATCTGGAATAATAGAGTGGTAACAGCCCTTAAGTGTATCAACACCGTCAATACGAATAACATCTGTCCCTGCCCCTTTAATACGGGCACCCATGCTTGTAAGGAGGGTCGCGACATCGATAATTTCTGGCTCCTTGGCCGCATTTTCAATAATCGTACGTCCCTTTGCACGGACAGCAGCAAGCATGATGTTAATCGTAGCGCCTACACTGACAACGTCCAAGTAAATACGGGCGCCGCGCAGCTCGTCCGCACGCAAATAAATAGCGCCCTGTTCATTCGTTACACGCGCACCGAGTGCCTCAAACCCCTTAATGTGCTGATCAATCGGACGCGGACCTAGGTGACAGCCTCCAGGGAGACCGATAACTGCTTTTTTGAAGCGCCCGAGCATCGCACCCATTAAGTAATAAGATGCACGCAGCTTTTTTACCTTTCCATTTGGAAGCGGCATGGATACCATACGGGATGGATCTACCGTCATATCCTGTCCATCATATGAAACCGCACCGCCAATTTCTTCAAGCAAATCGCCTAAGAGTTGTACATCAGAAATACCGGGGATGCCGCCGATTGTAACAGGAGTTTCTGCCAAAATGGTCGCCGGAATAAGAGCGACAGCGCTATTTTTTGCACCGCTGATGCGGACGGAGCCTTTAAGCGGCTTTCCGCCTTGGATGATCAACTTTTCCATTTTGTTCTCCCTTTCTGGTGGATCCACTCCACCGGTGGTTTATATTTTTACTGGTTTTTCCAGTCGTTTGCGAATTGCTCCATCCCTTTATCAGTAAGAGGGTGTTTTGAAATTTGGTCAATTACTTTGTAAGGAATTGTTGCAATATGAGCACCCGCTAGAGCTACGCGAGTAACGTGATCCGGATGACGAACAGATGCAGCAATGATTTGCGTGTCGAAATTATGAACACGGAACAATTCAGCTACTTTAGATACTAATTGTACACCATCTTCAGAAATATCATCTAAGCGGCCCAAGAATGGAGATACATACGTTGCACCTGCACGAGCTGCCAATAATGCTTGGTTCACTGTAAAGATCAATGTAACGTTCGTCTTAACGCCTTTATCTGCAAGATAACGGCAAGCTTCTAAACCTGCTAAAGTCATAGGTAGTTTGATTGTAACTTTTTCATCTCCACCGTTGATTTTAATAAGCTCGTCAGCTTGAGCGATCATTTCATCAGCAGTAAGCGCATCTGGCGTTACCTCAGCTGATACAGACTCTACGCGCGGAACTGCTTGGCAGATTTCAGCAATGCGATCTTCGAATTTAACGCCCTCTTTAGCTACTAAGGAAGGGTTTGTAGTTACACCAGCTAATACTCCTAACTTATATGCTTTTTTAATGTCTTCCAGGTTTGCAGTATCGATAAAAAATTTCATGAATAAAATCCCCCTTATAATGTATCAAGCATACGAAGTCGAAGTGACGAACACCTAAATCCGCAGCTTAGTCTTTAACGTATCAAGCATACCATATTTTTTGAATTTTTCATCATATTGTTGATTTTTGTCTATTTTTGTAAAATGTTGGCGTTTTCATCATACAAGAAAAGGAAACCGTCTAACGGACTAGACGGTTTCCAAGTTGTAATTTTATTCCAACAACAAATTAAACTGCTTTACCGTTAGAACCGAATTCGCGGATTTTGCCGATAACAGTTTGCTTAATTGCTTCGCGGCCTGGTCCCATGAATTTACGAGGATCATAAGCTTCAGCGTCGCTAGCTAATACTTCACGAACTGCATGCGTAAACGAGATTTGGTTTTCTGTGTTCACATTGATTTTGGATGTTCCTAAAGAAATCGCTTGGTCGATGTCTTTTTTCGGAATTCCTGTACCACCGTGAAGTACTAATGGTACACCAGTTAAGTTGCGAACTTCTTCCATTTCTTTGAAGCCTAGGTTTGGCTCACCTTTGTAAGGTCCATGAACAGAACCTAAAGCTGGTGCCAAGCAGTCAATGCCTGTACGCTTTACAAGCTCCGCACACTCTTGTGGATCAGCATAAATTACGCCTTCCGCGATAACGTCGTCTTCTTGTCCGCCTACAGTGCCTAATTCAGCTTCTACAGAAACACCGTTAGCATGAGCATATTCTACTACCTTCTTTGTAGTCTCAACATTCTCTTCAAACGGGTGATGAGAAGCATCGATCATAACAGATGTGAAGCCTGCCTCAATAGCAGCTTTACATTTTTCAAAGCTAGAACCGTGGTCTAAATGGATTGCAACAGGAACTGTAATGTTCATATCCTCCATTAGACCCTTTACCATCATAACTGTTGTTTTGAAACCGCCCATATGACGAGCTGCACCCTCAGAAACCCCAAGGATAACAGGAGACTTTTCTTCCTCAGCAGCTGCTAAAATTGCTTGCGTCCACTCAAGGTTGTTGAGGTTAAACTGACCAACTGCGTATTTACCCGCTAATGCTTTGTTAAGCATTTCTGTCATTGAAACTAAAGGCATGGTGAATCCTCCTAAACCGTTTTTTCATCCGATAAAGTTCATCAACGGTATTTTTACCTACACAATAAAAAATATGTATTCAACCATATCGGACTTTTTTCTACCTTCATAGAATAACAACTTGTCTAGGAAAACTCAACTGAATTCCGCAAAGCTTCCAAATTTGGAAACGCTTTTTTATAATTATTTTTGTAATTTTTTAAATCTAAGCGTTTACACCAATCTCTGCCCGTACTGCTTGGCGTATTTCGTCGATATCGAATGGCTTCGCAAAATGCATAAGAGCTCCTAAATCCTTTGCTTCTTGGATCATATCCAGCTCACCGTATGCCGTCATTAAAATCACTTTAATATCTTTATCAATTTCCTTCACGCGTTTTAAAATTTCAATTCCGTCCATTCCAGGAATCTTCATATCCAAAACAACTAAATCTGGACGGTCATTTAAAACGATATCGATCGCTTGAAATCCATTCGCTGCTTGATATGTTTGATAGCCTTCCTTCTGGAATACCTCGTTCAGTAAAATACGAATTCCGTACTGATCATCTACAATTAAAATTTTTCCACTCATTGTTTCCCCCAACCTTTCTTAGTTAAAAGCACGTGTGTATTCTACTTTCTCTCCCACAACTACTTCTATACATTTTATTGTTTCCCTTCCCATCTACCATAAATTACCAAAAGTTACTATATTAAGAAGGCGTTCTGATGTGGAAATCTATTCTTCTCCATTGTACTTGTCCTCTTCCATTTCTGCCAACTCCTATTTCGAGTTTTTCAGGAAATAAGATATAATGAACAGGGATTTCAAAAGGAGTGGATGATTGTGTTAAAAATATTTTCAACGCAAATTAGCGGATATTTCAAAAAGATAGCTGACCTGGAAGAAATGAATATAGAGGATAGCGCACGGCTGCTTGCACAAGCATTGATTGGAAACGGCTCTCTTTATATGTACGGCACAAAAGAAATGGCAGGTGTGGCTTTAGAGGCTTTCTATGGCGAGGAACCGCTAAAGGGAGCCAAACCCTTATTTGAGAACGGAAAGCTGGCCGCTATCACTTCAGCAGACCGCGTGCTGCTCATCAGCCGTTTTTCTACAGATACTGAGGCGGTAGAGCTAGCAAGACGCCTGCAGACAGAGGGGCATTCTATTGTAGGGATATCCGCAATCAAGGAAGGGACGCCTTCCCTTGAGCAATTTACAGATGTTCACATTGATACGAAGCTGATGAAAGGCCTCATCCCTGATGAAGATGGCGGTCGCTTCGGCTTTCCGAGCTTAATCGTTTCGCTGTTCGCATATTACGGCTTAAAATTTACAATAGATGAAATTATGGCAGAATACAAATAAGAGGCGAAGATATGCTCGTCTCTTATTTGTATTTTAAAGAAAACTCGTCGATTGGCGAGCCCCGTTCTTGGGCGAAGACAGAGGCGTAGTTGCACTTATACTGTATTCCTAAAATTTCCAACTACGTCGAATTGTCTTCCAGCTGGAAATTTATATTTTCTTACAGTGTAAAGAAAACTCGTCGATTGGCGAGCCCCGTTCTTGGGCGAAGACAGAGGCGTAGTTGCACTTATACTGTATTCCTAAAATTTCCAACTACGTCGAATTGTCTTCCAGCTGGAAATTTATATTTTCT
>JBEPZN010000024.1:0-49485 GCA_041640875.1 Ectobacillus sp. | reverse complement strand
TACAGTGTAAAGAAAACTCGCCGATTGGCGAGCCCTGCCTTTGGGCGAAGACAGAGGAGTAGTTGCACTTATACTGTATTCCTAAAATTTCCGACTACGCCGAATTGGCTTCTAGCTGGAAATTTATACTTTCTTACAGTGCAAGTTAAGGTTCAAAAGCTTTCAGCTTTTGAACCTTTTATGTTTTACTGTTAAAAAATGTTCTATCCAGACAGGAATGATTAAGTAAATAGCGTATGCAAGGAACATCCATATAACAAATGATAAAATTTGTTGCGATGAGAATTCAGGAAAGATATACGAAGAATAGCGGATAATAAATGTGTCAAGAAGTAATCCGACTGCTGTTCCATAAACACCTAACTTTATGCTGGAATAAGGAGCAGTGTCTATTTTTTTATAATATATCATAACAAAAAACAATAAAATTGCTGTGGCAACTTCAAGAATAAGTAACATTGGAATAAACCCTGGAGAATTCGTACTTACTAAAACAAACTTACCAAAGAAGAAAAAGAACAATGTTGCGCTAAACCAAATCAATACAGAAAACAACATTGTTACGCCTAGTTTTTCTATAAACAAACCATATTCCCCCTTTGCTTATTTAACTTCATTTAATCTGTGGATCAGCCGTTCTAATTGCTCATATATTACATCAGCCTGAAATGAAGGAGAAAGTAATGCTTGCAGTGCTAATCCATCAATTAAGGCATTCAAAAGAATGGCCCAATGTTCAAAAGTAATCCCTTCAACCGGTGATTGTTTATAAACAGCTTGCAGTTGCTTCGTTAACATTTCATTTTCATAATCAAGCATATTGCCTAAATTCTTCTTTATGTTTTCATTATGAAGACTAGTTGCTACTAATTGAAAAAATAAGTGGTGATAAAATGAATCTGATGTACACCTGCTTTTTGCGGAAGCAAGCGCTGTTTGTAAATAAAATGACCCGGAAATTGATTCTTTTTCCAACTCACCCCAAGATGAAGAGCACAAATCTTCAACGATTTTTAAAATGAGCTGCTCTTTCGTCTTAAAGTGATAATAAACCGTTCCTTGTGTAACGTTAGCCCCTTCCGCTACTGCTTTTAATGTTAGTTTTTCTAGACCTTTCTCAGCAAGAATTTGTTTTGCGGAAGCAAGCAATTCTGATTTACTGATAACGTTCGGCTTTGCCATTTTGTCCCTCCATCAAGTTAGTTAGATAACTAACTTGATAATAACAAATAAAAGAAAAAATGGAAATATTTTTATTTTTAATCCGTATTAGGGCGTAGTTGTATACATATCCACAAAACTTCTCTTTCTCTACAAGAAGTAAAGGTGCTGTGTTCATTATTGAAATCTTTTCCGAATACATATATGCATGGCTGTCTTTTTCTTTAAAAAATGGGAAAGAGATAAGTGATGGTACAAAGCTGGAGGAGTGTGCAAGAGTGTTTGGGGATAGTGAGCAAATTGCTGCTATTGGTATCAACTGTGCACCAACGGTATTTGTCACGGAAGCTATTAATGTGTTAAGTGCAAACAAAAAAACCGATTATTGTGTATCCGAACTCTGGTGAAACATATAATCCAGAAACTAAAACATGGCATGGTCAGGAATCGTGTAACGGGATTGATGTTGAATCTAAAGAATGGTACCATGCAGGAGCTCGTTTAATTGGAGGATGCTGTAGAACTGCTCCTAGTCATATTGAAGGCATTTCAAAAAAATGGCGATCTTCTAAGTTTTAAAATATACTCCAGATGCAACAAGTCCGCCTCACTTCCTAAATAAGGAAATAAAGCGGACTCGTTGTATAGTTATAGAAAGATTTTATTTTTTGGCGGCTGAGCAAATCATTCCTTCGCTACAGAGTTCAAGGTGTCATATAGATATGATCAAAGTCAATCAACCCTCTAACAATAGGGATTCAGGGTCCTCTAACAGCTCCTTCACCGTAACAAGGAAGCCAACCGCTTCTTTTCCGTCGACAATGCGGTGGTCATAGGAAAGGGCAATATACATCATTGGGCGATTTTCCATACGTTCCTCATCGATAGCTATTGGTCTTGTTTGAATCTTGTGCATACCAAGAATTCCTACCTGCGGACTGTTTAAGATCGGTGTTGACATTAAGGAACCGAAAACTCCCCCGTTTGTGATTGTAAATGTGCCGCCTTGCAGCTCTTTTAATGTAAGGTTGTTATCACGTGCCTTTTTGCCAAGCTGATTAATTTCTCCCTCAATTTCAGCGAAGCTTTTTTGGTTTGCATCGCGTACAACTGGTACAACTAACCCTTCTGGCGCGGCCACTGCGATTCCGATGTCATAAAATTTCTTTAGGATAATCTCGTCATCTTGAATTTCAGCATTGAGAAGCGGGTACTTCTTAAGCGCTGCCACTACAGCTTTTGTAAAGAAGGACATAAAGCCAAGGCGAACGCCGTGTTTTTCAAAAAATGCATCCTTGCGTTTTGTACGTAACTTCATAACCGCAGACATATCGACTTCATTAAATGTAGTTAGCATCGCAGCTGTGTGCTGTACTTCAACGAGACGTTTTGCGATTGTTTGACGGCGGCGGGACATTTTCAAGCGTTCCACCGGCTTTGTAAACTCTGTATCTGCTTGTATGACCGCCGGCTTTGGAGCAGATTTTTCCGGTTTTGGCACTTCTGCCACAGGAGCTGGAGAAGTCGATCCTTTCACATCATGCGGTCTAATTCTGCCGAGTGGATCGGTGCTTCGTACTTCATTTAAATCAACTCCCATTTCACGTGCTAATTTTCTAGCTGCTGGTGAAGCAACAGGCTGACCTGTGCTTGGAAAGCGATGTAAGGATTGATTGTTTGCCGAATCAGCCTCCTGCTGCACGACAGACACACTTGAAGCAGGAGCTTGTTGACCAACAGGCTCGGCAGGAGGTGGGCTAGCATCTACATTTTCCTCCAAAATAGCGATAACATCTCCAACTTCTACTGTGTCGCCAGGTTGTTTTAATAGTTGTGTTAATACCCCGGCATAATCTGTATTGACTTCAACATTTACTTTGTCTGTTTCAAGCTCAACGACACTTTCCCCTTTGTTTACTTTGTCGCCAACCTTGATAAGCCAGTGTGAAATGGTTCCTTCTGTAATGGATTCTGCAAGCTCTGGCACTTTAATTTCAATCATTTTCTATATCCCCCTTGATGTTGTAACGCTCTTTATCAATATGCCGCCTTAAATGAATTATTTTAATTTTTCACTAATGCTTGTTCTTGGTTTTCATAGTTGGATAAGCGATCTGTGATTAATGCCTGCTTCACGATCTGTTCTTGTTCTTTCTTATGAATCGTTGGATCTCCGCCCGAAGGACTTGAGCGCTCTGGACGTCCAATATAGTCTACTGCTATATGTTTGCCGGCAAGCTCGAATAGGGTAGGGGCAATATAATGCCAAGATCCCATATTTTTTGGTTCCTCTTGTACCCAAACGATTTCTTCAAGATTCGGATAACGCTTTACAATCGTCTCCACCTTTTCCTTTGGAAACGGATATAACTGTTCGATACGAATGATGTGTACTGTATCTAGAATTTCATTCTCTTTATGTGTTGCTGCTTCCATTGCTAAGTCAATTGCCATTTTTCCTGTTGTTAGCACTAAGCGTTTTACCTTATTTACGTCTTGTCCAAGCTCTGGCTGCTCTAGTACTGTCTGAAAACGGCCTTCGCTTAGGTCGCTGCTTGGAGAGGCAATCATCGCATGACGCAATAAGCTTTTTGGTGCCATAATTACCAACGGTCGGACAGAATCTGTTCCTAAAACGGATGCTTGTCGACGAAGGATATGGAAATATTGAGCTGCACTTGTTACGTTTGCAACAGTCCAGTTATTTTCAGCTGCAAGCTGTAAAAAGCGTTCCGGTCGAGCGCTCGAATGCTCAGGTCCTTGCCCTTCATAGCCATGAGGAAGCAATACAACAAGACCTGATTTTTGTCCCCATTTTGCACGGCTTGCTGAGACAAATTGATCAAAGAGAGTTTGTGCTGTGTTAGCGAAATCTCCGTATTGCGCTTCCCATATAACAAGTGTTTCGGGAGCGAATACATTGTATCCATATTCAAAACCAACAACCGCTGCTTCAGATAGCGGACTATTATGAACCGTAAAGGAAGCGCGAGCCTGCGGGAGGGACTGCATCGTTGAGAAGGTCTCATTTGTTTCTGTATCATGCAGCACAATATGACGCTGAGCAAATGTTCCACGCTCTGAGTCTTGTCCTGTTAGACGAATTGGTGTTCCTTCTTGTAGGATCGTTGCGAATGCTAACGCTTCAGCTACTGCCCACTCTACTTTTCCTTGCTCTTCTAATGCGCTTTCACGACGTTCAAGAATACGCTTTAATTTTGGATAAATATTAAAGCCTTTTGGCCATTTCAATAATTCTGTATTTAATTCACGAAGTGTATCTAATGGTACGCCTGTTTCTATTACTGGAATACCACTGGCAATGACTTCTGGTACCGGCACATCTCCAGATAGAGTCTCCTTCTTTTCAGGAACGCTGTTATATTCAGTTTGTAATATTTCTTGAACGTTTTGCTTCATTTGCTCTGCTTCTTCTTGCGTAAGAATTCCCTTCACTTGAAGTTGATTTGCATATAATGCTCTTACAGTTGGGTGATTAGCAACTTTTTTATATACATGCGGCTGCGTCATTGTTGGATCATCCATTTCGTTATGTCCAAAGCGACGATAGCCCACCAGATCAATAACAAAATCTTTTTGGAAGCGAACTCGATATTGATGAGCAAGATACGCTGCTGCTAAACAAGCTTCCGGGTCATCTGCGTTCACATGTACAATAGGGATTTCAAATCCTTTTGCCAAATCACTCGCGTATCTTGTGGAACGGGAGTCTGAACTGTCTGTTGTAAACCCGACTAAATTATTTGCGATAATATGAAGCGTTCCGCCTGTATGGTAACCCTTGAGCCCAGCTAAGTTTAAGGTTTCTGCTACAATTCCCTGACCAGGAAAGGCGGCATCACCATGAACAAGGACAGAGAGTGCTTTCGATACATCTTGTTTAGGAGAACCAGGCTTGCTTCGGTCATCCTGTGCAGCTCTTGCAAAGCCTTCCACAACAGGATCTACAAATTCAAGGTGGCTCGGGTTGTTAGCTAAAGTTACGCGTGTACGAACTCCGTTAGCTCCTTCAATAAAACGATCATAGCCTAAATGATATTTAACATCTCCTGTCCAACCAACTTTATCCTCCGGTTGGCCAGCCTTCTTTGTAGTGGAATGTTGAAATTCTGCGAGAATGCTGCGATATGGCTTTTCAAGTGTGTGAGCTAATACACTTAAGCGTCCGCGGTGCGCCATACCAATCAAGACATTGTGCATTCCTAAGATAACGCTTTCATTTATAATTTCATCCAGTACAGGCACTAGCATATCGACGCCTTCAATAGAAAATCGCTTCTGTCCTACAAATGTTCGATGTAAAAATTGTTCAAAACTTTCTACCTCAGTTAAGCGCTGCAGCAGGTTTGTCCGCTTTTCTTTAGATAAGGAACGATGTAAGGAGCCTATCTCTACCATTTGTTGCAGCCATGCTCGTTCTTCGCTGCTACGCACATGCTCAAACTCGTATGCTAAGGATGAAGTATAGACCGATTTTAATTGGTTGAATGCATCCCAAGCGGTTTGGATTTCTTTTGGTGCGTTCTCCCAAACAAGTTTAGCAGAAATCGATTTCAAATCATTTTTAGTTAAGCCGTATTTTTCTGGCTGCAGAAAAGGGTGATCATTTTTTTGTTCTGTTAATGGGTTAATGTTCGCTGCTAAGTGTCCATGTACGCGAATATCTTCGAATAGCTTTACTACCTTAAGCACTGTTTCAATATTAGTTATATTGTTGAAAGAAAGAGGAACTTGTCCCGTTTCTTCTTTTGAAATTTCAAAATCAAGAGGTGGACCCCACTCGACAAAAAGCTCTATTAATTCCGGATCAACGGATTCTTCATTGTTTACGTAACGATCATACTGCTCAACGACATAGCCAAGATTTGGACCATGAAACTTTGTCCATGGACTTGTTTTGTTTGTCTGTTCGGTTGCCATTTGGCCATACCTCCTCAATGTATGGGACACTCTTCTTTTATTATAAAACGCTTACATGAAAATGAACACCCATCATTTTGAAAAAAAGAATATTATGTGACTACCGATTAATCTGATTATTTTCGTGTTGATATTACCAAAGTGTTCGACAAAAATCAACAGACAGTAGATTCTGCAGCAAACCTGTCTTTCGTAGTATATTTCCGCTCAATAAGAAGGAGCTTAGATGCAATGTATTCTAATAGATGCTCAAGATAAGGGCGTTCGTCTTACTATATAGATGAAACGTGTGGTTTTATATAGGTTTCTGTATTGCTGGTGAATGTATACCCATTTCCCTGCTCCAAATTGGAAAATCGGTTCTTCATCCTGTGATAGGTGCATTTCGATGTAAAGAGAATGTCGAAAAATGATGAACGAAAAAATGGTTAGAAAGGAGGAATTTAGAAGTCGAATATTTAATGTCTAAACTTGAGGAAATAAATCGATGGTTATCGATATTAAGGGGAGATTTTCGACATGACTCAGACAGAAGTTGTTATTGTTAGTGCTGTAAGAACTGCTATTGGAAACTTTGGAGGAGGCTTACAAAATGTTTCTGCATCCGCATTAGGCGGCATAGTAATTAAAGAAGCATTACAAAAAGCAGGTGTAGATGCAAATCAAGTTGATGAAGTTATTATGGGGAACGTTTTGCAAGCTGGTCTTGGACAAAACCCAGCAAGACAAGCTGCTATTGCTGCCGGCTTACCTCAGGAAGTTTCTGCATTGACAATCAATAAAGTGTGTGGCTCAGGGCTGAAAGCGGTGCATCTAGCAACACAAGCGATTCTTTCAGGAGATGCAGACATCGTTGTTGCAGGTGGAATGGAAAACATGAGCCAAGCTCCTTTCCTTTTACAAGGGGCTCGTAACGGATTTAAAATGGGAGATCAAAAGCTAGTAGATAGCATGATTCATGATGGATTAACATGCTCCTTTAATAACTATCACATGGGTATTACAGCAGAAAATCTCTGTGATAAATATAGCATTTCTCGTGAAGAACAAGATGAGTTTGCTGCTTGGAGTCAGCAAAAGGCGCAAGCGGCAATCGAATCCAATCGTTTTGCTGAGGAGATTGTTCCTGTAGAAGTACCAGGACGCAAAGGTCAAGTGACTGTAGTTGCACAAGACGAGTTCCCTCGCTTTGGAACAACTGCAGAAGGACTTGGAAAGCTTCGTCCAGCATTCAAAAAAGACGGATCTGTTACAGCTGCTAATGCTTCAGGCCTTAACGATGGCGCTGCTGCACTAGTTGTTATGAGCCGTAAAAAAGCGGATGAATTAGGACTTAAGCCATTAGTAACGATCAAAGCTAATGCAAGTGCAGGCGTAGATCCAAGCATTATGGGAATCGGTCCTGTTCCAGCTGTGAAAAAAGCTCTTGAAAAAGCAGCTCTTCAATTAGAGGATATCAGCTTAATCGAGGCAAACGAAGCGTTTGCAGCACAAGCTCTTGCAGTAGACCGTGAGCTTCAATTTAACAAAGAAAAATTAAACGTAAACGGCGGTGCGATTGCATTAGGACACCCAATTGGCGCAAGTGGTGCTCGTGTTCTTGTTAGCCTTATCCATGAAATGATTAAGCGTGATAGCCAAACTGGTCTAGCAACGCTTTGCATTGGCGGAGGACAAGGGGTAGCGACAATCGTAGAGCGCGCTTAAATTATATAAAGAGTTTCTCTTAGGAGAAGCTTAAAGGCTCCCTTTCTACATAATGATGTAGAAAGGGAGCCTTTTATATTTTAAAAAAGTATAAATTTCCAGCTAGAAGCCATTCGACGCAGTCGGAAATTTGAAGAATACAGGTCAACTACGCTTCTGTCTTCACCCAAGGGCAGGGCTCGCCAATCGGCAAGTTTTCTTTAAAAGATAAGAAAGTATAACCTTTGGGGGTGATGTCTAGCTCCCACGGCCTGCCCCCTTCCGCAAAATAACCTTCATCACAAAAGGCAAAAAGCGCCTTCCATGGTGAAGAACATTTTACTTTGGGAGCAAAGGCGACTGTGTCCGCTTTTCCTATAATAGTGAGACAAGTTGTTGTAATTCCTCATTGGTAAGATTCCGCCACTGCCCCTTACTCAAACCATCAAGGGTAAGGTTCATAATTCGGATACGTTCCAGCTTGGTTACGTTATAACCAAAGCTTTTACACATTCTGCGAATTTGGCGATTGAGACCTTGTGTAAGAATGATTCGAAAAACAGAATCATCGAGTTTGGATACCTTACATGGCTTCGTTTTCGTATCAAGAATCTCTACACCACTGGACATTCCTTGTAGAAAAGCATCATCAATAGGCTTATCCACCTCTACAATATATTCCTTTTCATGCTCATTCTCAGACCGTAAAATTTTATTTACAATACTTCCATCGGTTGTGAGTAAGATTAAGCCCTCCGAGTTCTTATCAAGACGACCGACTGGAAAAATGCGATCCCAATGATTCACAAACTCAATAATATTGCCTTTTACATGCTGAGCTGCCGTACATGTAATGCCTACAGGTTTATTTAGCATAATGTAGACAGGAGGCTTTTTTTGAGGAATGGATTGTCCGTCAATACGTACAATGTCTCCAATATTCACCGTATCTCCAGGCTCGCAAATACGGTCGTTAATCGTAATTCGTCCTGCCTCGATTAACCGATCTGTTTCTCTTCTAGAGCAAAACCCTGTTTCGCTAATATATTTATTGATCCTCATTTGAACCGCATCCTAACCTAATAGTGTGAATGTTATCTGTGTATACCATTATACAAGAACTTGAGGACATGCTTTACTGGAAAATAGACGAGGACACCCTTTTCTTAATCATGTGAAGGATGTAGCCGCATGATAGCTGGAGGGATTCTTCATCCTGATTATCCGGCTGTTTAGAAACCATTACTTATGTCAAGTGCCGACTCCTTTGGCATCTTCGTCGCTCCATCATCTATGGTTTTTTCGCGCTTTCAGAAAGTATAAATTTCTAGCAGGGAGCCAATTCGACGTAGCGAGAAATTTTAGGAAAAAAGTATAAGTGCAACTATGCCTCTGTCTTCGCCCGGGGAGCAAGGCTCGCCAGTCGGCGAGTTTTCTTTATTTGAGGGACATAAAAGAGAAAGGGAGCGACTAGAGCGCTCCCTTCTTTATAAATATGATTTATTTTAGATTTCCACTATCTTCATCAATTTTCACCCAGTCATGAGACCACTTTTCTAGCTCCGCAATGACAGGTTGTAATGAGCGTCCTTTATCTGTTAGCGAATATTCAATGCGAACAGGAGTTTCTGGGAATACCTGGCGTTTTACAATTCCTTCTAGCTCTAAATCCTTGAGTCTTTCTGATAGTACTCTTCCACTGATAGGAAGTGCAGATTCAATTGCACAAAAACGCTGCGGACCAGAAAAAAGCTGGTGAATCACTAATACGGTCCAACGCTTACTTATAATTTCTACACTTTTCTCAAATCGTGGACATAGCAAAAATTCATCCATAGATCTCACCTCGTTCTACTATCATTATACACCATATGTACTGTGTATAAAAATATACTAACTTATTTATAGTAATTTAAGTGTGATAGGAATTACTTATGTCAGCAAATGAATTGAGGTTCACAGTGAGTTACCTCTTGTTTGGAATAGTTATAGATCCTATGACTTAACTATAGCTGAGTTGCTTTAAGTTTAAAATATTTCATCAAGGCTCTTTCCTTATTTGTATAAAATTTCTTTATTTATAAAAAAAAAATATTGACTATGATAATCATTATCAACTAATATGGTAAATGTAATTGGAAATGAAAATCATTATCACAAGATGACGATTTAAGCACATATAAACTGAAATCATTTGAGGATGGGATATAAAAAATAAAGGAGTGTTAAATCATGAAAACAACAGTTTCTACGTATACAGGAAATCAAGACTTATTAGCTATGCAAGAGAAAAGAGAATCTAATGCCCGGTCATATCCAAGGAGGCTGCCTCTTGCGATTAAAAGGGCTGAAGGTGTTTATATAACAGATATGGACGGCAAGCAATATATTGATTGCTTGGCGGGTGCGGGCACACTTGCATTGGGACATAATCATGCTGTTGTGCGGGAAGCGATAGAAGGCTTTATGCAATCGTATGTACCTTTGCATACACTTGATTTAACTACACCTGTAAAAGAAGCATTTATTGATGAAGTGTTTGCTTCCCTACCTTCTTCGTTTGCTGAAAAAGTAAAAATTCATTTTTGTGGTCCAACGGGCGGTGATGCAGTAGAGGCTGCCTTGAAGCTTGTGAAGACAGCAACAGGAAATAGAGTGATTTTCTCATTTCAAGGAGGTTATCACGGTTCTACTCATGGTGCGTTAAGTATTACAGGAACGACAAGTCCTAAGAAGAATATTCATGCGTTGGTTCCTGATGCACATTTTCTTCCATATCCATACGAATATCGCTGCCCGTTTGGAATCGGAAAAGAAGGTCACCGTATCAGCAGTACATACATTGAGCATCTATTAGATGATCCAGAAAGCGGAATCGTCACTCCGGCAGGTGTAATTGTCGAAGTGGTACAAGGTGAGGGTGGATCAGTTCCAGCCCCAGTTGAATGGTTAAAAGAGCTTCGCCGAATTACAAGGGAACGAAATATCCCACTCATTATTGATGAAGTACAAACAGGTATCGGTCGAACGGGGAAAATGTTTGCTTTCGAACATGCGGGAATCGAGCCAGATGTTCTTATTTTATCAAAAGCAATTGGAGGAAGCTTACCATTATCTGTTGTTCTTTATGATAAACGTCTGGATAAATGGGAACCAGGCGCTCATATTGGAACATTTCGAGGAAATCAAATGGCAATGGCAACGGGACAGGCTACACTTCGTTTTATAAAAGAGAATGAGTTACCAGCACATGCACACGCGTTAGGCATGCATGTTAAAGAGCAATTACAACAAATCCAAAAGCAAGTTTCTTCTATCGGTGAAGTAAGAGGACTAGGTCTTATGCTTGGGATTGAAATTATTAATCCGGCTAAACAGCCAAATGCAATCGGAAGCTACCCTGCTTATCCTGAGCTTGCTAGGAAAATTCAACAAGAGTGCTTTAATCGCGGAGTAATTTTAGAAGTCGGAGGTCGTTTCGGTACCGTTATTCGTCTGCTGCCGCCGTTAATTATCTCAAAGGAACAAGTGGATGAAGTATTACAGAGGTTCTATGAAGCGATTATAAGTGCAGAAGCCCATTTCGGATTACGCTAGAAGGTGATGAATATGAACATAAATTTTACAAAATGGTTTCTTCATCCTAATGGTGAAAGCGAGAGAACATATCGTTCACTAATGGATGAGGTAGTAACAGTCATACAGCAACAAGTCAAAGAAGCAAACAAACCGTTTTCTGGCAGCAGCCGCACGGAGATAGCTGCAAAGGTGAAGGAAATATCCAACCTTCCGATTGCAGGCCAAGAGATGGAAACAGTGATAGCGGAAATTCAAAATGTTATTGTGGGAGATTCTTTATGGATTTCCCATCCTTCCGCTATGGCTCACCTGCATTGTCCTCCTTTGCTTCCATCAATTGCAGCAGAAGTGATTATTGCTGCTTTAAATCAATCGATGGATTCATGGGATCAAAGTCCTTCCGCAACTTATATGGAAGAGGAGCTGATTAAGTTTTTTACAAAAAAAATCGGCTATCCTGCTGGAGCAGATGGTGTGTTTACAAGCGGAGGAACACAGTCAAATTATATGGGATTGCTGTTAGCGCGTAACAAGGCCTGCGAAACGCACTTCTCGGTTAATGCCTACAAAGAAGGATTGCCTTTTGAAGCAAATAAATTACGAATTCTTTGCTCGGAGCATGCCCATTTTACTGTGCAGCAGTCAGCAGCGCAGCTCGGACTAGGAACGAATGCTGTTGTCACAGTGTCGACCGATGAGAAACAGAAGTTTTCTACCCAAGACGCCAGAAGGAAAATAGAGCAGCTTCGTCAGGAAGGATTAATTCCATTCATGATGGTAGCAACAGCAGGAACAACAGATTTCGGAAGTATTGATTGTATAAGTGAGATGGCGCAGCTGGCAAGTGAGGAGGAGTTATGGCTGCATGTTGATGCAGCTTATGGAGGAGCGCTTCTCTTTTCCCATCAATATCGTTCTTTACTAGGTGAACTGCATATGGCGGATTCGATCACTATTGATTTTCATAAATTGTACTATCAATCTATCAGCTGCGGTGCTTTTTTCGTGAAAAATAAACAGGATTTCCATCGCATTGCCTATCATGCAGACTATTTGAATCCCGAGGAAGATCAGGATGAAGGAATTATCAATCTTGTTGAAAAGAGTATTCAGACAACAAAGCGTTTTGATGCTTTGAAAGTATGGATGACCTTCAAGTTAATGGGAACGGATTTGTTTGGAAGAATGATTGATTCCACGATTCATTTAGCGAAAGAAACTGCCCATCTGCTGGAGAATCACCCTTGCTTTGAAGTGCTGAATACTCCGGAAATTAATGCAGTGTTGTTCCGTTATATACCATCAGAGCGCAGTGAAGAGCGTGAATATGTAAATGAAATCAATCTTAAAGTGCAGCGTGCCTTTTATGAAAACGGAGAGTTAATTATAGCAAAAACAAAACAAAATGGATCAGTATATTTGAAGTTCACCATGCTTAATCCGCTCAATACGATTAACAATATGAATGAGCATATAGAACGGATGAAGAAAATGGGAGAAAAAATGGAGAAAGAGCAAGGAGGGACAAAGTATGAATATTCCGTTCATTACTAATCACATTACAATGCAAAACTTGATTAATTGTTATGTTAAAGAAACAGGACTCGGGGAATGGAAGCGTCCGGATGATGTACCTATGCAGGTGAAGGCTCAGGATGTTAGGCACATATTGGTGCTTCAATTTGATCAGCAGTCCGCTAAAGTATATATTCCTGTTCGGTATAAATCCCCAACAGGGCGCCATCTCTTTATGTCTCCTATGTACTACCAAGTGAGGGATGGTGAAGTAGAAGAACTTGACTACATTATGTTGACGGTATTGATTCAAAACGAATTCAAGTATATGGCTGATAAACCAATAGAAACAGATGAGCTCATGCTTCGGACTATCTTAAGCTATCAAAATATGAAGGGTATTATCACAGCAAGAAAAGATGATTTGGAAGAATGCTATCAAACCGAGAAGACATTTCTTCAATCCGAGCAGTCATTGGTCATTGGACATCAAGTTCATCCAACACCGAAAAGCAGACAAGGGATCGATGAAGATGAAGAGCATATTTTTGCTCCCGAAAGGAAAGGAGCCTTTCAGCTTCATTACTTCCGGGCTGTCAATGATATTGTGGAGGAGGACTCTGTATGGGGCAAGAGCGTAGTGACTCTTATAAAAGAAGAATTGTCGAAAGATCCGTTCGTTTCACAGGCTTTTGCAGAAACCTATTGTCAGGAAGATGATTTTGCACTTATTCCTGTTCATCCACTTCAGGCAAGAAAACTTTTGGGACAAGAATATGTATGCAACTTAATTCAATCGGAACAGCTTGCGTATCTTGGGCCTCAGGGAAGGAAGTTTTATCCAACTTCTTCTGTCCGCACGGTATACCATCCTGAGGCAAACTTTATGTATAAATTTTCAATCCCAGTCAAAATTACTAACTCACTGCGTATCAATAAGCGAAAGGAGCTTGATCGCGGCGTAGAGGTAAGTCGATTGCTTCATGGAGAGCTGCAGAACAAATTACAAGAACATCATCCGTCATTTCAAATTATCGAGGATCCTGCTTATATTACGTTAAAATCTGATGGGCATGAGACGGGATTTGAGGTAGTCATTCGTGATAATCCGTTTCAAGAGGGAAATGACTTACGTACAACGTTGTTGGCTGCATTATGTCAGGACCATATTACGGGAGAAGATTCACATTTAACTAATATCATTTCAAATATTGCGCGCCGGGAAGGAGTCTCTGTTGCGGACGTGAGTGAGCGGTGGTTTGCCCGTTATTTACAAATTAGTTTAAGCCCGCTTTATTGGTTATATGCATCATATGGAATCGCTTTGGAAGCCCATCAACAAAATTCCATCGTCAAACTTGACGAAGACGGGTATCCATCCATGTTCTATTATCGTGATAACCAGGGCTATTATTTTATGGAATCGAAGGCAGCGGCTCTTAAAGAACTAGTTGGGAACTTGAATGAAAAGAGCGACACAGTATGTGAGGATGCTATTGCGGAAGAACGTTTCCGTTATTACGTCTGCTTTAATCATTTGTTCGGTTTGATTAACGCGTTCGGAGTGAATGGGTTAATTGATGAAAATCGTCTGCTTATCATGATGAGGGAAGAGCTGAAACAATTACAGCTTCAATTAGGTGATCATACGAATTTATTAGAGTCACTCTTGAATGAACAAGAGCTGCCATGCAAGGCGAATTTATTGACAAGAGTACATAACATGGATGAGCTTGTAGGATCTCTTGCATCACAATCCGTATATGTCCAGGTGCCTAATCCAATTGTCGCAGCAGCAGGTGAATTGCATGAAGTGTAATACCGTTCAGCAAAGCTATCCATTTGAAAAATATGATTCTATCATCCAAAAGACGATTTCATTTCGGCGGGTGAGCATGGAGAGGGATGTAAATAGACTTCATTCATGGATGCAGGAATCACATGTAGTTCCTTTTTGGAATCTAAATATCTCTCTTCCGGATTACACTGCACATTTACAGAAGTTTCTGCAGGATGATCATCAGACACTTCTGATCGGAGAGATGGATGGAACTCCTATGAGCTATTGGGAGTCTTACTGGGTGAAGGATGACATTATCGGCAGATATTATGAATGGGATGAATATGATCAAGGAATTCATTTATTGATAGGGCCAGAGGAGTTTTTAGGTAAAGGTTTTATTTATCCATTATTACTTACCATGCTATATAAAAAATTTCAAGTAAATGAAACGAATCGTATCGTTGCTGAGCCTGATGTGCGAAATGAAAAAATGATTCATGTATTCCAGAAATGTGGTTTTGAACCTGTAAAGGAGGTTCATTTGCCGGATAAGACAGGTTTATTAATGATATGTGAACGGAAAGGGTTTGAAAGAAGATGGGCAGATTGGCAGGAGAACAAGTTTTAGACGTAATTGGAGTTGGAATTGGTCCGTTTAACCTTGGTTTAGCGGCTTTATTGGAAAAGACAGAGTGTCGCTCGTTATTCTTTGATAGAAACAAACAATTTAACTGGCATCCTGGAATGCTGCTAGAAGGAACGACACTGCAAGTCCCTTTTATGGCGGATACAGTAACGATGGTCGATCCAACAAGTCGTTTTAGCTTTTTAAACTATTTACATGAACACAACAGATTGTACCGTTTTTATTTTTTTGAAAAATTCCATATCCCGCGCACAGAATACAACCATTATTGTCAATGGGTAGCACAGCAGCTTCCCCAGCTTCAATTTGGATGTGAAGTGGAGAACATTGAACAAACAGAGGAAGGGCATTATCGTGTTACTGTTTTTTCTCACAAAGAAGAGAAGCGGAACACATATTACACTAAGCATATAGTAATGGGAATTGGAACGAGACCGCATGTTCCTGAGAAATTTCAGTCAGCTCTTGGTGATCGTGTATTTCATTCTGCGCAGTATATGAGCAAGAGGGAAAGTATTCTGCCAACGAGCTCGATTACGGTTATCGGCTCTGGGCAGAGTGCAGCAGAAATTTTTCATGATCTTTTAGGGAAGCAGCCGGACCATGAGTATACATTACGTTGGTTCACAAGATCCAAAGGATTTTATCCGATGGAATATTCAAAGCTTGGCCTGGAGCATTTCTCGCCGGATTATACTCAATATTTTTATAGACTTCCGAAAGAAAAGAAAAACGATGTTCTGCGTAACCAAGCACTGCTGTATAAAGGGATCAGCTTTCAAACGATTGCAGATATTTATGATTTATTGTATGAGAGAACCGTTGGAAATAGCGTACCGAATGTTCATCTGCAAGCACTGACAGAGCTGGTATCGATAGAAGAATGGAACAATCAATATACTCTATCTTTATATCAACGTGAACAAGAAAAGAATAAGCAACTGGAAAGTGATGTAGTGATCCTCGCAACAGGCTATCAACCTTATATTCCAGACTGCTTAAAAGGCATACAGCATCTGCTTGAGTGGGATGAGGCGGGACAGCTCGTTATTCAAGAAGACTATAAAGTGCAGCTAAACAAGGAAGGTCATAATCACTTGTTTATTCAAAACGGTGAGTTGCATACGCATGGTGTCGGTGCGCCTGATTTAGGACTCGGTGCGCTTCGAAATGCAACTATTATCAACCAATTAGCTGGGAAAGAAATATATCAAACATATAAAAACAGCGTGTTCCAACAGTTTGGACTGTAGGAGAAGGCAATGACGAAAGGTGAAAAAGGGTTTATATATAGTTGTTTGCTGTTTACTTTAATTTCGGAAATGCTATTGTCACCATTTTATCCGCAGCTTTTTTCCAATTATTTTCAAGTAGATGGAGTGCAAGCAACAAGCCTATTTATTATTTGTTGTCGCCTTGTAGTCATTGTGATGACTCCAATGTGGGGTATGTTTGCTAAAAGATGGGGACTTCAAAAGATCGTTACGGCCGCTTTAATGATAATGGGAGGGTGTAAGGTACTTTTGCCTATGAGCCATACCTTTTCACAATTCTTAGGAGTTTCACTTGTTTTACTATTTTTTCAAAGCAGCATTTATTTGCTATATCCGGCGATGGTGGCTTCGAGTAAGAATGCCGATGAAAAGGTAAAAGCAACGACTACCTACTTATTTATTTTTCACGGGAGTGTAATCGTATCAGGAATTGTAGGAAGCTTCATTATTGGTCTGTCAGTTCCTTTAAATTGTTATTATATCTTTGCTTTGGTTGATATCATGCTTGCAGCAGCAAGTTACTTTCTGTTCTCGAAAAAGAGTGCTGTCGCAGCAGGGGAGAAGGTAAAAAAGAAAGAAGGCCTATTAAAAGGTGTGAATTGGTCGAAGGAATTTCTTATTTATTTGCTCATTGTATTTCTCTTTTATATTGGACATCATGCGATTCGTCCTTATTTCACGGTCTTTCTTGACAATAGCTATGCCCTTACAAAGCAAGAATCAAGCTTGCTGTATGTAATGCCAAGCCTTGTGGCGATTATCTTGCAGTTTTTTTTGCCGGGGCGTTGGCTTCAATCGCATGTTACAGTCATTTTAATAGGGGTAACGGGTATAACAGGAGGTTTGCTTTTTATCCAGATGTTAGCTGAGGACATTTGGTTGTTTGTTACTATTCGGATTATGTATGGTATCTGCTTTTTTGTCAGTCTGGCAGCAATTGATATTCTCTTCTTTCAGATGGGAATTGGAAGGAAATCGCCGCTTTCATATAGTCTCGTCACATCAGTACAAAATATAGCTTTGCTTTTCTCGCCAATGGCTGCTTTGATGACGGTGCAACATAATGGCATTGAAGGACCATTCCTTCTAAGCGGTTTCCTTTTAATTGGATCGGCATTATGCATGGCTTTATTTTCAATTCGTAGTTACCAATCATCTTCATATCAAATAAAAAGGGGAGTCGGGCGTCATGAAAATTTGTGAGACACCTATACATGCGTTAACAGAACAAGCTTGGAAGGAAAAAGATCAACAGCTTCTAGCCAAAATGATTCAAGAGTTCATGTATGAAGAAATTATTATGCCAAAGCTGATGAGTGAGAGGGATGGCATTCGTTTTTACGAGTGGAGGGATCAAAAAGGGGCAGTGTACTGCTTCCAAGCAAAACCTCGCTTATTCAACAGCTTTTATGTTTTACCTGAGAGTGTGAAAGTAGCTGCTGAAACAAGCGATATACCGTTATCTCTTGCATTTTTGTTAAGTATACAAGAAGAGGGGAAGATGACGGGTTCTACAGCAGGCCATTTAGTGAAAGAGTATTTGCATACATTGGTGGCAGATACTCACCTAAAAGAAAGATCAAAATTATCGAAAGAGCTAATTGAATTAGATTATGCAGAACTAGAAGGAGAAATGACGGGGCATCCTTGGATTACATATAACAAAGGCCGGATTGGCTTTGGGTATGACGACTATATAAGGTATGCACCTGAACAAAAGAAAAAGGTGCAACTGTCGTGGATTGCAATCCATAAAAAGATCGGGAGCTTTCATTCGGTAGAAGGGTTATCTTATGAGAGAGTGATAGAGAAAGAGCTTGATGAGAAGACAATCCAGCTTTTTCAGAAAAAGCTAGTAACTAAAGGAGTACAAGCAGGAGATTATTATTTCATGCCGATTCATGTGTGGCAATGGAACAATGTGATTGTGTCTATGTTCGCTGCTGAGATTGCTAACAAAGAGCTGATTCCATTAGGAGAAGGAGAAGACCACTATCTTCCGCAACAGTCCATTCGCACATTTGTGAATGTAACGAATAAGGAAAAGCATCATGTGAAGCTGCCGATGAGCATTTTAAATACACTTGTATATCGAGGATTACCGAGCGAAAGGACAGTGATTGCTCCTGAAGTAACAGCATTTATGAAAAACATATGGGAACATGATGTGTTTTTAAAAGAAGAATGCCGCCTTGGTCTGCTGGGAGAGGTTGCGACTATGAACGTTGATCATCGCACTTTTTCGAAGCTAAAGGGAGTCCCTTATCAATATCTTGAAATGCTCGGCGTGGTTTGGAGGGAAAGTGTTTACAACGGGCTGCAAGACGATGAACATGCAATTACACTTGCGGCGTTGCTGCATGTGGATCATGAAGGAACACCATTTGTATCAGCATTAATTGAGAAATCAGGCCTTACGGTAGAAGAATGGGTCAAGCAGCTTGCAAAAGCAATTCTACCGCCGTTGCTTCACTACTTATATCAGTATGGTACTGTGTTTTCACCGCATGGGCAAAATACGGTGCTTGTGCTAAAAAGTTACAAGCCAGAACGTTTGATTATGAAAGATTTTGTGGATGACGTGAACATTAGCGATCAGCCGCTCCCAGAGCTGGAGGCGGTATCTCCTGAGCTGAAAAAAGTACTGCGCAGCGAGCCGCCTGAAGGATTGACACAATTCATTTTAACGGGATTATTTATTTGTCATTTCCGTTATTTAAGCAACATTCTACAGGAAAACGAACAATTTTCTGAACACCATTTCTGGAGCATTGTTCGTGAAGAAATTTTATCTTATCAAAGAAGATTTTCTCATTTACAAGAGCGATTCAATATATTTGATTTGTTGCGTCCAACAATCACGAAGCTAACCCTTAATCGAAATCGTATGTTTGATTATGGTTATGGAGATGGAGAGGATCGTCCGCATGCCAGTGAATATGGAAAAGTAGCCAATGCTCTTCATGAAGTAGCAACTCAAACGATAATGTAAGCAGGAGAAGGAGTAGAAATTTATTATTCTTTTTCTTTACAAATGATGATGCTCACCTAAACAGATTATAGTTGAATACAAAGAAAAAAATGCTGCGAAAAGGCAGCATTTTTTCTTGCACTTTACGAAAATATAAATTTCCAGCTAGAAGCGTATTCGACGTAGAAGGGAGTTTTAGGAACAAAGGGTCAGTGCAACTACGCCTCTGTCTTCGCCCAAGGGCAGGGATCGCAAATCCATAATAAGGGAACTTTTTGTTAACGGTTACAAAAAAGTTTTTAGTAAGAGTCTGAAGAGAAATGTTCAAAGTAGTAGGCAAGTAGAAGAGGCAGGGAAAAAAAAGGAGAGAACAGTAACATTCCAATCACGAATTCCAACATATTAACACTCCTTTCATTTATGGAAGCTTGTATAAATGTGACGAATTTGTGAACTCCTTAATCCTATTTTTACATAAATTGGAATTTAATGCAAGGAGTTTTTGATTTCACTGTAGGAAAGTATAAATTTCCAGCTAGAAGTCATTGAACGTAGCCAGAAATTTTAAGAATACAGTATAAGTACAACTACGCCTCTGTCTTCGCCCAAGAGCAGGGCTCGCCAATCGGCGAGTTTTCTTTATACTTTAAGAAAGTATAAATTTCTAGCAGGAAGCTAATTCGACGTAGTGAGAAATTTTAGGAACAAAGTATAAGTGCAACTACGCCTCTGTCTTCGCCCAAGAGCAGGGCTCGCCAATCGGCGAGTTTTCTTTATTCTGGAAGTTAATAGTACTATGAAGAGATATGGTGAGAGGGATAGAAGAGGAAGTTGTATTTTTGTAGAAATAAATACCGTTTATAACGTGTTATCCTTTTTCACATCTTGATTTGTTACACTATAAATTTCTAGCTGGAAGCCAATCCGACGTAGTGAGAAATTGTAGAACAAAGTATAAGTGCAACTACGCCTCTGTCTTCGCCTAAGAGCAGGGCTCAGGGCTCACCAATCGGCGAGTTTTCTTTATATAGTGTATTCCTTTTTTTCGATCGCTGTTTCTGCGCGAATTACCTAAATTTGCAGCAAAGTTCAAAAGAATGAATAATGATTATGAAAAAATGGAAAAATAAACCTGTATACTATATTGGATAAGGAGCATGTATTAATGGCACAAACATTGTATGAGAAGTTTGGAGGAGAGGAAGCCATTGCGAAAGTAGTGGATTACTTCTATGAGGAATTAGTTCTAAAGGATGAAACGGTTCAGCATTTTTTCGAGAACACAGATATGGAAAAGCAAAAACGTCATCAAGCGAAATTTATTAGCTTTGCGTTAGGTGGTCCAAATCAATACTCGGGAAGATCAATGGCGAAAGCGCATGAGGGAATGAACTTGCAGCCAGCCCATTTTCAGGCTATTGCAACACATCTTCATGATGCACTTGCCCATTTTGGTGTGCAGGAGCATGATATTCAAACTGCTTTAGATAAGGTTGCAACACTTCGAGATGATATCCTATATAAATAAGAAGAAAAGGGGCTGACAACTTTTGTGTCAGCCCCTTCACTTTACGAAAATATAAATTTCTAGCTGGAAGCCAATTCGACGTATCCGGAGATTTTAGGAATAAAGTATAAGTGCAACTACGCCCCTATCTTCGCCAATCGGCGAGTTTCTCTATATATTCTCTTCAATTAAAATAGAGGTTTTATAACCCATAGCATGGACTTCTGAAACATCAGGCAGCGAGTTAACTGTTTTTAGTCCATAGGCTCCGTTCTTGTTCTTGGCATGAACGTTATGAATGGTTAGCTGCTGTACTCCTGTCCCTACATATATAGCTTGTGGAGCAGAATTACGAATAGAGATGTTCCTGAGTTTGATACAATCTGCCCGTTGTTTTCCGCCGAAGATGTGTATGTCTGTGCCCGCTGTTTTGAAGCTGCGAATTGCGATGTTATGCAGGACGATATTCCGTGCGCGATATTGGAGGGCAACAATAGGATTTCCTTTATAGTCATACTCAGGGTCGCCGATGAGCGTAAAATGATTAATAACAACATTTTTATAAGCTGAAATTACCATACCTCGCGGATTAGAATCTGTATATAAGTTTGTATAAGTAGGTGCAATAGATACAATATTTGTCGCGCGAATATCGTAAGCTGTCTGTGATTCAGGATCGGTGCTAGTGTGATGCCCGATGTGGCGGAAATTGTACGAACGATTGTCGTTTACAGAAAGATGTCCAATGATTTGTACATTTGAAGCTGCGGATGAGTTATGATGAGCTTTGACTTCAACACCGCCAAAGCATCTGGCGGTCGAATTGTTCACAAGCCATATGTTTCGAGAACCGTCATCAACTTCAATGCCGTTTGAGTTGGAAAATCCCCTTTGGTGCGCTCGCCCGCTCGGGTCACACATGTGGCAGTTTGAGATTAAAATGTTTTCGCTATGGTGTGTGGTGACACCATCGTCTCCAAAACCGGAGCCATTCAGATTATCCAGCCAAATGTACTTGCTGCCGCCCCAGGCGCGTGTTCCATCTCCTGCATAGCTATAGGCAGGAGATGAGATGTCGAAGCAATGCAATCCAGGATTCAACGCGGATACATCTTTTACCCAGCCAAAGGTAACATGGGCAAATGTGAGGCAGCTGGAGTGATTGCCTCCTGTAGCCGTTTTTTGTTCATAGCCGAGCCGTTCCACATTCCAGTCTAACGTCATGCCTTGTATGTAAATGTTACGGTTCCCGCGTCGGTAGTTTGCATTTGTAATCAATCTCGTTCCTTTTGGAGCAGTATGATGAAGTTTTATGATGGTTGTGTTTTTGCCCGATCCTTCAAGATATGTCCATGATGGCAGCCGCAGCCCTTTTGTCACAAACACTCCCGCAGGAATATATACCCTCACCCGGCCGTTACCGATAGCTTTCTTAAAGGCTTCTGTATCGTCAGTCCTGCCATCGCCTATTGCTCCATAATCTTTTACATTGACTGTTCGTCTTACACGTTTTAATAAATGATTGTATTCTGTATCTAATAGAGCTTTCCAAGCAGGATAGGCGTGCTCTTTTTCATCTACATACGTAGCACAATCGGTCTGTGACGCCTTAGAACGTAGACGCTTTAAAAAAGAAGGCTTTGGCATAGGAGCATTCTCTTTTATTCTAGAGAAAATCGCATTTGTTTCTTCGACCGCTTTTCTTATATTTACTTTGTGATAAGCAAGCTGCGACAGCAGCCTTGCATTTTTCCTTGGGTCATGGCTTTGATCAAGATACATGCTTTTTCACCTCGTTTTTGTAAAACAAGTGGTATGCTTATTATATAATAAGCATACAGAAAGGACGGGAAAATCATGTATCTAACTATAAAAGAAACAGCGCATTTTTTAAATATACCGGAATCTGAGATTGAAAGCCTTATTCGGCAAAGACGCATTCGGGCGGTTTATGATGGAGAGCAATATCTAATCAATAAGGAGCAGTTCAATAATCATCTTGAGCAAATGGAGAAGTATAGGAAGCTCATTGATGAAATTTTAAGTGAACCAATTCCAGATGATTTAGATGTAAAGGATGAAGACTAGCTTACTGAGAAGTAGGGGTTTGTCGAACAAAGGGATAAAAAAGAAGAGAAAACGGACAAGGAGTTTGTGGTTGTTCTAAAAAATATAACATATATATGAGTAAGTCATATATGGAAGACGGGCATGCTTTACGAGAAGTATGCTCGTTTTATTGCTTTTGCTGCATTTTACGAGAGCATTTTAAAAAGCACCATAATAATCAGGATAAGCACATATTTCCTGTTACTTTAGATAAGAAATATACGGAAAGGTATGGATGCCGAGATGGAGACAGCTTTTAGGGTACAAGCATCAGACGGTATAGAACTATTTTGTATAAAATGGGTGGAGGAAGCAAGGCAACCAAGAATGATTTTACAAATTTCCCATGGTATGGCGGAGCATATTCACCGTTATGCTGCATTTGCACAAATGCTTGTTAAGGAAGGGATTTTTGTATATGGCAATGATCATCGAGGCCATGGATATACGGCAAAGGAAAAAGAAGATAGAGGATATTTTGCAGCTGAAAATGGTTTTGAGAAAGTTGTCGAGGACTTGCATCTTGTAACGCAGCAGATTGAGAAGGAGTATCCAGGCACTCCAGTAGTATTATTTGGCCACAGTATGGGCTCATTTCTTGCAAGGCGGTACGCGCAGCTATACGGCAAGAAGCTGCACGGGATGATTTTATCAGGAACGGGAGATAATGCGGTTCCACTTCTGAAAACTGGCAAGCTGCTTGCGCGTTTAGAAATGAAGACAAAGGGCAGAAAAACACCAAGCTTACTTTTAAACAGTCTAGCCTTTGGAAATTTCAATAAGCCATTTCGACCGAGTCGCACTGCGTTCGATTGGCTAACCCGTGATGAGACGGAAGTGGACAATTATATCGCAGATCCGCTATGCGGCGGTATTTTTACCAGTGAATTCTTTTACGATTTGTTTACGGGAAGCGAAATGATTCAAAAGGCGGAGAACATTGCACAGGTACCAAAGGACTTACCAATTTTGTTTATATCTGGGGACAAGGATCCTGTAGGTGGACATACAAAGGGTGTCCTGCATGCATACGAAGCATTTCGAGCGGCTGGAGTGCATGATGTATCATACATATTTTACAAGGATGGTCGCCATGAAATGCTGCATGAAATCAATCGGGAGGACGTATATAGCAATATTGTGAAGTGGATGAAGGAGAGATGATATGTCTCCTTTAGGCAGATAAAGAAGTGTAAGCGGCCCCTTCCAAGAGAAATGAAAGGGGCTCTTTAGCACGGTAGGAGTATAAATTTCCAGCTAGAAGTCATTCGACGTAGTCAGAAATCCTTAATCATTTTTGTTATTACTCAATAAGTGCAAACAAAATTCCAAGTCAGCCTGTAAATGCTCCTTCATTAAAAAATCTGCTTTCTGTCCATCTCTTGCCTTGATAGCGTTGTAAATTTTCTCATGTTCATCTATGAGGAATGGACGGTTGTAGTATACAACAGTATGGCGGAAAAGATAGATAATGGATTGCATACGGTCAATGATGTCAATCATGACAGGATTATTGCTTGCTTGTACGATGATTTCATGGAACTTTTCATTGGCCTGCATAATTTCCTCGCGGGTTCCGGTCCTTCCAACCTCCACGCAGTTCCAAAGAGAAGCAAGTTCACTTTCCTGTAGATATGTTGCTGCACAGTGAGCAGAGTATCCTTCCAGCAGCATACGGACCTGAAACATGTTTCGCAAATCTGTTTCAGAAGGACTAACAACCTTTTTTCCTTTAATCAGTCCTTCTTGTTCTAGTCTTCGAATGGATTCTCGAATCGGTGTTCGACTGACACCTAATTCAGTCGCAAGCTTTTCTTCAACGATTTTCGTTCCATGAGGAATCTTGCCATGTACAATCATATCTCGGATAATTTCGTAAGACTGATGGTAAGCAGGACGGGATTTTTCAGTATCTTGGCGCATATCATTCACCTCTTTTCTCTATGTGTTTCTTAGTTAAAGATGGAATCTAAATTGTTCTCATTAAAAGTATAGACTAGGCTCGCTAGAAAAACAAAAACAAAAAACAATAATACGAACTATATAAAATTGTATATGGAAATTTATGTTTTGTATACGATGTATAAACATGAACTAGGAGTCTTCTGTCGGAAAATGATAAAACAAAAAGCCATGCGAATCAATCGCATGGCTTACATTTAGTTATTGTAAGTGCTTACATTTTTTATTTTCATGCAACATCTACTGAAGAGCTTTTAAAGTATTGTCTTAATACAATTGGTAACAAGAAAAACGGAGAAAAAAGTGCCATTCCTACTACAAATTCTAGCATACTATCAAACTCCTCTCTCGTTATCAGTTAGCACATTTTTAAATGTGACAGAATTGTGAACTTCTGTATCTCTATTTTTACATAAAGTAGCATGTTTGACAAGTTATTTTTTAAAATTTTCAGAATATTTTACCGGATAATGGATAGTCTGTTTTTAATTGGTTTGTAAGTAAAAAGAAGTTAAGGTGAGATATAATACAGCCAAATAACAGGAGCTTACTTTAAGCTATATCACTAAGAAGAAGATTTCTTTGGTGGATAAATAAGTAAAATATGGGATTTTGTATATTTTACAAAAATTAAACATAGACTATATAATTTTTTCTATATAATAAAAGTAGGGCTTTAGATTCTGAAACGCAGCCCAAGAAAGGAATGAGAGAAAGAACTTTTTACTTCTGCAAACGAATGAACGTGCTACAATAGAAGGTGTTTTATGTTTGTGGACTACCGTCTCATAGTTTGCCGGGAGCCTGCACGAGATAAAATGTTTTGATGTACTAGAAAGGATTACTATATCTATCGAGACAAAATGTTTCTTGTCTAGGCACAGGGGGAATTTTACTAATGAAGTACAAAGTTGTTTTCTTAGATATTGACGGCACTATTTTGCCGCATGGAAAGAGTGTAACAAATGCAACAAAGCAGGCGGTGCGACAACTTCAGGAGAATAATATCCATGTCGTAATTGCAACGGGACGAGCACCTTATTTTGCAAAGCCTGTTATTCATGATTTAGACGTACAGTCGATGATTTTCTTTAACGGATCTTATGTATATCATAGAGGAGAAATCATCCATCGAAAACCAATTGAAAAGGATGTACTAAAGAAGCTCCATATTCGGACGAGTGATTATAAGCATCCATTAACATACCTTGGAGGAACAGATCTAAGGGTAACAGAGCTGGAGCATCCGTATGTCAAAGAGGCATTTCGTCAAGATGTATCTGGATTGCAGGAGGCACCTGCTGCATTTTGGAAAGAGGAGAATATTTATCAATTGTTTCTTCACTGTGAAGCAGAGGAGGAGCAGAGCTATCAGAAAAGTATTCCAGAGCTATATTTTAGAAGATGGAGCAGTCCGGGGATGCGTACATGCGATGTAAATTGTGCGAATACAACAAAAGCGACTGGGATTCTAAAGGTTCTAGAACAATTAGGAGTCTCTCAGGAAGAGGCTGTTGCCTTTGGAGACGGTTTGAACGATGTTGAAATGCTTTCCATGGTTGGTATGGGAGTGGCAATGGGGAATGCGATTCCTGAAGTGCAGGCCTATGCTGATATGGTTACCATTACCGCAGAGGAAGATGGCGTAAAGCATGGATTGGAGAAGCTCGGGCTTATTTAAAGCAGAAAGATGATAGACTTTTAATTGATAAATAATTTTCAAAGCGTGCTAATAAAGGTTGTTAAGTTTTTGAGAATAAGGGCTGACTCAGACGATGTGTTATCAGCTGTATCAGTATTGCACGGCTTATATGAAAAGCAGAGACTAGGGTGCTGCAAAGCTCCAGAGCCTCTGCTTTTCTTTTTGCGCATTTTGTGTGAAGATGGAAAAAGATTCTATAAAGGAGAGGGAGAATTAAGTGGTGAACGAACAAATTTCAATGCTATTACAACAGATTGATGCACGCAAGGAAGAGCTTATTAAATTGACCAAAAAGCTGATTCAATTTGAAACTCCTGCTCCGCCAGCGCGGAATACAAGTGATATTCAGGGATTTGTAGGGGAGTTTCTACAAAGTTGCGGCTTTTCCATTGATCAATGGGATGTATATCCGGGAGACCCAAATGTAGTAGGGGTAAAGAAAGGGAAGGAATCAGCGCAACATAAAAGCCTTATTATTAATGGACATGTAGATGTTGCCGAGGTATCCGAGGATGAGCCGTGGAAAACAGGGCCATTTGCCCCGTTTGTAGAGGATGGATATGTAGTCGGTCGGGGTGCCGCGGATATGAAGGGTGGAATTGCAGGAGCTTTGTTTGCGATTCAGCTGCTTCATGAGGCGGGGATTGAGCTGCCGGGTGATTTAATTTTTGAATCCGTAATCGGTGAAGAGGTTGGAGAGGCAGGGACGCTTCAATGTTGCAAGCGCGGCTATAATGCTGATTTTGCCTTGGTTGTTGATACAAGTGATCTGCATATTCAAGGGCAAGGCGGAGTTATTACAGGGTGGATTACAGTGAAAAGCCCGCAAACCTTTCATGATGCAACGAGACGCCAAATGCTTCATGCAGGAGGGCAATTGTTTGGAGCAAGCGCCATTGAGAAAATGATGAAAATTATTCAAGGTCTTCAGGAGCTTGAAAGGCATTGGGCAGTGATGAAAACCTATGAAGGGTATCCGCCGGGAATGACAACAATTAACCCTGCAGTGATTGAAGGAGGGCGCCACGCAGCCTTTATTGCGGATGAATGCCGTCTTTGGATTACTGTGCATTTCTATCCAAATGAAACACATCATCAGGTAGCACAAGAAATCGAGAGCTTTATCCATAAAATTGCAGATGCCGACCCATGGCTGCGGGAGAATCCTCCGCAATTTCAATGGGGCGGTGAATCTATGATTATTGATCGGGGGGAAATCTTTCCGTCTTTAGAAGTAGACCAAAATCATGCAGCCGTACAAACATTATTCTCGCTCCATGAGAAAACACTCCATCGCCAGGCGACGATTGATATGTCCCCAACGGTTACAGACGGAGGGTGGTTTAGTGAGTTTCAAATTCCAGCGGCTATTTATGGACCGGGAACGCTGCAGGAAGCGCACTCTGTGAATGAAAAGGTAGCGGTAAAGCAGCTTGTTGAGTTTACGAAGGTAATCCTAGCGTTTATTTATGAATGGTGTCATACGAGTAAAGCTAAATAAAGATGAAAAGAAGGGACGCATGCGCTGTATACGCTTGTGTCCCTTCTTTTTGAGGTTTTGTTAAGGTCTATTTACCAAAATTAATAGAAAACAAAGAATATTTTTACACTTACTTAACCATAGTAAATTGTTGAATGGGATGAAATTTGCCATCTTAGAGAATATTGTTGTGCACCCTGATTATAAAAGGATGGGTATTGGGAGAGCAATGATTAATGAAGCAATGCAAATAGCGAGTGATAACAGATGCTATAAGATTATGTTATCAAGCAATGAAAAAAGAGAGGAAGCACATGCCTTTTACGATTCGCTAGACTTTCAAAGACATGGAATTAGTTTTATGATGGGGGTGTTGAAATGATAATTGATTTACACTGTCATACAAAGATTTCAGATAATCCGTTTACGATAGAAGACGTTATACTGCAAGCAAAGCAAAAAGGTGTAACGCATTTAGCCATTACAGACCACGATACAACGGCTGGGCTAGAGCGAGCGTTAGAGGTTGGTAAGACGCTCGGTATTGAAATTATACCGGGTATTGAAATCTCCGCGTATGATTATATTCGTGGTACAAGAGCGCATATTCTAGGATTTTATGTTACACCAGGGCATGAAGCAATTGAACGGCTATGTCAGCCGTTAGTGGAAAAGCGGCATGCCGCTTCTTTCGAGATGGTTAGCCGGTTGATTAGAGGAGGCTACAACATTACGTGGGAAGAGGTTGAGAGGTATGCCGAGGGAGGCACAGGTGTGTATAAGCAGCATATTATGCACGCTCTCCTTGATAAGGGCTATACAGATAAAATTTACGGAGAGCTATATAATAAGTTGTTTTCTAGAGGAACGAGCTTATATCCGCAAGGTATTGCGTACGTGCCAATTCAGTATATCGATGTGTTTGATGCAATACGTGTTATTCGGGAAGCAGGAGGTATCCCAGTACTAGCCCATCCTGGTCAATTCAATAATTTTGAGGCAGTTGCGGGGTGGGCGGCGGCCGGACTCGAAGGCATTGAAGTGAAGCATCCCCTGCATAATGAGGAATACGAAATAAGGGCACGAGGGCTAGCAGAGCGATATGGTCTTGTTCAAACAGTCATGGGTTCTATGGCGATTCTGGTGCGGAACTCGGTTCAAAAAACATTGGTATGGCCCATTTTGAGGAGCTGAAAAAACGAAAAGCGCAGCTTGAGCGGAAGAAAGAGCAGGTATAACGTGGAGAAAATATAGCAGCAAAACTAGTCCCTAAATGAGTATAATAAACATAGACAAGCAAAGAAGGGAGAAATGATTTTGCCGCATATCGTCATTCGAGGAATTACAATTGAACAAACAAAGGAAATCAGCAAGCCTTTAGTCGAAGAGCTTGCATCTATTTGCGATTGTGGAACAGACAATTTCACATTAGAGGTACCACAGTCTGTTTTTATCTTTGATGGAGAAGAAGTACCAGCGTTTCCTCTAATTGAGGTAAAATGGTTTGAGCGTGGACAAGAAATCCGTGATAAGTTCGCGCAAGCTATTACAAAGTATATAATGGGGACGGGTGTTCAAGAGGTAGAGGTTACGTTTATTTCATTGGCAGAGTCCGCTTATTATATAAATGGCAGCAGATGTGATGAATAGAATCTTTGGGAGAAACGGAATCCTATCGTGTATGTTCGAGAGGTTTCCGTTTTTTTTGCACTGTAAGAAAGTATAAATTTCTAACCGAGAGACCATTCGGCGAGTTTTCTTTATTTTACACTGTAAGAAAGTATAAATTTCTAGCAGGAAGCTCATTCGACGTAGTGAGAAATTTTAGGAATACAGTATAAGTGCAACTACGCCTCTGTCTTCGCCCAAGAGCAGGGCTCGCCAATCGGCGAGTTTTCTTTAAGAGACATTCAATGGATCAATAAATCATAGAAATACACGATGAGTCTGCCTCGGTTAGTGCTAACTTTTTATTAATAAATATAAAGTTTTTATGTCAACAAGAGGCAACAATATTAAGTATTTAACAAAGAAATGTAAGCGATCACAATTCAAATACGATTAAGTGTGGTTTTTTACATAAAATGGATATATAATAAAGCTGTAGGCAAAAATAACTGATTTAAGGGAGGTAATGTAAATGTCCCTCGTTCAATTTGACGAAATATATGAAATCTGCTGTGAGATGGCGGATGTGAAGGTACCAAAGGCAGTACAGCCGGTTATTCCAGAGAAGGATGAGAATTACTGGTGGGAAGAGGCAGTTCGGGAAGTATTGAATAGGAAAGAGGAAGAGAAAGAGAAAGCAGAAACGGAAGATATTTTTATCATGACATAAGTCCTCATTCAGTAGAAAGGAAAGCATACAGGTGAAACATACGGTTTGTATTTAAATCCCTTGTTGTTCTGTTTATAAATGGAGCAGCAGGGGATTATTTCATTTTAGGTATAATTGTTTGTATTGCTGCCGTATTTAAAATTCAGTTTTAAATTGTAAGAATTACAAGTATAATCAAGGTTACAATAGGATATCGCAAGCAAACTAGGTGCCCTTGTAGGAGCAAGGGATAACAGGGAATCGGGTGTAAGTCCCGAGCGGTCCCGCCACTGTAGTTGAGGAGTTCTCTGTCAAGCATGTCACTTAATGATATCATTAGGGAAGGCGATAGAGAGCGATGATTCAAAAGCCAGGAGACCTACCTAGGTTGTAACACCAAAACAGCCTTCGCGGAAAGGAAAGGTGTACGAGGATAAAGCGACAATCGTATTCTGCCATTTTGTCGCCTATTTGTGCGTACCCATAAATCCCCAGCCAGTTAAAAGGTTGAGGATTTTTTTTGCACTTTAAGTAAGAAAGTATAAATTTCTAGCAGGCAGACCATTCGACGTAGCGTTTTCTTTATACTGTAAGAAATTATAAATTACCTATAGATACAGCTAGATGTTTTACGTTGAACAAAAACAGCTTGAAAGCAATCTGATTGAATGCAGTGTTAAAGTATATTTCAATTATAGGGACTGGGGAGAGAAAAGAATGAAGACGGAAATACTAAAAGGTTACGATTACATAGAGCTATGGAAAGAATCCATGATAGATCATAACGGAAACATACCGAAGCGATTAAAAGATGATCAGGCTGAAGAAGCTTTTTGGTCTTCTATGGTGGAGAGAAAGGAACGGCATAAACCAGATCCATACGCACAAATCGTGCAGCAGGAACTCCTGCCGCTCTTAAACAGTGATGATCACGTATTGGAAATCGGTCCTGGGTGGGGAAATTATACCTTTGCAATCGCCGATCAAGTTCAGAAGCTTACATGTATAGATAGTTCAAAAAGTATTGTACAATTTCTAGAAACCCAAGCTGCTGCCAAAGGTATCAGTAACATGCAGCTGATTCATGAAAAGTGGGAAAATGAAAAGGCAAGAGAGACATATGACGTTGTGTTTGGATTTAACTGTTACTATCGTATGTATGATATAGGGAAAGCATTATTAAAAATGAATGAGACGGCAAATCGTCTAGTGATTGCAGGAATGACAACGGGTCCAGAGAAGCCTCACTATATGGAGCTCCAGCAAAAGGGGTATAAAATTAATTTGAGACGCCGGGATTATATTCATATTTTGAATATATTGTATCAGCTTGGAATTTTAGCAAACTGCAAGATTGTGAAATTACAAAGCAAAAAAAGCTATTCCTCTTATGAAGAATTGCTTCGTGACAACACTACAAAGATTTTGGATACGCATTACAATGGTCGTGAAGTGGAGAACGTTATTAATAAATATGTGTCAGAACAAGATGGTACATATGAGTATGTGTATCCGTTTCATGCGGCTTTAATGTATTGGAATCCAGTGCGTCTATGAAGATGGATGAACACCCTAGATAGAAGATCATGACCAAATTTATGCCTATACTCGTGTATTAGAAAATGAAACATTGCTTGCAATTATAAACTTCTCTAGTGAAACAACAGAGTTCCAATTGCCTGATCATATTCAATATCATTCGAAATATTTGGCTTAATTAGCAAATATGAAGCAGACGAAAACGAGAACAATATCTCTTCTATCTTTTTAAAACCTTATGAAGCAAGAGTATATCTTCTAGAGTAAATAATGAATCATACAAAGACTCCGTTATTGAACGGGGTCTTTATTTCACTTGTGCTTTAAGAAAGTATAAATTTCTAGCAGGAAGTCAATTCGACGTAGTGAGAAATTTTAGGAACAAAGTATAAGTAGGGCTACGCCCCTGTCTTCGCTCAAAGGCAGGGCTCGCCAGTCGGCGAGTTTTCTTTATAATGAAATCCTATCTTTATAAAACGGTAGTTCTATTATGCTTTATTGCTGGGGGAGTTGTTTTCCTTATGTGGTAATTGATTCAAATGTTACACATATATTAGTAAAAGCTAAGCAGTAAAGTATCAAGTGAGGTGGAAAATGGAAAAATTTTATATAATAATTTATCGTGTTACGCCCATAGATACTTTAGATTCAATAGCTCGGAATTTTAATTGCTCTATTCATACCATTATGATAATGAACAGCTTAAGCTATCCAATTGTATTTCCTGGTCAACCACTTAAAATACCAGTTCCTTTTTCAAGATATCAAAGTGACAATCACATTTCAGAGCGACCTACAGTTCCTAAAATAGAGAAGAACGCATTTATGAATAGGAAATTTTATATTTCGTCACCAGATGGCAGAATTCATGTCACATTTATGCTTAAGAATGGAGTACCTTATTATACTGTTAGATATTCCGATAGAGACATCTTGGCTGCCTCAAAGCTGGGCTTTATTTTCAAAGAGGGGGAAGCGCTTAATCAGAACTTTTTTATCGCTAGCAGCAAGTACGATAGTTTTGATCAAACTTGGACCCAGCCCTGGGGAGAAGTGAAAGATATTCGGAATCAGTATAATGAATTGAGAGTCGATCTTGAGGAAGCTGCCGCTGCCCGCCGTAAAATGACAATCGTTTTCCGTGTATACAATTATGGACTCGGCTTTCGTTATGAATTGCCAAAGCAAGATCATATATCTGATTTTGAGATCATGGATGAAGAAACTGAGTTTTCACTAACAGGTGACCATACTGCTTGGTGGATTCCAGCATACCAAAAAGAACGCTATGAATATCTTTATCATAAAACACCTATCAGTTCTATTGCCAAGTCTTTTCGTGCTGTGCATACACCGCTTACTATGAAAGCAACTAACGGAGTTTACTTAAGTATTCACGAGGCAGATCTGAAAGATTATTCTTCCATGGCAATAATGCCCCTGCATTCTAACAAGCTTAAGGCGGATCTTTTTCCTTGGTCAGACGGTGTTAAAGTGAAAGGATCTACTCCTTTTCAAACACCTTGGCGCACAATCCAAATTGCAGAGAATCCGGGAGATTTACTCACAAACTATTTGATTTTAAATCTTAATGAGCCTAATCAATTAGGCGATGTTTCATGGGTAAAGCCTGGAAAATATATTGGTATTTGGTGGGGAATGCATCTTGAAAAGTATACATGGGGCTCTGGACCTAAACATGGGGCAACTACTGAAAATGCCAAGAGATATATTGACTTTGCTGCTAAATATGGAATTCCAATGGTATTGATTGAGGGCTGGAATCAAGGCTGGGACGGTGATTGGATGGAGCATGGGGAACAATTTCAATTTACGGTTCCTTATGAAGACTTTGACATACAAGAAGTAGCTTCCTATGCTGCAAGGAAAGGAGTAAAAATCATCGGCCATCATGAGACTGCTTCTGCAATTAAAAACTATGAAGAGCAAATGGAAGCGGCTTTTAAGTTTTATAAAAAGCTAGGGATTGATGCGGTGAAAACAGGTTATGTAGGCCGTGATCCAGCTATCAAACGTTATGATACCCAAGGTAATGTCATAGGTTTAGAATGGCATCATGGCCAGTATATGGTGAATCATTATAGGAAAGTGGTAGAAACAGCAGCTCGATATCAGATTATGTTGGATGTACATGAACCTATTAAAGATACGGGAGAAAGACGTACTTATCCAAACATGATGACACGTGAGGGAGGACGGGGCCAGGAGTATAACGCGTGGGCTGAGGGGGGAGGAAACCCGCCAGAGCATACCACCATTCTTCCATATACCCGAATGCTTGCAGGTCCCTTTGATTACACACCTGGAATTGTCGATTTATTCTTCGAGGAATATAAACCGAAGAACCGAATTAACAGTACCATAGCTAAAGAGCTCGCCCTTTATGTTGTGTTGTACAGCCCACTGCAAATGCTAGCGGATTTACCTGAAAACTATGAAAAGAACCTTCCCGCCTTTCAATTTCTCTTAGATGTACCGGTTGACTGGCAAGACACGAAGGTTTTAAATGGTGAAATCGGTGAGTATATTACGATTGTCAGAAAGGATAGAAATAGTGACGATTGGTACTTAGGAAGCATCACAAATGAAAATGGACGCATGTTTGATGTTCCTCTCACCTTCCTTGATCCATACAAGAAATACGTGGCTGAAATATATGTAGATGGCGTTGATGCGGATTGGATATATAATCCGTTGTCTCTTAATACCTATAGAGTACTTGTTGATCGTAACACAGTACTAAGACTGCGGCTGGCTAATGGCGGCGGGCAAGCGATGCGTATTCGGCCAGCTTATGAGCATGAAATAAATCCTGTTTCCAAATATCGGCCTTGATATTCATTTTTTCAAAAAAATGAGAGTTTCTTTGAAACTATGTTAAAAATTTTACATAAAACCTCTTTTTTGTCATGGAAATGAAAGTAAAATAACACCTTGTCGCACAAAAAATATGATAAAATAAAGAGATTGAAAAAGGATAGTTGTCCAAATTTTGGTCCTTATTTTTAATGAATTTACTGTATATCGGAGGAAAACCATGACAGTCGAGAAGCAGTTTATTAACAAGTCGTATTATGAAACCTTTTTAATAGAAAATGAAACGAGACAGCCGATTGAGGTACTTGGAGTGTTGTACCGGACGGAAGAAAACAATGAACCCGCTGATTTGTCTTATATTCGTTTCGCGCAAGGAGAGATATATTATCACAGCAAGGATTTAGAAGCAGCCATTTTTAAATGGGAAAAGGTCGAGAATGAATTGCAGCCGTGGGCAATAAAAAATATCGCTGATAGCTATTTTGAGCTGGGCATATTAGACCGTGCCGAAGAGCTGTATACATCTATAGTTACAGATTGCAGCACGCTAACGACAGAAATTGCGCTGCAGCTGTTTTCTCTTCATATCGAACAGAATAAAGCTGAGTCTGCCTTCAAAGTAATTCAGGAGGCGGTATCTTTCAACCCTGATTACCCGAACGTCACATCCTTAGCTCGTGCCTTTTATGAGGAACAAGGAGACTGGAACAGCGCCATTGAGCTTGCGGCGAAGGAAGCCATTCGCACGGAATCTCTGCAATGGTTTGTAATTTTAGAAGGCTATGTAAGTAAGGGCTATACGAAGGGAATGGCACCTGGTTACTTTTATGAGCTGTTGGCTGTGCTACATAAATTGGATCACGGGCAGTTTGTCCAAATGGTTTCTGCACTTTGGCAGAGCTATAAAAACCAAGATTCTTATTTGGCTTGGATGCAAATTATTAATCTTGTATTTGTAGAGTCTGAGGTGAATCCTTATGATCCTTGGGATGAGATCTCTGTCCTATATGAGGATGCATACCATGAGTTCATAGGGGGTCAATACTTTATTAATGAGCTGCACGACGTTTTACCGAACCTGCTTACAAATTGGTTGAAGCTGACCCCTCACTTGCGTGCTGCATTTCCATCAGCGGCAGTGTTGGCATGGAGCGAAACGTTTCCGAACAGTATAGAAGCAAACTTTGTAAGTACTGCTAGGGATTTAATTCATCGCTCTGAGTATAGCAATGATTTTCTAGAGCATGCACTGCAGCTTTTTGATTCCATTACACAGTGGGCGGAGCGAAATGATTTAGAGGCAGGGCCGCGATGGGATTGGCTCGCTCACCAGCTTGCAGATGCGAAAACACGTCATCTTGTAGTTACTGGTGTAAAAGGGAATGGAACATCATCCTTCATTAATTCCCTATTAGGGGAGAATGTATCTGGATATGCAGCCGGTGCAGCTGTTGCTATTAGCGATGGTGCAGAGATGGAAATTACGATCATGGACGAGACCAAAGTAAGGACAATTTCTAGTCTTGCTGAGTTCCAAGAAATAACAGAAAAAGGTGCTTTATCCAATTATCAAGGAGAGTGTATTCATGTAAGAGTACCGAGCAATTTTTTATACGAACATGCTCTTACCATTTTCGATATGCCAAACTTTCAAGGCAGCGAACTGATTGAATACGCCCGTACCTCCAACGGTCTGTTAGTCGTGCTCAATGTGAATGAGCCGTTTACGGAGCAGGAACGCAGGGTGCTGCTTCAAGTTCGAAAGCATTTGCCTAACCTGCCGATTCATTTTCTATTAAATAAGATGGATACTATTTACAGTGAGCAGGAAGCACTGCGGATTACGGAGGGTACGCAGCTGCGCATACAGGCTGATTTTCCTCATGCGGTGGTTGTACCGTATTCTGCCCTATATGCAAGCAGACAGCAATTTAGTGATATGACAGGTTTCTTAGCGGCTGGTTTTGAACTTCATGGTGTGGAAGCGGGACGTGCTGCGAAGATTTTATACCTCATTAAAGATATGATTATGTATCTAATTAGAAAGCGTGAGGAGAAGGAAAGAAGACTGGCGGGCTCTATAGAGTGGAATGAAGAAATGCTTTCAAAGCTGAATGCTGCTATCCATCAGGTAAGTGATCTAGAGCAGGAAAAGGCAGGAATCATCGCCAGATCGTATGCAGTTGTAAAAGAGGCGATTCAAGACGAGATTACGGAGCAAATTCCAAAGCTGCTGCAGGGGTGCTCTGATATTTTGAGAGAGGATAGCGATTTCCGAAATATTCATGTGCAGCTCAATGAAGAGATGAATAAGAGAATCCAAAACTACTTGCAAAATAAAATATTGCCGGAATGTCTCGTTTCGATTCAGGAGTGGATTGCATCGTCCCGTGATGAGCTGCTTCAGGGTCAGGACTATTTAGAGGAAATGAGCGATGCATTTAATGCACTGTACGGAGAAGAGAAAATCAGACTTCAGTGTGATTTTAAGGTGCTCGATGATTGGCAGCGCGATGCGGAGCGAATTACAAGTACGGTGCAAATTGGGGAAACGAATGTGTTTCTTCGGACTAAGCCGTCACAACTGTTATTAAAGAGCGCTGGGAAGCTGTTCGGAGCCTTCGGACAAAACAGAACTGTGCTGTATAACCAATATAAAAAGCATATTGAGAGCGAGGATTACAGCGAAACAGCAGCTGCTGTGACACATAAGTTTCTCCTGCAGTTTGAATTACTGGAAAAGGGACTTGTACGGGATGTAGGAATGTTCTTCCGAAATCCGCTTTCTATTTTGAGTCAAGTTGCAGAAGACACAGATACAGATATTCAAAGGGAGCAACAGCTGCTTGATACGATGAGGGCCAGACCTGAAATGTATCATGATCCACTTACGCTGTTCCAAGTGAAGCTTCGTCAATACGAATGGGTAACAGGGGCAGCTGAAGCAAGAAATCCTTTAACTTTATCTTAAGCTTGTAAAACTGCAGAAGCTGGATTTGTGGCAGTTAAAAAGGTTGTCAAAGGAGAGGAAAATACTCTTTTGACAGCCTTTTTATATTTATAATTTTTGTCTGGGAAATCGTTCGACGTAGAGCGGAATGTAAGGTATAAGTGTCCATAGATCTCTAACTGATAATTAGCAGTTTTTTGTATTAAGTATCCTTTTTTCATCACATAATAGACGAAGAAGTGTGCTTTTGTTCCACTGCAGAAAAATATAAATTTCCAGCTAGAAGTGAATTCGACGTAGCGGGAAATTTTAGCAACAAAGTATAAATTTCTAGCTGGAATGGAATTCGACGTAGTGAGAAATTTTAGGAACAAAGTATAAGTGCAACTACGCCTCTGTCTTCGCCCAAGAGCAGGGCTCGCCAATCGGCGAGTTTTCTTTAAAAATAAAGTAGTACAATTCAAGCATAGAGTATGGTAAGGTTTGGGTGTATGAATTCATGAGGAGGAATGTTGAAATGACAACAAATCAAGAAAATCAGGCGTTACCGCCGAAAACATGTACAATTGAGCGCCTTGTGACACTTCCGGCGGATGTTGAGAAGGTGATTGCAGGACAAAAGACAGCAACGCGCCGCAATGGCAGGTATGCGGATGTTGGAGAAATCATGACGCTAGAGGGAAAACAGTTTGTGGTAGAGCGTGTATATGCGCAAACACTTGGGGAATTAACAGACGAGCATGCTCAGCAAGAGGGTTTTGAAAATGTAGAAGCATATAAACAATCCATTTTGTCTATCCATCCAGGAATGCCTTGGCTTCCTCATATGAGAGTGTGGGTTCACGAGTTCCGTGCGGTATAATGTAAGCGTATGCTGTATCAGCTCTTTCTTTATATACATATAGCTAGTGCCATTTTATCAATCGGGCCATTCTTTGTTTTATTTTCTACAATCAAAAAGCTGCGCCAGGCGGAGGGACAAATGGAACAAGCCTATCTTGATACGTTTCGATCTGCTGTCTATTTGGCTAAGCATGCTGGACATGTATTGGTTATTTCCGGGGTTTTATTGGCGGTTACAGGCTCCTGGCCGTGGACAACACCGTGGATTGTAATGACTGTGCTCACTTTACTAGCTTCTTTATTTTTTCTGGCACGTGCATTTTCTCCGACAATTCGCAAGTTTGGAGAGACGGGAGAGGACAAGGGAGCATTAGTGCAAAAGCTATATCGCTCCGTTTGGATTTATATCATTTTACTGATGCTGATGCTTTGGTTTATGGTTACGAAACCTATGTTATGGTAGTAAGGCACCTATTTTAAGGGGTGCCTTTTTATATCAGAAAGTATAAATTTCTAGCTAGAAGCGATTTCGACGTAGTAGGTTAGGAAGCTTACATGAGCTTCACGTTTGGTACAAAAATGTACAATAAGGCTATTGTAATGACCCAAGAGCCTATTTCAATTAGGTTTTCAGTAGACAACTTAGGTTCCTCCACTCGACATACCTATTCTATATATTACCCCGAAATTGTTTGAAGAAATCAATCTAGAGAGTTAAAGAAAGCTTTTGTATGAATTCTCCTAGGACTTAAGACCTAATTTGTCATATCTTCATACGAAAAAATATTAAATATGATCTTTTTGGTTTAAAATGGTGATAGGTGAGTTTTTTCTGTAAGAACTAATGAGGGAGGGATTTATATTGGACAATTTACAAAGAAAAGAACTCCTATCCCCATCAACAGAGGGCGAATTGGAGACAATGGCAGATGTTATTATTCGTGAGGACGAGCTTGTTGAATTAAATAAGGAAGCGGATATGTATGTGCAAAAGCTAAGCGTTGAGAACCATGGGGATCTTTCACATGTGTTGGCTCAGCTTTCTGCGCTTGGAGATAAGGAGCAGCGTGAGGCGGGAGAAACACTCTCGGCTTTAAAGCGCCCGGTTGCCGCAATGATGAGCGGCAAGCACGATGAAATTCCAAAAACACTGCTTTCCCTCCGTAAGGCTGTTTCAGAGCTAAATCCGAACGCTTTGGAGGCGTCTGGGGTGAAGCGCATGGTGTATAAAATGCTTCGTAAAAATCCACTAGAAACGTATGTGTATAAATATCAAACTATTGATAAGCAAATTGAGGAAATTATTAAGGCATTGCTTGTTGGGCGCGATAATTTACAGGAGGACAGCGTTAATCTTGGAATGCTAAAGGAGCAGTCGCTACAGAAAATTCAAGCGCTTGATAGACAAGTGTATCTTGGAGGAAGATTATCCGATATGCTTGAGAATGAACGGCAAAAGCCTGAGCGACAGCGGGATAAGCCGCTTATTAACGATGCTCTTGAGAAGATCCTCGTTCGCACTCGCAATATGCAGCAGGCGAAGAGCATTTTGCTGCAGTCGATTGCTTCGATTGATATTATTAAGAAAAATAATGAAAAGCTGCTAGAGGCGATTCGTAATGCGATTACAATGACACAAAATGTTGTAACTGTTTCTGCTTCTATTCAGCTGGCGCTGAACAATCAGCGCAAAACAATTGATGCAGTGAACGCGACAAATGAAGCAATTGAAACGATGATTCTTAGTAACTCCCGTGCACTAAAACAAAATACTGAAGAGACAACCCGTCTGCTTGAAAATCCAGCCATCGGAATGGATAAGCTTCGTGAGTCATTCCAAAATGTATTTGCTGCGATTCAGGCGTCTGAGGAATCGACAGAGCGCATTATTCAATCAAGTCGTAATTTTGTGAGGGAGTTGGATTCCTTTAACGATGAGATGAAGAAAAAGCTAATTCATCAGACAACGAAATAGAGAGGAGACTGTAATGAGCATTTTGACTTTTATTTTGCTTGTATTGGGAGGATTGCTGCTGGTTGGCTTGAGTACTGCAGCGTTCTTGGTTTTTGTCGGGAGAAGACTGTTTCTATCATGGAAAGAACCATATAAACGAGCAACAGAATCGTTAATGCGCCTTTCAGGTCCATCCCTTTCCTTTTTGCAAGAATTTTCGCAGCAGCCGTCTTTATATCAATGGGTTCGTAATGAAGCGAACCGTGAGCCAGCCGCTTTATCTGCTTTGTTTTGCGCGGCTGATGATAGTGCAAGGGATCGGATTCTTGCTTCGCTGAATAAGCAGGAGCAAAAAAGGCTGCGCATAGCATTGAAGGGCAAAAAGAAATTTTCGCCGCAGGAGCTTGATGATGCAAAAGATGCGGTAAGGCGATACATGGAAAAGGAATATCAAAATCCATTAAGAAAATCTAGCCTTTCCTTTTATAAGCTGTATTTTTACGAGGAGTATGGACAGGCACTGCAGCATATTGAGCATTATAAAAAGGCGGTAAATCCTGTCATGCAGGAAGCTATCACAGATATTGCCGTCTCTGTCCTGAACAGTATTCCGTATTATAAGGAACGTCGAATGTATGAGCAACAGCATAAATTTGAGGTGTTTTTGACGAAGGATTTACCAGATATGCTAACGCTGATTTCTAATCTTCCTCCAGCGCAGCGTAAGGAAAAGGAACAGGAGCTTACTGTGTATTTACAGGAGTTCCAAGAAGAAATCAATAGTTCGCATGCAGCGCTTGAGCAGGAGCTGAATGTGAAAATGCGTGCGGCAAAGGAAAAGTTTCATGCGAATTAAATAGTTTTTATGCAGGAAGGCCCAATGCGGGTCTTCTTTTTTTGCACTGTAGGAAAGTATAAATTTCCAGCCGGAAGCGAATTCGACGTAGTCGAAAATTTTAGGAATACAGTATAAGTGCAACTACGCCTCTGTCTTCGCCCAATGGCAGGGCTCGCCAATCGGCGAGTTTTCTTGATGTCGACACAAAAAACTATTTCCGTGGAAATATAACAAATTTCTCACCTGTTATAGTTCTCATCATTTTTTCTCATACTAAAATCGACAAAGGAGGGAAAGAAGATGGGAAGAGGCAAAGCATTTAATCATAAGAAAAAAGGACATGAGCCGACACTGCCGGATAATGCGATTATCCATAAGGATATTAATGAGCATACGGTAGAGGAAGAAGAGCTTCCGGTTGTGAAGGAAGCCTATAAGAATAGCTTAAGAAAAGGCTAAACAAAAGAACCTCTTGCATAGGCAACATAGGCAAGAGGTTCAATTTCTTTCCATGTAGGCATGTGATATGCTTAATGTAAAAGGGAGAGTGAGATTATGATATTGCACAGATTGCTACAGGCGCTTGTGCGCGAGCAGCTTATTCCACCACAGCATGTTAAACTAAAACCGCCTTTGTTATACATACAGCTTTCAGGAAATCGATCCTTGCAGGCGAGCATTCAGAGAGTTCTTTCGTTTGGAAGATTTGATATAGATGATATACATATGATAGACAGTGGAGACAGGAGAGCTATAAAGAGTTCTGAGGAATTTCTTGATTTGGTAAGAGAGGAAGGCTGGATCCAGCATACAAAGCAATACGAGCGATTTCGAGATGAGCTGAGAAACAGCGAGGAAAACTATATACTAGCTCTTGCTGCCGCTGAAAACCGGCGCCAATCCCTTGAGCAAACATCTATTCAATGGGTGGAGGGTAAGCTAGCAAGAGATGACAGTTTTAGCTCACTTATTTTTTATGAGCAATGTGTAATTGAAGGTCACCCGCTTCATCCTGGAGCGAAAATTAAGATGGGGATGAGCAAGGAGGATGTTATTCGCTATTCTCCCGAGTTTGGAGCACAGCCGGATGTGAAATTAGCTGCAGTGCGAAAGGAGTGCGCTGTTTCTGTATGTACGGATGAGAAAAGCGTTGCAGATTTTTTATACGATGAATACGAGGGTCTAGAGGAACGCGTGAGAAATGAAATTGGGGAAGATGCAGAAGCATATGAAATCATTCCGCTGCATCCGTGGCAATGGGAGCATACGATTCCTGTGCTGCATAAGAGCGCCCTAGAGAGAAAGGACTTAATTTTGCTTCGGGACAGTGCGATAGCGACTGCTGCTCTTATGTCATTTCGTTCATTTGCCCCACTTGGAAGGCGTGTTGATAATAAGCATCATATTAAAACAGCTGTAAACGTACAAACAACAGGCGCGATACGGACAGTTTCCCCTAATTCGGTTGAAAACGGTCCGGTGCTATCTCGTTTGCTGCGCGGCATTCAGCAAAAGGAACAATACTTTCAAAATCAGTTTCGTATTTTAGAAGAACAGGCGGGAGTTTACTATAATCCAAGTGATAAGGAGTTATCACAAGATCAACAGGTACTTCTTCGCAAAAATGCAGCAGCGATTTTGCGTGAAAATCCAGAGCAGTTTATTGAGCCAGGAGAAGTGATGATGCCATGTGCAGCCTTAATTGCACAGTCACCGTTCCAAAACAAACCGATTGTTGCGGAGGTGATTGAGCGCTTTGCGAATAAAGGGCAGAGTAAGGAGAGCGTTGTATCTTTTCTAGCTGCATATGCGGAAATATGTATTCCCCCTATGTTAACGCTAATGAGCAAATATGGGATTAGCATGGAGGGACATCTGCAAAATAGCATCATTGTGTTAGATAAAGGGGAGCCTTCTCGTCTATTTATCCGTGACTTCGGCGGTGTTCGTATATTAGAGGAGCGTTTAAGAAAGCAAGGAATGAACATATCTCTTTACGAAGGATCTGCAATTCGAGCGAAAAATGGGGAGGATTTGTGGAACAAAACATTTTATCCTGTTTTTCAAAATCACTTTGGTGAGTTGATTGCATGTCTCGTTCGGTATTTTGACGTATCAGAGGAGCAGCTCTGGAGACCAGTTGCAGCTGTTTGCCGGAGGGCATTCTCTCTTTTGAAGAAGGATGAAGTGACTCAGGTGTATGCCAAGGAGGATGAGGCCGCATTGTTTGCGCCTTATATGGATTTAAAGGCGATGACGAGCATGCGTCTTAAGGGAGATGTGACGGATTATACATTTGCGAAGGTACGAAATCCATTGGCGGAGGCAGAGTTATGATTCAGGAGTTTACGCTTACGCAGGAAGAACAAGATGTTGTTTCTATGCTGGAGGAGCAAGCGCCGTATTTGCTTCCATACTATGCAAATAGTGTACCAGAGGCGAGAACCGCTACATTGCAGCGCTTTGTCATGTCGCTCATGAGAGAGGATATAGATGGAATCTATTCAACATCGTACGATTTAGAAAATGTTTCTCCGCAAAAGTCTGTTCCTCTGCTGAAAGATGGTTCGTATAAAGTATATACATTGGAGAGCGGCGAGCTGCTTTTTATTCCGATTCGGCAGATGCACGCATTTCAGAGAATGGAGGGCGGGGAAACAGTTTTTCATCTTAAAGCCGAGGAGCTGTATGAATACAAATCTGTTTCGGAGTTGATCCATCTTTTTCAATCTAATTCTTGCTGGGGAGCATTGCTTCTTGAACTGGAAAACAGCAGTGCCAATCTAGCCCTATCGTTGGCATATTGGAAGTATCGAAAATATGTGTCAGAAATCGAAGATGAAACTACGATTCAGTATGCGCTGCGCCAAAAACAGCAAAACCGTTCGTTTTATGTGGAATTATTGTTTGAACAGTTCTCTGTGCTTGGTCATAATCTTCATCCGTGTGCAAAAACAAGAATGGGAATGGGTGCTTGTGAGGTCATGCGGTACGCTCCTGAATTTGAAAATAGTATACCGCTTCATTTTCTTGCGGTACATCGGAAATGGATAGAACAACGAATTGTAAAGGGAAGGGAATTGTTTACGGTATTTCCGGGGCTGGAGCGAGTGATGGAGAGGGAGCTCGGTTATCGAAATCTGTCTCTGAGCGATTATGTACCGGTTCCGGTTCATCCGTGGCAATTGCAGCATGTTATTCCTGTTGTGTATCAGGATGAGCTGGAGAGTGGCGTAATTGTTATTTTAAAAGATTATGAAGTGAATAGCTTTGCACTGTCATCATTTCGGACAGTGCAAGCGGGAAGCTTGGTTGTGAAAGCAGCTTTGCGTGCTCAAATGACATCTACAATTCGCTCAATTTCTCCGCAAACTGCAAATAATGCCGCTGTATTTACAGAATTGCTGCAAACTGTGATGGAGAGGGAGCAGCAGCTAAGCCAGCATTTCGTTCCTGTATATGAATGGGGGGGAGGCAGCTTTCGGTCCCAAGATGCGCAAAAGAAGCGCAATCTTTCATTTGTTTTGCGGGAGCAGATTACAGCAGAAGAACAAGAGCTGGCTATTACGGGTACAGCACTTTACAGTGAATCGCTCTTGAGCGATCAGCCGATTTTACTTGAACTCATTCATCAGTACAAACAGAAGATTGGGAGCAAATCGCTTGAACAAGCTGCATTTCAATGGTTTTCAGAGTATGCGTCACTGACCTTAGAGGGATTTGTAACGCTTATGGTGAAATACGGAATTGGTCTTGAGGGACATTTGCAGAATAGCATTCCTGTTTTTCGTGATGGTTGTATCGTACGCATGCTATTCCGGGATTGGGGAGGAGCAAGAATATACAAGCCGCGCTTAGAGCAAGCTGTTCTATCTGTAGACTTTTACCAGGATTCAGCTACTCTCACATCTTCATTGATTGAGATGCAAAATAAAGTCTTTTATACAGTTATACAAAATCATTTGGGGGAGATTGTATATCTGCTTTCCAAACATGCGAATCTTTTAGAGGAGGTGTGCTGGGCAGAGGTGAGCCGGATTTGTAAATATCTGTTCCAAAGTCTAGAAGAAGAGCACGGTACAGCCGTTCGGCAGGATCGCGATGCCTTTTTTGCCCAGACAGTTGACTATAAAGCATTGCTTACGATGAGGATGAAAGAAGGAGAGAAATCGTATAGCTATGTAAAGGTGGATAATCCTTTACATAAGGGTGATAGTTAAATGCTATAGCTTTATTTCAAGGGGGAAAAAAACCGAAGGGAGTTCCCTTCGGTTTTTACACTTTAAGAAAGTAATAAATTTCTAGCTGGAAGTCAATTCGACGTAGTTAGAAATTTTAGGAACAAAGTGTAAGTGCAACTACGCCTCTGTCTTCGCCCAAAGGCAGGGCTCGCCAATCGGCTAGTTTTCTTTATGCTCCAAGTGAATCTTGATTTGTTTCATCAATTGGAATCACGGCGTCATGGAGTTCTTTTTCCAGCTGCTGTACAAAGCGCAGCTGCTCCTGTGTACTCCAGTTTAAACGTTTTGCCATATAGTCTATAACAGGCTCCTTCCATGTGCGCACCCAATCGATTCGGAAAAATAACGCTCCCGTGCGACGGATGAAAAAGTCTACAGGTGTGGTTGCCATTTCATACTCTATTGCGTAAATAAGCGGCAAAAGTACTGTTACTGGCATATTTAAGCGAATCGCTTCCTCTTTATACTTCTGTGCAAGAGAGAATAGAATATCAACATTTGAGCCATAAAATGCAGCAAATTTCCGTGCCTCTTGTTCAGTTAATCCGTAATGCAGCCCTTCTTGCGCCTTTTTCTCAATAAAGGAAGAAAGACGGCTGGAGCCTCCTACGTGTCCTCCTGAGATTGGCATATTCTTTGTCTGAGAGGCAGGGATAGGAGGGTGTCCTTCTTGCTTTAATACATTAGCAATATAATCGACTACCATTTCCGCCATTTTTCGGTATCCTGTCAGCTTGCCTCCCGCAATTGTAATCAAGCCGCTGTCAGATTGCCAAATTTCATCCTTACGAGAAATTTCCGATGCATTTTTTCCTTCTTCGTAAATGAGCGGACGTACACCAGCCCAGCTTGATTCAATATCCTTTTCAGAAATATGAACTCCTGGGAACATGTAATGAATAGCATCAAGAATGTACTTTCGGTCTGCTGCTGTCATTTTTGGTGTTGCCGCGTCATCTTTATAGAAGGTATCTGTAGTGCCTACATATGTTTTTCCATCTCTCGGAATCGCAAATACCATACGTCCGTCCGGTGTATCGAAATAAACAGCTTGCTTGAGAGGGAAGCGGCTTTGATCAATAACAAGATGTACACCTTTTGATAATTGGAGCTGTTTTCCCTTTTTTGAGTTATCCTTTTCACGCAGCTGATCTACCCATGGGCCTGCCGCATTTACAACCTTTTTTGCATACACCTCGTAAACTTTTCCCTCTATAACGTCTGTTACCCGTACACCGCAGATTTTCCCATCTTTATATAAAAAGCTTTGTACCTTGGCATAATTTACGGCTTTCGCACCACGTGCCACAGCTTCTTTTAATACTTCAATTGTTAGTCGGGCATCATCTGTACGGTACTCTACATAATAGCCTCCGCCCTTTAGATCTTCTTGCTTTAGTAAAGGCTCTTTTTGAAGCGTTTGCTCTCTTGTTAGCATAGAGCGGCGCTCACCTTTTTTTACACCTGCTAAAAAGTCGTATACTCTTAAGCCAATTGATGTAGAAAATTTACCGAATGTGCCTCCCTCATGAAGGGGAAGAAGCATCCACTCAGGCTTTGTCACATGCGGGCCGTTTTCATATACAATAGCCCGCTCTTTTCCAACCTCTGCTACCATTTGGACTTCAAATTGTTTTAAGTAGCGAAGCCCCCCGTGTACTAGCTTTGTAGAGCGGCTTGATGTACCTGCCGCAAAGTCCTGCATTTCCAATACTACTGTTGATAATCCGCGTGTTACTGCATCCAGTGCGATACCGCAGCCTGTAATTCCTCCGCCTACGATAATTACATCTACGTTTTGCTTGTGAACTTGTGCCAATACGTCTTTTCTTTGGTTACTTGAAAACATATATATACCCCCTTTTATTGATAAAAAAAAAGAGAGACCACAAACAGCGCTATGAAAATATATCATAACGAGTTGTGGTCTCTCCAAGTCTCCTGCCAAATTATTAACTTGTTTATATCATACTACAATTTACATTTATTTGAAAGCCTTTGTTGCAAAAATGGCCTTTTTCCAGCCTGCATACAATTGTTCACTTTGCTCTTTTTCCATATGAGGCTCAAAGCAATGGTCTCGGTTCCACTGTGCTGTTAGTTCCTCTTGGCTGTTCCAATAGCCTACTGCTAGACCAGCCAAGTATGCTGCACCGAGTGCTGTTGTTTCATTTACAACTGGGCGTTCCACAGATACGCCTAATATATCGCTTTGGAATTGCATTAAGAAGTTATTCTTTACGGCTCCCCCATCCACACGCAATGTCTTTAATTTGATGCTGGAATCTGCTTCCATCGCATCAAGCACATCCTTTGTTTGATACGCAAGTGATTCCAGAGTTGCGCGGATAAAATGCTCTTTCGTTGTACCGCGAGTGATGCCAAACACAGCGCCACGCACGTCACTATCCCAATATGGTGTTCCAAGTCCAACAAATGCTGGAACGACATACACACCTTCTGTTGAATCTACACGCGATGCGTAGATTTCACTTTCTTTTGCGTCTGCAAACATGCGCAGTCCATCGCGCAGCCATTGAATGGCGGAGCCTGCCACAAAAATGCTTCCTTCTAATGCATAATGAACTTTTCCATTTAATCCCCATGCAATTGTTGTTAATAGTCCATGCTCCGAAGCTACTGCTTTTTCACCAGTATTCATAAGCATAAAGCATCCTGTACCATACGTGTTTTTTACCATGCCTTCACTAAAGCACGCTTGCCCAAACATTGCCGCGTGTTGATCACCCGCAATACCGGAAATAGGAACATTTTGACCAAAGAAATGATAATCCACTGTATGGGCATACACTTCAGAAGACTGACGCACTTCTGGAAGCATGCTTTTTGGAACGGTTAGCATTTCTAATAGCTCATCATCCCATTTCAATTCGTGAATGTTGTACATAAGCGTACGGGATGCATTGGAATAGTCTGTCACATGTGCTTTACCTCCAGACAGCTTCCATGTCAGCCATGTATCGATTGTGCCGAATAATAACTCACCGCGTTCTGCTTTTTCGCGTGCGCCTTCTACATGATCAAGAATCCATTTTACCTTTGTTCCTGAGAAGTACGCATCAATTAGGAGACCCGTTTTAGATCGAACTGTTTGCTCGTAGCCTTTCGCTTTTAGCTCTTCACAAATGTCAGATGTTTGGCGGGATTGCCAAACAATGGCGTTATAAATAGGGTTTCCTGTTTCCTTTTCCCAGACAACGGCTGTTTCACGTTGATTTGTAATTCCTATGCCGGCGATTTGTTCTGTTTTGACATTCGCTTCGCTTAAGCATGAAGCGACAACAGCTAAAATCGATCCCCAAATTTCATTTGCATTATGCTCTACCCAGCCTGGATTTGGGAAGTATTGTGTAAATTCCTTTTGCGCTGAATGTACAACCTCGCCATTTTTATTGAATAAAATTGCACGGGAGCTTGTAGTACCCTGGTCTAATGATAGAATATATTTTTCCATAATATATCCTGGTTACAAAAAACGTATAAAATCCCAACATTTTATGCGACCAGGATTCACCTCCTTGTCATCATGTATTTTAAAACCAAAAGATATTATGAAATCTCCATAATAAACGGAGAGACTTTACACCATATCTTTTTAACACCTTTCCATTTGTTGTAGTCATGTTAC
>JBEPZN010000023.1:16994-52522 GCA_041640875.1 Ectobacillus sp. | reverse complement strand
AACTCTCCATAAAAGTGTTTGTCTAGCTTTTTAAATAAAACATTGACGTTTTGTGTTTTGTTCAGTTTTCAAAGAACTTGTCCATCGCCCAAAAGCGACTTTCATAATATATCACTTCGCTTTACTCTTGTCAACAATCTTTTTTAATTCATTTCAGATTGTCTTGCTCTCAGCGACGAATATTAATATAACAATTAATCCATTCAAATGCAATAGTTTTTTGTTATTTTTTTTGTTTTCAAGAACTACGTAATTCTGTCATGTAAAGAAAACTCGCCGATTGGCAAGCCCTGCTCTCGGGCGAAGACAGAGGCGTAGCCCTACTTATACTGTATTCCTAACATTTCTCGCTACGTCGAATTGGCTTCCTGCTAGAAATTTATACTTTCTTAAAGGATAAAAAAAGCTTTGGAGAAGCCTCCAAAGCTCAGCATTACTTATGTCTCATAAGAGGGAACAATAATACATCACGAATGGATGGAGAATTCGTCAATAGCATAACAAGACGGTCAATTCCAATACCAAGTCCACCCGTAGGAGGCATACCGTACTCTAACGCTTCAATATAGTCATCATCCATCATATGAGCTTCATCATTTCCTTGCTCACGCTCTTTCAATTGTGCTTCAAAACGCTCCTTCTGATCAATCGGATCATTCAATTCGGTGAAGGCATTTGCATGCTCACGAGCTACGATGAATAATTCAAAACGATCGGTAAAGCGTGGATCTTCATCGTTCTTCTTCGCAAGTGGAGAAATTTCTACTGGATGACCGTAGATGAATGTAGGTTGAATCAAGTGCTCCTCTACCTTTTGCTCGAAGAACTCATTAATAATGTGACCTACTTCCATAGTATCTTTAATTTCAATATTATGCTCTTTGGCTAAAGCACGAGCTTCCTCTACACTCATCGGACCCCAAAAATCAGCACCACAGTATTGCTTAATAGCATCTACCATGTGGAGTCGTTTCCATTTCGGCTTTAAGTCTACTTCATATTCACCATATTTTACTGTTGTTGTCCCCAACACTTCTTGTGCAATATGAGCAATCAAATTCTCTGTAAGCTCCATGATGTCTTGATAATCGGCATATGCTTCGTACAACTCAATCATTGTAAATTCTGGATTGTGACGAGTCGAGATCCCCTCATTACGGAATACACGGCCAATTTCATATACCTTTTCCAAGCCGCCGACAATTAGACGTTTCAAGTGAAGCTCAATTGCAATACGCATATAGAGCTCCATATCTAATGCATTGTGGTGCGTAATAAACGGACGCGCAGATGCCCCACCCGCAATCGCGTGCATCATCGGAGTTTCTACTTCAAGATAACCATTGTCATCTAAATATCTTCTCATCGCTTGAATAATTTTACTTCTTGCGATGAATGTTTGACGGCTCTCCATACTTGTAATCAAGTCCACATAGCGTTGACGGTAACGCTGCTCAACATCCTTTAGGCCATGATACTTGTCTGGAAGCGGACGAAGTGACTTTGTCAGTAAGGTAAAGTTTGTTACTTTTACAGAAAGCTCTCCTACCTTTGTTTTGAAAACAGTACCTTCTAGACCGACAAGATCCCCTAAGTCAGCTGTGTCAAATAGCTCGTATTGCTCTTCACCAACAGCATCCTGGCGGACATACATTTGAATTTGTCCTTCTTGATCTTGAATATGTGCAAATCCAGCCTTCCCTTTACCGCGCTTTGTCATAATGCGACCAGCAAGCGAAACAACGATACCCTTCTCTTCTAACTCTTCTTTTGATATTCCTTCAAACAATTCAAATAGCTGTTTTGTAGAATGCGTACGTTCAAAACGTTTTCCGAACGGATCAATCCCTTTTTCACGTAAATTATGTAACTTCTCTCGGCGCACCAACAGCTGGTCATTTAACTCTTCGTGGCTCATTTCATCAACTCCAGGCTTTCTTAAATTTTACAATATATACAGTATAGCATTTTCTCCGTAACTAGAAAAACTGCCAGTGTTTCACTGGCAGTCTTCGACGTAATTATAGGCAGTATATCTTGTAATGTCAAACACTTATCCTGCTTGTGCAGCATTCTCCTTTTTCTCAACTTCCTCTACAAAGGAAGTAAGAAGAGATACCATTTGCTCACGAGTGTTACATTCATTTACAGAGTTACGCACTCTTGCATTTCCACGAACACCCTTGAGATACCAAGCAGCGTGCTTTCTCATTTCTTTTACCGCAATGTTTTCATTTTTCAAGTCAATTAAGCGGTCTAAATGAAGAATACATACATCAATTTTCTCACGAACACTCGGCTCTGCCATGAGCTCTCCCGTCTCCAAATATTTTACTGTACGGTAAATCATCCATGGATTTCCTAGTGCTGCGCGGCCAATCATAACTCCGTCTACGCCAATTTCATCAAGCATGCGTTTCGCGTCCTGAGGTGTTTCTACATCTCCATTTCCGATAACTGGAATATGAACAGCTTCCTTCACCTGTTTAATAATGTTCCAATCCGCTTTTCCTTCATACATCTGTGAACGAGTACGGCCATGAACAGCGACAGCTTGCCCTCCTGCGCGTTGTACAGCGAGCGCATTTTCTACCGCAAATATATGGTCTTCATCCCAGCCGATGCGCATTTTCACTGTGACCGGCTTTTGCACTGCATCCACAACAGCAGCTACCATTTCATACACCTTATTTGGATCTAGAAGCCATTTTGCACCCGCATCACATTTTGTAATCTTAGGAACCGGGCAGCCCATATTGATATCGATAATATCAGCTGTTGTATTTTTGTCCACAAACTTTGCAGCTTCTACGAGTGTTTCTTTTTCACCGCCAAAAATTTGTAAACTGAGCGGTTTTTCACGCTCATCAATATATAGCATATCCAACGTCTTCTGATTATTAAATAGAATTGCTTTATCACTTACCATTTCTGCACATACTAATCCTGCACCGAATTCCTTCACAGTTAAACGGAATGCAGCATTACATACACCTGCCATCGGCGCTAACACAACCGGATTCTTCATTTCAATGTTTCCGATCTTTAACATTTTATTTCCTCCCTTCTTATCCCTTGCCTCATAGATTATCTATAGAAACGTTCAAAACTTCTGTCAATAAATCTTATAGAAACACACCTAACATTGTGCGCAGCTGTCAGCTTTCGAAAAGCCCAAGTACATCTTCCTCGTTTTTCTTCTTCCATATAACTACGCCCTCTTGCCTTCTCATCTCTTCTAATTGTGAAGGCGAAATCTTACAACTCAACTCATCGTAAATTTCTAATAAAGGAATTAGAACGAAGGCACGTTCAAACATACGAGGATGAGGAACAATAAGACTCTCTGTTTCAATATTTTCTTGATTATACAGCAAAATGTCAAGGTCTATTGTTCTTGGACCCCAATGAATTTCCCTTGTTCTTCCTAAAAGATGCTCTATGTTTTGCATGATTTGCAACAGTTCTTTTGGTTTCAGATTGGTAGAAATTTTTATAACGAGATTTAAAAATTTATCCTGCTCTGTATATCCAACAGGATCTGTTTCATAGATCGAGGAAATGTCTTCAACCTCAATATCACGATGCTCCTGCAATAAAAGAACCGCCTCGTGCAAATGCCGGCAGCGGTCGCCTACGTTAGATCCTAATCCTAAATATGCTGTGTTCCTCATGATCTTTCCCTCATAATCTCAACCGCTACAGAACGGTAGTGCCCTGGGATTGGAGGATCTGGTTTAATAATCTTTACAACACATCTTTGTACGAGCGGGTACTGTTTCAAAATATCTGCCGCAATATTCTCGGCAACAGCTTCTATTAACTGATAAGGCTTCCCTTCGACTACATGCTTACATGTATTATAAAGCTCCCCATAATTAACTGAATGATTTAAATTATCTGTTGTCCCCGCTTCCTTTAAATCGAGCTCTACCGTTAGATCTACTTTAAAGCGTTGTCCTAACTTATTCTCTTCAGGGAAAACACCGTGATATCCATAAAACTCCATTTCATTGACAAAGATTTTATCCAATGCGCTGCCCTCCTTTGCCAAGCATCGCATCCATCATTTTAGCCATTCTTGCCATTTCTAACACATCATGCACACGTACAATATCGCATCCCTTTTGAATACCGAGACAAACTGTCGCACCTGTACCTTCCATCCGTTCATCTACAGGTAAATCCAGAACATTGCCAATAAAAGATTTTCTCGAGGTTCCAAGAAGAAGAGGGTAACCAAGTATAGTGAATTTTTCAAGGTTCTGCATTACTTCCAAATTATGTTCCGATGTTTTCGCAAAACCAATACCCGGATCTAAAATAATGTTTTCATCCCGCACACCAGCTGCTTTTGCAATTTTGACACTCTCATACAAGTCAGCTATCATATCAGCAATTAAGCTGCGATAATTCATGTTATCACGATTGTGCATCAAAACAATAGGGACCTCATAGTACGCTGCTATCTCTGCAATGCGAGGTTCTGCCTTTGCTCCCCAAATATCATTAATCATGCGGGCCCCTGCCTCAACCGCCTGTTTTGCTACCTCTGCCTTATATGTGTCGATAGAAATAGGTGCCGTTACCTCTTGTGCAACAGCCTGAATCATCGGAACTACACGGTCCACTTCTTCCTCAACAGATATTTTCGTAAAACCAGGTCGTGTAGATTCACCGCCAATATCAATGATGTCCGCTCCTTGCATCACCATTTCTTTTGCACGAGCCGCCGCCGCTTCAGCTGCATTATAACGTCCGCCATCGGAAAAAGAATCTGGAGTGGCATTTAAAATACCCATAATGATTGTTTTTTCTGCTATATTTAAATCTTGTAAGCCGCACTGAATATTCGTTACTAACCCCAAGCCTCAGCCTCTCCTTTCACTCAGTTCAAATTTACTCCAAAGTTTATGCCTATATTGCTGATAAGCTGCGATGAGCTGCTGTGTCAACCCTCCATCCCTACCCGGGAAAGCATGAGAACGAAGAGAATGAATCGGTACAATTTCTTGAATCGAGTTTGTAACGAAAATCTCATCACTGCTTAACAGCTCCAACTCCGTAAACAGACCCTCTTTATAAGGGATCCCCTGTTCTTGTGCTAAAGCAAGAATAAACTCCCGTGTAATTCCATTTAAAATCCCTGTTTCTAAAGATGGTGTATATAGTATTCCATTTTTGACAAAAAACACATTGGAGACAATTCCTTCTGCCACATATCCAGATTCAGTTAGGAAAATCCCCTCTTTTCCGAGGTCTTGTCCAATTTCCCGCTTCCCTAGGATATTATTTAAATAATGGTGTGACTTAAGGCGGAATGAGCCCTCCGGTGTATTGCGTCTCTGCTCTAGAATAACACCTTCTTTTTCTATAACATCCCCCGCAGGAGGCAATGGCTTTATAAACACAATAATAGATGGTTGCTCATAAACTTCCGTTTGCAAACCAATCTCTCCTGCTCCCGCGGAAACATTAAAGCGGACATATGCATTTTGGAAACCATTTCTCACAAGAAGTTCCTGAATGATTTTCCAAGCTTCTTCCATCGTCATATGCCATTCAATATGTAAACAGGAAAGAGCGGTTGTAAGCCGCTCATAATGATCTTCAAATAAGAATGCATGACCTTCGTAAATACGAAATGTTTCAAACACCCCAAGGCCGTATAAGTACCCATGGTCATATGGGGAAATTACAGCTTTACTACTTTCGACGAATTCTCCATTTACATAAATCAGCATATTGCCTTACTCCGACTATAATGTGCAATAAAGTTTTGCAAAAGTTCCTTGCCGTGAGACGTCATGATGGATTCTGGATGAAACTGTACCCCTTCAACCGGGAGCTCCTTATGACGAATTCCCATAATTTCGCCCTCTTCTGTCCATGAGGAAATTTCTAAGCAATCCGGCAGTGTTTCCTTCTTCACGATAAGAGAATGGTAACGAGTCGCATGAAAGGGATTTGGAATACCTTGAAAAATAGTTTTGCCGTCATGGTACATAGGTGAGGTTTTACCATGCATAAGCCGCTCAGCCCTTACTACATCACCGCCAAAAACCTGGGCAATAGACTGATGGCCTAAACACACACCAAGAATGGGGATTTTCCCCGCAAAATGTTCAATTACACGCAAGCTAATTCCCGCTTCATTTGGACTACATGGTCCTGGTGAAACCATCAAAAAGGAAGGTGCTAATTCCTCAATTTCTGTAATAGTCACCTCATCATTTCGTTTCACAACAAGTTCTTGTCCAAGTTCTCCAAGAAATTGGACAAGATTGAATGTAAAGGAATCATAATTATCAATCATTAGAATCATCTATGCTCACCTTACCGTTTCTTCACTTCGTTCTTTCGCACGCCATAAAGCAATCGCCTTCTTTAGCGATTCTTTGTACTCATTTTTTGGATTCGAGTCAATTACAATACCTGCCCCAGCCTGCACGTATGCCTGGCCATCCTTAGCAAGGAGAGTACGAATCACAATGTTAAGCTCCATATCTCCTGAGTAACCAATCCAACCAATAGACCCCGTATAAATCCCTCTTCGTACAGGCTCAAGCTCTTCAATAATTTCCATCGTTCGGATTTTAGGAGCCCCTGTGATGGTTCCCCCCGGAAAGACAGCTTTTACAATATGAAATGCATCCTTATCTTTTTGCAATGTACCTTTTACATTTGATACGATATGCATTACATGTGAATATTTCTCAATCACCATAAATTCATCTACATTTACAGTTCCATACTCACATACACGTCCAAGATCATTTCGCTCTAAATCCACAAGCATGACATGTTCTGCGCGTTCCTTTTCATTTTCAATTAACTCTCTTGCCAAGGACTCATCCTCAGCCTCATCCTTGCCTCGCGAACGGGTTCCTGCAATAGGTCTTGTACTAACCTCCATCCCTGCCTTTTTAATAAGCAGCTCCGGTGAACCGCTGACAATTTGGAAATCAGACAATTCTAAATACCCCATGTAGGGAGATGGATTAATTTCTCGGAGGCTTGTGTAAATTTCCATCGGATGAGAGCTAAGAGGCTGGGACTGGCGAACAGATAAATTCACTTGAAATACATCACCAGCTGCAATATATTCTTGTACATGCTTAGCAGCATCTATAAATCCCTCTTCGGTAAAAGAAACGGTTGCCTTCCCATCTGAGATGTTCTCTATTTCGCTAAACACAGTCGGAACTTCCTGTGTCCACATAGCCTTTAACTCTTCTAAGTGCTTCCGCGCAGCGTCTTGTTCTGTATCATAATGAGTAATCAGCCATAACAGCTGCTCTTGCTTATCATATACAAAAACATCATCAAAAACTAAAAAGAATACATCTGGAATATTCAAATCATCCTCTGCCATAGACGGAAGCTTTTCAATATAACGGATGCAATCATAGCTAAAATATCCTATCGCTCCTCCATGGAACGGTGGATAGCTAACATTCGGCACTGTTCTTCTTTGCTCCATATAACTCTTCATTAAATCAAGCGGATTTCCGCTTAGAACAGTTTCATTCTTCCCTTCTACAATGCGCAACTCCTCATCTTTTCCACGCAAAACCGCAACTGCATCTAAACCAGCAATGCTGTATCGACCACCACGCCCACTTTCAAGGATGACATGGTACTTCTTGTTCTGTGATAAGAACTTATATTGGTGAAAAAAGGAGCGGTTGTAAGGGATAGAGACCGCTAAGGCTGTTCTTTGCATACCTACACCTCATTCGTTTTATTGCTACTGTTTATTCTACACGAAGTTGTCTAACTGTTTCACTTTTTTCACTGCTTCAGTAAAGAAAAAAGTAAAACGCGGAGAGGAGATAGTAATGTAAGCCTTCTCATTAAACTAATGATTCCTCTTTAATAGCTCCCCTTATACAGTAAACTCAATCTTATATAAGAAATTTATACTTTACTTAAAGCAAAAGAAAAACAGGGCATCCCAAACAATGGAACACCCTGTTAAAAATACTTCAGATAGGCGCGCAATGATTACGAAACCCATTTGAAGTAAGTATAAAATTAAGATTCAAATTGATAAAGAGGTGTGCTTAGATAACGTTCCCCGTTGCTTGGGATAATCGCAAGTACTTTCTTTCCTTTACCAAGCTTCTTCGCTGTTTGCAACGCAGCGTAAACAGCTGCACCAGAAGAAATGCCAACAAGAATCCCCTCTTCACGCCCCATTCTTCTTGCATACTCAAATGCCTGGTCATTTGTTACTTGAATCACTTCATCATACACTTCTGTGTTTAATGTATCAGGAACAAATCCTGCGCCAATTCCTTGAATTTTGTGAGGACCTGGTTTACCTCCAGACAATACTGGAGAGTCAGTTGGCTCTACTGCACAAATCTTAATGTTCGGATAGTTCTCCTTTAATACGCTTCCTGCACCAGAGATTGTTCCACCTGTACCGATACCAGAAATAAAAGCATCTAATTGATCGCCCATTTGCTCAACGATTTCTGGTCCTGTTGTTAAACGGTGTACTTCAGGGTTTGCAATGTTTTTAAATTGCTGCGGCATGAAGTAGCCATTTTCCTTCGACAACTCTTCAGCTTTACGAATAGCTCCGCCCATACCTTCTGGTCCTGGAGTTAATACAAGATCAGCTCCGTAAGCACGCAATAGGTTACGACGTTCCATACTCATTGTTTCTGGCATAACAAGAATTGCCTTATAGCCTTTTGCTGCAGCTACCATCGCTAAACCAATTCCAGTATTTCCACTTGTTGGCTCAACAATTGTATCACCAGGCTTTAACGTGCCGTCTTTTTCTGCTGCTTCAATCATTGCAAGACCAATACGATCTTTTACACTGCTGCCAGGATTCATGAATTCTAACTTTACATATACTTCAGCGCTATCTTCATCAACAAGACGATTTAACTTTACAATTGGTGTTTGTCCGATTAATTCTGAAACAGAATTTGCTACTTTCATCTCCGCCACCCCTAATACCGAGTATTTTTATTGGTTTTATTCTATTTTCACAAATAAAGCCTTATTTGTCAATCGCTGTTTCATATTATTCAAAATCTTTTTTCTATAGGCTTTCAATGAGTGAAGTTAAATCTTCTTTGGTAAATAGATACTTCTCATTACAGAAATGACAATGTACCTCTGTTTGCTCTTCTTCTTCGCGAACTTGCTCGAGTTCGGCTCTTCCTAAACTTAGAAGCACACTCTCAATACGCTCGCGCGAACATGTACAGCGGAAAGCTACATCCATCTTCTCTAAAATCTTTACATTTTCCTCCCCTAATACCTCAGATAAAATTTCTTCTGGCATCAGCCCTTGCTCTACAAGCTTAGAGATAGGAGGAATGGTTTGAAGACGCTGTTCAATGAATGAAATGGTCTTCTCCTCTGCTCCTGGCATGATTTGCAGAATAAACCCGCCAGCTGCTTTAATGGTATCATCACCATTCACAAGAATCCCTACACCTACAGATGCCGGTGTTTGCTCTGAAACCGCAAAATAATAGGTAAAGTCTTCTCCAAGCTCTCCTGATACAATCGGAACTTGTCCAATAAAAGGCTCACGCATTCCAATATCCTTAATAACAGTAAGAAAGCCTTCTGTACCAACTGCTTGATATACACGCAGCTTCCCTTGCTCATTAGACTCAAAATCAACATGCGGGTTAGCTACATAACCTCGCACTTCGCCCTTTGGATTTGCATCAACTAAAATATGGCCTAACGGACCGTTTCCTTCAACTTTAATAGTTAATTTCTGGTCGCCTTTCAGCATAGCTCCCATCATCGCACCTGCTGTTAAAGTACGCCCTAAAGCTGCTGATGCTGTTCTCCATGTATCATGGCGCCGCTGCGCTTCACTGACAGTTTCTGTTGTCAGGGTGCTATATGCTCGCACCTCTCCACCAAATGCCAATGCCTTGACTAAATAATCCTTCATAGATGTTCACCCTTCTCAAGCTGCAAATTTGCATTACGCTCATATAGAATATGCAGACCCTTTAATGTTAGGAATGGATCAACAATATCAATGATATTTGACTCCTCCGCAATTAGTTTAGCCAATCCTCCAGTTGCAATTACAAGAGATTCTTTTTGTGCTTCAGCCTTCATACGCCCTACAATTCCTTCTACCTGTCCAACATACCCGTACAAAATACCAGACTGCATGGCACTTACTGTATTTTTACCGATCACATCCTGTGGTCTTGTAATTTCAATACGCGGCAGCTTTGCTGCTCTTGTATATAAAGCCTCAGCTGATATCATAATTCCAGGAGTAATAGCCCCTCCCATATAATGCTTATTTTCATTAATATAACAATATGTAGTTGCTGTTCCAAAGTCGACTATAATAAGCGGATTTCCGTAGAGTTGAATACCAGCTACCGCATTTACAATTCGATCAGCTCCAACCTCTTTCGGATTGTCATATTTAATATTTAAGCCCGTTTTAATTCCTGGCCCTACAACGAGCGGTTTTAGCTTAAAGTATTTTTCACACATTCTTTCAAGCGCAAACATAATAGGCGGTACAACCGAAGAGATGATAATTCCTGTAATATCATGAAATGTAATGCCTTCGTAAGCGAGGAGCTCCTTTACAAGTATTCCGTATTCATCCTCTGTTTTATGGCGATTTGTCTCAATTCGCCAATGTTGACGCAATTGCCCGCCCTCAAACACTCCTAATACAGCATTTGTATTCCCTACATCCAATACAAAAATCATGCTCTCACCACTTATCCTAAATTTTTATATATGTAGCATATTATAACTATTCGCTTTCTCTATTGTACCTAAAATTTATTTCGCTTTCACTGCATAAAAAGATAATTGTTATGTTAGGGTTGAGAAAGTAGACTTTCACTAGCTAGCAGACTACTGCTTAACTGAGCACGCACAGTGTAAACAAAAAGGAGTGACATGACGTCACTCCTTTTCTTTAGGTTCTTCAGCACCTGGCTCTTCTTTCTTTGCGGAGATATTGACCTTCACATCATCAGCATGTGAGCTTTTCTTACGCTCCGGCAATACACCGTTTTCGTACAAGCCCCTAATTTGCTCCGCATCAAGAGTTTCCACTTCAAGCAATGTTTTCGCAATGATTTCGAGCTTGTCGCGCTTATCTGTTAAAATTTCCTTTGCACGCACATAGCTTTCTTTCATAATACGCTGAATTTCCATATCAATTTCGTGCGCAATTGCATCACTATAGTTTTGTTCAGAATGGAAATCCCTTCCGAGGAATACTTGCCCCTGTGGATTACCAAATTGCATTGGTCCAAGCTTATCGCTCATACCAAATTCTGTTACCATTCGTCTTGCAATACCTGTCGCACGCTGGAAATCATTATGAGCTCCTGTACTAACCTCACCGAATACGATATCCTCCGCAACACGACCGCCAAGTAAACCAACAATCTTATCAAGCAATTCTGGTTTTGTCATAAAGTAACGATCTTCCTTTGGAAGCATAACAGCATAGCCGCCCGCTTGACCACGCGGAACAATTGTTACCTTATGTACCATATCGGCTTCATCTAACACCATGCCGATTACTGTATGACCTGCTTCATGATACGCAACAATATTGCGCTCTTTCTCAGAAATTACTCGGCTCTTCTTAGCTGGACCGGCAATTACACGATCTGTCGCTTCATCAATATCTGTCATATCGATTCGCTTCTTATTTTGGCGAGCTGCCACAAGAGCTGCCTCGTTTAATAAGTTTTCAAGATCTGCACCGGAAAATCCTGGTGTACGCGCTGCAATTGCCCTTAAATTTACTGTATCATCAAGAGGTTTATTACGCGCATGTACTTTAAGGACTGCTTCACGGCCATTTACGTCTGGACGATCTACCGTAATTTGACGGTCAAAGCGACCCGGACGCAGTAAGGCTGGATCCAGAATATCTGGTCTATTTGTTGCAGCGACAATGATAATACCTTCATTAGCACCGAATCCATCCATCTCTACAAGTAACTGGTTCAAGGTTTGTTCACGCTCATCATGACCGCCTCCTAAACCTGCACCACGCTGACGCCCTACCGCATCAATTTCATCAATAAAAATGATACAAGGGGCATTTTTCTTCGCGTTTTCGAATAAATCACGAACACGGGAAGCACCGACACCGACAAACATCTCTACAAAGTCGGAACCACTAATAGAGAAGAATGGTACACCAGCTTCACCTGCCACCGCTCTCGCAAGAAGCGTTTTACCTGTTCCCGGAGGACCTACTAATAGTACACCTTTCGGGATACGAGCGCCGAGCTCTGCAAACTTGCGCGGATCCTTCAAAAATTCTACAACCTCTACAAGTTCTTGTTTCTCTTCATCTGCACCCGCTACATCTCTAAAGCGTACCTTTTTCTTATCATCGTTATATAGCTTCGCCTTACTTTTCCCAAAATTCATCACACGGCTTCCTCCGCCCTGCGCCTGATTTAAAAGGAAAAAGAACAGGATGAAGATAATAACAAACGGAATGATAGAAGTAAAGAACGTCACCCATGCACTTGTTTCTTCTGCAGGTTGATAATCAATCTTTGTATTCTTTACCTTTTCATTGATTTTTCTTTGCAATTCTTCAGTATTCGGGGCATATGTAACAAAATAATCATCTTGGTTAGAATCACTAAATTGTCCCTTTACCTCAAATACACCGCCGTTCTTAGGCTGGAGTTCAACACTGCGGACTTCTCCACTCTCCAATCTAGAAACGAATGTGTCATAGCTAATCGATTTTGTTTGCTGAGTAGAACCGTTAAAATAGCTTACAACACCGATTACAACAAGGAATATAAGTAAATAAAAGATGGTATTACGGAAGATGCGATTCATCCCTGACCTCCTCTCACAGCATACACACTTATAGTAAATAGTAACATAGAAAAACCTTCCTATCCAAATGTAAAGCCTTCGTAATATTAATTTGAATAAACAATTGGTTTTAATACCCCGATATAGGGAAGGTTGCGATATTGCTCTTTGTAATCTAAGCCGTAGCCGACAACAAATGCATTTGGCACATGAAAACCTACATAGTTTGCCTCAATATCAACTTTTCGTCCTGACGGCTTATCCAATAATGTGACAATTTTCACGGACTTAGCTTTGCGATACTTAAATAGATCCACGAGGTAGCTTAATGTAAGTCCGCTGTCAATAATATCTTCTACAATTAAGATATCCCGTCCTTCTACAGAAGTATCAAGATCCTTTAAAATTTTCACTTCACCGCTGGACGTTGTAGAGTTCCCATAGCTAGAAACCGCCATAAAATCCATCTCAAGATATGTCTCTACACGTTTTAAAAGATCTGCCATAAAAGGCATAGCACCTTTAAGTACTCCAACAGCTAAAGGCAGAGTGTCCTTATAGTCCTCTGTAATGATAGCACCAAGCTCCTTAAGCTTTTGTTGTATCTCTTCCTCTGAAATGAGTACTTTCTCAATATCCTGATTCATCATCTGTTTATCCTCCTAGAAGACTCCTTGCTTTTGTAACGAATAATTATGTAGCTTGCCTCCTCGGCAGCCTCTTCTAAATTTACTGATGCTTGCTTTAGTAAAGGCAGCCAAAGAATTGTTCCTTTTGCATCACAAACGATAGGCCATTCCTCTCTCTTGTGCTTTGGCACCTTTTCTTCAATAAAGATAGCTTTTATCTTTTTTGAACCATTCATACCTCTAATATGCATGCGGTCTCCATTCATCCTAGAACGGACAACAAGAGGGGGAGAAATAATGCCTTTCGGTACAACAAATACAGTACCATCGTTTAGAGAAGGAATTTCTTTGCTAATTTCTGCTGTCAATTCATCACCATTTGGTAAAATGACTGTCCCAGGGACAGACATCGCATAAGAGAAAGGGGCGGCTTTCTCTTCTAAAAATCCAAAACTACATTCTTCATATGTACGAGTTACTTTCAGTCCTTCTGGAAAATCTAAGGATCCTGAAGGATGGGAACGCTTTAGAAAAGACAGTACTTGCTCAATATGTATAGAAGATAGTGATGAAGGAAGCTTGGAATTATAAAGATAGTTTAATATTAGTTGAATCCCTCTTCTTTGTAAAGGCATAGGCAATGATTCAAAGTCAGGAATTGACAATACAACTTGTGTTTCGTTTTCTTTTCTAATTACTTTATTCATTTTTTGGATGGCTAATTCCTGCAAATAGTCTTCATCCTCTTGAATAAACTTGCTAAAAGCTTGAAATTTTTCATGCACAACTGGATTTTCTTCTTTTAGGCGAGGAAGAACATATTTACGAAATCGATTTCTTGTGTAGGTATCTTTGTTATTACTCGGATCAACGCGAGGAACAATTCCTTTATTATAGCAATATTGTTCAATTTCCTGTTTGGTTACAGCTAAAAAAGGACGTATGATCACACCATTACTGAATGCTCTCTTTAGCGACATACCCGCATAACCTTTCATACTGCTGCCCCTTACAAGACGCATGAGAATTGTCTCAACCTGATCATCGCCATGATGACCAAGGGCAAGGGCATTTGCCTTATATTTGTTCATTACCTCTTCTAAGAAACGATAGCGGCACTCTCTTGCAGCAGTTTGAGCCCCAAGGTGATGCTCTTTCTGATAAGAAGCTACAGGAATTCGAGCAGATTCAAATGGGACCTGAAGCTGTTCGCATATGCCGCGTACATAAAGAAGATCTTGCCATGACTCTTCTCCCCGAAACATATGATCCACATGTGCCACAACGATAAAGAGATCCTCCCTCTCTTTTCGTTCCATTAAATAATACAATAACGCAAGCGAGTCAGCTCCTCCTGAGACAGCAACAACAACTTTCGCACCGGCACAAAGCATTTCATGTTTTGCTACAAAGGCATTTACTTTCTGAACAAATTCATCCTTCAATATTATAATCACCCTTCATTGATTGAAACCTATTAAGCTTATAAGTATAATCGTACCATTTTTTATAATTTGTCTGCAAAAAAAAACGTCCAAAACAAATTTTACGAATATCGATAAGAAAAGCGGACAAGGCCCGCCTTTTATGGCAGCGTAGGGGTGGGCCAGAGTAAAAGGCGCTTTTTGCCTTTTGCGGAGGTTCAGCCCGGAGTCTGCCATTTTGGGCCTTGGGAGCTAGACATCGCCCTGAAAAGTTATACTTTCTTATCTTGTAAAGAAAACTCGCCGATTAGCGAACCCTGCCCTTGTGCAAAGACGGAAGCATCGTTGCACTTATACTGTATTCCTAAAGTTTCCTACTACATCGAATTGGCTTCCAGGCGGAAATTCATACTCCCTCTTACAATGTAAACGCAAAGAAGACCCGAGGTTTGCACCTTGGATCTTCGCTAATGCTTTTCACATCTATCCATGAAAGAGCCTAGCAACATTTCGTACCCCATCTTATTACTATCTTTGGCGAGAAAAATAATTTTTATACATATTACGCCTGTTTACTGAACACCGGAATGGTTGCCCATTTCGGCATTGTTTTATCTACCTTTGCTACTACTACTGTCATATCGTCTTCAATAAATCCATTGCGGGAGCGGATGACTTCCTCCATTAGAATATCTGCAATTTCCTGTGGATCCTCCGTCTGCAGCTCCTTAATTTTCCGCTTCATCCACATCTCATGATTTTCCACATGCTTTGGCCCCTCGAAGATACCATCACTCATCATAATGAGAATATCACCCATTTTAAGTTGCTCACTTACTACATCAACTTCAAAATCTTGAATCATTCCCATTGGCAAATTACTTGCTTCTATCTTAATCACACGATCACCGCGTTTTACAAAGCTTGGCGTAGAGCCAATTTTTAAAAATTTAGCACTGGCATCCCGCAAATCAACCATGGCTAAATCTAATGTAGTAAAAATCTCTTCGGTCGTTCTCAGTGATAAAATAGAGTTAATTGATTTGATGGCAATAGTCTCATCAATACCAGATTGGAGAATTTTTTGCAGAAGCTTTAACGTTTCTTTGCTTTCACGATGCGCTCGCTCCCCATTCCCCATTCCATCACTAATAGCTATTGCGTATTTTCCAATGCTCAGCTCCATCGTGGAGTAAGAATCACCGGATACAAGTCCGCCCCCTTTCGCAGCAGTAGCAAGTCCTGTATCAATAGAAAAGGTTTTTGCGGAACCAAAACATACATTGCTATAACCATTTGGATACTGCGAAGGCTCCTCAAGCTTTACAACAATTGTTTCTTTTAGAATATCAGATAACATTGGCGCAAGGAGCTTCTCACATTCACCACGCTGATTTGATGCAGTTGGAATCGTCATCTCTATATCAACATTGCCTTGGTCAAGACAATAAATATCTACATGTCCAATTTCTATACCAAATTCTCGGAATGCTTCTAAAATTTGTTCTTCCTGTATTTGATGATTCTCTTTCTCTCTCTGGATTTCCTTAGCGAAATCCTCCATCACCTTCGATACGCCGAGAAGCTGCTCCGCAACAAGACGGCGGCCTTCCATCATTTGCTTCTTCAGCTTCTGTTGATTATAAAAATGAAACAGCTCTTGATTGATTAACTCTGCTACGCGTGTTCCTCTGACACAATATTTATCCCATTCTCTCATTAGCTTTGTATTTCTCTGCAGAGTCCCTTCCTCTGTTTCCTTCATGATTTCTCTTAAATAATCATAAGTCTTATCAAAATTCACTGCCCAGCACTGTTCCCGCTTAAAGCATGTTTGGCATGTTTTTGCCGTAATATCACTTAAGAATATGTCAGCTTCTTTCTCTTGATCCTCTTCCTCTACATACCCATAAACAGCGAAGCTACCGGATAACGCTTGAAATACGTTAGCAAATTGCGTAATCTTATTTGACGTAACATCACGCATACGGCGTAAATATTGCTGTTGATCTGTTGAATGCTCATTTGTTCCAGGTACAAACTTTGCGAGTTTCTCCATTATAAATTTCGGAGTGAGAAGAAACATAATAATGGCAGCCACCGACTCTAACAGCGTCACTGCTATATCTGCCTGCTTGTCCACATAAAGAGCAATTAAGCTTGTACCAATTAAAAGCCCTAGCCCAACCCCAATACGCTTACCCTCCTTCAATAGGCCTCCCAAAAGCCCGGAGAAGGCAAGCAAACTAAGCTGATATAAACTAGCGACATTTGCAAGACTCAAAATCAAACCTGTCACCACTCCTACCGTCGAACCAATTGTAGCTCCAGCTACATAGGCTGCCAATAAGACAAGGTATCTAGTGAATACATGCTGAACAGATAAGTGATATAAGAACCAGTCGGTTGTTCCTGTTAAGACGGAAGCGAGTAAAATAATTAGACAAACAATTTCTTCCGTTTCTAGAGATTGCTGTTTCCCTTTCCGTTCTGTAAGTAAGGGAACGCTTTGCAAAAAAATCATCGTTAGCACAAAGCTCAAGCCAGCTTCAATTGTGCTCATAAACACGTCATATAGGATTAAGGATCCCTGCTGAAAATAGACAACAGATAGATGAGCCGTTAATGCAGAGAGAAATACTTGAAATGGCACAAGTCCTACAGTTTTTGTTGTAAATCTTCCAAAAATAATATTGTATATGAAGAACATAAAGATAGAGGCAAAGGTGAAGGTTGTGTTTTCAATCGATACAGTAAAGGCTCCCCCCATAACAGCAAGAAAAGCTAAGGCTATTTTATCTCGCTTCATAATGTACACAGCTGCAAAAAATGGAAGAGCAAATGGTAGAATATTTGTTAGAATATATGCACGCCCCAAGAGAAAGCCTACCAACGCAATAACAAATCCCCAGCGGAAGAAAACATGTTCCACCCATGTTTTCAGCTTGCTTGTCCAACGTGAGAGGGCTAGCGGTCCACGATTCATAGCCACTAAGTCAGAGTTCGGATTGACAGTATTTTTTCCTGTCCTTGGCATACTCTTATAACACCACCCGCATAGTTTATTAATTGTAATTATAAATGGAATAAAGAGTAAATTTTGTCAAAATAAAGGAAGTTTAATTCAGAATTGTTCGACTTTTTAATAGAAATCCTTCCATTTCTATACATAAACAGTTAGACTATCATGAATTATTTGTAATATCTTTAGAGGAATCGTCTCTTTTTACTAAATAACATTGAATACAAAGAAAATCTGTAAGATAGGGCAAAAAGGAAATAATGTCTAGAAAGCAATCTTTCTCATAAAGAAGAGCGTAAGAGGTGAGCTAAATATAAAGCTCTTGGGCGAAGACAGAGGCGGAGTTGCACTTATACTGTACTCCTAAAATTTCCAACTACGTCGAATTCGCTTCTAGCTGGAAATTTATACTTTCTTAAAATACAAAAAAGCTAAACCAATGTGGTTTAGCTTTTTTCAGATGACCCGTACGGGATTCGAACCCGTGTTACCGCCGTGAAAGGGCGGTGTCTTAACCGCTTGACCAACGGGCCTTTATGGTAGCGGCGGAGGGGATCGAACCCCCGACCTTACGGGTATGAACCGTACGCTCTAGCCAGCTGAGCTACACCGCCATATCTTGGTCATCTAACGGACAAGATTTATAATATCAATAACCACAAAAAATGTCAACATAAAATTGAAAGTTTTTTAGATTATAAAATAAAAGGACACCCGAACTCCGTTCCCGAGTGCCCATATTTTGAAAGGATAAACAGCAAGTTACCCGCGTCTCGCGCCGCGACCGCCTCGTTTTGACTCTGTATTACGCTTTAAGGAAGATAAACGATCTTCACTATCCTTTAAAAAGCGTGCCATTTTCTGTTCAAAGTTTTCTTTCACTACACCACGGGGTTCGCCGCCGCGATCACGGTTATACGGACGAGGGCGCTGTGGACGTGCAGAACGCTGTTGTTCACCCTCTGGTACCGGTGGACGATCCTTAGCCTTTTTAATAGATAATCCAATCTTTCCGTCCTTTTCAACATTGATCACTTTGACTTCTACTTGATCGCCGATTTTCAAGTGATCATTAATATCTTTAACATAGTTATCCGCTACTTCGCTAATATGAACGAGACCAGTTAGTCCTTCTGGCAGCTCCACAAAAGCCCCAAAATTAGTGATACCTGTTACTTTCCCTTGTAACTTGCTGCCTACCTCAATTGACATAAAAAAAATGCTCCTCCTTAATTTTTAAAAAGTCAAATTTCCTTTATTATATATGATTGTAAAATATAGTGTCAATGAACGACATATGCCTTACAAGCATTTGGAAAAAACCGATTCTTCATTTAGCAACCGGAAAAATAGTTTCTCCCTCTTTGGAAAAGAAATAGTCTCTTCTAGCAATCTTAGCAATATACTCATCGTCGTTCAGCTTTTTAATCTCATCCTTTAATCCCTTTTCCTCTACCAGCATTGCTTCCATTTCCTTTGAAAGCTTCTCTACTTCCTTTTGTTTCTCTTTAATACTTACTTTTTGCTGATAGAAAGTGATATTTGTCCCTACCACAACGGTAAAGGAAAATAGAAAAAACACAAGAAGCCGGCGCAAGAGATGTTTTTTCTTCGAATTGTCTGATTGTATAGTATGCTGAAGATTCTCTGTTGGATTCTCCGTTACATACTTTCTTAGTTCCCTCATTTCCGAGGTCCCCCTAACCGTCGTTTAATGTATTCCCACCACTTTAAGACTGTCACTTTCACTTTCTGGATTTTCTTTAAAATTCCTGCATATTTCTTCACAAAAATTTTAACACGGTTAGGAAGGAGTTTCCACACTATAACCCCAATTAAACGAAGAGGAACCCAAATGATTTTCCAAATAAGAAGTAAGAGCTGTACAATCAGTCTGTAAAAGAAAAGAGAAGTTGTCTTTAACAGCTGCAGCAAAAGCAGGATGCATGTAAACACAAACTGAAAAAGATATACAATCGGTCTAATAATAAGTATTTTGACAAGCATCTCCAATAGACGATACGTACGAATAACAGTCCGGATAATTGCCTCAAGTACTGCCATGTATAATGTTTTGAGCAGACTTTGATAAGCTGCAAACCCGCATAGCAAAGCAACAAATACATAAAACCTGAGCTCTGCTTCATTTACGAGCAGCAGCACATAAAAAACAAACAAAGCCTGGACAGCCCAAAATGCAATATCATGGATAAATACAATCCAGCGGTTTCGTCTTGGACGTTTTAGAAAGCGTTGGTACGTGTCAAGGGCCGCACCGACCCATGCACCCATACCAACCATGGAAAGCATTGTGTAGAATTGAATAGTTAGACTCATTTAAATAGCTTGCTAAAGAAGCCTTTAGCCTTCTCCGATTGATGTTCATCTATATAGGCCATTTCATGAACCTTGCCTTTGATCGATACAATGCCCTTTTCTACATCCAAGTTCTTCATCTGCAAATTTTGCCCACGGATTGTGAGAAATCCCATGACTGTTTCCAACAAGAATTCTTCGCTGTCAAAGCTCTCCACCTGCTTTACACCTGTAATATCAAGGAGTCTTCTCCCACGCATAATAATGTCATGCTCGACAGAGACATTTTGATTATTTAAAGAAGTTGCCTGGTAGCCCTTATTCATGCTCTTCCCCCCATGGCTCATACTGTTATCAATGTATGAAGGGGACATTTTTTTTAGAACAAGCCTTCAGGTTGTTCCGTTTGTACTTTTTCTTCCTTCACAACTGTATACATGGAAGGAGCGTCTTCCTTTTTTGTTGTTTCCTTCAGCTCGTTTACTTTGACTGTTACAATTTTCTGTCCAAATCGAACGGTTAGCTCATCATTTACCTTTACGACTGAGCTGGCTTTCGCAGGCAGACCGTTAATAGAAATACGCCCTTGGTCAGCTACTTCCTTAGCTAATGTTCTTCTTTTAATTAAACGGGACACCTTTAAAAATTTATCTAATCTCATACTATTCCTCCTGCTTATATTCCTTTGCTTTTGGCTTCTTCCCAAAGTGCATCCAGCTCTTCAAGCGTACATGAATTCATATCCTTGTTCGCTTCTTCTATCTTCATCTCTATGTAAGAAAAGCGTTTCAAAAACTTACGATTTGTTGCATGCACAGCCTCTTCCGGGTTAATCTTGTAGTAACGGGCAATATTTACAAATGCAAACAATATATCCCCAAATTCAGAGACCATTCTCTCTTCATTCATCTCTCCCAGTTCCTGCTGAAACTCATTCCATTCTTCACTTACCTTTTCTATCATCGGCTTTACATCATCCCAGTCAAATCCAACCTTTGCAGCTTTCTTTTGTAATTCATAGGCTTGCAGCAACTGCGGCAAACTTTTCGGTATGCCCGATAAAACAGATTCTTTTACATGGTCCTTTTCATTCTTTTTAATGTCTTCCCAATTTGCTAGAACCTCATCAGCAGTCGTCGCTTCTACACTGCCAAACACATGCGGATGACGGCGAACCATCTTTTCTGATAATGTACGAATAACATCATCAATAGAGAACCAGCCTTCATCCTCTCCAATCTGTGCATGCAGCAGCACCTGAAGTAAAACATCTCCAAGTTCCTCGACAATATGGTCATCATCTTCCTCATCAATTGCATCGAGAAGCTCGTACGCCTCTTCAATTAAATATTTCTTTAAAGAAACATTCGTCTGCTCCTTATCCCATGGACAGCCATTTGGACCACGGAGCTCTGCAATAATGCTGCGCAGCACGTCAAACTGCTGGTACAGCATGGATTTTTCTTTAACGGGCGGAACATATACACTCGTTAAATTATTTAATTCTGCTTCATGATCCAATTCATGTAAAGGCACCTTTTTTAAGCTCTCAAAAGATGTGCCTGCAGCAGTTACGATATATACCTCATATTCATCTGGAAGCATCTCCATCAATGTTAGCTTTACCTCTGAAGCAATGAATGCATCATATACCTGACAGAATACAAGATGATGACGCAATTCAAGCTGTCCTCTCTCAAAGGACGTCGCATCTACAAGCTGAAATCCCTCAATCGGATCAATTTTCAAGCTCGCAAATAAAGGATCTAGGAAGCTTTGTCCTCCTTCTACTCTTACAGGAATACCAGCAGCCTGACCCTTTTCCAATAAAAGCTGTACTGTCCGTTCTGCGACGAGGGGATGTCCAGGAACAGCATAGACAATCTCCTGCTCCTTTGCCTTTGCAAGTAATGTTTCTGCAATTGTCTCGTATACCTGTTCAAAAGAATCGTGCGCCTCATATATATCATCAAAGGATGTATATGCAATTCCTTCCTCCTCTAATTCTTTCACAACAGGATGTTCCTTTGTGCGCAAGTAAAGATGCGATGCTCGCTGAATGCTTCGATACACACCAAGCGTAAGCTGCTCTAACTCTCCGGCACCAAGTCCTAAAATTGTAATCATGCGCCCTTCTCCTTTCTCATTTTCCTTCGAAACGAAATCTCTCTACTATGCAACAATGATCCCAGTTCTTCCTCCGTAAAAACATGAAACTTCACAAGAGAAATGAGATACACCAATCCACCGAGTACTGCCCCTGCAATGGCTTCAACTGCTGCCCCACTGCGACTCACTCCTGGAAATATGGACTCTACAATAAACAAATAGAGCATTAAAAAAAGAACCATCATTCCACAAGAAAGCACCATCCTAGTAAGAGCAAGCCACTCTATAAGAGACGTACAAACCACACGAGCAAGAAGCACAAAATTCAGTATGGCAATCATCATTAACGCAATAACAGTCGCAACCGCGGCTCCTCTTGCCCCTAACTCGGGAATGAGAATAATGTTTGCTACATATTTCGTAACAGCACCTACCAGTGTAAAAATAGCAGGAGCTGCTGTATATCCTAGTCCTTGCAAAACAGTTGCAGACACAATAGCTAAGGCGCTAAATAAGATAGAAAAGCTTAAGATTGCCAGCATATCAGAGCCTGCCTGGTTTTCAAACAGCATTATATTTGTTGGCTTTATAATACAAGCAAGACCAACAGATGCCCCTAGTCCAATGACAAGTGCAGCCTTGACAGCAAAACGAATTTTCCCCTCAATGAGCGTTGTATCCTTTCTCTGCCGTGCTTCCGTCATTACAGGAATGAGTGCCAATGAAAAAGATGTGGCAACAACAGTTCCTAGCTGCACGAGCGGAATGCCCCTATCATATATTCCTTTTATTACTTTTGCTTTATCCGCAGATTCTCCTGCTCCTATTAACACATTATAAACTGTCAAAGAGTCAACAAATTGCATAACAATAAGAACAAGATGGCTAACACAAATCGTGATTCCTTGCCAAAATAACACCCTTATAATCATTCTTTTTTTAGAAATCCTGCTCCATCGGCGAAAGAAAACATATTGCAAATTGCGGCGTAGAAATAACCATAACACTAAAACACTAACTGCTCCTCCAATGACCGATCCAAACATTGCACCTGCGCCTATTGTATACACATCAAAATCATTTGCAACAAAATATAATGATAGCAAAACAATTACAGAGACACGGAGCAATTGTTCGGTTACTTGTGAAACAGCAGTTGGAAACATATTATACGAGCCTTGAAAATAGCCCCGCACCATAGAGATGAACGGCAGAAATAAAAAGCAAAATGATGAAACTCGTATGATCCTGTAGAGCTGCTCATCCCCCATCATCCGCGCAACAAAATGAGACGCAACGAACAAGAACAAAAACACAATGATACAAAGAAAGGTCAAAAACCAAAAGGAAACAGAAAGGATATCTTTCACTCGTTCCTCTTTTCCATTCTCCTTCTGTTCAGCAATCATTTTAGAAATTACGGCAGGAAAGCCGTATACTGCAAAGGTAAGACAAAGACCATATATCGGATATACTTGCTGATATGTATAAAATGCGATATCTCCCGCAATATTTTGATACGGAATTCGATAAAATGCACTTAAAATTTTTGTAATTAAACCCGCTGCTGTCAAGATGACTGCACCGTGCCAAAAGGCAGAATATTTTTTTGCTTCCATGAACATCTCCTTCTTTGCCAGGCTCTTACGTATTATATATCACAACTTAGTAAACGGGAAATTTACAACTTCCTAAAGTGTAAATTGTAATAGAAAAAAGGCAGCAACCTGCTGCCTTTTTTTCTACTGCTCCATCTGCTTTGCCAAAAAGCTCGCCGCTGTTTCAACAGCTTTATGCTCGACATCTCCGATAATTTTATCTTTAGAGAGAATGATGACTGCACCGATTGGATCGCCGTTTGCAATGATGGGTCCAACCGTGTAGGATGTAAAAGTTTCTTTTATCCCGTCTACGATGGAGATTTCACTTTCATCTGTCATTACGACAGAATTTCGGTCATCCATAACCTTTTCAACTAAGTCACCAATATTTTTATTTAAATATTCTTTTTTTGAAACGCCTGCAACCGAAATAATAGTATCACGATCACAAATTAATACTGTATGTCCTAAGCTATCATATAATGCATCTGCATATTCCTTTGCAAAATCACTCAATTCACTGATTGGAGAGTATTTTTTCAAAATAACTTCTCCATCGCGATCCACAAAAATCTCTAATGGGTCTCCTTCACGAATGCGAAGAGTTCTGCGAATTTCTTTTGGAATAACTACTCTACCTAAATCATCAATTCGACGTACTATGCCAGTTGCTTTCATTCTAATGCTGCCTCGCTTTCTACTTGATGATAAAAGTGGTGATTTGTTCTATCTTCTCCTTTTCATGTAAAAATCACCAACTGTTAAGCATAGTATTGTTCACTGCGGAGGTTCTATGCACGTCGAATTGCATTTTTTATTTCTTTAGTCAAGCATTTACAGCTTCTTTTTTCGTATTGGGCAAACCTCGCAGCAAATTTTCTGTGATAGTAAGCCATCTAGATGGCTCAATACCTTTTACATCAATGATTACCTTTAACTTTGATCCCTCCATGCCAAGATGGGTCATAGTTCCAAGACTGCTGCTTAGCATATAGAGCTTTCCACCGTCTATAGTTTGAGTTGCTTGCTCAGAGAACAAAAGGGTTACCTGCTGCTTTAGCTGCTTGATGGATTCAATACGCTCCTGTGCAGCCAGTACTTTAATCAAGGCAATTTGCAGCAAATAACCAACCTGCTGCGGATAATCTCCAAAGCGGTCCACCATTTCCTCTTGAAGCCCTTCAATATCTTCTATAGAGGATATCCCCTTAAATTGCTTATACATCATAATTTTTTGCTTACTGTCAGAAATGTACATATCTGGAAGATAAGCATCTACTTCAAGATCTATTTCCACGTCAAAATATGGCTGTTCTCCCGTATCGCCCCTTCGCTGTTCAATCGCTTCCTTCAGCATTTGGGAATATAAATCAAAACCAACAGAATCAATAAAGCCATGCTGCTCTGCACCTAATAAGTTCCCGGCACCGCGGATAGACAAATCACGCATTGCAATTTTAAATCCGGATCCAAGCTCTGTAAATTCTTTAATAGCTTGTAATCGTTTTTCTGCAACCTCCGCTAATACCTTATCTTTCTTATACGTAAAGTACGCATACGCAACACGATTAGAACGACCTACACGACCGCGAAGCTGATACAACTGCGATAAACCCATACGGTCAGCATCCTGCACAATTAGCGTATTCACGTTTGGAATATCCACTCCTGTTTCGATAATCGTAGTACTGACAAGAACGTCATATTGGCCATCTAAAAATGCAAGCATAACCGATTCCAATTCACCTTCATTCATTCTTCCATGAGCAAAGGTTACACGTGCGTCAGGAACAAGCATAGAAATTTCTTCTGCTTTTCGTTCAATATCTTCTACACGATTATATAAAAAATATACTTGACCATCCCGGGCCAACTCTCGTTCGATTGCTTCTCGGATTAGGGCTGGATTATACTCCACTACATATGTTTGAACCGGAAAGCGGTTCTCTGGCGGTGTCTCAATAACAGATAAATCACGAACACCCAGCATCGACATATGAAGCGTACGCGGGATTGGTGTTGCCGTTAGCGTTAAGACATCGATATTAGCTTTCATCTGTTTAATCTTCTCTTTGTGTGTTACACCGAAGCGCTGCTCTTCATCAATAATCAGAAGACCTAAATCTTTAAAAATAATATCTTTAGATAAAAGACGATGCGTCCCTACTACAACATCTATCGTTCCATCCTTTAGCCCCTTCATCGTTTCATTCTGCTGCTTTCTTGTACGGAATCGATTGAGCACACCAATATTAATGGGATAATCTTGAAAACGCTCTCGAATTGTTTCATAGTGTTGTTGCGCTAAAATAGTTGTAGGAACAAGAATCGCCACCTGTTTTTCATCCATAATGGATTTAAATGCTGCTCGAATAGCAACCTCTGTTTTTCCATAGCCAACATCGCCGCATAATAAACGATCCATAGGGCGGGAGCGTTCCATATCTTTTTTTATTTCAATGATTGAACGCAACTGATCCTCTGTTTCTTGGTAAGGGAAAGAGGATTCGAACTCACGCTGCTCTAACGCGTCTGGAGAAAATGCATAGCCTTTTGATGCTTCACGCTCAGCATACAGCTTAATTAAATCATCAGCGATATTTTGAACCGATTTCTCTACCTTTGTTTTAACACGCTTCCAGTCCGTTCCACCCAGTTTATAAATTTTTGGTTCCTTTCCTTCTGAACCAATATATTTCTGCACTTGATCAATTTGCTCAACCGGGACATACAGCTTATCATTTCCTTGATATTTAATATGCAGGTAATCCTTATGCACACCGTTAATCTCTAGAGTTTCAATACCAAAGAACTTACCGATACCGTGATTTACATGTACAACATGATCTCCAACCTTCAATTCAGAATAACTCTTAATACGCTCAGCATTGGAGAGCTTTTGTCTGCGCTGCGTTTTTTTCGCCTTTTTATTAAAAAGCTCCTTCTCTGTAATTACCGCGAGTCTTTGCATTGGCAGTTCAAATCCTGCATGAAGATCGCCCATGACAATCTGTATACGCTCTGGAATAAGCTGCATAGAATCTGACAGAACATCAGCCTCTATCTCATAATCATTCAAAATTTGCTCAAGCTTCTTCATTCTTTCTTCATTTGCCCCTAATATCACAACAGTGGAGTGACTCTTTTTCCACCGGTCAATCTCTGCTTTAAATAGATTCATTTGACCATGGAAGTCTTGCATGGTCTTACATGTTACATTGACGATATTTTGTGGGTGCGTATGAGGAATATGACGAAGGAATAGAGTTAAATATAAAAAGCTGCGATTCCGCTGCTGCAGAAGCTTTGTGAAATCATGAGAAAAAGATAAATCTTGTACAATTGCTCCTTCCTCAAGCAAAGCTATATACCATTCTGCCTCTTCCTTCTCTAACTGATCTGCAGTTTCTTGAATGCGTGAAATTTCATCTAGTATAACAATACCTGTATCCGGCAAATAGTCTATAAGACTAGCAGGCTGTGGATAAAAAAGAGACAGATACTTAAACATTTGTTCAATTATTTGTCCATCCTTTAGCTTTTCCAACTCATGAGTAACTGTTTCTACCAGCAGTTCCTTCAACTTCTCATCTTTAAGTTTTTTGATTGTCCTCGTTAATTCCTGTTCTAATCTCATCGTTCCCTGACGAAGCTCTTCATCGACAAATATAAATTCTGTTGCCGGTCCAAAGGAAATGGATGAAACTTTTTCCTGAGAACGTTGATCTTCTACTGTAAACGTACGGATAGAATCAATTTCTGTATCAAAAAACTCAAGGCGAATTGGTAATTCCTCAGTAAGCGGATATAAATCTAGAATACCGCCGCGAATACTAAAATCCCCAGGCGCCTCCACCATCGATTTTCGTTCATAGCCCATATAAGCTAGAATACGAGCCAGGTGGTCTAGATCTACTTCCTCCCCGACCCTTAATTCAATTTGCTGCTGCGCCCAAAGTTCCTTTGCAGGAAGAAAACGGCGCAAACCAGCTAGAGGTGCAATTACAATAGCAGGCTCATTCTGAACAAGATGGTTAAGTACCTCAATTCGTTGCGCTTTTAATTCTGGGCTCGCCACTCCTATCTCTGAAGCAATCAGTTCATTAACAGGATATAGCCATACTTCACTTTCACCCAAAATGGATACCATATCTTCATAAACCTTTTGTGCCTGATATAAATTGTGCGTTACAATAAGCTGCGTACGTTTTGTTTGTTTATATAATGCAGCTGACAGCAGCAAACGGGAAGACGTAGACATCCCGGATACTAACTGTTCTTTCAACCCTTCGTTCAATCCATTTAAAACAGACTGAACCTCCTTACTTTCATAAAAATTCTCCAATAATCCTATCATTGTCAAAACCCCTCTCGACAAAAGAGCAAGTTAATATATTTTTATGCAGCATACTTGCAAATAGCAAACAGAAAAATGCTTTGGACAAGCCAAAGCTTATTGCAAAAATGTGTCGTATTCATAATAATGTGGATTATGCTGCAAAGTATCCTGACACGATTCGCAAATAGTTTTTACATATAAATTCCCATTTTCATCGAAGTGTGTCATTTCTAACTGTTCTTCATTTGTTAAATTTCCTAAAACCATTTCTCGTGCTTCTTCTCCTTCAATTGAGCCAACCTTGTATCCACAATAACGACAATAGTAATGGGCGTTCATGCCATCCTCCTGAATCTTTAACAATTATTACTAGTATGGATAAAATGGCATAGAATTATTCGTCCTTTATTGCACTGTAAGAAAGCATAAATTTCCCGCTAGAGGCTATTCAGCGTAGTCGGAAATTTTAGGAATACAGTATAAGTGCAACTACGCCTCTGTCTTCGCCCAAAAGTAGGGCTCGCTACTCGGCGAGTTTTCTTTATCCGTTAAAGGTATTCATAACTTGTAAAAAGGGTGTAGATAACCACTTTTCACATGCATCAGCACTTTTTTGAATAGAATGTTGTACTTCCGGCATTTCTTCTGCTACAAATCGTCCTAGTACATGGTCCACAACCTTCATCCCATGCTTTGGACGATCAATTCCCATCCGAATACGATTAAATTCCTGCGTCCCTAAGTGAGCAATCGTAGACTTGATTCCATTATGGCCTCCGGCACTTCCCTTTGTACGTAATCGCAGTTTGCCAACCGGCAAATCTAGATCATCATACAGTACAATGAAATCAGCAATGTCAATTTTGTAGTAATCAAGAAGTGGACGAATACTTTCTCCAGATAAATTCATGTATGTGAGCGGCTTCAATAAGACTACCTTCTCCCCATTTACGACACCGGACCCGAATATTCCTTTAAATTTTTGTTGATTTAATGGAATATTCCAACGTTTTGACAATTCATCAATCACCATAAACCCAATATTATGCCTTGTTGCTTCATATTCTCTTCCTGGATTTCCAAGTCCTGCAATCAGCTTCATTCTTTTCCCTTCTTTCTATCCTTGATGCGAAAAGACGTAACCTCTTCTCAGGTTACGTCTAACTTGCTATATAAAAATCAATCAAATAATGTGCTTACAGATTGTTTTTCATAAACGCGGATAATTGCTTCTCCAAGTAATGGACCTACAGATAGCTCCCTTATCTTTTCAATCTTCTTCTCCTCTGGAAGTAAAATTGAATTCGTTACAACAAGTTCTTTAATTTTGGAGTTTTGAATGCGTTCAATTGCAGGACCAGATAGAACTGGGTGTGTACAACATGCATATACCTCTGCTGCGCCATTTTCTATAAGAGCATTTGCTGCCAGAGTAATGGTACCTGCTGTATCAATAATATCATCGATCAGAATAGCTGTCTTTCCTTCTATATGGCCAACGATATTCATGATCTCTGCCACATTCGGTCTAGGACGGCGCTTATCAATGATTGCAATTGGAGCTTTTAAGCGATCTGCCAGCTTTCTCGCACGCGTTACTCCACCATGGTCAGGGGAGACAACAACAACATCCTTTAATTCCTTTTTAGAGAAATAATCGGCAAGAATCGGTACACCCATAAGGTGATCAATTGGAATATCGAAGAAACCTTGAAGTTGTGGAGCATGCAAATCAAGTGTAATTACACGAGTCGCACCTGCTGTTTCCAAAAGGTTAGCCACAAGTTTTGCAGTGATCGGTTCACGCGCACGCGCTTTACGGTCTTGGCGTGCATAGCCATAGTATGGTATCACAATGTTAACAGTTTTAGCGGATGCACGTTTTAAAGCATCAATCATGATTAATAGCTCCATAATGTGCTCATTTACCGGATAGCTTGTAGATTGGATTACAAATACGTCACAACCACGAATGCTCTCCTCAATATTAATCTGGATCTCACCATCGCTAAAACGAGTTACGGAGCATTCTCCTAATTTTACACCAATTCGTTCTGCGATTTGTTCCGCAACAGCCTTATTAGAATTAAGTGAGAATACCTTCAAGTTTGAATTTAAATACTGATTAGGCATTAAAATGAACCCTCCACATTAGTTTTTCTTCTGTAACATTTTCTCTACATAGTCTTGCTTATTCACTTGACGCGCACGCGCAATAGATAATGCTTTCGCAGGTACATTATCCGTAATGGTTGAACCTGCTGCAACATAAGCTCCCTCTCCTACTGTTACAGGTGCAACAAGATTGGAGTTGCAGCCAATGAAAGCACCATCGCCAATAACAGTCTTGAACTTATTCTCACCATCGTAGTTTACCGTAATAGAGCCGCAGCCAAGATTCACATCTGCGCCTACTTCTGCATCTCCAATATAGCTAAGATGGGATGCCTTACTTCCATCACCAAAGATAGACTTTTTGATTTCTACGAAGTTTCCAACACGCACATCATTTCCAATTACAGAATCAGGACGAATATGGGCGAAAGGTCCAATAGCAACATCATTGCCAATTCTGCTATTATGAACAGTAGACTGACGAATTGCAGTTCCGTTTCCAACTTCGCTATCCTTTAATGTTGTATGCGGTCCAATGACACAATCAGAACCAATTGTTGTTTCTCCTTCAATCACTGTTCCTGGATAGATGATCGTATCATTTCCAATTACTGCATCTGCGGAAATATACGTATTATTGGGATCGATTAACGTAACACCGTTCACCATATGCTTTCGGTTAATGCGCTTTTTCATAATATCTTCTGCTTGTGATAGAGCAATCCTGTCATTTACTCCTAATGTTTCTTCAAAGCGATCTGTTTGGTAGGCGGAAACAATTGAGCCTTCCTTCTTTAAGATTTCAATAACATCTGGCAAATAATACTCTCCTTGCACATTTTCATTTGAAACCTTTTTAAGCGATTCAAATAATGCCTGATTGTCAAAGCAATATGTGCCTGTATTGATTTCGCGAAGCTTTCTCTCATCGTCGCTTGCATCCTTATGCTCAACAATCTTCTCCACATATCCTTTATCATTACGAACAATACGGCCATATCCAGTCGGGTCTTCTATATAAGCAGTCAACACTGTCGCTTTTGCACCCATCTCTTCATGGTGTTGTAACAATGCTTCCATCGTTTCAGCAGTAATTAAAGGCGTATCACCACAAATGACAAGAGTGGTTCCTGTTTCTTGTCCTAGCAAGGATACAGCTTGTGCTACCGCATGCGCTGTGCCAAGCTGCTCTGCCTGCAAAGCAAACTTACTTTGCTCCCCCAGCTGCTCTTTCACTAATTCCGCACCGTGTCCTACAATTGTCACAACTTCTTGCAATCCTAGCTGTGACACCTGCTCAACTACATGCTGCACCATTGGCTTTCCGCAAACAGGGTGAAGCACTTTATACAGCTTGGACTTCATGCGTGTTCCCTGTCCTGCTGCCAAAATGATCGCAAATCGATTTGACATATAAACCCTCCATCACAACCTATTTATCCATTAAGAATATTATCCTAAAACGTTTTTTATTTCAAGAAACGAAGCACAACTATTAAATTTTACCACAGCTTTTACCCATTGTTGTATTATTGTTATCTATTTTTTCAAGAAGTGAAACATATCTTGAAGCTTAGAAGAAAAGGAAAAGGAGAAGGATCAGGAGTTTTAATCATGAGGATTATGTTTAAGCCCCTTCTGATGCTTCTGCAGTGTTTACATAATTTACTTTCTTAAACAGAGCAAATGTACATTAGCCGCAGAACATAATACAGAAAACTCACCGATTGGCGAGCCCTGCCCTTGGGCAAGGGCAGGGGCGTAGTTGCACTTACACTGTATTCCTAAAATTTCTGACTATGTCAAATGACTTCTAGCTGGAATTTTATATTTTCCTACAGTGCAAAACAAACAGCGGATATCTTCAGGTCCATTGTTTATCGTCTAAACATAAAAACAAACTCCTGTTTTCCAGGAGCCTGCCTCACACAAAAATGCCTTTTCGACTTTTTGGTTATTTTATGAAGCACCTGCTTCTTCAAACTCAACTTCCTCTAGTTCACCTAAACGGTGATACTCTGCTAATACAGCATCTTGAATTTTAGAGCGTGTATTAGAATTAATTGGATGCGCGATATCACGGAATTCTCCATCCGGAGTGCGCTTGCTTGGCATTGCTACGAATAAGCCGTTATTACCATCAATCACTCGAATATCATGGACTACAAACTCATGATCCAGCGTGATAGATGCAATAGCTCTCATGCGGCCTTCTGTGCTTACGCGGCGTAATCTTACGTCAGTCACTTCCATCTTATGTTCACCACCCTTTTCCATAAATCAGCGATATGGAGTATAAATTCCACAATCTTTTGGTTATTCCTTCAAATTTTTAAAAATTTTCAAAATAAAGTGTTACGATACATAAGATGGTTATATTTTTTACACTGTAAGAAAGTATAAATTTCCAGCTAGAAGTGAATTCGACGTAGCGGGAAATTTTAGGAATACAGTATAAGTGCAACTACGCCCCTGTCTTCGCCCAAGGGCAGGGCTCGCCAATCGGCGAGTTTTCTTTATGACTGTACGAGAGCGATTACTTCAACTTCAACTGCTACATCTTTTGGCAACCTCGCTACCTGTACACAAGAACGTGCAGGTTTATGCTCAGAGAAATATTGTCCGTATACTTCATTTACATCATTAAAGTCATTCATGTCGCTTAAAAATACTGTTGTTTTGACAACACTTTCGAATGATGCTCCAGCTTCCTCTAAAACAGCTTTTAGGTTTGCAAATACCTGATGTGTCTGTTCTTTCACGTCTCCTGTAACAAGCTGTCCATCTGCTGTTAATGGGATTTGTCCAGAGCTGTAAAACATGTTTCCAGCGATAATACCTTGTGAATACGGACCAATTGCTTGCGGTGCTTTTACAGTATGTACGATTTTCATAATTATCTCACCTTTTCTTCTATAAAATGTATGTATGAAAGAAGATAAAGCTTATAGCTTTATCTCTTCTTCTGATACGATTTCTTCTTTAAATTCGGGAAGAGCATAATTTCCTTTTACTACTTCAATCACTTTATCTCTCGTATTCACTTCAGATAAACGGATTAAAGAAACATAATCCTCAATTAAACGCTCCTCAATATGATCAGCCTCTACAAGTACACCGATTCCAATTACATTTGCTTGAAATTCCTCCAGCATACTAATCATTCCCTGAATTGTGCCTCCTGCCTTCATGAAGTCATCAACAATGAGGACATTCGCCCCTTCTGGTATACTTCTTTTCGCAAGAGTCATGGTTTGGATACGCTTAGATGAACCGGATACATAGTTGATGCTTACAGTAGGCCCCTCAGTTACCCTGCTATCTTTACGAGCAATCACTACAGGCACATCCAAATAATTTGCTACTGCATAAGCAAGCGGAATTCCTTTTGTCGCAACTGTCATAACTGCATCAACCTGCTGACCTGCAAATAAGGAAGCAAACAGTCGACCAGCTCCATTAATATAACGAGGATTGCTTAATAAGTCTGTCATGTATAAATAGCCGCCTGGAAGAAGACGCTCTGGATTTGCCAACTGTCTGCAAAGCTCTTCAATTAACTCATCCGCTTCTGTACTATTCATATATGGGATATACTTTACTCCTCCTGCTGCACCGGGTATTGTCTGCAACGTTCCGACCCCTTGTTGCTCAAACGTTTGCTTAATGATAACCAAATCCTCACTAATAGAGGATTTGGCAGACTGATACCGTTCAGCAAAAAAAGTGAGAGAAACTAAGCGACGAGGATGCTGCAATAAATAATACGTCATATCAACCAATCTTGTACTACGTCTTGTTTTCATACCCTCACCTCAAATCACGAATATTCTAAACAAATCATAACGCATCATACGTATCTATTCAAGCCTTTCTCGTTCACCAAGCGTACGTACCGCATAGACTTGCTCACAAAATCCCTTTAATCCATTATAAATACGATGCATACGTGAATCATGGTGGGCTAATGCAAATACAGTTGGTCCACTTCCGCTCATCAATACAGCATCTGCCCCAAATCTTCTCATTTGCTCCTTTATATGCGCCACCTCAGGATGCATACGAAATGTTACATCTTCCAAGACATTTCCAACTGAATGACAAATACCTTCATAATCACTGTGCCGGATACTATGAATCATTTGATCCACATTCGGATGAGTAATTCGGTCAAGTTGTAGATTACGGTATACCTCAGCTGTTGAAACACCAATTTGCGGTTTAGCTAAAATAACCCAACATGGAGGCGGTGCAGGAATATGCTCAATTTTCTCCCCTCTCCCAGTCGCAATTGCAGTTCCCCCATATACACAAAACGAAACATCCGATCCTATTTCAGCACCAATTTCCGCTAGTTCATCCATACTGAGCCCAAGTCCCCAGATTTTGTTTAAACCGCGTAACGCCGCTGCTGCATCACTGCTTCCCCCAGCAAGACCTGCAGCTACCGGGATGGTTTTTTCGATCGCTATGGAAACTCCTTGTCGAATACCGAAACGCCTCTTTAAAAGATCGGCTGCTTGATATGCGAGGTTTCGCTGATCATCCGGTACATACCGATTGTGTGAAACAACTTCAATACGGTTTTCCTCCAATGGAGTAAGTTCTAAATGGTCAGCTAGGTCGATTGTTGTCATAATCATCCTGACCTCATGATACCCATCGTTTCTCTTTCTTAACACATCCAAGGACAAGTTAATTTTGGCTGGTGCTTTCACTAGCAGCTTCAAACTTTTCACCTACTCTATGTACTCAATCTTTTACCGTCTATTTTATCATAAAACTCACGATACAATCCTGTTCTTCCATCATATAGAAACCATTATAAAGGAAACCTGATAAAAATAAAGAAAACTCGCCGATTGGCGAGCCATGCCCTTGGGCGAAGACAGAGGCGTAGTTGCACTTATACTTTGTTCCTAAAATTTCTAACTACGTCGAATCAACCTCCAGCTAGAAATTTATACTTTCTTAAAGTGTAAAGAAAACTCGCCGATTGGCGAGCCATGCTCTTAGGCGAAGACAGAGGCGTAGTTGCACTTATACTTTGTTCCTAAAATTTCTAACTACGTCGAATCAACCTCCAGCTAGAAATTTATACTTTCTTAAAGTGTAAAGAAAACTCGCCGATTGGCGAGCCAT
>JBEPZN010000023.1:605-16894 GCA_041640875.1 Ectobacillus sp. | reverse complement strand
GCCCTTGGGCGAAGACAGAGGCGTAGTTGCACTTATACTTTGTTCCTAAAATTTCTAACTACGTCGAATCAACCTCCAGCTAGAAATTTATACTTTCTTAATGTGTAAAGAAAACTCGCCGATTGGCGAGCCATGCCCTTGGGCGAAGACAGAGGCGTAGTTGCACTTACACTATATTCCTAAAATTTCCGATTACTTCGAATCACTTCCAGCTAGAAATTTATACTTTCCTCCAGTGTAAAAAAGCCGAGGAATTTCTCCCTCGGCACCGCAGCATAGAAAAATCGATAAGCTATTGATTTCGTTGATTTGCCAGATGCTGCTCTGCAAGCTCAATGGCACGTTTCACCATATTTCCTGCATCTTTGGCACGAATGCCGCCCCAGCCCTCTGTTTTTACAACATCATAAAATCCAAGCTCTTTCGCAAGTTCTTCTTTAAATTGCTCAGACATAATCCCTCTTCTTCTGCTCAATATAAGAACCCCCTTTTCTGCTGCTTTACTAATTAGTATACAAAATGCTAAAGCTCTCACTCATGGTACTTTATGTAATGATGTAACTAGATAATTTATTGTCCGCCCCATGCTATGTCACTGCCATGCTCATCTAAAAAAGTCAATTCCACTGTCTCCGTTAAAATGTCCGCGTAACTGTAAGAAACACGCTGAAATGTATCCTCCTGCTGGTCCAACTGTACAACAAAAACGGAAGGGTATGTTTCTGCCAAAAATCCAGATCTCTCGATTGTTTTTCGTCGCCCACTATTTGCTTTTAATGTAAGCCTTCTGCCAAGCTGGTTATCCAAAACGGTTTTAATTTCACTCAACTGCTTCGCCATGTCCTGCCGCACCTCGCTGTTTTCAGTTTTTGCTTCTCAACATACATAGCTTGTACTCATTTCATATTTTTTATGTATATAAAGAAAACTCGCCGATTGGCAAGCCCTGCTCTTGGGCGAAGACAGATGCATAGTTGCACTTACAATATAAAAACTGATAGTGAATAAGCAAGGACAAAGCCCTTGCTTATTCATTATTCCTCGTAATATTGGAATGGCAGACCTGTTCGCAGTATCCCTTTCGTCTCAATTCCTCCAAGCCCTCTCTCCCCTGTGATTGTATTTCGGATAACATCCCATACGTTCACCCGCTCCATAAAAGAGGTGAAGCTGATTTTTGCCACAACGTACACAGGGTCTAGGGCGTGAATATTAATGCGTGACGGTGAGCTGGCAAAATTGGCTCCCGCCCGGATTAGAGCTTCAAAGTTCGACTGACAAGCTCCTGCAAAAATCACTAAATGATCTAATGATGGATATTTCTTTCTTGCCTCTCGGACAGCCTGTACAAAGTGTCTAGAATGGCGATATGCTTTCATCTCATTCATTTTCCCTTTCGCTTTTGCATAAGCATCATGTCCTGTAATCACAAGAATATCTGGTTGATAATAATCAAGTAATCCTCCAATCTTTTCATGCATTTCTGTTTCTTTGCAATGCACCCCTTGTACAGGAACTCCTATCTTTGTATATAAATCTAAGCATTTCTGTAAATATAACGGATCTCCATCTAAGTGAAGTACTCGCCCAGGCACTTGAAAGTAGCTGACGTCGCTCGTATATCCCCCCGTAGAATAATATTCATTACGCTGCTTTGCTAAATGATGATCTTGTTGAAATAAACGGTACGTTTTTTCAAGGGTATCAATTACCTGCTTTTCTCTAGCCTTATATTCACGCTGACCAACTATAATCAAATCATCTATGGGTGCATCAGCTTCTATACGGAACTCTGCTCCAAAAAGGGTCGCAATGGTCTTTCCGTTCTCTTCTTTAATTTCTGTAACACGAAAAAGAAGATCACGTTGATAAGACTTTCTTTCCACTAAATCCCCAACCTTTACCTCCATTCCTTTCTACCTCCAGCCTCATAAGTGCGCAGGGTATAACTGCAACGTTGATGTTCTGTTTTTAGCCTATGAGAAAATTAAAAAAGCGTGACTAAGAAAGATAAATCAAGGTTGAATCTCTTTCTGAGACAAATCAGGAAAACTCACCAATTGGAAAGACAGAAGTGTAGTTGCACCTTGTTCCTAATATTCCTGCTGCGTTGAATTAGCCCCTGGCTGGAAATTTGTACTTTCTTAAAGTGTAAAAAAAACCGCCTTTTTCAAAAAGGCGGATGATTTTAGCACATATACTGTAGCGATAGATGGATTCTCGATATCCCTGGAAACAAAAATATTCTTGCAATAAGATAAGAATTTGATAACTCAAACAGAGTTGTGGTTCCTTTTCTGATTGTATAGAGCATCGCTCAAACGGCCAAATTCCTCAATGGTTAATGTCTCTCCCCTTCTCTTTGGATCAATTCCAGTCTCCTGAAGTGCCTGTTCTAGCAGCTCCTTATCTTTTGGAATTCCTTGCAGGTTATTGACGAGGTTATTCATTAATGTTTTACGACGCTGCGCAAAGCTAGCTCGTACAACCTCAAAGAAAAACGCTTCGTCCTGTACTGTGACCGCCGGCTTTTCGCGTTTCGTCAAACGGATTACAGCAGAATCTACATTTGGCTGCGGAACAAATACTGTACGCGGAACAATCATAACTGTTTCCGCCTCTGTATAGTACTGTAGAGCAATAGAAAGAGAGCCATAGTCCTTCGTTCCTGGCGCTGCTGCAATGCGATCAGCAACCTCCTTTTGAAGCATAACGACAATACCGCGAATTGGCAGCTGTTCCTCTAATAACTTAAATAAAATAGGAGTTGTAACATAATAGGGAAGGTTAGCAACAACCATAATATCTTGATCTTGCTCAAATTCCTCCTCTACAACCTGCCTCACATTCGCTTTTAATACATCACTATGAATGATTTTCACATTATCGTAAGGCTCTAGAGTTTCCCCAAGAATAGGAAGCAGCCTTTGATCAATCTCAAATGCAATAACCTTCTTCGCTCGCTTTGCCAGTTGTTCAGTTAAAGCTCCAATGCCTGGACCAATCTCAATGGCAGCAGTTTCCGAGCTCATCTCCGCAAAATCAACGATCCTGTTCAAAACATTTGTATCAATTAAAAAATTCTGTCCAAGGCTTTTTTTGAACGAGAATCCATACTTCTCTAAAATGCCCTTCGTCCGATTTGGGGTTGCAATATCCTTCATTCTTTTTCCTCCTGTAACACTTGGGCTAACGCTGCTGCAAAAGCCTCTTTTGAAATTTGGAACATTGTAATTCGTTTATATAGCTGTTTTCCATTCGTACGACCAATTTTCAGTAGCTTTCCAAGGCGATCACGCCGACTGCTGGCTTTATCGCCGCCAATCAATCCAGCTGTCACTAAATCTTCCCATGTAATTTCACTTATGTATTCTTCTACTTCCTGCTTTACATTCTGCAATGCACGTTGTATCGCTTCGTTAGAGGCATGCTCAATTCCCACACCTTTATTGCGCTTTGCAAGGGCCTCTTCTTTAGGCAAAAAAGCGTGTTTGCAGCCTGGCACCTTTTGTGAAACAATATGGCGGATTCGCTCTCCAGGAAAATCTGGGTCTGTAAAAATAATAACACCCCGTTTTTGTTGCGCAAGACGAATACGTTCAATTACTTCATCATCTACCGCAGAGCCATTCGTCTCAATTGTATCTGCATTTACTGCCCGCTTAATTGCAACTGTGTCGTCTTTACCTTCTACGACAATCACTTCTTTTATTTTCATTCCTGCCTCCATGCTTCCTTCTTTACTCCCTAACTAATTAAACAAAAAAACAAACAGCTTTTCCATTATTATTTTCCATATATAAAAAAATTAAAAAGCAGAGGAGCTTCCTCTGCTTCTTTACACTTTATTTTATCGTAAAACACGAATCTTCACACGTTTACGTCCCCAGGAAGATGCTTTTGCTTCCGATGGGTATAGCACGTCAATACGATGGCCTTTAATTGCACCTCCGGTATCTCCAGCAATCGCATATCCATAGCCTTCTACCCATACCTTCGATCCGAGAGGAATAACACGCGGATCTACTGCAATAAGCTTCATATTTGGGTTCGCTTTAAGATTGTGTCCGCCTGCGCTGATCCCCGAGCAGCCCGCACAATCTGGGCCATAAGCCGTGGCCTCTACATAAAACTCAGAAGCTACTGCTTCATTACCACGAGACGGTGTATCATAATTGTCTACATTCTTTGTTCCAACTGCAATAATACGATCCTTACTGTCCTTCAGCTTCTCTTCCTGTTGAAGGTTTCGTGCGGTAACAACACCGTTCTCCTTTATTACTTCAAAGGTTTTCCGGACTACCCCGTCCTCCCCTTCCTGAAGCACCTTTTCAGTGCCTGTCGGGAGAGAATCATCCTTCTGCTTAACTACCGCAGCTGGAATTGGCTCTTCCACCACATCGGTGACTTTTTCTACTTTTGTCACAGTCACAAGTGTATTTTCTGCAAGGAATTGGTCTAGTGCGGGTTCTACCCTATCTAACTCCTGCAGCGCCACTTGCTGCTGCTTCAAAAAGTCAGCGACAGTAATCGAAGTTGACCATAAATTTGTTTGTTGACCACCGACATTCAATATAACAGGAAAGGCAGTTTCTACCTTAATTATGTCATTATCCTGAATCGCTGCATTCCGTTCTGGGGTTACCTTGTCATGTTCACCCAACTGGATTTTTTGCTTATCTAAAAGCTCTTGCACAGTTTTTGCCGTTGACCAAACCTTTTGGGGCTTTCCATTCACATCTAAAGTGAAAGGCTTTGCTTTTGTAATAGCAAACTTCATATCATCTTCTACCTTTTGAGATAAGGGTACTGATATATGATCTCGATTTGCTACCTTAATCTCTTTATCCCTTAACAATTCTCCTACTGTATCAGCATGCGTATATACTACCTGCTTTTTCCCATCCATCTCAATGGTTACGCCCTCTTTTGTTGCAGCATAAGCAGCTGTACCAACTGAGCTTGAAACTACCAGAGCACTTGTAAGTTGTAATGCTAGCTTTTTGCTCGTCCTTAACTTCGATAATAGCTTTCCCGTGTGAAACATCACGCTGAAACGCCTCCTTTTTCTCGTTGAGATACGATTGACTAGCTCGACTCCCTCTTATTAATCTAGCAGACTGGCAAGGTTGGAATAAAAATAGTGGAATAGATGCAGTTTATATAGCGGACGGCATGCAAGCATGCCCCCGCCTTTTATGGAAGATTAAATAGTAGTTTTGCGTTTTCTGCTGTTTTTGCTGCTACTTCCTCATAAGAAATCCCTTTTAGCTGAGCGATTTCTTCTGCGACAAGTTTTACAAAACCAGGTTCATTGCGCTTACCTCGAAACGGGTGAGGAGCTAAGTACGGACAATCCGTTTCAATTAGCAGCTTTTCCAATGGAATCTCTGTTGCAACTTCCTTTGGCTTTTTCGCATTTTTGAACGTTACAGGTCCACCTAGTGAAATGAGGAAATTCATATCTATACATTGTTTAGCAGTTTCAACACTTCCGCCAAAGCAATGCATAATACCTCCAACCTCAGAAGCACCTTCTTCATTCAAGATATCCACGATATCCTGCGTTGCTTCACGATTATGGATGATAATTGGGAGCTTTACTTTCTTAGCTAGTCTAATTTGCTTTCGAAATACTTCTTGCTGCACTTCTTTTGGAGATTTATCCCAATAGTAATCAAGACCCATCTCTCCAAGTGCAACGACCTTAGGGTGAGCAGCTAATTCCTCCAGCCATTGTAAATGTTCATCTGTCATGTCAATTGCATCAACAGGATGCCATCCAACAGCTGCATAGATAAAGTCATATCTATCGGCCAACTCTATCGCTCTTGGGATCGTTACATCGTCAAATCCAACGACAACAATATTTGTAACTCCCACTTTCTTTGCTTGTTCTATTACTTGTTCTAAATCTTCGTTAAATTGCTCCGCATTTAAATGGGCATGCGTATCAAATAACATAGCGATATCCCCTTTGCTTGTTTTAAGTCTAGCATAACAATAAATTACTTTCCTAACAGCCGAATAACAACTATATTACAATTGTGCTACAAATAAGGATAATTTTGGTATTCGACATAGAAAAGGGATGCTTCCTGTCTGTTACACGTGAAACATCCCTATTTTTATCAAATCTATTTAATTTTAGTCCCATTAGCCAGCGTCTGATCGACAGTCGCTAATGACAGCTTACCATTGTCGGTACCCGCTAAAATCATTCCTTGTGACAATTCACCGCGTAACTTCACAGGCTTTAGATTCGTAACACAAATAACTTTTTTCCCTTTTAATTCTTCTGGAGAATAAAACTTGGCAATTCCTGAGACAACTTGCCGCTTTTCTGACCCTAAGTCGAGTTGCAACTTCAATAGCTTATCTGCACCTTTAACAGGTTCAGCATGCAACACTTCCGCTACTCTCAAATCGACCTTAAAAAAGTCATCGATTAAAATTTCTGCAAGCTCCTCTTTTGGGGCTGATTCTTCCTTTTTCTCTTCCTCTTTTGGGGCTGGTCCCTGCATCTTCGATTTAATATACTCTACTTCAGGCTCTGTTTCCAAACGTGGGAAAATAGGTTGCCCTTTAGATACCTTTGTTCCGCTTTTTATAACTCCAAAGTTCTGTAAGCTATCCCAAGTTTTCCATGATGCTTCTGAAGCACCAAGCTGTTCAAACATCTTAGCAGGCGCTTCTGTTAAAAATGGTGTGAGCATTACAGCTATTTGACGCAAAGCTTCAGCAAGATGTGCCATCACAGCCTCTAGCTTTTCACGGTGTTCCTCATTCTTTGCCAATGTCCAAGGCTGCGTTTCATCAATATACTTGTTGGATCGGCTAACAAGCTGCCAAATCGCTGTTAATGCTACAGAAAATTCCATGTTCTCCATTGCATCTTCTACATGCTTTACCGTATCCTTTGTAAAAGATACTAGCCCTGCATCAAAATCTGTTACATTTCCTTTATAGGCAGGAATCTCTCCAGCAAAGTATTTATCAATCATTGCAACTGTACGATTTAGCAGATTTCCTAAGTCATTTGCAAGGTCATAATTGATTCTCTCAATAAATCCTTCTGGGGTGAACACGCCATCAGAGCCAAATGGAACTTCACGAAGCAAATAATAACGAAGAGCGTCTAAACCATAACGATCTATCAATGTGACTGGGTCTACTACATTTCCTTTTGATTTGCTCATCTTGCCATCCTTCATTAGAATCCAGCCATGCGCAAATACCTTTTTTGGAAGCGGCAATTCCAAAGCCATTAATAAAATAGGCCAAATAATTGTATGGAAGCGAACAATTTCCTTTCCGACTAAATGAACATCTGCCGGCCAATATTTACGATACTTCTCATCATTTTCCGTATTATACCCAAGAGCGGTAATATAGTTGGATAATGCATCAATCCATACATAAATAACATGCTTCGGATTGCCTGGCACCCTAACACCCCAATCAAACGATGTTCGAGAGACAGCTAAATCTTCTAGCCCAGGCTTAATAAAATTATTAATCATTTCATTTTTACGTGATTCTGGTTGTATAAACCCTGGATTTTCCTCATAGTACTGCAATAAACGATCTGCGTACTTCTCTAATCTAAAGAAGTAGGATTCCTCTCGCACCAGCTCAACAGGGTGACCACTATCAGGGCTCTTTCCACCTACAACCTTTCCATTTTCAATAATCGGATCTGCCAACTGATGCTCCGTATAAAACGTTTCATCCTGGACAGAGTACCAGCCTTCATATTCATCCAAGTAGATATCATCCTGCTCGAGCAATCTGGCAAAAATTTTCTCTACCACTTCTTTATGACGATTTTCCGTTGTACGAATAAAATCATCGTAGGATATATCCATTTTTTTCCACAATTCTTTAATTCCTGATACAATGCCATCTACATATGCCTGAGGTGTAACTCCTAGTTCTTCCGCCTTCTTTTGAATCTTTTGACCATGTTCATCCGTTCCTGTTAAATAGTGAACATCAAAGCCTCTTAGTCTTTTATAACGAGCCATCGCATCACCGGCTACCGTTGTGTATGCATGTCCAATATGTAACTTGCCGCTCGGATAATAAATTGGCGTTGTAATATAAAATGTTTTCTTTCCTTCTGTCACTGTTAAACCTCCCAAAGGACCTTAGTTATATGTATTTATAAACAGTATAACAAAAATTCTAATGTAAAGACGAGAGTCTGTTACCTGCCTTTTTATATATTATCATGTATTTCTATTGCTTCCTCAAAATATACATACTTCCCCCACATACTTTGTCTTTTATGGAAATACGAATACTTTTCAACCAAACCATCCTAAAAATTCAAAATAAAAGAAATTTCTATTAGACTTTTTTCGACAAAAAATGATATTATATTTATAGGAAATAAAGATAACTTGTTACAATGTCAGAAAAATTATTCTTTGGCAAAAAGTTTTTCCATGTGCATAAACCTGAAAATCTACATATAGAACCTTACATTTTAAAAAATTTGATATTTTTATAATTTACTAATTGACCAAAATGTAAATAATTGGTATTATAAACGCATGAAGTTTTTGTCGAAAAATGAAGAAATAAGACATAAAAAATCACTTATAATAAATCCTTGGGAGGAGAATATAATTATGAAATCTACTGGTATCGTTCGTAAAGTTGATGAGTTGGGTCGCGTGGTAATTCCAATCGAATTACGCCGTACATTGGGAATCGCAGAAAAGGATGCTCTTGAAATTTATGTAGATGACGAAAAAATCATCTTAAAGAAATATAAGCCAAACATGACTTGCCAAGTAACGGGTGAAGTATCTGATAAAAACCTTTCTTTAGCTGAGGGTAAAATTGTATTAAGCACAGAGGGTGCGGAAGCAGTTTTAAAAGAATTACAACAATACCTTGCTGTTACAAAGTAATTGTAAAAAAGCTTCTCTTTTCTTCAAAGAGAAGCTTTTTTTACACTGTAGGAAAGTATAAATTTCCAGCTAGAAGGTTATTCGATGTAGTCCGAAATTTTAGGAATACAGTATAAGTGCAACTACGCCTCTGTCTTCGCCCAAGAGCAGGGCTCGCCAATCGCCGAGTTTTCTTTATTCCTCTATATGATACGCTTGGTATACATCCCTCTTCGGCATGTCTCGATCCTTAGCGACAGCCTTAATTGCCTCTTTTGAAGATATCTGCTTTTCAGATATATAAAATTCTACATGCTCATAAACAGACATTGCTTGCCACCAAAGTTCTTCCTCTACCGGCTCTTCTAGAGATCCCTGAACGATAATACAAAACTCTCCTCGTACCTCTGAGGATTTTGCCCATTGCACAGCTTCCTCCAGTGTACCGCGAATAAATTCCTCAAACTTTTTTGTTAATTCGCGGCAAAGCACGACTGGACGATTCCCCCATACTTCTAACATAGCGAGTAATGTATCCTCTAGGCGATGTGGTGCTTCATAAAAAATCAAAGTATCCCGCACATGGCGCATGCTGTTTAATTCCTCTTTCCTATCTTTTTTCTGTCTTTGCAGAAATCCATAGAAGTGGAAGTGCTTTGTCGGCAATCCAGAGGCAATCAAGGCTGTGAGTGCTGCATTAGCTCCTGGAAGCGGAACAACGGTGTATTGATGCCCAACTGCCGCTACAACCAATTCATAGCCTGGGTCAGAAATACAAGGAGTTCCTGCATCACTCACAAGCGCTACTGTTTTTCCCTCTGCAAGCAAATCTAATATTTTTTGCCCGCTTATACCCTTATTATGCTCATGATAACTTGTTACAGGTGTCTCAATCTTAAAATAATGGCAAAGTTTCTTCGTCTGTCTCGTATCTTCCGCTGCAATCAGATCTGCTTCCTGCAGTATTCGGACAGCGCGATATGTCATATCCTCTAAATTTCCTATCGGTGTCGGAACTAATATTAATGTTCCTGTTCCTTCAGTCTGAAAGCTTTTTTGCTGCCACATATCGTTCTCCTTTTTGCATATACTCTTCCTTCTGTTTACGTGTAAGCTGCTTAAATCGATATTCTGCTTTCATTGCATCCCTCTTGAGCGCAAATTCCTCAAAGTAGTACAATCTGACAGGTCGGCGTCCCCTTGTATAACGTGCTCCTGTTCCTTTATTATGAACAGCCAGACGCTTTTCCAAATGATTTGTATATCCAGCATAATAGGTACCGTCACTGCATAATAGCACATAAAAGAAGTGACTACTCTTCTCCATATAAAATTTTACGAAGCTCCTTTGTATACTCATCATTTTCTTGATATACAATCAGAGGCGGCAAGATTTTTAAATCTGGATTTCCATCTTTTATTCCCTCTATTAACAGAGTATTAGCTTCTTTCCCCTGCTTCGGATATACAAACTGAATGCGCTTTGGCTCAATTTTATACTGCCTCATTAATGTAACAATGTCCAACAGCCGCCCTGGGCGATGAACAAATGCTACTTTTCCTCCCTGCTTCACCAATTGGCTGCTCACCCGTACAACATCCTCTAATGTACATAAAATCTCATGGCGGGCAATTGCTAAATGCTCATTCAAATTTTGCTCTGAAGGCTTTGGTGTTTGAAAATAAGGAGGATTGCAAGTAACTACATCATATCTATGATAACCAAGCTCCTTAGGCATATCTTTTAAATCACCATGAATCAAATGAATACGGTTTTCTAACTTGTTATAGTTCACACTGCGCGCACCCATATTATAGATGCGCTCTTGTATCTCTACCCCTGTAATCTTTCCCTTTGTACGCTTACTCATTAAAAGTGGAATCACCGCATTGCCCGTGCATAAATCTAGAATGTTTCCCTTCTGAATTGGCAGCCATACAAAGTCTGCAAGGAGAACAGCATCTAAAGAGAAATTAAACACGGACGGGCTCTGAATAATTTTCATATCCTCTGCAAGTAAATAATCAAGACGTTCATCACCATATAGCTCCATCTTCTTTCAACCTCTACCCTTCCTGATCAAGTCTTTTCTAGTATGTATAAATGACATAAAATTACCTTTCCAATAAATTGGAAAGGTAATTTTATTTCTTATTTAGGAATGAGAGACAGAATAAACAATCTCCTTCTTTACGGACACTTCCATAATGTAAATTACAAATATGAAACCCTTCCTGATACAGCCTTGCCAAGTTGTCGTATCCCTCTCCAATATCTGTGATTGGTTTCTGCTCTTTTCGCTTTCGAGACTGTCGACTTTTACTTTCAACTTTCCCGTCATCAAAACGGCGTCGCAAATTTTCATTTTCTAACTTAATGTGCTGGTTCTCTTCGAGCAATTCAGCAATATGCTGCTTTAATTCACCTAACTGTTTATAAAGGGATCCAATTTGCTCCTCCATACTAGAAACTGCTGCAAAAATATCTTTCTTCTCCAAAAGCACCCACCTCATCAATCTGTGGTTTGACTCGAAACGACTCCCTCATTGATGAGTTCATCTAACGTGAATTCTATAATACGTTCTTTATCCATGAGCTCAACTTGAATTAATCGCTCCAATATATTTAACCCTACCACACGACCAAGACCGTTCGGTGTTTGTATTTTTTCATCCAAATCCGGGAGCTGCTCCTTAGCTGCTTCATATTCGTCATTTTCATATTTCAAGCAACACATTAATCTTCCGCATAAGCCTGAAATCTTAGCAGGATTTAATGATAAATTTTGATCCTTTGCCATCTTGATTGATACAGGTTCAAAATCACCCAAAAAAGTTGAACAACAAAGCATCCGGCCACACGGTCCGATCCCGCCTAGCATTTTTGCTTCATCACGTACTCCAATTTGCCGGAGCTCAATACGTGTACGGAAAATAGATGCCAAATCCTTTACAAGCTCACGGAAATCAATTCTTCCATCCGCTGTAAAATAAAAAATTACCTTATTCCGGTCAAATGTATATTCGACATCCACGAGCTTCATATCTAGCTCATGATCTGTTACCTTTTGCAAACAAACTCCATATGCTTCTTTTGCCGCTTTCTTATTTTCCTCTACAATAGTACGGTCATTTTCATCTGCAATGCGAATGACTTTTTTTAACGGCAATACAACATCATTATCATCCACTTGCTTCTTATTCATTACTACTTTACCGTACTCTACGCCCCTGACGGTTTCAACGATGACAAATTCATTCTCTCCGATGTCCAAGTTATTCGGGTCGAAGTAGTAGATTTTGCCGGCCTTTTTAAAACGCACTCCTACTACATCATACAAACTGCTATCCCTCCTGCAAACGCAATACTAATTGCTCCAGCACAAGCGGCAAGCTGACATTAGCATTGAGTTTATTTTTTGCTTCTAATATATAGGAAAGAGCCGATATCATTCGTTTCTGAGAATAAGAGAGAGATTCTAAAAGCGCTCTTTGATCTTGAAACACAACCTTCTCTCCCTCGCCTAGCTGTACATATAATAAATCCTTATAAATGAGAAGAAGCATATCTAACCCCATCTGCAGCTGCTCTTTCTCTGCAAAATGCTTTATCCATTTCTCCTGCACAAAAAAGAGTGATGAAGTTTCCTTCCCTAAGGCTTCACATAATTTTATCACTAAAGTTCTAGCTTGTGCAAACCATTCCTCATTGCAAAAGGATAGTGCTTCTTCCAGGTTATTCGTAAGTTGTGCAGCCGTACTAGCTAATGATAGGGAAGCTCCTCGCTCTTTTAGCTGCTCAATCAGTAGATTCTTTTGCAGTGGCAGAAAAGTAAGGATTTGACACCTTGATAAAATAGTATCCAATATTTGCTGACTTTGCTCTGTTAACAAAACAGCTGTTGTTTCACTTTTTGGTTCCTCTAAAAACTTCAATAACGTATTTGCAGCATTCGCTGTCATACGTTCAGCATGCTCTATAATATAAACCTTCTTATTAGACTCTAAACCTGTTTTGGAAAATTCCTCCTGAAGGTCCTGAATTTGCTGTTTCTTAATAGACAATCCATCCGGTCTCACCGTATATACATTTGGGTGATTGCCTGATTCGATGCGACGACAATTGCTGCATGCCTGACAAGGCTCAAACCCATCGCGCTGTGAGCAAAATACACTCTTTGCGATTTGCAGCGCTGTCTCGAGCTTTCCAGTTCCCTTTGGTCCCTCTAGCAAATATGCGTGGGAAAGGCGCTGCTTAACAATACTGTTTGTGAGCATCTTGCCGGCAATTGGCTGCATCGTTCGAAGCTGTTCCCACGTTTTTGCCATGCTTACCACTCTCTCATCTGAAATTGTCGTTCCTCTCTATTATAGCAATTTTTTTGCATCTATAGGGAAGAAACACTCCTCTTCCAATTCATTACAATCGCTCTTCAATAATTTGCAAAGTCTTCTCAAGAACAATCCCTGCAGGCTGATGAGCATCTACTGTAATGATACGATCCTTGAAGCGTTCCGCTAAATGTACATATCCCTCGCGTACACGTTCATGAAAAGAAATACTCTCTAAATCAAGACGATTTATTTCCCTGTCATGGTCCTTATGTATTCTCTCTAGCCCAACAGAAGGGTCTATATCTAAGTAGATAGTGAGCTGAGGCATACAATCTTCAATCGCGAATTGATTCATGTTCCATATATGATCAATTCCAAGGCCTCTCGCATACCCTTGATAGGCAAGCGAGCTATCTACAAACCGATCACATATCACAATATATCCTTTTTTCAGAGCTGGAATTACCTTCTCTGCTAAATGCTGTCTTCTTGCTGCCGCATAGAGCAGAGCTTCCGTTCTCGCATCCATCATTGTATAGTCCTTATTATGTAAAATCGCACGAATTTCCTCTGCAATTGCAATTCCACCAGGTTCACGCGTAATCATGACTTTATATCCTCTTTCTTGTAAAAGCGGTGATAGCTTTGTAATAAGAGTAGATTTTCCAGAACCCTCTGGTCCTTCTAATGTAATAAACATACCTTTTGTAATCATTTCTCTTCTCCTTCTATTTCATATACCTTTATATTGCCTTCTTGTATATAAGCAGCCCCCTGAAAACGCGAACCACTTTTCACTAACAGATGCCATTGTGCTATATGCTCTTTCGTAATCAGTTCTCCTCTCATAATAAGAGGTATTCCCGGGGGATATGGAACAATCATATCTCCTGCAATAAGCCCTTCCGCTCGGTCCAATGAAATAATTCTCGTCTTATGTTCCTTCAATCTTTTATAACTAAACGGCAAAATTGAATATAAATCTGTCTGCATGAAAGGAGGGATATCGAGTTCTGGTATAGCTTCATACCGTTGCAATATCTCATGCAGGTCAGATACAGCTTCTATGTAAATTTCTGATATGTATAAGGGCAGGATAAGGAGAACATTATATGGATCTGCCAACTCCGTATAAATACCCCTCTGTTCAAAAAGCCTCTGAAGCTCGTACCCTGATAAATGACATCTTGTCTGAATTGTAACCTTTAATGGATCTTGATTTGTATGGGATAAAACTTTAATTTGCTTAATTCTTTTTAAAGATTCACGGAACTGTGTGATAAATGATTGAAGCCCCTCTGTATCTGATTCATTCCAACAAGCAAGGGAAAATCTAGCTAGATCTAAAGATGCCATAATCGGATAAGAAGGACTGCTTGATTGAAGCATGCTTATGTAATGGGACACCTCTTCTTGATCGACTAATCTGCTGTTAAAATGCAAATAGGAACCCATCGTCATAGCAGGTAAAGTTTTATGTGCTGAATGAACGACAAGATCAGCTCCATATTCCAATGCTGATTTTGGAAAAGGTTTCCCCAAACAAAAATGCGCACCATGTGCCTCATCAACTAATACAGGAATATCCATACTATGCGCCAACTCAATAATCGCAGTTAGATCTGTTGCTTGTCCATAATAATTGGGATGTGTTAGGATAACTGCTTTTGCATGCGGATATTGTTCTAACGCTGCCCTCACTGTTTCATACGCAATACCGGAAGGAACATATGAAGTTTTATCTATTTCAGCTGCCAAAAATACCGGTATAGCTCCTGCTAACTCCAAACCATGTATAATGGATTTATGGCAATTACGCTGTACAAGCACAATATCATCCTCTTTACAAACAGCCAAAATCATCGCAAGGTTCCCAACTGTAGATCCATTAATAAGAAAGTAACTGGACAAAGAACCGTAAAGCTCTGCCAACAGTTGCTGTGCTTCCTCAATACAACCAGAAGGAGAATGCAGATCATCCAAGCCTGACAGCTCTGTTACATCTATCTCTAGTATACTATGAAAATGCTGCATCCCCTTAGACGGAAAATATAATCCATTCTTATGGCCTGGTACATGAAGGGATACTGGCCTTTTTTTCGCAAATTCTGCTAAAGCATCATATAATGGTGTATTTTTTTTTCTCACAATTGTTTCTCCTTTATTCATTAGAAAAGCAGACTAGGGAATCTAGATAGTACTAAATATAATACTTATACATTCATCCCCTTCTAAAAACTTCTTTTCTTATTGTACGCTTTTTCAAACAAAAAAAATAATAGGCATAAGGCCTATTGTTATAAAAATAATGTATAAAACCATTTGTTTTGCTCAAAGAGAATCAAATTTTTGGTAATTGGATTTTACGAAGCTGTTGTAAATAAAATGAATATCTTACATCATCTGTATCTGTCTGCACAATATCACGCTCACAGGATTCGCATATAAACCCATTATAGAGAAAGATTCCTTTCTCCTGCTTCGAGTCACATACAATACATTGTTTAGTTTCAAAATCTGTTAAAAGTGTTTTCACCTTCTCCACCTCCACATTTACATCCTTGACAATTCCACAGCATATATACAGACTTTTCATACTTTTTTATCCATTCTGCTTATTATCCTATGTAAATATCTAGGCAATGTGTCTGTCATCTTTTAAAGAAAACTCGCCGATTGGCGAGCCCTGCTCTTGGGCGAAGACAGAGGCGTAGTTGCACTTACACTGTATTCCTAAAATTTCTCGCTACGTCGAATTGGCTTCTAGCTAGAAATTTATACTTTCTTACAGTGTAAAGAAAACTCGTCGATTGGCGAGCCCTGCCTTTGGGCGAAGACAGAGGCGTAGTTGCACTTACACTGTATTCCTAAAATTTCTCGCTACGTCGAATTGGCTTCTAGCTAGAAATTTATACTTTCTTACAGTGTAAAGAAAACTCGCCGATTGGCGAGCCCTGCTCTTGGGCGAAGACAGAGGCGTAGTTGCACTTACACTGTATTCCTAAAATTTCTCGCTACGTCGAATTGGCTTCTAGCTAGAAATTTATACTTTCT
>JBEPZN010000023.1:0-505 GCA_041640875.1 Ectobacillus sp. | reverse complement strand
GCCCTGCCTTTGGGCGAAGACAGAGGCGTAGTTGCACTTACACTGTATTCCTAAAATTTCTCGCTACGTCGAATTGGCTTCTAGCTAGAAATTTATACTTTCTTACAGTGTAAAGAAAACTCGCCGACTGGCAAGCCCCGTCTTTGGGCGAAGACAGAGGCGTAGTTGCACTTATACTGTATTCCTAAAATTTCCGACCACGTCGAATTGGCTTCCGTCTGGAAATTTATACTTTCTTACAGTGTAAAGAAAACTCGCCGATTGGCGAGCCCCGCCTTTGGGTGAAGACAGAGGCGTAGTTGCACTTACACTGTATTTCTAAAAATTCCAGATGCGTCGAAGGTATACTTTCTTAAAATGCAAAAAGAACCGTTCTTTTGGATACGGTTCTTTTTTATTGCCTAGCGACGTCCTACTCTCACAGGGGGAAACCCCCAACTACCATCGGCGCTGAAGAGCTTAACTTCCGTGTTCGGTATGGGAACGGGTGTGGCCTCTTCGCCAT
>JBEPZN010000022.1:0-55642 GCA_041640875.1 Ectobacillus sp. | reverse complement strand
AAGCGTTAAAAGTAAAGCCAACCATCAATCCTGTTGAAGAAATTCGTCGCAGTGTTGATTTTCTAAAAGATTACTTAAAAAAATATCCATTTATCGAGTCTCTTGTATTAGGACTCTCACTTGGACAAGACTCAACATTAACCGGAAAACTTGCTCAAATGGCCGTTAATGAATTAAATGATGAGCTTGGAGAAAAGAAATATAGCTTTATCGGAGTTCGTTTACCATATGGAGTACAACAAGATGAGCAAGATGCAGAAGCTGTCATCTCGTTCATCGAACCAGATGAGTTAATTACCGTTAATGTAAAGCCAGCTGTTGACGCTAGCATCCAATCACTAAAAGAGGTAGGGATTGAATTAACAGATTTTCTAAAAGGAAATGAAAAGGCGAGAGAACGGATGAAGGTGCAGTATAGTATAGCGGGGGCAAGAAAAGGAGTGGTTCTTGGAACGGATCATTCAGCTGAGGCAATTACTGGTTTCTACACTAAGTATGGAGATGGGGCAGCTGATTTAGTACCGATCTTTCGTTTGAATAAACGTCAAGGGAAGATGCTGTTAAAAGAACTGGGTTCTCCTGAGCAGTTATATATGAAAACACCAACAGCTGATCTTGAAGATGATCGTCCAGGGTTACCAGATGAAGTTGCACTGGGAATAACGTATGATGAGATTGATGATTATTTAGAAGGTAAGAAGATTAATGAAGAGAGTCAGAAGAAGTTAGAAAGTATTTATTTGAAAACGGAGCATAAGCGACAAGGGCCGATTACGGTTTATGATGAGTGGTGGAGATAAATAAATACTTATGTTCTAATTAATTAAATGGAAATCATCGGTCTGCCTTTAAACTTAGGTAGACCGTGATTTAGATGGTTTAATAAAAAAATTGATGTTTTACTGGTGAATTTTTATTAAATTGCTTTCCTTTCCTGTATGTTTTCATAGGTTTTAGAATAACTATTGGTAATAAAGCGACCAAGTTTAATAGAAGGGATTTCAACATAATAGTATGATATTGTTGAAATAATTAAACTAACTAGCAAAGATAGACTCCAAATAAACCATAGTGAAAAATATTCAAAAAGCAAATGAATAGTAGTAAATAAAACTATACAGTGATAAAGGTATAAACTGTAAGAGATTTTCCCAAGAAAATGTAAAGGCTTTGATAATAATATTTTAGATATTTTTCTAATGCTTAAAGACATTAATATGATAATACTAGCCCCAATTGTTATTATCCAACTATCAAGGATTGTTGCTAAAAAAGGATCACGTCCACCGAATATTATTTTTAATACAAACGCTGGCTTTGCATATAGATATAAAAATAAACCTAATAGTAAAATGGTCATTTTATGTCTAAATGTAAATCCTCTAATTTTCTCTACTAAATAATTTCTATATTTAGCTAAAAGTGCTCCTGCAATAAAAATGGAAACATAGTGAAAGGTTTGAAAATAATCGTGTGTTGGCTTATTAAAAATAAAGTAGAGACCAAGCCCAAGCATAGAACATAAAACTCCTATAAAAAGACATAATTTCCAGTTAAATCTTAAGATGAAAAACATTATTAGTGGGAATAAAATCGAGATTCTCATCTCATGTACTAGGGACCACAAAACTGGATTATACTCCGCATTTGGAAAACTCCTAATTAATAGTAGATGATTTAATAACTGGGATACACTAAAAGAAGAGTCCCAAGATCCATTAAACCAAGGGCTAAGCTTTACTTTATTACCACTATACGTAAGACTTGTGAAGTAAACGATTAATAATGATACGTAGAAAGGGATATAAATTCTAAAGAATCGTTTAGTTACATATGGTAAATATAAAAGCTTTCTTTTATTATAAAAAGGTAACGAAAGCACAAAACCACTAAGAACAAAAAACAATGTTACTGCTTCACCACTTGCTACAAAAATACGTAACGGCCCCATATTTATTAGTTCAGTAATTATGGATGAAGGAACTATTAACATAAAATGTCCCAACAAAACAGAAAATGCAGCTAAGCCTCTTAAGGAATCTAATTCTTCATATCGATCTAACATAGTACCTCCTCATAAAATGTTCTTTAATAAGAACATTTTATTACATAACCAGTAATTATTCAATTAATATTTATAAAATCTTTTATACATGATCCATTTAGTGTAAGTTTAAAAGGGAAATAATAAAGTGTTCTCTAAAGTGGACAAAATTAAAGAAATAATGTTGAAACATTATAAATTTTGAAGTAATATATAAAATTATAAATTAATTTGTTCTTTTTAAAGAACTAATAGTGATAATTGACTTTTATAAGGTATAGATAATAATTATTATTCATAGTTAAGGTAAACGTAGGGGGGACTTACACTTGCAACTACATGTAGGAGACCGTATTAAAATGCTAAGAACACAAAGGGGGCTGACGTTGAAGGAATTAGGAAAAGATATTGGCTTTAATTATAGTAATCTTTCCAAAATTGAAAGAGGACAACGTAAACCAACAGTTGAATTCCTCGAGAGCCTGTCCTCTTATTTTAAGGTGCATATTTCGTATTTTTTTGATGAGAAAAATAACCTTAAAATTTGTCCAAGTAAAGATGATTTTGATTGGTACATATTATCTGAGGAGATAAAAAGTAAGAATATATCATTACAAGAGCTAAGAGAGTTGGCGGATATTCTAGAACGAAGTAAAAAGATAAACATCAGATCATAAAAAATTTAATCAAATTATTTCGTTGACATGTTCTTTATAAAGAACTAGAATATAAATAGATAAATTTTCCGAATTGAACAACTGAAAACCATGTGCATATTTTCTTCTCCTTTATTAAACACTTTTTAAGACTGTTTTTTTAAAGTACGTTAATATTAAAAAATAAGTTGGTAAAATTTGGGGATAGGTCTAATAATATTAAAAGCGGTGAAAAAGATGGAAAAAGAAATTAACATAAAAAAGCTTCTCCAAGTAATTAAAAAACGTTTATGGATAGTTATAGTTTTAGCATTTTTTTCAGCTATAGCTGGAGGCTATTATACCTATTATGTTAAAACTCCTTTATTTGAAGCTAATACACGTATTTTAATTAGAACTGATAATGAATTAATAAGTGCTTTACTTGTAATGTTGAAGGAGCCTTCTATCCTGGAACATGTAGTGAGTGAATTAAATTTAAGTCAATCACCAGAAGGACTTAGTGGGCAAATCTCAGCATATCCTGTTGCTAGTTCACAAGTGGTTGTAATCCGTGTTGTTGATACGGATTCTACTAGAGCAACAGAAATCGCAAATAAAACTACTGAGGTTTTTATTAGGGAAGTTCCAGAGTTAATGGGCTTTGGTAATATAGAAGTCCTAAGATCTGCAAAAGAAAATGTTTGGCCAATTAATCTAAATCATAATCGAGTAATAATGATGAGTCTTGTTTTTGGAATAGTAGTAGGAATTGGTTTAATTTTTCTATTAGATTCTCTAGACGATACAATTAGGGGTTTACGTGAGACAGAAGAACTTCTAGGAATACCAGTCCTAGGTTATATACCAAAGATGACAAAGAGAAATTCATATACTCAATCTGTAAAACAACAAACCTATAATGTAAGGGGGGAGTCTATTGGTTCTTAATATAAAAATTAGACATATAAAAAAAAAAATAAAAACAGAAGAAGGATTAGTTACTTTCTATAATCCGCTTTCAAGGATTTCTGAAGAATATCGTAAAATCCGTACTAATTTAAAATTTACATCGGATATCGATAATTATAAAACAATTATGATTACTTCTCCAAAAAATGAAGAAGGGAAATCTACCATTATAGTTAATTTAGCAATTTCGATTGCTCAACAAGGTGAGAGAGTACTTATAGTTGATGCTAATCTAAGAAATCCGGTACTCCATCGTGTTTTTAATATTGATAACTCTCTAGGATTATCGTCCATACTCTCTGGGAAGTCTGTAATTGAAGGTACTGTCACACAATCTGAGGTTAGTAGGTTAGATGTACTAACAAGTGGTCCAACACCTATCAATCCGACGGAGTTATTGGGTTCTATATCAATGAAAAAATTATTGAAAAAGCTTTATGAAAGTTATGATTGGATTTTATTTGATTCTACTGCAGTTTTAGAAGTTGCAGATGCAACAGTAGTTGCGAGCCAATGCGAGGGTGTCATTATGGTGGTAGCTCGTGGTAAAACAGAGAATGAAGATGCATTAGAGGCAAAAAGGATTTTAGAAAATGTTAAAACTAAAGTATTAGGTGTTATTATCACTGATCTTGGTTAAATAAGATAAATATTTTTTGAAATCTTGTTCTTTATTGAGTACAATTTAAAATTATTGGTGATGTCTCCTCTCCAATATCAAAGGAGGCACTCGGTCATGCTGTGGGTTTTAAAGGCCTTAGACGCTAGTCGTCGAAAGCATGATGTGAGGACGGGTTAGATGCCCATTCTAATTAAAATATTTACTTATGCGGTTTTCATTTAGAACGTATATGTAAGCATTTTAATTAAATAATCATTATTATTATTATATTTTTTGAAAGGAGGAAAATAATGTGACATATAGACAAAGGGTATCATTTTTAATATTCATTGATTCTTTTATCATTTTATCAGCAGTAATTTTTAGTCGATTTCTTGTAAATGCTGATATTCAAGTTATAACTTTACCAATCGTGGTAAGTGCAATTTCATTATTTGTAAGCCATCATTTTTTCTCATTTTTATATAAGCTTTATAATAAAGCATGGGAATACGCAAGTATCGGAGAATTATTTATTATATTAAAAGCAATTACATTTTCTATATTATTAACTGCAATTATTCAGCAAGTTGTTTTACAAGAGGTATTTTTTAAATTATTAGCAGTGACCTGGATGGCACACATATTATTTATTGGAGGTTCACGTTTTATTTGGAGAGTATTTAGAGGTACTGTTGTTCACAATTTAGATAAAAAGAAGAAGACTCTAATTATAGGTGCTGGTGCTGCAGGAACTATGGTAGCAAGACAACTCCTACATAACCATGATTCAGAATTATTACCTGTAGCTTTTATTGATGACAATATAAAAAAACAAAAGCTTGATATTCTTGGTATACCAGTTGTTGGATATGTTTTACAAATCGAGGAAATTGTTCAAAAATACGATATTTCCAATATTATAATTGCAATACCATCTTTAAACAAGCGAGAATTAAACCGAATTTTTCAAGAATGCGCAAAGACTAAGGCAAAAACAAAAATTCTTCCAATGCTTGAGGATTTAGTTACAGGAAAAGTTTCTGTTAATCAATTTCGTGATGTACAGGTAGAAGATTTGCTTGGTAGAGATCCTATTGAATTAGATATTGATAGTATATCAGAATATATTACAGATAGAGTTGTTTTAGTAACTGGAGCGGGTGGATCGATTGGCTCTGAAATTTGTCGCCAATTATCAAAGTTCTATCCACGAAAATTAATATTACTGGGTCATGGTGAAAATAGTATTTACTCTATTGAAATGGAATTAAGGGAAAAGTATCCTAATAGAGAAATAGAAATCATTACGGAGATTGCTGATATACAGGACGAGAAGAAAATGATGAGTGTAATGAGTTGTTATCAGCCTGATGTAGTTTATCATGCAGCTGCCCATAAACATGTTCCTTTAATGGAACGGAATCCTGAAGAAGCAGTAAAAAACAATATACTAGGTACTGTTAATGTTGCAAAAGCAGCTAGCTGGCATGGAGTTAAAACATTTGTCATGATTTCCACAGACAAAGCAGTTAATCCGACAAGTGTTATGGGAGCATCTAAAAGATTAGCAGAAATGATGATTCAACATCTTGATAGGAAAAGTGAAACAAGATTTGTTGCGGTAAGGTTCGGGAATGTACTAGGTAGTCGTGGCAGTGTTATTCCTTTATTTAAAAACCAAATTCAAAAAGGTGGACCAGTTACAGTTACTCATCCAGATATGGTTCGTTACTTTATGACTATTCCAGAGGCGTCAAAGCTTGTTATTCAAGCAGGAGCTTTAGCAAAAGGGGGAGAGATTTTCGTCTTAGATATGGGTGAACCTGTGAAGATTGTTGATTTAGCAAGCAATTTGATCAAATTATCTGGTAACTCTATTGATGAAATTGGAATTGAATTTACAGGAATTAGACCAGGAGAAAAACTTTTCGAAGAGTTATTAAAGCATGATGAGGTACATGAACAGCAGGTTTACCCGAAAATTTATATAGGGAAGGCTTCCACTCTTTATATTAAAGAAATTGAAGAGATATTAAATACTTTCAACATTTATGAAAAAGCAAAACTAAAGCAAAAATTATTAGAATTAGCTAATAAGCAAGTTGTTATTCCAAATTTAATATCAATATCTGGATAAGGAGTGTAATAAATGAAAGTAAAAAAAGCGATTATACCGGCAGCTGGATTAGGAACTCGGTTTCTTCCAGCAACTAAGGCTATGCCTAAAGAAATGCTTCCAATTGTTGATAAACCAACGATTCAATATATCGTTGAGGAAGCAATAGAGTCAGGAATTGAAGATATAATCATCGTAACAGGGAAAGGAAAAAGGGCTATTGAAGATCACTTTGATCACTCTTTTGAACTTGAGCAAAATCTATTTGATAAAGGGAAATTTGATTTGTTAGATGAAGTTCAAAAATCGTCAAAATTAGTAGATATCCATTATATTCGTCAAAAGGAGCCAAAAGGACTAGGTCATGCTATTTGGTGTGCAAGAAAATTTATTGGAAATGAACCATTTGCTGTTTTATTAGGTGATGATATTGTACAGGCAGATAAACCTTGCTTAAGACAAATGATTGAACAGTATGATCGTTATAATGCTTCAATTCTAGGTGTTCAAACAGTTCCAACAGACGAGGTTTCAAGATATGGGATTGTTGATGGAAATCAAATTGGTGAACGCTTTTATACGGTAAATAGTTTAGTTGAAAAACCAAAACAAGAAGATGCACCATCTAATATTGCGATTATGGGTCGTTATATTCTCAGTCCTCGAATCTTTGAAATTTTAAGTAATCAAACACCTGGTGCTGGTGGTGAAATACAGCTTACAGATGCAATTGCAGAACTGAATAAGCTTGAAGCTGTTTATGCCTATGATTTTGAAGGGAAAAGACATGATGTTGGTGAAAAAATGGGCTTTATAAAAACAACAATTGAGTTCGCGCTTCAACGTGAAGATTTAAAATATCATTTACTAGATTATCTGTCATCAATTAGTGAGAAAGAAATAACAAGTAGGTGATAATATGAAGAAAGTCCTATTTTGTGCGACGATCGATGGCCATTTTAAATCTTTCCATTTACCATATATAAAATGGTTTAAGGAACAAGGTTGGGAGGTGCACATAGCTTCTTATGGAAATTCAAGCCTTCCTTATGTAGATAGAAAATATAATTTGTCAATTCAAAGGTCTCCATTTAATTTTAAAAATGTAGGTGCATATAGGGAATTAAAATCTATTATTGATAGTAATAACTATAGCCTTATTCATTGTCATACTCCAATGGGGGGGGTACTTGCCCGGTTAGCTGCCCGAGGTGCAAGAAAAAAAGGTACTAAGGTAATATATACTGCTCATGGGTTTCATTTTTTTAAAGGCGCTCCATTTCTCAATTGGCTCATTTATTATCCTATAGAGAAAACATTGGCTAAGTATACAGATTGCTTGATCACAATAAACCAAGAAGATTATACCCTTGCAAAACGAAAGTTAAAGGCATGTCGTGTAGAACATGTTCATGGAGTTGGAGTTGACATCGATCAGTTTAGACCAAAGACTATTGAAGAAAAACTTGATATGAAAATCTCCTTTGGTTGTAAACCAGGAGATTTTTTAATGTTCTATGCAGCAGAATTTAATAAAAATAAAAACCAACAACTACTTATTAATGTATTAGCTAATATAAAAGGCGATATCCCAAATGCAAAGCTTCTTCTAGCAGGAGATGGACCATTATTAGAATATTGTAAAGAGCTTGCAAATAAGAAAGATGTAGCACATTTGATTCATTTTCTAGGGTACCGAGATGATCTGTATGACATTCTACCAATGTGTGATATTACAGTAGCATCTAGTTTAAGAGAAGGACTACCCGTTAATATTATGGAATCGATGGCATGTGGACTTCCTGTCGTAGCAAGTAAGAATAGGGGGCATAATGAATTAGTGAGCCAATTAAATTGTGGTTGGACCGTTGCCAATGAAGAAATCAACGAAATGGGAAGAAAAATCAAAGAACTATATTTTAATCAAGAATTAGTAAAATATTTTGGATTAAACGCAAGGTATAATATAGAAACCACTTATTCCATTAATAAGGTTCTTATGGAGTTATGTACGATTTATATTTCATATATGAATGAAAAGGAGGAATTAAAGTGGGCCGTCCATTAAGGGTATTACATGTTGTAGTCAATATGAACAGAGGTGGAGCTGAAACACTTTTAATGAATCTTTATAGAAACATAGATCGAAAAAAAGTACAATTTGATTTTTTAACTTGTAAAGAAGGAGTATTTGATAAGGAGATTGTAAAAATGGGTGGAAGGGTACATAGAATTCCATATGTAACTGACATTGGCCACCGAGGTTACCTTAAATCCTTACACAAATTTTTTGGATCCCAAAGTGAATATAGAATTGTTCATTGTCATATGGACAAAATGAGTGGCTTTGTTTTGAGTGTAGCAAAAAAATACAACGTTCCAATTAGGATTGCACATAGTCATAACACCCAAAGTGAGGGTGGATATTTAGCCAGAGCTTATAAGTGGTATGCAGGAAAGCTTATAAGATCAAATGCAACCCATTATTATGCTTGCTCTCTTGCTGCTGGTGAATGGTTATTTGGCAAAAATGCAGAAAATATTAAGTTGATAAATAATGGAATAGAAGTTGGGAAATTTAATTTTTCTTTGGACATTAGAAAAAAAATGAGAGAAATGATAAACATATCAGAGGGTACGATAGTGCTTGGACACGTAGGTAGATTCTCTCATCAAAAAAACCATATGTTTATACTTGATATATTTAGCAATTTTAATAAAAGGACACCCAATTCAGTTTTGGTTTTAATTGGAGAGGGCGACTTAAGGACAAAGATAGAGGAGAAAATTAAAGAATTAAAATTAGAAAGCAAAGTTATATTATTAGGAGTTAGAGATGATATTCATCATTTGCTTCAAGCAATTGATATTTTTGTATTTCCTTCTTTTCATGAAGGTTTACCTGTAACTTTGATAGAAGCACAAAGTGCAGGGTTGCCATGTCTTATTTCAGAGAAGATTACAAAAGAAGTAGATTTGGGTATAGGGTTAATTCGATATCTTTCCCTATCAAGTGTAAGAGAATGGGTTAACTACCTTATAGACTTAAATGAAGAAAAGTACTCAAGGCATATATCCCCTATGGTCCTTTCTGACAAAGGGTTTAACATTGCCAATACAGCTTTATTAACTCAAGAATCGTATTTGGAGTTAAGGGGGGCAGTTAATTGAAGAAACTAACAATTTTTACTCCTACTTACAATCGAGCATATTGTCTCAATAAATGTTACGAAAGCCTAAAAAAACAAACTTGTAAAGAATTTATATGGATGATTATTGACGATGGCTCAACAGATAACACAGAAAAACTTGTAAATAATTGGATAGGTGAAGGTCAAATTGAAATAATTTACATTTGGCAAGAAAACCAAGGTATGCATGGGGCACATAATACAGCGTATCAACTGATTGAAACAGAATTAAATGTTTGTATAGACTCAGATGATTTTATGCCAGCGGACGCTGTAGAGAAAATTTTATCCTTCTGGAAGAGACACGGTAATAATAAGGTTAGTGGTATTGTCGGGCTTGATTCTAATACCAACGGAAAAATAATTGGAACAAAATTACCAGAAGATATAAAAACCTCTACACTATTTAATCTATATTATAAATATGGGGTTACTGGTGACAAAAAGTTAGTTTATAGATCGGAATTAACAAAGCTTTTTCCTTACCCAACTTTTAAAAATGAGAGGTATGTGGGTTTAGCATATAAGTACTATATGCTAGATCGGAAATTTGAACTACTCCTAATGAATGAAATCCTTTGTTGTGTAGAATATCTTCCTGATGGATCTTCTTTTAACATGTTGAATCAATATCGAAAAAATCCAAAAGGTTTTGCATTTTATAGGAAAGAGTTGATGAAACTCCCGTTTGGTTCTCTTTCATTTAAGTTTAGGCAAGCAATCCACTATGTTTCTAGTAGTTTATTGTCAAATAACAAGAAATTTTTTAAGGAGACGCCTAATAAAATTTTAACATTGATTGCTGTACCTTTAGGTTTTATGTTGTATCTTTACATCATATTAAATAAAAGAAGTTACCGCCTTAATAAGAGTTTATCTTGACTTCTTTTAAATATTGTTGAAAGGAATTAACTTATGGCTATTCTTTTTTTGACTCTCGCCATAGTTTATATTTGTTTGTTCGCCTCAAGGTTATCAGCACAAACTAATTTTAATTCAGTACCGTTAGCACCAACTTCATCGGTTTTAATAAAACCTAATAAGTACTTTGTGGGTATTGCCTTACTAAGTTTAATATTAGTATCTGGGCTTAGAGAAAATATTGGAGATACATATTTTTATATTCATATTTATGAGATGAATGATTTTACTTGGGAATATATATCCTCACAGAAAGACATTGGTTTTGGAATTCTTCAAAAAATACTAAAAAGTTTTTCAGATGATGCTCAAGTTATGATATTTACAACAGCGTTATTTACAAATCTACTTATTATGATAGTTTTATATAAATATTCCAGAATGTTGGATTTAAGTATTTATGTGTATATAACAAGTGGAGCATTTTTAGTATCGATGAATGGCATAAGGCAAGTATTGGCTGCAGCGATCATCTTTACTGCTACAAAATTTTTGATCGAAGGAAGTTGGAAAAGGTATATTTTAGTAGTACTATTTGCATCTACTTTTCATCAAAGTGCGCTTATCTTAATTCCGATTTATTTTTTAGTCAGATTTATAGCCTGGTCCAAAGCAACCTTTATACTACTTGGTTTCTCAATCGTAATAGTTATCGGGTTTGAACAGTTCTCCTCTCTATTGTTTACAGCAATTCAGGATACCCAATATGCAGGTTACGAGAGTTTTGCTGAAGGAGGGGCAAATTTTATAAGAGTAATAGTAACTTCTGCACCTTTATTTATTGCATACATTGGAAGAGAAAAGCTTAGAGCGATATTCCCAAAAAGTGATTATATTGTAAATATGGCACTAATTGGGTGTGCCTTTATGATAATTTCAACCCAGAATTGGATTTTTGCAAGATTTTCTATTTATTTTAGTTTATATAATCTAATATTAATCTCATGGATTGTTAAGGTTTTTAGAGAAAAGGACCAAAAATTTATTTACTATGCAATTCTTGTATGTTATTTTATTTACTTTTTTTATGAACATGTTATTACATTGAACATTATGTATAGTAGTAGATATTTAAGATAGGTTTTATCTAAGTGTTCTTTATTAGGAATATTTTAAGAAAGGTGATCAAAAAATGAATATTTCTGAGAGAATTTCATCAGAAAAATTGGCTGAAATTTTAATGACAGTCTATAAAAAAGGAGAAGAAACAGAAAATCTTAAATTATTGGATATGATTGAGGAAATTAAGAGTTTGGTAGTTTTAGCTGTAAATACAGAGGAATAATAGACTTTTAAGGGGAGATTATTATAAAAAGGTTATTTGATTTAATATTCTCTATAACAATACTTTTCTGCTTCGTACCTATAATTCTTTTAGTAGCAGTTTTAGTTAGAGTTAATTTAGGTCGTCCTATTATATTTAAACAAAAACGTCCTGGTCTACATGGTAAACCGATTTATATTTATAAATTTAGAACTATGACTAATGAAAAGGATAAAAATGGTCAATTATTAGATGATCATTTGAGATTGACCACATTTGGGAAAATGTTAAGAAAATACAGTTTGGATGAGCTTTTACAACTTATAAATGTAGTAAAAGGTGATTTAAGTATAGTTGGTCCCCGACCTCTATTGATGAAATATTTGCCTTTGTATTCCGAGGAACAATTTAAGCGACATAATGTAAAACCTGGCATTACAGGCTGGGCCCAGGTAAATGGTCGAAATGCAATTTCTTGGGAAGAAAAATTCAAATTGGATGTGTGGTATGTAGAAAATCAGAATATGCTTTTAGATATAAAAATTTTATTTTTAACTTTTATAAAAGTAATAAAATCTGAAGGAATTCAAAGTGAAGACCATGCTACAATGCCTCCTTTCATAGGAAATATAGAAAAAGCTAAAAATTAGTATTTAATTAATTAAGGGGGAATCTATCAAAATTGGTAAAACCAAAATAAGACGAAGGGAAGTGTAAATGTGAGTCATAAGTCTAAAATATTTTTATCTCCCCCACATATGAGTGGGAAGGAGTTTGAATATATAGAAGATGCGTTTAAAACGAATTGGATTGCACCGTTAGGACCGAATGTTGATCTTTTTGAAAAAGAATTATCTAATTATGTTGGAGCTAAAGAATCAGTTGCCTTAAGTTCAGGAACAGCAGCGATTCATTTGGCTCTTTCTCTATTAGGAGTGGAAAGAGGAGATAAAGTTTTCTGTTCTACATTTACATTTGTAGCAAGTGCTAACCCAATAGTTTACCATGGAGCTGAACCTGTTTTCATTGATTCAGAACCTGAAACATGGAATATGTCACCTAGTGCATTAGAAAGGGCATTAAAAGATGCTTATATAGATGGACAGCTTCCAAAAGCTGTCATAGTTGTTAACTTGTATGGACAAAGCGCAAAAATGGATGAACTTTTATCAATTTGTAATCAGTATGATATACCTATAATAGAAGATGCAGCTGAATCTTTAGGCTCGTTTTACAAAGGGAAAGCAAGTGGAACGTTTGGTAAATTCGGCATATATTCTTTTAATGGAAATAAGATAATAACAACCTCGGGTGGAGGAGCTTTAGTTTCTGATGATATTGAAGTGCTTCAAAAAGCAAGGTTTCTAGCAACTCAAGCAAGAGATCCAGCTCCATACTATCAACATAGTCAAATAGGATACAATTATCGAATGAGCAATATATTAGCTGGGATTGGGAGAGCTCAGTTAGAGGTATTAAATAAGAGAGTTATTAGAAGAAGAATGATCTTTAATAACTATTTTCAAGCGTTAGCTCATATCCCTGGAGTTAGCTTCATGCCTGAACTGCAAAATACAAAATCTAATCGATGGCTTACAGCAATAACAATTGACCCAGCCGTAACCGGTATAGCTGTCAATCAGATATTAAATAACTTAGCAGAAGATAATATTGAAGCACGTCCAGTATGGAAACCTCTTCATTTGCAGCCACTTTTTAAAGGGAATTTATATTATAGTCATAACGAAGATGAAAATGTATCTGAACGATTATTTGAAACAGGTATTTGCTTACCATCTGGTTCTAGTTTGTCAGATAGTGACCAAATGAGGGTTATAAATTGTATAGAAACCTCTATAAAATTAAAAGTATGAGGGATGAATGAATGAAAGTTAGTAAGCCTAAAAGAATATTACATGTAGTTGGTGCAATGAATAGAGCGGGAACGGAAACGATGCTGATGAATGTATATAGGAATATAAATAGAGAGGAACTACAATTTGACTTTATTTCATATAACAAAGAAACAGCACACTATGATGAGGAGATAGAAAATTTAGGTGGAAGAGTTATAAGGTTAAATAATACAAATTCAATATTTGAACTATACTCAGCTATAAAAAAAAATGGGCCTTACCAAGCAGTTCATTCCCATACATTATTCCATTGTGGTTTAGCAAATATCGCTGCTAAGATTGCAGGTGTAAAAGTACGAATTGCTCATGCACATACTACGCTAGACAAGTGCGATAGTTTCATAAGAAAAATGTATATAAAAACGATGAAGTCAATAATTAGTGTGTTTTCAACTAACTTATTGGCTTGCAGTAATAATGCAGGAAATTATCTTTTTGGAGAAAAAAATGTGACTACTTCAAAATACACATACTTTCCTAATTTAATTGATTATAAAAAGTTCTTAGGGAATCCAAGTGATGAAGTACAAGGATTCAAGGCTAAGTATGGCCTTGAAAATTGTATAGTGATAGGTCATATTGGTAGATTTATTGAGGCGAAAAACCATGTGTTTTTATTAAAAATTTTGAAATCAATTAGAAGAAATAATGTGAATGCAAAGTTGTTATTAGTTGGAGATGGAGATTTAAAATTTGAAATTGAAGAAATGGTAAGAAAAGAAGGGTTAAATGATTATATATGCTTCGTAGGGCTAAGATCTGATATATCCACGGTTTTACACAGTATGGATATTTTTGTGTTTCCTTCAATATACGAAGGATTAGGATTGGTCTTATTAGAGGCACAAGCTTGTGGTTTGCCATGTATTGTCTCTGAAGCGATACAGCCAGAAGCAGATCTAGGTCTTGGGTTGTTTTCAAAATTATCATTATCTGATAGTCCTGAAAGTTGGGCGCGGTTAATCTTAAATAAAGCAAACAAAAGAGAAAAAAATATCATGAAAATCTTGGATGGATTTAGTAGAAATCATTATGAAATCTCAACTGGAATATCGAAATTGTTAAAAATTTATAAAATAATATAATGGAGGGCACTTATGAAGAAAATTTTAATTTCTTCATTTGATATGGAAGTGGGTGGTGTAGAGAGAAGTCTTATTAGTCTATTAAATAATTTCGATTATGTCAATAATAAAGTTGACCTTATGCTATATAGTCATACTGGTGACTTCATGTCTTTACTACCAAACGATCCTAAATTATTGAAAGAATTAAAAGCTTATAAGACTTTTAGAATGCCTATAGGTCAAATATTGAAAAATGGTATGTTAGGCTTAGGATTAATAAGGTTAATTGCGAAATATAGAGCAAATTTACACAATTCAACTGAAAATGGCTATAAACAAATGCAATATATGTGGAAATATGCATTACCTTTATTACCTAGCGTTAAAGAGCATTATGATGTGGCTATAAGTTATCTTTGGCCACATTATTTTGTTGGAGAGAAGGTTAACGCTAAAACAAAAATAGCTTGGATACACACTGACTTTTCCAAAGTTGATACTGATGTAAAAATGGATATTGAAATGTGGGATAAATTTGATTATATAATGGCAGTCTCCGAAGAATGTAAAAATTCATTTGTAAAAAAATATCCATGTCTACTTGAAAAAGTAAAGGTATTGGAAAACATAACTTCTCCAGGGTTAGTCAAAACATTAGCAAATGAAAATGTTGATAATCCTTTGGTTGGAAATAATAAATTTAAGGTAATTACGGTTGCTAGGCTTTCGCATGCAAAAGGAATTGACAACGCCGTAAAAGCTTTAAGAATTTTAAAAGATAAAGGGTATAAGGATATTGTTTGGTATGTTGTTGGATATGGTGGAGACGAAACAAAAATCAGAGAGTTAATCATAAAATACAATCTACAAGAAAGTTTTATACTTCTAGGAAAGAAAACGAATCCCTATCCATATATAAAGTATGCTGATATCTATGTCCAACCATCAAGGTACGAGGGGAAGGCTGTAACTGTTGTAGAAGCTCAAATTTTATCAAAGCCAATTGTTATAACAAATTATACAACTGCAAAAAGCCAAGTAAAGAATGGCTATGATGGATATATATGTGATTTATCAATTGAAGGGATTGTAGAAGGAATTGAAGACCTCTATAATAATCCCGCCCTTAGAATAAAGCTTACTCAAAGCTGCATGGAAACAGATTATGAAAACAAGAATGAGTTGAAAAAACTGTATAACATGATTTAAAGGATGATAACTTATGTTACCAAAAGTGAGTATTGTGGTTCCTGTTTATAAGGTTGAAAGATATCTTAATAAATGTATTGATAGCATATTAAATCAGTCTTACACAAATTTAGAAATAATTCTGGTAAACGATGGGTCACCTGACACATGTGGAGAGATAATAAATAAATATGAAAAAAGAGATCTACGTGTAAAAGCATTCCATAAAAAAAATGGAGGACTTTCTGATGCCAGAAACTATGGAATGCAGTTTGTAACAGGAGTTTTTTCTATATTTGTTGATAGTGATGATTGGTTACATACAAGTTTTATTCATAAATTGGTTGAAACAAGTCTTAAGTACAAAGCTGATATAGTCCAGTCAGCTTTTTATTATGCTTTTGAAGATTATCTTCTTTATGACGATAGGTATTATGCTATGAATACACCTGCTATTAAGTTGGATAATAAAACCTTAATGACTGAGTTGGTGATAAACAAAAAGGTAAAAAACTTTGCTTGGGGAAAGTTATATAAGACTGAATTAATTCGAGACATTCCCTTTGAAAAGAATGTCTTATTTGAAGATGTCTTTTGGGCACATAAAGTAATGTCCCGTGTCAATAGCTATATTATCTTAAGTGAACCCTTATATTACTATTATCAACGTCACGATAGTATCGTAGCTTCTTATACCGCCAAAAACTTAGACATCATTAAAGGACTAAAAGAAAGACATCTTTTTATTCAAGAGTATTATAAAGAGCTTACTTTTGAGTCGTATAAAACTATATTAGAGACAAGTTTAAACCATTATTATTTACTAGTTATTAATCGGATGATAGACATAAATGGCAATCTTAGAGGAGAAATCCAATCATATATTAATGAAAATTACTATGATATGAAGAAAGCCGTTAACAATAATAAAATTTTAAAAATACAATTGAGTTTATTTATGCTAAATCCTTATGCGTATATACTGTTTATTCTTGGAGAGAAGGTATTTAGAAAGGTAAGGATTTTACCTAAACCAAAGGGATTAAAACGTGAAGAGGTTAATTAAATAAACAGAAATTTATTTTACAGTTATAGAATAAAAGAGGTAATTAATTATGAGAAAAAAAAGTCTTTTATTTGTAATAGACTCGTTAGACTGCGCCGGGGCTGAGAAAAGCTTAGTAACTTTATTATCATTATTGGATTACACGAAATATTCAGTAGATCTAATGCTATTTGCTCATGGAACATTACTAGAAGCATTAGTTCCAAAAGAAGTAAATATATTAAGACCATTAAAATACACAAAATTTACAGAGTTAAGTTTAAATAAAGCATTATTACATTCTATTCGCCATTTTAACTATAAAATGATTTATTCAAGAATAAAGTATTCTTACAAGATACGAACTGAAGTATATAAGGATGAGAATATTCAAAGAGCAAGGTTATTTTGGGAAAATGTTTCATCTGTAATTGAAGAGAATCCTAAAGAATATGATATTGCAATTAGCTACGCACAAGGAATTCCGACGTTTTATGTAGCGGAAAAAGTAATCGCAAAGAAAAAAATTTCCTGGGTAAATGTAAGCTATAGATTAGAAGGAAAAGAGAGAGGGTTTCAAAAAAACTATTATGACCAAATTGATAAGATTGTAGCAGTTTCAGACTCAACAAAAGATGTTTTTTTGGAAACATATCCAATTTATACCGATAAGGTTGAGGTAATCTATGATATTACAAACCCTGAATTAATTGTAAAAATGGCAAACCTAGAAACAGATAATGAATTTCAATTTGAAGGTATTAAAATACTTACGATTGGAAGGTTAAACTTTCAAAAAGGATATGACATTGCTCTAGAAGCTTGTAAGAAACTTAAAGAAAGAGGGATCAACTTTAGATGGTATGTGCTGGGGAAAGGCCCATTGGAAGAAGAGATTAAACAATATATCAATAAAAATAATTTAACTGATTATTTCTTCCTATTGGGTGTTAAAGCAAATCCATATCCATATATTAAAAATTGTGATATCTATGTTCAGACTTCTAAATTCGAAGGCTTTGGGTTAGCAATTGCAGAAGCACGAATGTTAAATAAACCAGTTGTTACAACAAAGTTCGATGCAGTATTTAATCAAATGATTCATGAGAAGAACGGTCTTGTTGTAGATATGAATTCAGATGCTGTATGTAAAGGCATAATTAAATTCATAAATGACCAAAAATTAAGAGAGAAGGTCAGACATTACTTGGAAAATGAAAAAAAAGGTAATGTTGAAGAAATAGAACGTTTTTATCAATTAATCGAATAATGTCTTATATAAAGGTGAGTTACAATGAAAACACGAATATTATTTATGGTTATCAATATGAATGTGGGTGGAACTGAGAAGGCTTTATTAAATATGATTGAAGAGATGCCCGAGGAAAAATATGACATAACTATATTAATGTTAGAGGAATATGGAGGATTTTTAAAATCTATCCCACGGAGAGTTCAAGTTAAATATTTAGAGGGTTATAAAGACATAAAGAGTATACTGAATCAATCACCACATCTAGTAACGAAGGAATTGCTCAAAGAGAAAAAGATAATAGAATGCGTTATATATTCATTTCTATACTTGGGCTCAAAAGCTCTGAAAGAAAGAAGTATTCTCTATAAGTATATCTTTAGCAAATACCCAATTTCAGATGAAAAATATGATATTGCCGTAGCTTATGCTGGTCCTATGGACATCATAAGCTATTTTATTGCCCATAAAATTAGAGCAAGGAAGAAAATACAATGGATTCATTTTGATGTGACTAAAATAGGTTTTAGCCCAAAATTTGCATGCAAAATATACAGCCATTTCGATAAAGTTTTCATTGTCTCTGAAGAGGCAAAAAGTAAACTGAATTATATGATTCCAAGTATAAAAGATAAATCTGAAGTATTCTTTAATATCATATCATCGAAAAATGTTCGGTCTCAATCTAGAGAAGGAATAGGATTCCAGGATCAGTTTGATGGCTTAAGGATATTAACAGTGGGAAGGTTAACACGTGAAAAGGGGCAAGATTTTGCTATAAAGGTCTTAGCTAGGCTTATCAGTGAAGGGTACGATGTTAGGTGGTATTGCATTGGAGATGGAGATTTAAGAGATTACTATGAAAAGTTAATAGAAGAATATAATGTAAAGGACCATTTTATTCTTCTAGGAACTGAACCAAATCCATATCCGTATATAAGTCAATGCGATATCTATGTGCAACCAAGTAGGTACGAGGGATATTGTATAACCACAATTGAAGCCAGATGCTTAAACAAACCGATTGTTACAACTGACGTTAATGGTGCAAGAGAACAAATAGAAAATGGAAAAACAGGTTTAGTTGTGGAGATTAAGGAAGAGGCGATATACCGGGCAGTAAAAAAACTAATTGAAAGTAAAAGCTTGCGTCATAACTTCGCAGCTAACTTAGGATATGAAAAGTTTGACCCTACTCAGGAACTAGCTAAATTATACAAAATTTGCTAATCCCCTTTTCTACAAAATTTATTTGGAGGGATTTGAAGTATGAAGAAAATTGCAATTGTTACAAGAAGATTGGTAATGGGAGGGATAGAAAAGGCATTACTCTCTATGCTAGAAGCAATACCTAAAGATAAATATGAAATTACCCTTATCGTAATGGGCACCGGTGGAGAGCTTGAGGACGATATTCCGAAACATGTAAAAGTAATATGTATGTATGGTTACGAAAGAACAACAGTAGAAAAGATAAAAAATTCTATTAAAAAAGGAAACTTTAATAATGCATTTAAGGTGGGTTGGTATACTTTCCTTTCTAAAACAACGGATTCTGTATTTCAACAAGAAATGTATCATTCTAAAATGCTGCCTAAAATAGAGACGGAGTTTGATTTGGCAATTGCTTATCATACCCCGGCATCTTTTCCGGTGATTTATGTAATTACACATTTAAAGGCAAAAAAGAAAGTCGCATGGATCCATGCTGATGTATTTGTATACAAGAAGGAGTTACAACCATATTGGGATTATTACAATCAGTTTGATGGAGTTTTATGCGTATCTGCTTATGCTAGAAATAATTTTGTTGAAATGTATCCCCACTTAAAAGAAAGAACTTCTGTTTTATATAATATTCTTGATGAGAAAAAAATGAAAATATTGGCTGGAGAGCATGATGGCTACAGTGAACCGTTCGATGGAATTCGCTTACTTACTGTAGGTAGATTAGATCCCCAGAAAGGGCAAGATTATATTCCAGCTGTACTAAAGAGACTAGTAGAAGAAGGTCATAAAGTAAAATGGTATTTAGTTGGAGAAGGTTGGACTCGCATGGAATTAGAGAGAAATATAGAGGAATTAGGACTAGAAGGAACTTTAATATTACTTGGAACGAAGCATAATCCTTATCCTTATATAAAGAAGTGTGACATTTACGTACAGCCATCAAGACATGAAGGATACTGTATTACTTTAGCTGAGGCTAGAGCATTCAATCGACCAATAATAGCAACTGATTTTGTTGGCGCTAGAGAACAAATTGAACACGGTGAAGAAGGAATTATTATTAATCTAAATGAAGATGAAATTTATGAGGCTATAAAGAACCTTATCGTTGATACGGAATTACGGAACAAGTTTCAGCATAATTTGGCTAGGAAAAAAGTGAACACTACATTAGAAATTAATAAACTTTTCGAATATATTGGGTGAGGTCATTGCAAGAAAGGCAGTTTAAGAAAAGATGAGAAATCAACTGAAAGCGGGAGCAGTATTATCTTATGTAGCACTATTTATTAATAGTGTAATTTCCATTTTATATACTCCAATTATGTTAAACCTATTGGGACAATCAGAATATGGTCTATATAGTTTAGGTTCCTCCGCAGCGGGATATTTAGGGGTATTGGTTTTCGGATTGGGTAATGCTGTTATTAGATATACAGCTAGATTTAAGGCGTTAAATGACGAAGAAGGCTGTTCAAATTTATACGGAATGTTCTTAATATTGTATGTTTCATTAGGGGCTTTAGCCTTACTTGCAGGAACTGTTTTAACACTAAATTCGGAGCATATCTTTTCAAATTCTCTGAATCCGGATGAACTCTCCAAACTAAAGATTCTAATGACAATCATGGTTATAAACATCTCAATCGGTATTGGATTAGGACTATTTAGTGTCATTGTTCTCGCACATGAGAAATTTATTTTTCAAAAACTAATATCTATAGCCAATTCAGTCCTTAGCCCACTAGTAATGTTGCCGCTTCTTTTAATTGGTTATGGTTCCATTATGATGGCAATCGTAACGACAGTAATTAATATTTTATATTTTATCATAAGTATTTATTATTGCTTTAGAGTCTTGAAAATCAAGATAACCTTTAAGAAATTTGAATCAGGAATACTAAAAGAAATAATAGTATTTTCTTCATTTATATTTATCAATTTAGTAATTGATAAAATATATTGGTCAACCGATCAAATTATTCTTGGAATTTATAGTGGGACCATTGCGATTTCTATCTATACAATAGGAGCATCGTTTACAGGATATTTTTCTGGTTTTTCATCAGCTATCTCAAATGTTTTCCTAAGCAAAGTTTCAGGAATGGTAATAAAGGATGTTTCAGATAAGGAAATCTCAGAGTTATTTATTCGAATCGGGAGAGTACAATTTATTATTATTTCTTTTGCTTTAAGTGGATTTTTGATTTTCGGCCAAGAATTCATAATTTTATGGGTAGGAAATGCTTATACAAGTTCGTACATTATAGCAGCACTCATTTTGGTACCAATGATTATTCCACTAATACAAAGCATGGGTGGTATTATTCTACAAGCAAAAAACAAACAAAAATTTCAAACATATACCTATCTTTCAGTAGCTATTGCTAATGTTTTTCTAAGTATATTTTTTGTTAAATGGTGGGGTCCAATAGGATGTGCCCTGGCTACAGCTATTGCATTTACTGTTGGTAATATATTTATTATGAATATTTATTATTGGAAAAAGATTGGAATTAATATACCAAAATTTTGGAAAAACATCCTTTTTATGAGTTTCCCTTTATTTATAAGTATATCTGTTGGATATGTTACAAATAATTTATTTATAACAAATAATTGGTTTATATTATTCTCTAAGATAATAGTATTCTCTTTTATTTACATTTTTTTGATGTGGTGTATTTCAATGAATAGGTATGAAAAAGAACTAATTATTGTTCCAATTATAAATATTATTAATAAGGTTAGAAAGAAAAGCTATAGGAATCAAATAAACTATTAAAGGTACTTTCCTAAAAAATTTGCATCTCTATTTAGAGGTGCTTTTTTTATTGAGCTCAAATATAAAATACGAAGTTTATATGGAGGGAAAAAAATGAAAATATTAGTAACAGGTGGAGCCGGTTATATTGGTACACACACTTGTGTGGAGTTATTAAATTCTGGCTATGAAATTGTTGTAGTAGATAATTTTATTAATAGTAGTATTGAGGCATTGAAGAGAGTTCAAAAGATTACAGGAAAGAAATTTAAAATATATCAAGTGGATTTACTAGATAAAGATGCTCTAAACAGCATATTCCTTGAAAATACAATAGATGCAGTAATACATTTTGCCGGATTAAAAGCTGTTGGAGAGTCTGTAAATAAACCTCTCTATTATTATCAAAATAATATAACAGGGACATTGGTATTGTGTGATGTAATGGAAAGATATAATGTGCATAAATTGGTTTTTAGCTCTTCGGCTACTGTATATGGGAATCAAGAATGTGTACCACTTCATGAAGATTTGCCCCTTAAAGCTACTAATCCTTATGGTAGAACTAAGCTAATGATTGAAGAAATATTATTTGACTTATATGTTTCAAATAATAATTGGAGTATTTCATTATTGAGATATTTTAACCCTGTCGGTGCCCATGTAAGTGGTGAAATAGGTGAAGATCCAAACGGGATTCCAAATAACCTAGTCCCATATATTACTCAAGTAGCTGTTGGAAAACTACCAAGACTAAATGTCTTTGGAAATGATTATGATACACATGATGGTACCGGTATAAGAGATTATATTCACGTTGTTGATTTGGCTGAAGGTCATATTAAAGCTCTTGAAAAGGTTATGATTGATATAGGTATTGAAACCTACAATCTTGGTACAGGAATTGGATATAGTGTTCTTGATATGATTAATACATTTCAAGAAGTATCAGGTAGAAAAATCCCATATGAAATAGTAGATAGAAGAGCTGGTGATATAGGGAAAAGCTTCGCAAATCCTTCTAAAGCAAATAACGAACTTAATTGGGTTGCCAAAAAAGGTTTAGTAGAAATGTTTGGAGATGCATGGCGTTGGCAACAAAATAATCCAAATGGATATGAAGTTGATAAAATCAGAAACAAAATATATAGGTAGGGTCTTATTGAGGGAAGGGAGTGCCTAATGGAAATATCAAAGAAAGATATTACTATTTTAAAAGGTGTAGCCATTTTATTTATGCTACTACTTCATTTGTTTGCTAGAAAAGAAGTATATGGATTGTATGAAACCTTTCCTACAATTAATGAAATACCTTTGATTTATTATATTGCATTATTTGGTGATGCATGTGTACCTATTTTTCTTTTTGCCAGTGGCTATGGTTTGTCAATAATTTATACTAATGACAATAGTTCATATGTAAAGAAGAATATAAGAAGAATATTTAAACTTTTAGTAAATTTTTGGATTATTCTTATTCTTTTTATATCATTGGGTCATTTTATAGGGAAAAGTAACATATTCCCTGGAAGTGTTGGTGAATTTTTGCTAAATTTCTTTTTACTTTCAAATTCTTATAATGGGGCGTGGTGGTTTTTACAAACCTATGTTATATTAGTCCTTTTTTCACCTATCATTTTTAGTTATGTAAAGAAATATAATTCTCTTTTGGTAATAATCGTTACTGGTATTGTCTACATAGCTAGTTATATTCAGCGAATAAAGCAAGTTATTGATTTTAGTGATTTTGCGATAATTAGTATAATAGCTAACGCATTTGTATTAGTTGGTACATCTTTACTTCCTTTTATCATAGGAGCAATATTTGTGAAAGAAAAGACTTATTCAAAATTCTATAACCAATTTAAAAATATACCTTTTAAGAATACATTTTGCTTAATAGGTATATTAGTTCTAGTTCTAATTCATTCTTTATACGAATCAATGATCATCGCACCTTTTACAGCAATCGGATTTATATGTTTCTTTATTTTAATGAAGAGGAACCTAATATTAAATGAAGTATTAATTTATTTAGGCAATCATTCGACAAATATATGGTTAGTACATATGTTTTTTTACTTGTCTATATTCCCTGAATTAACTTTTGCTCCTAAGTATCCAGTTTTAATTTTTGTTTGGTTATTAATACTTTGTCTACTTTCATCGTATTTAATAAATCTTATGTTTAATCAATTTATTAAACTATTTGAAAATAAGGTTGAGTTGGCTCATAAAAAGCATCAAAGTGCAATCTAAATAATAATTTTGAGTTTATTTCAAAATTACGAAATTATTAGGATAAATGATTGTGCTTGGGTAATTCTTCTCATTGATGGACACGATGTAATAATCAAAAACGAGATTCTAATAAAATAACTGGGTTATATAATACATATGAAGCAGTGATTGAATTCAACAAGGATAAATTGTTTAATACCCCTAGATATTAGTACCAATAAAAGGGTCATTATGTATGATTACAACAAAGAGAATACCATAAATTTTAATCAATCTATTGCAGAATTCCTAACATGATTACATTTATAACTGAGTTTTAATGTCTTGAATTATACCATATTCGTTCTTTAAAATGAACGACATGAAGGATTATAGGTGATTTTATATGAAAATATTTTTTTATATCTTGTTATTAACTAGTATAGTAACAATAGTATGGTTCAGTATCTTTAATTGGAATGATAGTAAAATTATTAAAACGGATAGTCCGTTATCAAATTCTAATACAGAACAACTAGATATTCAAGATAATACTTATATCATAGAACTTGAGCGTTGGGGAATCCACAACGACGGTACACATCCTTATGAAACTACAAAAGGAATTAACGATTCTTTAAAATTTGCAAGTGAAAAAGGGTATTCGAATGTTAGGGTTCCAGGTGGTACTTATTTGATTGCAAAGTATAGTGATAATAATAAAGAACATGATCGAATAAAAATGGTTTCTGACATGACATTAATTTTAAGTGAAGATACTATCATTGAGAAGGAAACGAATGATTTTGAAGAATATAAAACAATTGAATTTGGACCTAACGTTAAAAATAGTAAAATAATGGGTGGAACTATTCGTGGAGATAAGGATACACATGATTACTCCCAAGTTCAGCATAAGTGGACATCAGGTAGCCATGAATGGGGAATGGGAATTAATATAATTGGTGCTGATAATATTGTAATCGATGGTGTGAAAATTGAAAAATTTACTGGTGATGGTATTTTTATAGGTGGTTCAACATTTGGTGGGTCAGAAATAGGTGAGGAAAGCTTCGAGCATGGGGGGATTAATGACGCGGGAGAGTTAGTTTCTGAAGAAGGGAAAATCAGAATAAATAACCGATCTTTAACAAACTTTGGTAATAGTATCTATAAGGAATATAAAAGCTTTTATTTTTGGGTACCGAGTGAAGTTATTACTGGTCCTACATTTGATGTTTATTACTACCGGAAAGATGATTCTTTTATTAGTGCTCAAAAGGGACTAAACTTCTATTATGGAAAAGCACAAATACCAGAAGGGGCTGAATACTATCGAGCCGTATTTACTGCCGAGTCTCTAGAGGGTGCATATCTACAAAGTATGGTGATAAAAAATAGTAAAAATATTTCGATTCGTAATAATGAGATTAGTTTTAATAGAAGACAGGGAATTACTGCAGGTGGGGAAGATGTATTAATTGAGAACAATTATATTCATGACATAGGTGGAACAGGTCCAGGAGCTGGAATTGACGTAGAGCCAGGCTATTTCCCTGCAATAAATATTAATATAATAAATAATAAATTCATGAATAACACTATTCATGTTGTTTTAGCATATGGCAAAGATTCAGTTATTGAAAATAACTATTTTGGGCCAGGTGCAAGTGTCGAAATATGGAGAGATTATATAGGAAAAGTTGATGTGAAACACAATACTTTTGATGGGGCAGATATGTGGAACGAAGCTGCATCAAACACAATAAATAACAAAGTGAAAAAGGGCACTTTAAAATTCGAAGGAAATGACATGATTGTAAAAGGGATTAGCGGAGAGGATTCGGCAGTGGTTTTTAATGCTCAGAAACCATTTGGTATAACAGCGGAGAACATAAAGTTGAGAAGTAAAAATGAAGTAGGAATCAGTATTTGGAATAATCCAATTCATTTAAAAGAGGTTGAGCTTAATAGTCCTCGCTCAAAATTTGTAGGAAATGTTAAGGACGGTAGTATATTTGATAAACTTAGAATAATAGGGTATACGTCTACTACTATTCCTAATGGTCTATATACAAACTGTCTTATTGATGAAAGCTCTGAAGGATGGGGCCTTGAATTTATAAAGGAAGGTACGTTTGAATTTAATAATTGTACTATAAAAACAAATAAAGAAGGCTTTAAAATTAACCATTCAGATGTTGATTTAAAAGTTTCTAATTCAGTTCTTTCTGTCAAACAAAAGAACCGATATGGCATTGCATATATATATGCACAAGATGCTAATAATATAGAGTTTAAAAATAACATTATTGATACGCGTAATAATTATGACTCGGATTTTTCTATCGTAAGATTTTATGTGGAAGAAGATTCCACTGGAATATCTAGAGCACAGTTCATTGCTAACGAATTTTATTCCAATTTTTCTGTAGATGGCATAAATACAGTGAATTCAAGAGCTAGTGCTCAACCATACTTGATAAAAGACAATGTGTTCAATAACACAAGATTAACATTGAGATCAAAAGATATTCAAATAGAAAACAGGGGTATGAAAGATTAACTTTAATTGAGATTATATATTTCAAAATTGAAGGAGGTATTACTTTGAATCACTATTTACCTAAACGAACTGCTTATATCCTACAAATACACAAAAATCCGAATCAAGTTAATATGTTTATTAATCAACTAATATCTGATGGGGAATCAGATGTGTATATCCACATAGATAAAAAACATTATTATAATATGTATGATAAAATAATAAAGAGTCCAAACGTAAGAATTTTGGATGAATGCGTTAATGTAAATTGGGGTGATATATCCCAAGTAGATGCTACTATTTTATTAATTAGAAATGTTTTAAATAGTGGAATAGAATACGATAACATCTGTTTTAGAAGTGGTCAGGATTTATTAGTAAAAAATGGGTTTAATGACTATTTAAAACAGAATCAAGGACAAATATTTATGACCATTGAATCGATAAATAAATCGGAATCAGGTTTAACAAACATCATTTGGCCCAAAAATACTAGAAGGCTATATCAAAGATTTCATCCTTTAAGAATCTATAGAAGTTTATTATTGTTCTTATTTAATAGGGGAATAAATCTATTTCCCAATTTGACTGAACTTCCTAAAAAATGGAACCTATTTAGGGGGTCTTCATGGTTTTGCATTCCATTTGATATTGCAAAGTATATAACAGAGTTCTTAGACAAAAATAAATGGTTCTATAATTTCTACAGAGATGCAATGTGCCCAGATGAGAGTTTCTTTCAGACATTAATTATGAATTCACCATATAGGAGTAAAGTTATAAATAATAATTTGACATATTTAAGTTGGGGGAAAACATTTTGGGATCGTAATCATCCAACAGTATTAACTAATTTAGATAAAGAAGTAATTGAAGAATCAAATCAATATTTTGCTAGGAAATTTGATGAGAGTGTTGATATGACCATAATTAAATACTTTTATGATAAAATAATTGATTATTTAAAAGTAAATGAATCTGAGCATAAGAAACATGGTTAATTTAGATAATACAAAATAGATGCATAAAGAGGGTTGACTCCAAAGGATAATCTTATCCATGATATAAAATTCTAAGTTGCAATGTTTAATATAAATTATTTGTTAATTCCCATAAATTTTTTTATTTATATTGTTCTTTACTAAGAACAATATAAATGATAATATGTTATATAAAGAACGTGCAATATATAAGATTATAAAAAGATTAGTAATCCAGAAGGTGATGATACATGAAGTCTACATTTTCTAAACCAGTAATTAAAGGAATAGCTTGTGCTTTTCCACAAAAAGTCCTTGACTTAACGACTTTAAGTCCACAATACGGTATTGATGAGATTAAAAGAATTATAGCGAGTACTGGAATTGAAAAAATAAGAGTAGCAAGTGAAAATCAATGTACCTCTGACTTATGTGCTGCAGCTGCAGAAGAATTATTTTTAAAACTAGAAATTGATCCAAATACAGTAGATGGAATTATATTTGTATCTCAAACCCCTGATTATAAAATGCCTGCAACAAGTGCAATTCTACAATACCGCTTAGGATTACCGACAACTGCAGTAGCGTTTGATATAAATTACGGCTGTTCTGGGTTTGTTTATGGGTTATATCAAGCCTCAATGCTTATTTCTTCTGGAGGGTGTAAGCGGGTTTTAGTGTGTGTAGGAGATATCTCTACTAGACTAGTACATCCAGAAGATCGTTCAGTCCGTATGGTCTTTGGGGATGCTGGAAGTGCTACTCTTGTTGAAAAAGGTGAAGGTAATATCCATTTTAATTTAAGAACTGATGGTTCGGGTGCTGAGCATTTAATCATTCCTGCTGGAGGAAGCCGTCTTCCTCTTAATGAGGAAACTTCAATTCCATACAAAACCGATGATGGGAATGTTCGTAATAAAGAAACAGTTTATATGAACGGAATGGAGATCATGTCTTTTGCATTACGGGAAATTCCTCCAATGATCAACGAATTATTAAGTCAAGTTGGTTGGAAGAAAGAAGAAGTTGGAACATACGCTCTACATCAGGCAAATAAATTTATGCTTGATTACTTACGAAAGAAAATGAAGCTTACAAAGAACTCAGTTCCTATAGCTGTTTCCGCAGTGGGGAATACAGGACCTGCTTCAATTCCTCTCATGTTATCTCAGATGCACGAGTCTCTAAGAAAAGAAAATCAGCTTGAAAAAGTTATTTGCTGTGGGTTTGGTGTTGGTCTATCCTGGGCAGCGTGTTCGCTTGATCTTTCATCAACAATAATACTGGACCCTTTTGAATGCTAAAAAAGTAATAAGTGAGGCAAAAGAAATGAGAGATAGAATTTTAAATATTGTTCTAAATACACTTAATGATTTTAATGAGACCTATGAAAAAGATATACCACTAGAATTAGGTGAAGAAATCCCACTCTATGGAAAGAAGGGTATATTAGATTCTTTAGGTTTAGTTTCCCTAATTGTCATGATTGAACAAGCGATTGAGGATGAACTTGATATTTCCTTAATTTTGGCAGATGAAAAAGCAATGTCCCAAAAAACTAGCCCGTTTCTAACAGTGAGCTCCTTAGTTAACTATATTTCATTGCTAATTAAAGAGGAGAATAAGTTGTGGATAAAGTAATTACGTTAATAACTGGTACTCGAAAAGGAATAGGTAAATATCTGGCAGAGCACTATGTAAGGAAAGGACATCAAGTCATTGGCTGTAGCCGAAAGGAGCCAGAGTGGACTCTTGATGGATATGAACATTTTCAGGTTGATGTTGCTGATGAGATTGCAGTAAAGGCAATGTTCTTAACAATAAAAAAGAAATATGGGAAAATTGATAATTTAATTAATAATGCTGGTATTGCCTCAATGAACCATTTTTTGCTCACACCACTATCAACAGTGAAGAACATCCTAGATACGAATGTAGTTGGTACATTCTTATTTAGTAGAGAAGCTGCAAAGTTGATGCAAAGAAATAAGTATGGGAGAATTGTTAATTTTGCCACTGTAGCGACTCCTCTTAAGCTGGAAGGAGAAGCAATGTATGCTGCATCAAAGGCTGCAATTATTTCATTTACGGAAGTAATTGCACGTGAACTTTCTCCTTATGGTATAACAGTCAATACAATTGGCCCTACACCAATCGAGACAGATTTGATTCGTTCTGTTCCAAAGGATAAGTTAAACGAACTTATTAATAGGCAATCGATTTCAAGATTTGGAACTGTTGAAGATGTTGCTAATACAATAGATTTTTTTATAAAGAAAGAAAGCTCCTTTATTACAGGTCAAACCTTATTTTTAGGAGGGGTATGATGTTTATAGATTTTATGATAGAACAGTTTGATAAGAATGCAGAAAAAGATGCGATTGTCTGGAAGAACCAAACATACTCTTATTCTAAAATATTAAATAACTATGAATATTATAAACAGAGGTTAGTAGAGATAAATCTTTCTAAAGGAAGTGTGGTTGCTCTTGATGCAGATTTCTCTCCAACATCTATATCTTTATTATTAGCTTTAATCGAGTCTAATTGCATTATTGCTCTATTAAGTAAAGCTGTTAAAGATAAGAAAGATGAGTTTAGTGAGATTGCTGAGGCAGAATATATCGTTTCTATCGACTCAAGTGATGATATTAAATTTTTCCAACGTTCAAGTAAAGTACAACACAAGATTTTAAACAACCTCAAAGAAATAGCTCATCCTGGAATTATTCTTTTCTCCTCTGGTTCAACTGGAAAAAGCAAAGCTGCTGTTCATGATTTGGTTCCGTTTTTAGAAAAATTTAAAACTTTAAGGCACGCCAAGCGTACTATAGCATTTTTGCTCTTCGATCATATTGGTGGACTCAATACAATGTTCTATACGTTATCTAATGGGGGATGTCTTGTAACAGTCCAGGATAGGAACCCGGATGTAGTGTGTTCGGCTATAGAAGAACATAAAGTTCAAATTCTTCCAACTTCTCCTACATTTATAAATCTTATCATGCTTAGTGAAGCATATAAGAGACATAATCTAGAGAGTTTGGATTTGGTTACTTATGGTACTGAAGTTATGCCCGAAACAACTTTAATGAAGTTTCATTCTCTTTTTCCAGATATCCGATTACTTCAAACGTATGGTTTGTCTGAAGTAGGAATTTTACGTTCAAAGTCAAAATCTTCTGATTCGTTATGGGTGAAAGTAGGTGGTGAGGAATTTCAAACAAGAGTTAGAAATGGAATGTTAGAAATTAAGGCACAATCTGCGATGTTAGGGTATTTAAATGCACCATCACCATATACAGAAGATGGTTGGTTTATGACACAAGACCAAGTTGAAGTCGATGGAGAATATATCCGAATACTTGGTAGAGAATCAGAGATTATAAACGTAGGTGGAGAAAAGGTATTTCCTGCTGAAGTTGAAAGTATCGTCCAGTTAATGGAGGGAGTTCAAGAAGTTGCTGTTAGTAGTGAAGCCAATCCGATTACTGGACAAATGGTGAAGGCAACTGTAAAGCTTTCAACAGATGAGAGTGTAACTGAATTCCGGAAGAGAATGCAACAATTTTGTAAAGGAAAACTACCTTCATATAAAATACCACAAAAATTAAATTTAGTAGATTCATGGATGCATAATGATCGATTTAAAAAAATGAGGAGAGGATGAAGTGATATGAAAACGGAAGCATTTCTAAGTGAGTTAGCAGAAGTATTGGAGGTAGAAGTATCGGAGTTGGATAGAGATTATAAACTTGATGAAAATGATAACTGGGACTCTCTTGCTTTAATTTCTGTAATTGTTATGGTTGATGAGCATTTCAAGGTATCTCTTTCCAATGATGCTTTAAGGAACTGTAATCGTGTTGAAGATATAGTTAATTTAATACACGAAAGAATGGGTAAAGTTGAAGTCCATTAGAGTAGGGGACGATCGTATGAAGAAAAAAATAGTTATTGTTGGTGCAGGTGGCCTAGCAAGAATGATCTATAGTTGGCTTCCAGCTTTCATGAATAATGAATATTGGGAGTTTGAGGGCTTTCTTAGTGATAATTTAGATGCTTTAGTTGGTTATAACTATGACAAATCTGTAATTGGTACTGTTCAAGATTATCAACCTATGTCAGATCATATGTTGGTAATGGCTATAGCAGACCCTAAAGCAAAACTTTTAATCGCAGAACTACTAGAGAATCGTGGTGGAAAATTTATTAGCTTAATCCATCCGACTGCGATTATTGGAAAAAATGTACTTATAGGAAAAGGGACTATTATTTCTCCAAGAGTAATATTAACATGTGATCTAGATATTGAAGAATTTGTATTTGTAAATATAAATGTAACGATAGGGCATGATGCAAAAATAGGTTCAGGTTGTACAATTAATGCTCATTCAGACGTTACTGGCTATACAAAGCTTGGGAAAGGTGTTTTTTTAGGTAGTCATTCTGTAATTACTCCTAATATGAAAGTAAGGGATTTTGCAAAGATTGGTGCTGGAAGTGTTGTAGTAAAACAAGTTAAAACAGAAACTACTGTCTTTGGGATTCCTGCAAAACAAATTTGAGTCATTAAGAGTGGGGTATAGCCGCAAGGAGTGATGATGCTATGAAAAAACTTTTAGCAACCACTGGAATAGTTTTCGGATTAACTATTGCTGTGGTGAATTTAATAGGTGGTAAAGAAAAACAGTATACAGATTATACTGCAAAAAATAATAAGTCAAACAAATGGATTCTTATAGGGAAAAACTAGATTACTTAATTGTTTTTTATTTTATTTAATACCTCATAAAGGAGGGAAAGGGTTTGTTTATTAAGAAAATGATCTCTATTATTGTTCCCTGCTACAATGAGGAACAAGTAATTAGAGAAACTCATAAACAACTATCATTGGTATTTAAGCAAGTTATTAATAAATATAATTATGAAATTATTTTTGTAAATGATGGTTCTAAAGACAAAACCTTTGAAATTCTAAAACTGATTGCCAAAACAGATTATCATGTAAAGTTGATTAATTTCTCTAGAAATTTTGGTCACCAAATAGCAGTAACCGCAGGTATTGATTACTCAGAAGGTGATGCAGTTGTATTAATTGATGCAGATCTTCAGGATCCACCGGCACTTATTTTAGATTTTATTTCAAAGTGGGAAGCTGGGTATGACGTTGTATACGCAATTCGTAGAAAAAGAGATGGCGAATCATTGTTTAAAAAACTTACTGCAAAATGGTTTTATAGAACTCTTCGAAGTATAACAGATGTTGAAATACCAATGGATACCGGTGATTTTAGGTTAATGGATAGGAAAGTAGTCGACCAATTAAAGACAATTAAAGAAAGACACCGCTTTATTAGAGGTCTTGTTTCCTGGGTAGGTTTTAAACAACTAGGGATTGAATATGACCGTGCGGAAAGGTATGCAGGTGAAACGAAATATCCATTGAAAAAAATGATACGTTTTTCCATAGATGCTATTACTTCATTTTCATTTTTGCCTTTACGAGTTGCTAGTATATTAGGAATGACTTCTTCTTCATTTGGATTGATTGGTATACTAATAGCATTGTACTTAAGGTTAGGTACGAATATTACACTTCCAGGTTGGACTTCACTAATGATTGTTGTTTTATTCCTAGGAGGCTTGCAACTGTTCATTTTAGGTGTAATGGGAGAATATTTAGGAAGAATTTACGATGAAACTAGAAGTAGACCTCTCTATATTATTCAAGATATCGTCGAATCTGATAGAAAGGGAAGTCAAGTTGAAGAGGTTGTTTCATGAAAAAAACATTAAGAATAGTTATACAAATAGGGATCAGTTTTTTATTTTTATATTTAGCTTTGAAAAATGTTCATTTTGAAGAAGCAAAAAACGTGTTTTATTCAATGAATATTAGTCTGTTATTAATAGGTACACTTTTACATTTTTGTAGTTTTTTTGTCCGTGCCTACAGATGGCAGTTGCTTATGGAGCCAATAAAAAAGGTTCATTACAGCTCATTATTTCAAATCTTATCTATAAGTTATGCAGCAAATAATGTTTTACCGCTTAGGGCAGGTGATCTATTAAGGTCAGTCATGATAGGTAATAAGGAAAGAGTTAGTAAGGTTTCTTCTTTATCAACAGTAATGATTGAAAGGCTTGCAGATGGGTTGACATTGTTATTATTTCTCTCGGTTAGCCTACTTTTATCAAATATTAATAATTTTTGGGTGACAAAAATAATAATATTGTCTCTAGCTGGACTTTTGGGAGTAATTCTATTATTGAGTATTTTTCTATTTTATGAGGAAAAGTTTATTTCAAAAGTAGAATCAACAGTTAGTAAGAAATTTCCAAAATTAACATTAAAATTTTCAGAAATACTAGAAAAGTTATTAGTAGCTTTTAATATTGTTAAATCAAGAAAGGTTTTAACTAAAATTGCACTAACATCATTATTTGTTTGGTTCCTTGAAAGTAGTATTTTTTCATTAGGTGCATTAGCACTTGGCATTGATATATTAGATTCACTACTCATTGGTGTTGTATGTGTATCAATTGTTAATTTAGGGACAATGATTCCATCTTCACCTGGTTATGTTGGAACATTTGAGTTCTTTTGTATCCTTGCACTAGCATTATTTGGAATTAGTAATCACATTGCAGCTAGTTACAGTATTTTAATACATATTCTACAGTACGTACCTATTACTATTATAGGATGCTTACTATGGATCTCAGTAGATATGAAACATATAAAATTCAAACAAAATTTGGAGGTTAGATAAATGAGAGTCGCAGTCATTGGAGGTGGATTTACAGGATTATCAGCAGCTAAAAAACTTTTAGAGGCAGGATATGAGGTAGATATTTATGATAAGGGTAATCGATTAGGAGGACTAGCAAATAGTATAAATATAGAAAATACAAAATTAGAAATATTTTATCACCATATTTTTACATCTGATCATGAAATTCAAGATTTAATTAAAGAACTTGGCCTTGAAAAAGATTTACAATGGTTAGAAAGTAAAATGGGTTTTTTTGTTGAGAATAAGATCTATGAGTTTGGAACACCGGTAAGTTTGTTAAAATTTAAACCTCTAAAATTAATTGATAAGATACGTTTTGGTCTATCTGTTATTCGTTTGCAGTTGATAACTGATTGGATACCACTAGAAAAAATAACAGCGAAAGAATGGTTAATAAAAAATGCCGGATTAAATGCATATAAAATTTGCTGGGAACCATTGCTAACATCAAAATTTGGCGATAAACATGATACAATCTCAATGGCATGGTTCTGGGGAAAAATAAAATTACGAGGTTCGACAAGGTCTGAAGCAAAAACAAAAGAACAATTGGGTTATATGATAGGTAGCTTTGAGAAACTAGGAGATAAATTAGTACAAAAAGTAGAATCATCTGGAGCAAAAATATATCTCAACTCAAACATAGAATCCATTATGTCTGTAGAAAATAGTATTCACATAAGATTGGCAAATAGAAGTGTGGTTGAATATGATAAAGTTTTAGTCACGGTTCCTCTACCAATCGTACCAAAGATAGTCAAAGGACTTCCCAAAAAATATATTAATGAAATTAATAAGATTGAATATACAAGCGTAATTTGTACAATTTTAACTTTAAATAAACCTTTTTCAGACATCTACTGGTTAAATGTTGGTGATACCTCAATACCATTTGGAGGGCTAATTGAACATACTAATATGGTAAAGGACCCAAATTATAACAATAAAAATATCCTGTATATTTCAAATTATACCTTATCCAATGACCCATTAAATAAGGCTTCAGATGAAAAAGTTATGTCTGAATATATAAAACACCTAAAAAAGATAAACCCGAAATTTAGTAAAGATTGGATTGAGGATGTAAAAATATTTCGAGCACAGCATGCACAACCGATTATAACGTGTAATTACACTTCGTTAAAACCAGATTTTCAAACGCCGATTAAGGGAATATATATTGCCAATATGACCCACATTTATCCAGAAGACAGAGGGATGAATTATGCTGTTAAAACCGGTTATGAAGTAGCGGAATTAATTAAAAACGAAAATCCGTTGTCATACCAAAAGTTAATGGAGAAAAGCGGATGAGAATAGTAACTAAGGAGAATGTTCTAAAGATCGAAGGGTTTAAATCTAAAATTTTTTATCTAAGTATAATTATCTTAACATTTATTTTGTTATTTACTCGTTCACCATTTTTCATTGATATACCACACAGAGATTCCGGAGTCTTTTTGTATTTTGGTCAGCAAATATTAAACGGTGATATCCCATATAGAGATTTATGGGACCATAAACCACCACTAATTTATTATGTTAATGCATTGGGACTACTGTTAACAGGTGGTTCAATGTGGGGGATTTGGGCTCTGAAATCAATTTTACTAGCAATAACAATTATCATAGGATATAAATTAATCGAATCAGTATTTGGAGTTAAGGAAGGAATTATTAGCATATTTTTATTTCTTACTAGTTTAGCCAGTATGATAGCAATAAACTATACTGAGGAATGGGCTTTGTTTTTTCAAATAAGTGGGTTATACGTATTTTGGAAAGCAATAACGTTGAATCGAAATATTTTGTGGTTTGTATTTGGTGTAACCTTAGCTGCTTCTTTTCTACTTAAGCCTAATATGATTGGGATCTATATATCAATAATAATTATTCTAGGTGTATATTCCATATTTAATAAACAAATAAAAGTACTAATTAATAGTGCCTGTCTCATAGGATTTGGGGCATCATCGCTTTTTATTCCAATCATACTTTATTTTTATTTAAAAGACTCACTACCCTACTTAATAGATCAGGTCTTTACTTATAATTCTGTTTATACAAGTGTAACAATGCGAGATAAGATTATCGCACTTATTGGGGGATTTAGTGTTTTAGGCTTCATCAGTTACATAGCACTAATTGCTTGGTGTTTCATAGCGTTAGAAATAATTACAAAAAAAGAAAAGGTTAATCTTAATAATATTATTATATACGTAGCTCTAATAGCATTTCCTATTGAAATTATACTTTCTACTCTTTCTGGAAGAAGTTATGAACACTATTATGTTCCATGGTTAGCAGTCAGCATAGTTTTAATTGGATATATCACTAATAGGGTAGTAGGATTGATAACAGATAAATACAATTTATCCAAAAATGGTAGCTTTAAAATGTTATTGGTTGCACTAATAATTTCTTTGCCCAATATCATTCAGGCCGTACCTAATCAGGTATCAATATTAATCAATAGGGGAATATCTCCACAAGCAGATTTAATTAACTACATAACAGAGGAAACTAAGGAAAATGACTATGTTCTCATGTGGGGAGCTGAATCCTCGATTAATTTTGTAACAAATCGTAGATCTCCAACAAAATTCGTCTATCAATATCCTATTTATACAGTGGGATATCAAAGTAATGAGATTATTGTTGAATTTTTGGAGGATATAGAGAAGAATAAACCAAAGATAATTGTTGATGCTTCATCAAACGATAACTGGATTCCGCCTATTAATGAAGAAAAGCGAATTGATTGGGAAGAAAATATTACCTTATCACAATATAGTCCAATGGAAAGTATGGAACAGGTATACAGCTTTATTGATACTAATTATATATATAGCACTACATTAGGTGGTTGGGATATTTATACTAAAAAGGAATGATTTAAGCATTTCAAATCTAAAAGACTAGCATTGTGTTCTTTATAATGAACTGAACGGTGGAAGGGGTGATAATTATTTGATAAATAAATAGAGGATTTTCATTATTATTATTTTCTAAGTTAATTTTGAAAGGGTGAATTGTATGTTAAAAAAATTAGCTGTTATAGGGACTGCGTTGTCTTTATTGCTTCCTTTTTCAGTTGGAGCTCAAACAGATAATACTTGTACAGTTACAAGTATGGCAGGTGACAATGACTATTTTGGTGGAGATTGTTTCGATATGAAACATGAACCAGAGGATGGAGTATTCGATTCTTGGGATAGAAATGACAAATATTGGAATCATACATACCCTCAAATTACAAGTGGTGGTATTTTAAGTGCGAAATTAGAAATTGTTATGTATACCAATATTGCGTATGAACCAGATGCTGATTTAGGGATATTTGTAAATGGGCAGCAAGTTTCTGGTGGGTTTAATCTTGACCCAACGAAGTATGCTGTACAGACTTACGTAATTAATTTGGATTCGTCTTTTTTTCCTGAACTGGAAAAAGGAATTGCAAATATAGAAGTTAGAAATATTGGTACTAAGGTCGATCATTTTGGGTTAGATTATGCAGAACTTAAAATTGAGTATAAATGTAACACTACAACAGAAGTGAATATTGATATTAAACCAGGTAGTGATCCAAGTAGTTTTGGTGTGAATTCTAAAGGTAAAATTCCTGTTGCGTTGTTTGGTTCAGCAACATTTGACGTGAATTTAGTAGATGATAGTACCGTACGATTCGGTTCTAGTGCAGAAAGTGGGGCATATTCCTCAATTAAGGCTGGATTAGAAGATGTTAATGGGGATGGATTTATGGATAAGGTTTATCACTTTAATTTCCCAGAAACAAATCTTGGTTCTACTGATACAGTCGCGTATTTAAGTGGAACATTAGTTGATGGTACTAGTTTTGAAGGCTCAAGTGATATAAATATAGTCGGAGGGAATGAGAAACTACCTGTAGCCCCAGATGAAGAAGTAATAGAAGTTGATAATAATGGTAAAAAAGTGAAGGTCAAAACCAAAAAGTAATTATGTGTAGGAGGGAATGGATATAAAAATATCTCTTCCCTAATCATAAAATAAATTAATGGAGAGAAAAAATGAGTGCAATAACCGGTGTTTTTCACTTAAATAAAGAACCTATATCTGTAGAAGAGAGTAGTAACCTGTTAGGAAAACTACAAAAATATCCAGCTGATGATGTTCAAACTTGGGATAGAGGTAATATTTTTTTGGGGTGCCTTTCCCAATGGATTACACCGGAGTCAATTAATGAGAAAGTACCCTATTATTGTAGTAAAAGTAAGTTAGCTATTACAGCAGATGCTATCATCGATAACCGCGAAGAACTTTTTGAACGGTTACAAATTGAGCATCTTTCAAGAAGAAATATATCAGATAGTCAATTGATTTTACTTTCTTATCAAAAATGGCAAGAGGATTCACCAAAATATTTAATCGGTGATTTTTCTTTTATGATTTGGGATGAGAAAAAAAAACACCTTTTTGGCGCAAGAGACTTTTCTGGTACAAGGACACTATACTATTTTAATAATGGAAACCGTTTTGCTTTTTGTACACTTATAGAACCATTGTTATCGTTACCGTATATAAAAAAGGAACTAAATGAAGAATGGCTAGCTGAATATCTGTCTATTTCTGGAATGTTTGATTCACTGGATGCTTCAAATACGCCTTACAAATTAATAAAGCAGGTTCCACCATCTCATAGCATAACCATCAATGGTGGTGATATAAAAATTTCAAAATATGCAAATATAATCCCTGAAGAACAGTTAAGGCTAAAATCTGATGATGAATATGTAGAAGCTTTTCAAGATATATTCCAATCTGCAGTTACTTCCCGCTTACGTACATTTCGAGGGGTTGGTGCTCAGCTTAGCGGTGGATTAGATTCTGGTGCTGTAATGGGTTTTGCTGCCAATGTAATGCGAAAGGAAAATAAGTGTTTACATTCATTTAGTTATATTCCTCCGAAAGATTTTGTGGATTTTACTCCTAAATACATATTGCCTGATGAAAGACCTTATATTAAATCTACAGTAAAACACGTCGGGGGAATAGAAGATCATTACCTAGATTTTGAGGGAAGAGACTCTTACTCAGAAATCGATAGTTTTTTAAATATTATGGAGACGCCTTATAAATTTTTTGAAAACTCTTTCTGGTTAAAGGGTATGTACGAAAGAGCATCTAAAGAAGGAATAGGGGTTTTGCTAAACGGTGATAGAGGAAATTTTAGTGTGTCTTGGGGATCAGCTTACGAATACTATGCTACCTTACTAAAAAAGTTTAACTGGATACGGCTTTTTAAGGAATTAGATCAGTTTAGTAAAAATGTTGGTGGACCTAGACTAAGAAGATTACCTAGTATTGCTAGAGTTGGATATCCAACAATTGATAGAATTCTTCGAAAAGATACTACTTCAATTCCTCCTTTGCTTATTAATAAAGAATTTGCAAAACGAACAGGGATTTTACAAAAACTTAACGAAACCAGAATATATGAAAACACCGATATTTATGAGGAACGAAGAAGGCATTTCGAAGATCTTTTTTATTGGAATGCTTCTAATACTCTAGGAACGAAACTTTCTTTGCGATACTCATTAATGAAGCGAGACCCAACGAATGATTTCCGTGTAATTCGATTTTGTTTGTCTATTCCAGAAGAACAGTATGTTCAAAATGGTTTAGATAGAGCACTTATTAGAAGGTCTACAAAAAATATTCTTCCTGATAAGGTTAGATTAAATCAAAAAATCTATGGTGTTCAAGGTGTGGATTGGATACATAGAATGGCTCCTAAATGGGATCTTTTTATTAAAGAAGCTAGGCAAATGCAACTAGATTCAAATATAAGAGAATTTATGGATCATAATTTAATAAGGAAAGCATTATTAAAAGCAGAGGAGGGTCCTCGCACTGAACTTGCTACTGATCCATATTTAAAGTTATTAATGCGTAGCGTTATTGTACACCGATTTATAAAAAGTTTTTCTTGAAAGGGGGTGACTTACAATGAAAAAAGACTGGAAAAAACCTGTACTTGAAGTTCTTGATGTAAATATGACTATGTTAGGTAGTAACGGTGATTATACTGATGCAGGTTTTGATGCTAAAACACCGAGAGGTGAATTAACCTTTACGAGTTAAGAAAGTTTCGTAGAGAATTTTTACCAAATACCGCTAATATTCTATTCCCCTCATATTAAAATACTAATTTAATATGAGGGACTTCAATTAAACTTAATCATAATTAACAACTCCTCCTTTTTATAAAATAAACTTCCTTACAGTGAATCTCCTTTTTTGTCAAATTATTTAATCAACCAATGAATTATTAAATAATATTACGATAATTTATATTGACACCACAAAAATAACATGTTAAATTCAATGTAGTAGTTCTTAATATAGAACGAAAGGTGGTTTTTCCTTTCTCATTTAATCCAGTAAATAAGAAGTATGTAAAGTGAAAGATGTTTTCAGTCCACATATTTTTTGTTTTTTTAGTAAGTTGTTCTTTATTAGGAACAAGTGTTGTTGCTAGTTAAGTGTTATATATTTTTCTTCGAAAGGAAACACCTCTATGAGTGCGATAACTGGGATTCTCCAACTTTCAAATGAACAAGTTTCTTTTGATTATGCAAAACAATTAATGGAAGGCTTATCCAGGTTTCCTGCAGATGAAAGTAGATCTTGGCATAACAATAATATATTTTTAGGTTGTCATGCACAATGGATTACACCTGAATCTGTTAGTGAGCAGCTTCCCTTTTATGATAATGAAGCTCAATTGGCAATTACAGCTGATGTGATACTTGATAATAGAGAGGAACTCATAGAAAGCTTGCAGATAAGTAAGACATTCAAAAATGTAATAACCGATAGCGAGCTAATCCTTCGTTCATATCAAAAGTGGGGTGAAGAAACTCCAAAGCATCTTATCGGAGATTTTGCTTTCATGATATGGGATGAGAGGAAGCATCAACTATTTGGTGCTAGGGATTTTTCAGGCTCTCGAACTCTATATTTCAATAGAAGTCAAAATAAATTTGCTTTTTGTTCCATAATTCAGCCTCTTCTATCTTTACCGTATATTAGTTTAAAACTAAATGAGTTATGGCTTGCTGAGTTTTTAGCTATACCTGGAATGATTGATGCAGGTAATATTCATTCAACAGTTTATAAGAATATAGAACAGTTGCCACCGTCTCATTGTATAACTGTTTCCACACGAGGAATTAAATTAATAAGATATTGCAATATACATCAAGGTGATGAACTAAAGTTAAAAAAGAATGAAGATTATGAAGAAGCTTTTAAAGAAGTTTTTAATCGAGCGGTAACAGATAGATTACGTACAAGGCGTAATGTCGGGTCGCTCCTTAGTGGAGGATTAGACTCTGGTTCTGTAGTAAGTTTTGCTGCTCCTGCATTAAAGAAAAAAAACAAAAAACTACAAACATATAGTTACATACCAATAAAGAATTTTGTAGATTGGACCCCAAAAAACGAAATTGCCGATGAGAGGCCCTTTATTAAATCCACAGTTGAGTACGTTGGAAATATTAATGATCAGTATTACAGTTTTGAGAATTATAGTCCTTATTCAGAAATAAATGATTGGCTCAACATAATGGAAATGCCATATAAGTTTCATGTAAATTCTTTTTGGATTAAAGGGATGTTTGAAGTAGCAGAAAAAAATGATGTAGGTATTCTGTTAAACGGACACAAAGGTAATTGGACAATCTCTTTTGGAAGTTCATTGGATTATCAAGCAAAATTATTAAAGCAATTTCGGCTAATTCGGCTTTATAGAGAATTACATTTATATAGTAAAAATATAGGTGTAACGAAATCTCGTGTATTTTCTGTAGTTAGAGAAAGGGCATTTCCCGTACCCAAGCGAGAAGTTCCTTTTGAATCTATGTTAATAAATAGCCATTTTGCTAAAGAAACTGATGTCTACAATAAATTAAAAGAAAATGGTTTAGATATTACTGCTTCATACAATTGGAATGAATATAGGACAAATCATTATAAACAATTATTTTCTGGAAGTTTAACTGGAACTTATGCAACAAAACTATCACTACGACACTCTTTATGGGAGCGTGACCCTACCAATGATTTAAGGGTTGTGAAATTTTGTTTCTCTGTACCGGAGGGACAATATGTTCAAAAAGGGTTAGACCGTGCACTAATTCGAAGATCTACCAGAGGTTATTTGCCAAATAATATTAGAATAAATCAGCGTACTAGAGGGATACAAGGAGCTGATGCTATAAACCGGATGATCCCATCTTGGAAAGCTTTTATTGAAGAATCTCAAAGTATGATGAAGGACTCCATTACTTCAAATTTCTTTAATGAAGAAGTAATTCAAAATGCAGTATCAAGATTAAATAAGAAACCGGAACCAAAAGATGTATACGATTTCGATTTTACAATGTTGATGCGTGCATTAATTGTTTATCGATTTATTAAAAAGATTTTTTAGAAAGGAGGTGAAAATTATGAATCATAAAAAAAAATGGCAACAACCTTTGTTAGAAGTACTTAATATTAATATGACAGAAGCTGGTCCATTAAAAGTTGGTAGACCTGACTGGACTGAGGATGGTGGAGGGGATAACCTTTCTTAATTAATTTCGATTTAAGTTAACTAATGATTGCTGCCCTTATTAATCATTTGGTTATAAGGGCATAGTAGGTCTTAATATATATTTTTTGGAGGAGCCATGAAAAATTCTTTTAAAGCATGTTACACTGCATTCGGACTTAATGTATTAAGTGAAGTTCCTCTTCCTGAGTTATGTTTAAGTGAACGAGATAATGTTGAAGTAATAATAAAACTTGGGGAATTACATGACAAATGGTCAAATTTTGGAAAAGAGAAGGCTCGATTTTTAATAAGAGAAAATTTTGTCTTATTTAATATGGACGACACTGCAATTTTTTCAATAAGTGAAGGTAAAGAGATTGTTATTTCTCCTATAGAAGGTGCTTCTTTAGATAAAATAAGACTGTTCTTACTTGGTACATGTTTTGGAATTCTTCTTATGCAAAGGGGTGTTTTACCATTACATGGTAGCGCAATTTCTATAAATGGAAAAGCGTATGCTTTTGTAGGTGATTCTGGTGCTGGAAAGTCAACACTTGCTGCTGCCTTTATAAAAAGGGGTTATAAATTAGTAAGTGATGATGTAATTGCAATAAACTTCTCAGATGATGAAAAGCCTATTGTAACACCTTCGTATCCACAACAAAAACTATGGCAAGAAAGTTTGAATCACTTTGACATGGAGTGTACAAAATATCGCCCCATTTTTGAAAGAGAAACAAAATTTTCTGTACCTGTGACTTCAAATTACTTTAATGAACCTTTACCTCTTGGGGGAGTATTTGAGCTAGTAAAAAAAGAAAATAATGACATTAGTATAAACCCAATTAATAAATTAGAAAGCTTGCAAACGTTATACAATCATACCTACAGGCAATTTCTTATTTCTTCTTTGGGACTATTACAATGGCACTTTGATTTATCAGCAAAGGTAATTAGTAAAATTGATATGTATCAACTTTGTAGACCTCTATCGTATTTCTCAGCAAATGAATTGACATCACAAGTTTTATCAACACTAAAAATGAAAGAAGGTATAAAAATATGATTAAAGATAGAAAGATTGAATTAAGTAATATTGTATCGCAGACTACTGGAAACATTGTCAGTGATATGGGTGGAGAAAAAGTAATGTTGAGTGTTTTAATGGGAAAATATTATAACTTGGGTGAAATTGGTGGAGAAATATGGGGACTTATAGAAACTCCTACTAAAGTAAAGGAAATTGTTAATAAGTTAACTTCTATTTATGATGTTGATCCAAAAGAATGTGAAGATCAAGTAATATCTTTCTTAGAACATTTACATAATGAAAGATTAATTGAAATTAAATAAGTAATACATAAAGGGGGCTTCTTTATGTTTGTATATAACAAAATTAAAAGTTTTGTTTGCATGAGCTCAACTACTAAAAAGTTATTAATTGAGGCTTTTCTATTTTTAGGATGGGCACGTATTTTAAAATTTCTCCCCTTTGCGAAGATATCTCCCACTCTTGGTGAGCATATGTCAGAGACATCTTATCAGGAAGTTACCTCAAATAAAAAACAACTTAAAAGTATAGCAAGTGCAATTCATATTATGAACCGTTATACATTTTGGGAAAGTAAATGTCTTGTTCAAGCTATAGCCGCAATGAAAATGCTTGAAAGGCGTGGAATTGAAAGTACGATTTACTTTGGTACAGCTCGGGATAACAAAGGAGAATTAATCGCACACGCGTGGTTACGAAGTGGATCCTTTTATCTTACGGGTTATTGTGGAATGGAAAGGTTCACTGTTGTAAGCAAATTCGCTAAAAAAACGTAGTATGCAGATAAAAGGAGATTTACAATGGATAACTTTAACTCTCTTAATGTAGAGCGAATTCCAAAAGAATTAAAACTTATTCTTAAAATAATTAATGAAAACAGTAACCTTCATAATATTCAAGAAGAATTTTTTAGAAATATTAATTGGGACCTATTTTTAAAACTTGCAATTCACCATCGGATCTATCCATTATTATTTTTAAAATTTAAAGAGATAAGGAGTTCCTTAGTTCCGTCATATATTATCAATGCAATAACCGAGCACTATAAGATAAATACGTTTCAAATGCTTCATTTAACAGCTGAAATAGATCAAATATGCAAACTTTTTGCTGAGCAAGAGATTCCTACCATATCACTAAAAGGTCCTACACTAGCAAAGCGCCTATATGGAGATGTCTCACTTAGAACATCTACAGATATAGACCTCCTTGTTCCAATTTCACTGTTAAAGGAAGCTGAGGAATTAGTCGTTAAGCTTGGATATGAAAAAAAATATGATATTGATACAGTTTTAAATGATTGGACGTGGAGACATTATAATGTTATTTATATTCATCCAATAAAAAAAACTAAATTGGAGATTCATTGGAGACTTCATCCTGGACCGGGAAAAGAACCAAGTTTTGATGAGCTTTGGAGTAGAAGAAAAACAAGCACTTTAACAAGTCTTCCTATATTTTATCTTAGCACTGAAGATCTTTTCTTATATCTTGTTTATCATGGGGCTCGTCATGGTTGGTCAAGGTTAAGATGGTTAATGGATATTAATCAAGTCATTTCACAAGATTTAGATCTTGATCAAGTTCAAAAATTGTTAAAGTCTTATCAAAATATTGAAGTAGTTGGCCAGGCTATTATTTTAGCAAAAGAATTATTAAATACAAAAATTTCTCCAAGATTAAGAGAGTTAAACGGCAAAAAATCTGGTGAATTAGCGCAACAGGCTATCTTCTACTTAGAAGATTTGGTGAACATTCATGCTGAGTCCTTACCAGAAAATATCTCACAGTACCATGAACGTCATTTATATTCTCTAATGTCTACTAAACAAAAAGTTCTTTTTAAATTAAGCTTTTTATATCCTTACCCCTTAGATGCAAAGACTTTACCGTTACCAAAATCACTTCATTTTTTATATTTCCCTTTACGGCCTTTTCTATGTATATGGAGAAGAAGTAAAGGGCATGCATTATCGTAGGGAGGATAGGAAGATAATGGCCCATGTTTTTTATTTCTATAAACAACTACACTCTTATGCAGGGAAGAAACTCTATGGAAACATTGCTGGGATGACTTTAATAAGTTTACTAGATGGTGTAGGCCTTTTATTATTAATACCTCTTATTAGCGTTAGTGGAATAATAAATATCAATACAGAAAGTTTGCCGGGTTCACAATTTTTTGTGTTCATAAATACACTTCCTACAACTCTCAGTTTAAGTTTAATTCTTTGCTTCTTTTTATTAATTAGCATTCTTCATAATTTAGTACAAAGGTATTTAACCATCCAAAACTCAAAAATTCAATATGGTTTTTTTCGAAAGCTACGACTAGAAACCTATGCACTTTTAATGGAAGCTAATTGGAATTTTTACCTTAAAAAAAGAAAGTCTGATTTAATTAATTCATTAACTACTGAATTAGCAACAGCCAGCTCTGGAACAAATCAATTTTTACAATTAATTACTTCAATAATTTTCACACTAATACAAATTGCAATTGCATTTTTACTTTCACCAAAAATAACTGCTTTTGTATTACTAAGTGGTCTTGTTTTATCAGTTTTCTCACGACAATTCATTAAACGCTCCCAGGCTTTAGGAAGTATGAACTGGTCTTTTGGGAAAGAATACTTAGCTGGAATAACTGACAGCTTTAATGGAATTAAAGAGGTTAAAAGTAATATTTTGGAACAGTCCAGAATCAATTGGTTTAGAGGATTAACACACAGGATGCATAATGAGCAGATGGAATATATAAGACTTAAAACTGCATCTCAGTATTATTATAAAATATCACAATCTATCTTAATTTCGCTTTTTGTTTTTTTTTCAATCAGATTTTTTCATGCTGAAGCAGCACAATTAACTTTTATAATTATTATCTTTTCTAGACTATGGCCCAGAATAACAGGTATTCAATCAAGTTTGGAGCAAATCGCTACCTTCGTAACACCTTTAAAAGCCGTAATAAATCTTCAAAATGAATGTAAAAATTCAAGAGAAGTACAAGACAAGGGAAAGAAGGACATTTCAGCTATTTACCCTCAAAAGTCGATTGAATTACAAGACGTTTATTTTAGATACAATAAGGACCTACCTATTTATGCATTAAAAGACGTTAATATCTTTATTCCATGTAACAAAATGACAGCGATAGTAGGTTCATCAGGTGCAGGTAAGAGTACATTAATTGATATAATTTTGGGGTTAAATCAACCTGAAAAAGGAAAAGTGCTATTAGATTGTAGACCTTTATCATCTGAGAATATCCAATCTTTCAGAAGTTGTATTAGCTATGTACCACAAGACCCTTTTCTTTTTAATGCTAGTATCCGAGAAAATTTATTGATTATTGCTCCTGATTCAACCGAAGACGAAATCTGGGGAGCACTAGACTTTTCATCAGCAGCTGAGTTTGTAAAAATGCTGCCTCAAGGGCTTGATACAATCATTGGTGATCGTGGCATACGTCTTTCTGGAGGAGAACGCCAACGACTTGTACTTGCTCGAGCAATTTTAAGAAAGCCCTCAATTCTTGTGCTTGATGAAGCAACTAGTGCGCTTGATTCGGAAAATGAAGCTAATATTCAGGAGGCAATTGAACGTTTAAAAGGAAAATTGACAATTATTGTGATAGCGCATCGTTTATCGACTATTCGAAATGCTGATCAGGTAATTGTGCTAGATAAAGGTGAAGTTATCCAGAAAGGTGATTATAACCAGCTTGCAAACGAAAAACGTGGAGTTTTCAACCATTTATTAAGAAAACAATTGGAAGTGATGTGAAAAATTTCCATTAAGAATAGAATTCAAGTAATTAAAAAAGAGTTACTTCATTCATTCTGACTATTCTAGTAGTTTTAATTAATTGTGTTTTTCAGTACCAAAGGAGGATACTTATGAATATTTTAATTTGTAGTGTGGGGAGAAGAGTTCAACTAATTAATAATTTTAAAAAAGAGTTAAATCAGGTAGGTGGCAAGGTAATTGTAGCAGATTGTGATCCAACCGCACCAGCTTTGTATTATGCAGATTCTTACGAAATTGTACCAAGAATTGATCATCCAGAGTATATTAGTACAATTAAATATCTATGTAAAAAGTATAAGATCAATGCTATTTTAACTGTCATAGATCCTGAGTTAACTTTATTAGCAAGTTATAAAAAAGAGTTTGAAAAGGATGGTATTTGTATCATTGTTTCAGATCAAGAAGTTGTTGACCTTTGCTATGATAAATATTTAACTTATCAATTCTTACAGGCTAACAATCTACCGGCAGTACCAACATATATAGATCTTAACAAGATTATCAACGATTTAAATACCGGTAAGATTACTTTTCCTTTAATTGTTAAACCGAAAAATGGAAGTGGTAGCACAGGTATACATAAGGTGACGAACCTTCACGATCTCAAAAAAATACTTAACGTAAATCACGATTACATTATTCAACCGTTTATAAGTGGCAGTGAATATTGCGTCGAATGTTATATAGATTTGTTAACAAATGAAACTTCGGATTTATTTAGTAAAAGAAAATTAAATATGAGAGCGGGAGAAACAGATAAATCAGTAGTAATTAGAGATTCAGTTTTAAATCAACTAACAGATCAACTCATATCTTTATTAAAACCAGTTGGACCCATTGATATCGATTTCTTTCGAACAGATCAAGGATATATTATTTCTGAAATCAATCCAAGATTTGGTGGGGGATACCCCTATGCATATGAAATGGGGCATAATTTTATTAAGAAAATCCTTAATAATTTAAATGAAATATCAAATCCACCATACCCCAAATATTATAGTGAATATAAAGAAGGAAAAACTATGGTAAGGTATGATCATTTTGTAGTTTTATAATAATATAGTGTCTGTGAAAAATTATCACAGGCATATTTTTATTTTATAATAGAAACAAGCTTTTCTTCTTTCGTATTAAAACTTTATTATCTATTATCATTTAATTTATTCCTATGAAAAACAAATTTTTTATAGTATTTAGTTCTTATATCAGCAGCTCTACAGTCTCGATAGAGCACATAATTCAATGCATATAAACTTTTATGGTAAACACCTTTTGATTTCTTTAATACACCAAGTAGTAATGAAAGCATTTGGGATTACCTCCTTAGTAAATGGATATGACAAATAATGAGTATGTATTCAGAAAGGATTCTAAAAAAATAATATTAGAATGTTATTAAAATAGTTTATTTGTTTATTCTTATCATATATATACGCAACAAATAAAAGTAGAAAGTGGGTACATTATGTTAAAAGCTTCCGTGCGATGGATGATCCGGATCGCACCAGTATTTTATATGATTATTGTTTGGATTCAATCGAGTAAGTTTAACCCATCTCAAATCGAGCATGTATTTTATAATCTTGATTACAAAGTCATTCTGTTAATTGGAACAACCCTAGAACTCGGTCACCTCATCCAATTCGGCATTCTCTATCTCTTACTAATCGCAGCATTCCTCACCTTTGGTGACCTAACAAAACGAAAAGAACGCACAGCATTAATCATCGCCATTACATATTCATTCATCGACGAAACCCATCAATATTTCGTCCCTTACCGTTCATTTTCCATCATTGATATGGTCAAAAATCTGATTGGAATTTGGTTTATGTGGTGGCTGGTCCGTAAAACATATTCTAAAGGTGAATCCAGATTAGGTGGGTTGTTTAGAGGAATTACAAAAATGAGTCAGAATAAACCTGCTCAGTTGTAGTGAGGGGAGCGGGCAAAAAAGCGTGTATTGAATTTGTTGGTCAATACACGCTTTTTTGTCGTGGTCTTATTTATTTTCTGTTCTCCATTTGTTGAATTCCAAGAACTCTCGAAACTGTTCCTTCGATACGCCTGATTTCATGGCGTCTTGGACGATTTTTGTCCATTCATCGTCAAGTTCTGTTGTTATAGATCCGTCTTCCTCCTGGAGCAATGTTTTTACAGAAACTCCGAGAACGGATGAAATTTTTTCTAAGAATTGGATAGAAGGATTTGATTGGAGATTGCGTTCAATCGAGCTAAGATAGGATTTAGCAACTCCAGCTCTTTCGGCTAATTCTGAGAGAGATAGTTTTTTTTGTAATCTGTAATCTTTAATACGTTGACCAATCATGATACGAGTCACCTTCCTTCATCTCAATTATAACATAATAGACACATTTGTCTTATTTGAATACTTTAAAAATCCAAAAAAAATGAATAAATACTCATAAATCGGTCAAAAGTCATAAAGAAAACTTGGTTGGTGCCAAGTCTTTAGGCTTGGCAACTGCCTAGTTGCACTTATTCGTTAAGAAAGCATTTATGCTTTCTTATTAGACAAAAATAACCCGCTCAAAGATAATAGCAGGTAGAACTTAGCTTATGTATTTTTCTATTATTTACTCATTAATTCGCCTTTGCCTTCGCTTCTTTGAAAAAGTTTTGGATTTCCTCAAGTGACATACCGACTTCCATCGCATATAAAATTAAATCGACCCACTCTTGATCCAACTCTTCTTTGTTAATGACTGCAGCTTCTTGTACCTTTAACATGATTAATCTCCCCCAAAATACTTTAGTATTCCGGTAGTCCAGCCATCATCGCTGCAGCATGTACAACATTAGACCCGTGACTTTGCGTCCCCATTTTTCAATGAGTTTGCCTTTATCAGATATTGTTACGTCTTAATGTATGTTTATGTAAGATCATTTATGTCGATTTCATTTGTATAATGGAAGTATATAGCAAAGAAAAGGAAGATGTTGTAAAACGGTGTCGATAATAAAATATTTTAAATTTACTGAATTTATAGGGCTTTGTACCTCAATACAACCTTTATAACAGTGGAATGTCGGCTGAAAGGGAAGGAATCAACATAAAATAAAGCCCTTTCTTGTATCTTTATGGAAGAATTTTGAAGGATTTGTCGATAACTTTTTATTTCATTACCCCCTAAAAATGAAAAAGAGACTTTCTTCCTAATATGTAGGAGAAAGTCTGCTTCATTATGACATCATCGCTTGCTGCGTCAAATAAAATAATCCACCATTAATAATGTCAATTTTCACCTTAGGCTCATATTGTTCTCGTAATGCTTCTTTCTCAATTTCATAACTCTCAGGCATTTCATCTAATCCCTCATAGAAGTGATCAAGCAGAGCTAAGTCCTCGTTCCAGCGCTCTCTTGCTGCATCCGCCCAAGAGTGGTCATCACTTTCCACAAAGCCTCTTATGTATTGCTGCAGGCGATTAAGTCCGCTTCTTGGTTTAATGAGTGGTGACATTGTAAAGCTATAATCTGGAATTTTCGGAGTAAGCTCTAATTTTTCAAGCCGCTCATGAAAGTTCTCTAGGATACTTCCGCTAATTAAATGCAACCCAAGGGACATTAATATATCCCGTTTTCGGTCACATTGATAGGAAACTTTTACATTGATCGCAATCCACGGATGTAACGGTACATTTCCTTGGAATGGCCCCTTTACTTGTTGGTACAAGCGTATAAAGCCTGCTAAGTTTTTTGATGATTGAAAGATTTGGTGTAACCGTGGGGCACCAAAGTGAATCAGTTCACCCTTTAAATCCTTTGGTGCTTTGTCCTGATCTGTAATCAGCGTTAATTTCATCGGATTCGGTTCTCCGCCCGTTTTTTCAAGGTAAATCCAATAAAACGGGCGATTCATGAGCTGCTTATCGAGCTCGACTGTTAATTGCACAGTCATATATCCATGTTGGTTTTCAACAATCTCACAATGGTTGGATGTAAAATATCGTTCTAAAAAATTATGAATTTCCTGTTGCTGCATGCTGTGCCTCACTTTCTTCATAATTAATGATCGATGTTAAATTTTCCATCTTAATTCTGATTTCGCCTTCACTTCTAGAATGTAGGAGAATATCCTGGACATGTTCTTCAATATTGCCGATTTCAAGTCTTGTTAAAATATCATCAAGCTGACCAACCACACGTTCAAACAGATTAATTTTTTCATATAAAAGCTTCAGAATATGCTCTTCAACCGTATCCTTAGTCGCAAAATTATAGATGTTCACATCCTTCTCTTGCCCCAAGCGATGGACACGGCCAATTCGCTGCTCTAGTCTCATTGGGTTCCATGGCAAATCATAATTAATGATATGGTTACAGAATTGAAGATTGATTCCTTCGCCGCCAGCTTCGGTGGCAATCAGCACTTGAATTTTGTTTTTAAAGAGCTCCTTCATCCAATCCTTTTTCCCGCGCTTAAAGCCACCTCGAAAGGGAACAGATGAAATTCCATTTTGTTGAAGAAACCATTGCAAGTACATTTGGGTGGCTCGGTATTCTGTGAAAATAATAACTTTATCATTCACATTTTGAATGATTTCAAGCGCTTTTTCGGCCTTTGAGTTCTTCGTCACACCTTCAACCTTTTTCATGAGCTCCATCACAAACTCTTCAGAAACAACGACTTCTTCATCGGTATTTTTTTCAAGCATTTTCTTTAGGGTAAAATACACCGCTTCCCGACTACTACATGCTTCGCGCTGCAGCGTCATGATGGCGAAGCTACTTGTCATGAGAGGAGATGTGCTCTTACGATAAGACGAAATCGTATCGTATAAATCACGTTCCTGCTCTGAAAATTCAATCGGAACTGTCTTCACCTGACGCTTTGTCCACTCAATACCCGTATCATCGCGTCGATTTCGAATCATCACTTTATTGACAAGCTCTCTTAAATGCTCATCATCGGATAGGGAACGCCCCTTTGCATTATAAGATTCTTCAAAGTACGCTTGATTTCCTAAATGACCAGGCTTTAATAATGAAACAAGATTAAATATCTCCTCGACTCGGTTTTGAATCGGAGTAGCGGTTAATAATAAGCAAAACTTCTTTTTTAAGTTTTGGACAAATTCATAGTTTTTTGTTTTGTTGTTTTTGAGCTTATGAGCTTCATCGATAATGATCATGTCATAGTTTTGCTGATAGACAATGTCTCGGTGAGGCAAACGTTTTGCTGTATCAATCGATGATACAACGACATCACATTGTTCCCACACATAGCTTTTTTTCTGCTCAACAGCTGGAATATAGAATTTGGATTGTAGCTCTGCTGCCCATTGTGAAACAAGGGAAGCGGGTACAAGTATCAAGACTTTTTTCACTAAGCCCCGAATCATATATTCTTTTAAAATCAAACCTGCTTCAATCGTTTTTCCTAGTCCAACCTCATCGGCCAAAATCGCTTTTCCGTTCATTTTCTCGACCACTTGCTTTGCAACCTCAAGCTGATGTGGGAGAGGGGTGAGATGGGCTAAATGCTTTGGTGCTTGGAGTCCTTCAAATTCAGGAATCGTTAAATGCTGCTCGGTTTCATAGGCGAGCTTATAAAGGTCCCAGCTTGCCCAAGGACCGTCATCCTCCATTCGCTGCAAAAAGTCATCTTCCCATGTATGATCAAATTCGGTGGTGACTTTCAAAATAATTCAGTCCTTTCTGTTATTTAAGTTAATCTTTGTCTTATTGAAAGGATTTACTTGAAATATGTCGTAAAATAACTTTGATACAAGCTATTTCCGAACGATGTCGATAAAAAAGTTTTAATTGTTCATGTAATTAGTTGTTGCCGAATCTTGTAGTAAGTGGTAGGATGATTATAGCCATAAAGTTGTAACAAATTAGTTTCATTAGGTTAGTATTACCAAGTATAGAAAAATTATATATAGCGAATGACGACAAGGGGAGAGACTACATCTTTGTAGCGCCGAAGGAGCAAGCATAACCTGTGAATCTCTCAGGCAAAAAGACTCTTGTTTGACGCAACTCTGGAGAGCGTTGACCTACTGTGTCAACCACCAAAGGGGAAAGCCTATTACATAGGTAAACTTTCAGGTGCCAGGACAGAGAACCTTACAATGATTTTTGGGGTTTCTCTGTCCTTTTTTGGCTTATCAGAATTAATAGCATTAATTCTGAACGCATAAGTGCAACTAGGCAGTTGCCTGCGCCAAAGGCTTGGCACCAGCCAAGTTTTCTTTATATTCAATTTTAAGGAGGAAGCTTAATGACAACTTTACTTCGCACTCCGCTTTTTGATGTTTATGGGAAATATGGAGCGAAAACGATTGATTTTGGAGGCTGGGACCTACCAGTTCAATTTTCTAGTATTAAGGAAGAGCATGAAGCCGTAAGAACGAAAGCTGGCTTATTCGATGTCTCACACATGGGGGAGATTGATGTCAAAGGTCCTGGCAGCTTGGCTTACCTTCAAAAAATGATGACAAATGATGTTTCATTATTAAAAGATGGTGCTGCTCAATATACAGCGATGTGTTATGAAGATGGAGGAACGGTCGATGACCTTCTTATCTATAAAAAAGCAGATGATCACTACCTACTTGTTGTCAATGCATCCAACATTCAAAAGGATTTTGACTGGTTAAAGCAGCATGTGTTTGGTGAGGTAGAAGTGGTGAACATCTCGAACGAGGTGGCTCAATTAGCTTTACAAGGACCGCTCGCACAGCAAGTCCTTCAAAAATTAACAAATACAGATTTAAATGAAATAAAAGTGTTTAAATTTAAAGACAATGTTGAGGTAGCTGGAAAGCTCGCGCTTGTATCAAGAACGGGTTATACAGGGGAAGACGGCTTTGAAATCTACTGTAAGCCTGAAGACGCCATCGAGCTTTGGGATACAATTTTAGATGCAGGAAAAGAAGAAGGAGTTCTTCCAATTGGTCTTGGTGCTCGTGACACGCTTCGTTTTGAAGCAAATCTAGCCCTTTACGGTCAGGAATTATCAAAAGCCATCACACCAATTGAAGCTGGAATTGGTTTTGCAGTAAAACCTAATAAGAAAGAAGATTTCTTTGGGAAAGCTATTTTAAAGAAGCAAAAAGAAGAGGGAGCTCCTCGTAAGCTCGTTGGAATTGAAATGATGGATAAAGGAATTCCACGACATAGTTATGAAGTGTTTGTTGGGGAAGAGCAAATTGGTGAGGTTACAACTGGAACTCAATCACCAACCCTAAAGAAGAACATTGGTCTTGCATTAATTAAGAGCGAGTATGCGGCTCTTGGTACTGAAGTAGAAGTGAAGGTTCGTAAAAAGAACTTAAAAGCGGTGGTTGTTGCCACACCATTTTATAAGCGTCCTAAAAACTAATCCATTTATATAGATGAAAGGGGTACATCCATGACAACGAAACATCGTTATTTACCTATGACGGAGCAAGATCAACAAGAA
>JBEPZN010000021.1:0-60273 GCA_041640875.1 Ectobacillus sp. | reverse complement strand
GACGAAGGGAAACAAACTCTAAGGAGGGACGAAACTTGCGAGTATTCGTCAGAAACTTACGAGGAGAGCCACTTATGCCTTGTTCGACTCGTAAGGCTAGAATTCTACTAAAAGAACAAAAAGCAATCATTGTAAGATACAACCCTTTTACCATTCAGTTATCGTATCCAACTGGAGAAACAACACAAGAAACAAAATTAGGAATTGATTTAGGTGCAAAGCACATGGGAGCTGCCGTTACATCCGATGAAAAGGTTCTTGGAAAAGCAGAAATAGAGCTACGTCAAGATGTAAAAAGCAACCTGGAAACAAAGAAAATCTATAGAAGAAGCAGAAGAAATCGTAAAACGCGATACAGAAGGTCAAAATTCAGGTACAAAACAAAACGTGTGTATGTAGAAGGGAAAGGAAAAAAGAAAGGAGGATATCGTAAAATATCCATATTCTTTACTTCATCCCGTCCAAAAGGTTGGCTTCCACCCTCTATTCAGAGCAGAATAGATAACACATTTCATTGGATAGATACCTTTTATTCATTACTTCCAACATGTGAACTTCATATAGAAGTAGGAAAGTTTGACGTACAAAAGATGATGAACCCAGATATTCAAGGCAAGGAATATCAAGAAGGTGATACCTTTGGGTATTATGATGTACGATATTTTGTCTTTGCAAGAGACACCTACACTTGCCAAGTCTGTAAGAAAAAAGGTGGCATTTTACAAACGCACCATATCATCTACAGAAGCCATGATGGAGGCAATGCAGCATCCAACTTAATTACTGTTTGCACAAATTGCCATACCCATGAGAATCATCAGGAAGGTAACATTCTGTGGAAGTGGATGGTTGAGAAGAAGAAAACCAAACGCTACAAAGAAGGACCCTTTATGAACATCCTTCGTAGAAGGGTATTTGATCAGTATTCAGATGCTCACATTACCTATGGCAGTATCACTACACCAAGAAGAAAAGAACTTCAACTGGAAAAAACACATTATAATGATGCTGTTGCAGCTACAGGGATAACAAACATCAAAGAAAATACGGATCACGTTCTCTACATCAAACAATTTAGAAAGAAAAAACGCTCTTTACATGAAGCAACTGCACGTAAGGGAAGAGAAGAGAAGAATAGAACAGCTAAACGCAATGAAAAGAATACAAAATCAGTTGGTTCCTGGCATTTGAATGACAAAGTTTGTGTGTTTGGACAAGTTGGTTGGATTAGTGGATTTAGTGGACAAAGTTGTTATGTAAAAAACATACAAGGAGATTACATTATGGTTCCAAGCAAATCTTATAAACAGGTGAATTTGAGTAGTTTAGAATTGATTTGCCATAATAATAACTGGCAATTCTCAGTTTTGTAGGCTTGCGCCTACCGGAAATTCATCCCCCACCTACTCGTTGAGCTATGCCCTTCCCACTCCTTGAGGAGGGGGACTTCTTTCTGGAAAATCTGTTAAAGTATCTATATTTAAAGAGCGCATAGCATATAACAAAATTGACCCAAAAGGGCATGCCCTTTTGGGTCAATTTTGCTCTCCTTCTACTCAAAATACTTCCCCAACTGCTGGAAGCCTCTTCAAGGGTGTTATTCATCGAAAATATTCATGCTTAGATATCTCTCACCAGTATCAGGAGCAATGCACACCACACGTTTACCTGTGCCTAACCGTTTCGCGATCATTATAGCTGCATAGACGGCTGCACCCGATGAGGGGCCGACTAAAATTCCTTCCAGTCTCGCAAGGTTTCTTGTTGTTTCTAATGCCTCTTCATCAGCAATTTGGATAATTTCATCGTATATACTTGTATTTAAAATAGGAGGAACGAAGCCGGGGCTTGTACCAACAAGTTTATGCGGCCCTGGTTGTCCACCAGATAACACCGGAGATCCCTTTGGTTCAACAACCGCTACATACAACCCTTGTATTTTTTCCTTCAGCACTTCGCCTGTTCCTGTAATCGTACCGCCTGTTCCCGCAGTTGCAACAAACGCATTCAAATTCCCTTCCATTTGCTCATAAACTTCTAGCGCGGTTGTACTGCGATGAATATCCGGATTCGCTTTGTTTTCAAACTGCTGGGGAATAAAGCTTCCTGGAATTTGCTCCCGAAGCTCTAGCGCCTTCCGAATAGCGCCCGGCATGCGCTCAGCGGCCTGTGTTAACACAACCTCTGCTCCGTAAGCCTTTAAGATTTTAATACGCTCTTTGGACATATTATCAGGCATTACTAAAATGGCTTTATATCCTTTTGCCGCTGCATTCATTGCCAGTCCAATACCCGTATTTCCGCTCGTCGGCTCAATAATTGTATCGCCTGGGCGAATCAGGCCTTGCTCTTCTGCCTGTGCAATTAAGTTATATGCAGCCCGATCCTTTACACTGCGGGACGGATTGAACATTTCCAGCTTTACATACACATCAGCTGCCTCAGATGGCACAATGCGATTTAATCGAACAAGCGGTGTTTTTCCAATTAATTCTGTTACATGATTGTAGACGTTCATCGTACTCTCCTTTGCCGCCGTTTTTATGATACATTATCTTTTCTACAGCTAGCTTTCAGTCAAACTATAGCGGAATATAAACTTAACGTATCATCTCCGATCCATACGGTCAATTATAAAGACGAGTGAACAGATAAGCTTCCTTAAAGTGCAAAAAAGCCGCAAAATATTATTATTTCTGCGGCTGAATGGTTTTGGGCAAAAACTGGGCAGTTTTCAGTTCCGTATTGGCACGGTCATATACAATATACGATTGTAGGATGAAACTGTGACTATGAGAATCCTTACAATTATCATGCTATTCAACTTGCTCTTTGGAAACTTATTCTTACTTAGAAAATATTTGAATTTTCTTTACAACTATAGTGCAATTCACTTGTACTCTATCCATCTACAACAGAGTAAGCCATGCTACCGTTTCAATCAGCACAATCATCACTGCTCCGCTAATCATAAGCGTTGTTGTGCGAAGCAGCTCATTCTCACGAGACGGAATGTTACATAAATAAGCGCCAAGCGTAATGCGAGATGGACAGGCAATAGTTGAAATAGAAGAACTTGCATTTTGGCTTATAGAAATTGATTGCCAAGATAAGCCGACATGCTGTGCTGTTTGTGCCTGCAGCTTAATAAACATCGCATTCGAACCCGCATTGCTTCCAGTTAAAAATCCTCCTATTGCCCCAATGAGTGGTGTCACAATCATAAACATTTTTCCAAATGCATCGCCCGCCGTTTGCGCAAGCAGCCCATGCATACCTGAAGCTCCCATCATTTCTGAGATAGAAATAAATAATGTGGTTGTAATCGCAAATGGAATCCATTGCCGCACTGTACTGCTTAATGACTGCTTTACAATTGAGAACGGAATACGAAACAGCATAATCGTAAACATACATGTAAGCCCGAGCCAAAATCCAGGTGAATATAAAAGTGCGAGCTTATAAGAATAAGATGGCAAGTCCAGGATCAATATTGATTGCAGTGTATGAGAAACATTTGGAATTAAACGTGAAAGTAAAATGCATACAGTAAGAAATAAGTATGGACTTAATATTTTAATGATGCTTCGATTTTCTCCAGATAATGAGGCTGCATTTTGTGAGTATGTCGTTTTTCGCTTAGCTGCGGAAGCTTTAATACGAATGAATCCAAAAGCAATCGTCATCACCGAACTTAAAATCCCCGCAAGTTCTACACTTACATACTTACTGAACAGGAAGATAGACAGCGAGAATAGAAGAAAAAAAACTAAAAGCTCCCGCCATTTTGCCTGAACTGCCCTCCAGCCCCCTACTATGTACAGAGAAATAATCATCATGTATGCAAAAATAGGTATACTTAAAATCGCGGTACGGGATCCGATAATAGAAAGCGGAATATTCACAAGCTGCGAACCAATAATCGTTCCGGTCGCAAGCGCCCCCCATGAACTAGCAAGCAGCCCGATAAAAGAAAGAAGTGCAGCCTGAAACGGCGGGTAACCAAGTGATAAGAAAATGGGAGCCGCAACCATAAAACCAATGCCAAATCCACTTGCTGATTCAATAAGCGGACAGATCCCAAAGCATATAAGCAAAGTCTGCATGAGACGGTCATTCGTTGTATCCGACACAAAGGAAGCAATAGACTGAATTAAGCCTATTTGATTCATAAGGTGAAATAAAAAAATACCAAAAAATAAGACATACGCAACAACGAGGCAAATGAGGGCTCCCTTTGTCGTTGTGTGAAGAATGTCCCCTATATGTAGCTGAAATGGCTGAAACAAAAATACGATGCTTAAGCAAACAAGATAAGAGAAAATGGCAGATCGAAAAGATGTTTGCTTAAAAGCAAATAAAAACAGAAAGATACTGAGAATAGGGCTAAGGGCGAAAAATATTTCCATCTTCTATCACCTTTTGTTTAGGAGTTTGGGCAATTGAGAGTCCGGTCAAATGTATTATATAACAGTATTGCAGATTTATAAACTGTTTCCGTACAATTTCTCTCCATATAAAAGGGGCACCCTATATTTCAGGGTACCCCTGCTTCTTATTGCGCTGCAACAGTACGTGCAGCTTGAATCAAATCACGAATACCTTCCTTATTTCCCTCTTCCAACAGGTCAATAATGCGGCTGCCGACAACGACACCATCACATGTTTTCGCCATTTCCTTCACATGCTCCGGTGTAGAAATACCAAACCCGGCTAATACAGGCAATGTTGTGACGCTCTTTACATCCTCTAAGTATTTGAACAGGCTGTCTTGGAATTCACGACGAGCTCCTGTTACACCTGTTACAGTTACCGCATATAAAAAGCCACTTGCTTCGGATGCAATCTTGCGAATACGCTCAATTGGGCTCGTTAGTGTAACAAGTGGAATAAGCGCAATATTTGCTGGCTTGAGAACCGGAGACAGTACATCATTGTGTTCAAACGGCAAATCTGGAATAATTAAACCGTCTACGCCAGCCTGTACACATTTTTCAACAAAACGTTCACGTCCAAAGGACAGGATTGGATTTAAATATGTCATTAAGACAAACGGCACGGACACATGCGGACGAACCTCTATAAGCACTTGGAAAATATCGCTTAGTGTTGTCCCATTATCAAGGGCACGTTTACCGGCACGCTGAATCGTTGGACCGTCCGCAACTGGATCAGAGAACGGAATGCCGATTTCAAGCACACTTGCTCCTTCTTGATCTAAAAACAAAATGGTTTCCTTCAGCTTCTCTAAACCTCCGTCACCCGCCATAATGTACGGTACGAATGCTTTTTCTCCTGCTGCCTTTAACTTCTGAAATACGCCTTCAATACGTTCTACTCCCATGTTATTTCCCCCCTGCCAAGTAGCCTTTTACGCTTTCTACGTCTTTATCGCCACGTCCTGATAAGCAAACGACAATGCCTTCTTCTTTCTTCATCGTTGGTGCAAGCTTCAATACGAATGCAATTGCATGAGAGCTTTCCAATGCTGGAATAATTCCTTCTTCACGCGCTAGCAATTGAAATGCCTCTAACGCTTCCTCATCCGTTACAGAATGATACTCAGCACGTCCTAAATCCTTTAAAAGGCTATGTTCTGGTCCAACACCTGGATAGTCAAGACCCGCCGAGATGGAGTGTGCTTCTTGAATCTGTCCGTCCTCATTTTGCAGTAAATACATCATGGAACCGTGCAATACGCCGACTCTGCCCTTTGTTAATGTTGCCGCATGCTTCTCCGTGTCCACACCAGACCCTGCCGCTTCTACTCCGTACAGCTTTACCTCTTCATGCGGAACAAATGGATAAAACATCCCCATCGCATTGCTGCCGCCGCCGATGCAGGCTACAACCGCTTCTGGCATTTTGCCTTCTTCAGCCAAGTATTGCTCAATTGTTTCTGTTCCGATTATACTTTGGAAGTCACGTACAATTTGCGGGAATGGATGAGGGCCAAGTACAGAACCCATAATATAATGCGTATCTGCCACATTTGTTACCCAGTAGCGAAGTGCTTCATTTACTGCATCCTTTAGCGTTGCGCTTCCGGAGGAGACGCCTTGCACCTTTGCTCCTAGCAATTCCATACGAAATACATTTAGCTTTTGGCGCTGAATATCTTCTTCTCCCATAAAGATGATACATTCAAGCCCAAGCAATGCACAAACCGTCGCAGTCGCAACACCATGCTGACCTGCGCCTGTTTCAGCAACAACTTTCTTTTTCCCCATACGAACTGCTAATAAAGCCTGGCCAATTGTGTTGTTAATTTTATGAGCACCTGTATGATTTAAATCTTCACGCTTTAAGTAAATTTTCGCTCCGCCTAATTTTTGCGTTAAGTTTTCTGCCAAGTAAAGCGGCGTTGCGCGACCAACATATTTTTCTAAGTAATGGTTCAGCTTCGCGATGAACGCTTCGTCCTCCATTGCTTCCTTATACGCAGCCTCTAATTCCAATACTGACTGCATTAATGTTTCCGGAATATAGCGTCCTCCGTAAATGCCATAATGTCCTCGTTCATCTGGATATGTGTAGTTAAGCATGCTGACTCTCCTTCACTGTTTCTATAAATTGCTTTATTTTCTTTACGTCTTTTTTTCCATTCGTTTCTAAGCTGCTGCTTGCATCAATCATATAGGGACGAACAAGAGCGGCTGCCGCCTGCACATTATCCGCACTTAAGCCGCCTGCCAAAATAAGCTTTGACTGAAGTTCCTCAGGCATGCCCTGTAAAACATTCCAATCAAATGTTTTTCCGTTACCGCCATGATATTCCTCTTTTGGACTGTCGAACAGCACATAATCTACCTCATATCTCGCCGCCTGCTGAATCGCTTCGGGTGATGCAACGCCGAATGCTTTAATTGCAGGAACCTGTATGTCCTTGCAGTACGCTTCATCTTCTTCCCCATGCAGCTGTGCATAGTCAAGACCACACTGCTTTACAATAGCTTGCACTTTTTCTGGCGTTTCGTTCACAAATACGCCAATTTTCAGAACGTGCTTTGGCAGCTGGGCAATGATTTCCGCTGCCTGCTCCGGCGTCACCTGGCGCTTGCTTTTCGCAAATACGAATCCAAGTGCATCCGCCCCATACTCACATGTTTTCTTTGCTGTCTCTACGTCCGTAATCCCGCAAACCTTTACCTTCATGCCTCTTACACCTGCAATCCCGCAAACAATTCCTCAAGCGAAGATGCCGTCATAAACGCTTCTCCAACAAGAATTCCCTTTGCACCCGCACGCTGTACTCGTTCTACATCTTCTCTCGTTTTAATGCCGCTTTCACTAATAAATAATGCACCTGAGCTTACAATACGTTCCGCTAAACGCTCTGTTGTTTCAAGCGTAACCTCAAATGTTTTCAAGTTGCGGTTATTCACACCGATAATCGCCGCCCCAACGGAAATTGCTGTTTCCAGCTCCTCTTCATCATGAACCTCTACAATTATATCCAGTCCATATGACGTTGCATAATTATACAGCTCTTGTAAACGCTGCTGCGATAAAGCTGCAACAATTAATAAAATAATATCTGCGCCCGCATCGTTTGCGCGGTCAATTTGCACCTCGTCAATTACAAAGTCCTTGCATAAAAGCGGTACTGTCGTAACCTCCCGCACCTTTTCCAAATCCGCAAACGAACCTTTGAAAAACTTTGTATCTGTTAGTACGGAAATTGCACTCGCTCCGCAACGCTCATACGTTTTCCCCTGCTCCTGTACGTCGACATTTAAGTTTAAGTCTCCTTTAGAAGGAGATGCTCGCTTAATTTCCGAGATAATAGTTAAACTTTTATTACGTAAGCTCTCCGCAAGTGACGCATGCGGCTTTTTTTCCTTAGAAAATGTTTGTGCCTTAAGCTCCTCAACCTCTACACGCTTTTGCTCTAAAATTGTATCTAAAATTGTTCCCATTTATTTCACCTCTTCTGCGGTCTGATTGCTTTCTTTTGCTAATTGCTGTAACTTTGCGAGCGCACTCTTAGAATCAATGCTCTCCTTCGCCAGCTCCACACCTTCCACAATTGTTTTTGCCTTTCCGTTCGCAAACAGCGCCAAGGCAGCGTTTAGCAATACCGTATCGCGATGCGGACCTGGCTCTCCCTGTAAAATACCGAGTGTAATACGTGCATTCTCCTCCGACATACCGCCGCGAATCGCGCTGTTCGGCACACGTTCAAAACCAAGTTCCTCTGGACGCACAACGATTTCTTGAATCTTTCCATCCTCAAGAAGAACAATATGATTTTCTCCCTGCAGTGATGCTTCATCTAGGGATCCATTCCCGTTCAGCACAACTGCTCGTTTTCTGCCAAGCTTGTGCAGTACCTCTGCGACCGGTCGCAGCATTTCCCGTTTATAAATACCAATCAGCTGTGTTTCTAAGTCAATCGGGTTTGTAAGCGGACCGATAAAGTTAAATATCGTTGGAATATTCAGTTCTTTTCTGATTTTAGCCACCCGCTTTAGCGCCGGATGCACAGATGGCGCAAATAAAAATGCAATTCCCACTGTCTCTAATAATCGCTCAATTTCCTCCGGTGGGCAAGCAATATTTACTCCCAATCGCTCAAGCACATCCGCACTCCCTGTTTTGCTTGATACAGCGCGATTGCCATGCTTGGCAACCTTAACCCCTGCACCCGCTAATACAAATGCTGTTGTTGTGCTAATATTAAACGTTTGCGCGCCGTCTCCGCCTGTTCCGCAATTATCCATCGCGCCGGCAATTGTTTTTCGAAACGGCACCGCCTTCGCCCGCAATGCGCGGACGAGGCCGAAAATTTCATCAGAGGTTTCTCCCTTTAGCTTTAAACCGACTAAAAATGCTGCTATCTCACTATCTGATATGTCTCCGTCCACAAGCTGCAGGCCAGCCTCATATACTTCCTCTTCTGTTAGGTTTTTTCCCTCAATTAGTTTGCGAAGATACAGATTCATGGCCGCTCCCCCTCTGTGTATAATTCAAAAATTGAGTAATCATTGCTTTCCCATCCGCTGTCGCAATTGACTCTGGGTGGAATTGCAGTCCAAACAATGGATATTCACGATGCTTAATTGCCATAATTTCGCCGTCATCCACGCTTGTTGCCAATACTTCGAACTCGCTTGGAAGCGTAGCTTTCTCTGCTACAAGCGAATGATAGCGCATCACTGTAACTGGCTGCGGTACATCTTGAAAGATGGATGCACCCGTGTGCTCCAGCGCTGAGGTTTTGCCGTGCTTGACAAGATTCGCGCGCACAACCTTTCCTCCAAGCGCATGAACCATTGCTTGATGGCCAAGGCAAATACCAAGAATCGGAATTGTTGGAGCCAGCTGCTGCACGACCTCAACACAAATGCCAGCATCTTCCGGATGGCCAGGACCAGGAGAAAGTACGATTGCATGAGGCTCAAGCTGCTTAATTTCTTCAATTGTAATTTTGTCGTTACGAACGACTTTAACCTCCGCATCGCACATACCAAGCAGCTGATACAGGTTATATGTGAACGAATCGTAATTATCAATTAATAAAATCATTTCATAACCTCCAATAATGCTTTCGCTTTATTTATTGTTTCATCATACTCAGCCTCTGGGCTTGAGTCATATACAACTCCGGCACCCGCTTGAATATATGCGTTATTATCCTTTACAACCATCGTCCGAATTGCAAGCGCCATATCCATATCGCCAGCAAATGAAATATATCCGACTGTTCCTGCATACACATTACGTTTTCTATTCTCTAACTCATCAATAATCGTCATTGCACGTATCTTTGGCGCCCCTGATACCGTACCGGCAGGAAGGCAATGCTGCAGGGCATCCAAGCATGTCATTCCGTCCCGTAACTGTCCCGACACTTCCGATACAAGATGCATAACATGTGAGTAACGCTCCACTGCCATGAATTTATCAAGCTGAACAGAGCCAATTTCGCTAATAAAGCCAAGATCGTTGCGACCGAGATCCACAAGCATTAAATGCTCTGCCTTTTCCTTTTCATTATCTAGCAGCTCCTCTTCAATTTGCTTATCCAGCTCTGATGTTCCGCCGCGCGGTCTTGTTCCGGCAATTGGGTTTGTTGTTACCTTTTTCCCATGAACCGCAAGCAAGCTTTCTGGTGATGAGCCAAGTACAATATAATCCGTAAAATCGATATAAAACATATACGGTGATGGATTTGTTAAACGAAGCCGGCGATATAAACCGAACGGATCCCCCTCAAATTGCGTTTGCAGACGCTGTGATAGCACTACTTGGAAAATGTCGCCGGCACGAATATACTCCTTCGCCGTTTCAACCATATCTATAAACTGATCCTTCGTCACATTGGAGGTAAAGTCTGCGTCAAGGCGACCAAGCGACGCGTGCACTGTCACGCCCTCCATAACCTGCTGCTTCATCTGCTGCAGCACTTCCCCTACTTCTTCGTAGGATGTTTCTTCTCCCGTTCTGTATACATACACAAATGAGACAGTTTGCATCTTGTGGTCATACACAAGAAATGTATTGTAAAACATCATGTGCGCTTCCGGCATCTGTAAATCGTCCACATTCACTTCACCAAGCACCTCATATTGCCGAATCACATCATAGCCAACATATCCAATTGCACCTCCGCAAAACGGAAATGGACTTTCTACTTCATAAAACGGAAGAACATCGCCAATTACGTCGAGCACCTTTCCTTCTCGAACCTCCACGCGATCTTGAAACTGAAGCTCTACCTGCTCCCCCTTGCTTTTGATTTCTAAATAAGGATTGCTTCCGATAAAGGAATAACGCCCTTTATCATCCTGTCTAAGCGAGCTCTCAAGCAAGAACTTTTTTGTCCCCTGCAATCTTTGATAAAGCACAATCGGAGTTACTTGATCGCCTTCCGCTTGCTCAATGACTAAAAATGTCTTCCCTGCTTCCTGTTGCTGCAAAAACTGTTCTTTTTCCATATCTAAGTCCCTCCTTATATATAAACCGCTGCGATTATTTTTCCCCATAAAAAAACCTCTGCATGTGGAATACATGCAGAGGACGATATACAATACCGCGGTGCCACCTCAGGTTGGATTCAGATGAATCCCTCTTTTTTCGGATACATCTTTCATATCCTATCCTTGTAACGGCGGAACCCGGGCTGCCTACTATAAGTTCAGCGAGCCTCTCGTAAGTCCATTCTGTATGTGCAACGTGCCGGGCTCTCACCCATCCCCGGCTCTCTGGAACGTCGCTATCATACGTACTACTCTTACTCATCGATTTTGATTATTTGTTTTTGTATACAAAAAAGAGGCCACTCATCCTATCAATGAAAGGACGAGAAACCCCGTGGTGCCACCTTTATTGGCCGCAAATGCAGCCCGCTTTTCACATTGGAGCCTGTGCTCAAATGTGTGTCTCTTATAACGATGAGACAGTTTCGCCAAAGCCTACTCTAAGTTCGGTTTGGTAGCTCAGAAGCCCATTCCGTACTGCTCTCATACTGATTCGCACCAACCATCAGCTCTCTGACATGTTCACAATACGTACTCTTCTTCTTCAACGCTTGCCGTATTTAAGTTACGTCTATTGTAGTATAGAAGATTTTTATATGTCAATACATTTCCAACCTAATTTTTTTCTGTTTCATATTTATTATACCCAAAAACAGGAACAGTCATATGCATGAAGATATATTTAAAGAAAACTCGCCGATTGGCGAGCCCTGCCCCCCGGGCGAAGACAGCGGCGTAGTTGCACTTATACTTTGTTCCTAAAATTTCTAACTACGTCGAATTGTCTTTCAGCTAGAAATTTATACTTTCTTAAAGTGCAAGAAAAGTGCCCGTTTGACGGAAAGTACATGTTTTCGACAAAGTAATTATATTCTCCTCCATATTTCGCCGTAATCTTAATAATTTCTTTATTTTAGGTTAAATGAACCGTAATACTTATTCTGTATGATCGACATATTGATCCTACTTATAGGCAATCCCGTTTACAAGCATATTTTTTAACAGGAGGTATTTTCATGTTAACTCGATTTGAAGAATTTAAAAATAACGGTCAAGCCTCGCACCATAAACGGGAAGCGCAGCAACATCTCTCCCTTGCCTCCAAACCTATAAATGTCGCTGGCATACATGTAAACAAATCTAAACTAAAGCTCAAAGTTGGACAGCAGGAAACACTTCATGCAACCGTTCTGCCTCACAATGCTGCTAACCAAGCTATCAAATGGACAAGCAATAAACCGGAGATAGCGGAAATCATACAGGACGGCGAGGAGATCATCGTGAGAGGCAGGCAGCCAGGTCGAGCCATTCTAATCGTAACGACGGATGAAGGAAAATTTCGTGACATTTGCATCGTAACAGTCCAGACGTACTTAACCAATCCAAAATAGCTCTTATGCATGTTCCGGCAAAATCAAACGCCTTTGCTGTTGCGTTACAGAAAACTCGCCGATTGGCAAGCCGTTAGGGGAAGACAGAGGCGTGGTTGCACTTATACTGTATTCCTAAAATTTCCGACTACGTTGAATGACTTCTAGCAGGAAATTTATAACTCTTACAGTGCAAAAAGAAAAACACGCTAGCTAATACAAGGGCACCGCCAAGTATCTGCATGCCTGTCAAACTTTCACGCAAGAGCAAAAATGCCAAGGCCGTCGCACCGACAGGCTCTCCTAAAATGCTCATCGAAATTGTAGTTGCATTCACATAATTCAACAGCCAATTATTGTCTTCCCTTCTTTCTTTTCATATCTAAACTATTATAATATAGCGCATAAGAAGATAAGTTTTTGGATACTGCTTAGTGAATGCACGCACTCCCTTTCCAAATATAAGCTTCTCTACAAAAAGGAAAGAATTCCTCTTATAGTATAGGGTACATGAAATGCTTCTGTAGTAGATCAACTTTGCTGAAGGCAGACGTTTACGCTTATTTAGTGAGCGGCTGTCATACCAATTCCCCAACATTATGATAAGATACATATATATACTGTTTGGGGGAAATTTGTATGGTAAACAAAGGGACAATTGAGGAGATTTTATTTTACAGCGAGGCTCTTGATGAGCACATACCGCTTATCATCCACTTGCCAGCCTTTTTCACACCGCTGCAAAAGCATTTGCTTGTAATCGCGCAAGATGGCAAAGATTATTTTCGCTTTGGGAAAGCAGCATCTTTATTAGATAGACTAGATGAGGAAGAAGCTATCGACCGTACGATTTTCGTTGGCATTCCATACAAGGACGTGACAGACCGCAGAGAAAAATACTATCCGAATGCCGTGCAAAACGAAGCGTATACCCGCTTTTTAGCGCACGAGCTCACACATTACCTTGATGAAAAGTATCCAACATATCAAATGGGAAGAGGACGTATTTTAATTGGAGATTCACTTGGCGGAACCGTATCTCTTATGACAGCGCTATCATATCCGCACACATTCGGAAAGGTTATTATGCAGTCACCATTCGTCAATGAGGCTGTGATGGAAAAAGTTCGCGCCTTTCAAGAGCCGCATCTGCTAGAGCTATATCATATCATCGGTACAGAGGAAACTGCCGTTAAAACAACCAGTGGTAAAATACAAGACTTCATAAAGCCTAATCGTGAACTTCATGCATTATTATCTGAGAAAGGCTTTTCCTACTACTATGAGGAGTTTCAAGGAGGACATATATGGAGATATTGGCAAGCAAATTTGCCGCATGCCTTATCACATATGCTAGAATTAAGCTAACCCCTCTCTAGTGCTGAGGATTGTTCGATAATATAGAAAACTCGCCGATTGGTGAGCCCGCCCCTTGAGCGAAGACAGAGGTGTAGTTACACTTTGTTCCTAAAACCTCCTGCTACGTCGAATTAGCTTCTAGTTGGAAATTTATACTTTTTTAAAGTGTAAATTAATATATTTTTTCAAAATATATATTGTAAACCTAAAAGGAGGCTCCTATCATGAAATTCGGGATTGTTATTTTTCCGTCGAAAAGCATGCAAGACAAAGCCAACTCATTTCGCAAGCGCTACGACCCTCATTACGCGTTAATTCCGCCGCATATTACTTTAAAATCGTCCTTCGACGCGGCAGAGGAAAAGGCAAAGGAAATTGCGCAGGAACTGGACAATATTGTAAGCAAGATAAAGCCATTTACACTTAAGGTTGGAAAAGTCAGCTCCTTTGCTCCCATGAATAAAGTCATTTACTTTAAAGTAGAAAAAACAACCGAACTTGAGGCTTTAAATGAAAAGCTCCATACAGGATATTTCGAGCAGGAACGGGAATACACGTTTGTGCCGCATATTACGCTTGGTCAGGAAATGTCCGACGCTGAGCATTCCGATGTATTAGGACAATTGCGTATGATGGAATTTCATCACGAACAAATAGTCGATCGCCTCCACCTTCTATACCAGCTCGAAGACGAGTCATGGACTGTATATGAAACATTTCAATTTGGAAAGGATTGCTAGATTCTTGAACGTACAAATCGCAACAACAGAAAGGCAAAAACAGGATGCCTTTGATATTCGGCAGCAAGTATTCGTCATTGAACAGCAAGTATCACCAGAAGAAGAATATGACGAATATGATCATGCAGCAACGCATGTTGTCCTATACGATAATGACGTACCGGTTGCAGCCGGAAGAACACGCGTGGTAGACAATGGGATTGGAAAAGTAGAGCGCATTTGCGTGCTTGCGTCCCATCGCCAAAAGGGAGCAGGTCGTCTCATTGTAGAAGCACTTGAACAAGCTGCAGCCGAGCGAGGATTACATAAAGCAAAGCTGCATGCGCAAACACAGGCGGAGGGCTTTTATCAAAAGCTTGGCTATCATACCGTATCTGACGTGTTCATGGAAGCCGGTATTCCGCATGTTGTTATGGTAAAGGAGTTATAAAGAAAACTCGCCGACTGGCGAGCCCTGCTCTTGGGCGAAGACAGAGGCGTAGTTGCACTTACACTGTATTCCTAAAATTTCCGGCTACGTCGAATTCACTTCTAGCTGGAAATTTATACTTTTCTACAGTGTAAAGAAAACTCGCTGACTGGCGAGCCCTGCTCCCCGGGCGAAGACAGAGGCGTAGTTGCACTTATACTTTATTCCTAAAATTTCTCGCTACGTTGAATTATCTTCCGGCTAGAAATTTATACTTTCTTAAAGTGTAAGAAAAGTCGAATCGTTCCAAAAGATTTGCCGCATCTTTTTTAGAAGACGAGGACCATTCTGTTCTCGTCTTTTTCTCGTTACTATGATAAGATGGAACACGTCTAAAGGGGGTGTACGTATGAAATTCGCCGTCTATAACGGAAAAGAAATAAACCTGCAATACTTTCCGCGCGAAAGTTTTCAAATATTATACGAGGCAAGCTGGCGCGGCGAGGTTTTATGCGCACACTGCGGTGAACCTGTCCATTTATATCTCGGCATTCAGCAGCAGCCATATTTTTTTCATATTGCTTCACAAGACACGTTCTCCTGCGAAGCAGCCGATCACGCACGGCTGCAAGAGAAAAAAGAAAAATTGACCTCTGTTAGTTCTTATACAGAGCACGGCGGATTTCGAATTCCTAAATCCCGCCCTGTTTCTCATAATGTTGTCTCAGCTTGGAAACAAACACAGGCTGTAAAAGGAATCTCCAACTTTACAAAGCGTCGCGGACGCAAAATTTACTCTATTTTAAACGAAGAGCAATTTCCGCTCGACTCCGCGCAGTACGAAGCGGTTACGCATACAGAAGGACCGCTTTTGATTCTCGCCGGCGCAGGCAGCGGAAAAACACGCGTATTAACAGCTCGCACTGCTTATATGATTCAAGAGAAAAAAATTGATCCAAAATCCATTATGCTCGTAACCTTTACAACAAAGGCAGCACAAGAAATGAAGAGCCGTTTGCTTCGCTTTTCCAGTCTCTCTCCTGCCATTGTGCATTCGCTCGTTGTCGGAACATTTCATAGCATCTTTTATAAAATACTGCTGCATCACGATGGAGAGCGCTGGTCGCCGCAGCGTCTTCTAAAGCATGAATGGATGATTGACCGCATGCTAAAAGAAGCCGGCGCGGAACTTAGCCTGGATGAAAAGGAATTCCCATATGACCAAGCTGCACAGCAAATCGGATACTGGAAAAATACACTCACTCACTTCGATGCTGTAAAGCCTGCGTCAGACTGGGAGGAAAAAGCACTGTATTTGTATAAGCGGTATGAGGAGATGAAAAAAGAACGGGGCACATTTGACTTTGACGACATGCTGCAAGGATGCTACGAGCTGCTCAAGACGAATGAAGCGCTGCTCATGCGCTATCAAGGGCGATTCCGTTACTTCCTCATTGATGAATATCAGGACGTCAACAAGGTACAGTACGAAATTATGCGTATGCTGTCGCAACATACAAATAATTTGTGTGTTGTAGGCGACGATGATCAATCCGTGTACGCGTTTCGCGGCAGCGACCCGATGTTTATCCTGCATTTCGACCGTGATTACCCGGATGCAGCTGTTGTAACACTCAACCAAAATTACCGTTCTTCCCACAGCATCGTCACGACGGCCAATAAAATCATCACCTTAAACAAGAATCGTCGCGAAAAGCAAATGGAGGCGCAATTCCAATCGACCTCGCAGCCATCTTTTTTCTTTCCGTACGATGAGGAAGAAGAAGCGACAATGATTGTAACAGATATACAGGAGCAGCTTGCAAATGGTGCGCAGCCATCAGACTTTGCGGTATTGTACCGAACCAATTCAGCAGCTCGCGCAATCTTTGAAAGATTAACGGAATCAGATATTCCGTTTGTCATTGATCGTGATTCGCACTCATTTTACGAACGACGCATCGTGCGCAGCCTGTTGGCGTATTTGCGACTGAGCCTCAACGAAGACGACGAAAACGCTATGAGTGATTTGCTAACAGCACTTTTTCTCAAGCAAGCCGCCCTGCAGGACTTAAAGGCAACAAGCATCTTAGAGGATTGTACGCTTGTCCGCGCACTCGGCAAGCTACAAAACATTCACCCGTTTCAACAAAAAAAACTGCAAAAAATCGCCCCGATGTTTCGGAAGCTAAAAAACTTGTCACCGCTGGCCGCAATTGAAATGATTGAAAAAGAAATGGGATTCACTGACTTTGTGAAGAAGCGCGGCAATGAAGGAAACGCAATCGAAAAAGGCTCTGATGACATTCGAGACTTAAAGGTCGTTGCGCGGAAATTTACAACTGTTCTCGCTCTTCTCGCTCACGCTGACCATATCACGCGCGTCACTGCAGACATGAAAAAACGCAGCGCTGCACCCGACAATGCAGTACAACTTCTGACCATTCATCGATCAAAAGGGCTAGAGTATGAGCAGGTGTACTTACTTGGAGCGGTTGACGGCTCGCTGCCGCATGACTTTGCACTGGAATCATTTCGTGAAGGAAACAGTGCTCCGCTTGAGGAGGAACGCCGACTCACCTATGTCGCCATGACACGCGCGAAGGAATCGCTGTATGTATCGGTTCCAAGCATGCGACGCGGCCGGACTGCTTATCCATCCAGATTTATTAAAACATTGTTATAAAGAAAGCAGAGCAAAATGGCAGCTCTGCTTTTTTTGCTGTTAATCGTACCGGTTTTCTTGGCCATCCTGTGTCATTTTCTTGTTCTTACTGCTACTGCTACCGCCGCAGCCGCAGCCTTTTTTCTTCGTGTACCCTTGCTGCTGCAACGCTTGCTGTTGTGCTTGATAATACTGCCATTGCTGCTGCTGCAAGCTGTAGGGATTATTAGGGCGATTGTTCATGTGGTTCCCTCCTCTATCTCACAGTATCGCTCTATTTAGTATATGAGTAAACCGCCTTGACAGTGCACCTATTTTCTTTGTAAGAACTTCGTTTATTAATCTAGCAGCTTACCAATAATCGTTTCGATTACCGCTGCAATCCCGGCAATTCCTAATAAAAACAAAAGTGGATCGGCTAGCTTTGGTACCCAATAATAAATAAGAAGTAAAAAAGCAGTTGCCCATACCCCCGTACACCAATAGCAGCTGAGCAGCTCCCCAATCCATTTTTGCAAACCGCTGCCTTTTATTTTAGTGTATGTAGCAACAGATCCGTCTTCCTCAAGCACTTCCAGCTCCTCAATAAATGGGTCACGCAGAAACTTTGTAATTTTATCGTAAACCATTAATCTCGTTAACCGAAATGAAGCAAATGAAAATAAGACAAGTAAAAACCAATTATTCAAAAGCATTTTCCCACTCCTTCCGCCTGATGCCTATTTCTCAAAAATCATCATTCATGCAGTAACCGAACATACCTCAAATTAATATCCTGTTACTGTAAATCAAAACTTAATGATTAAGGAGTGAAATCAATGAGCTGTAATGATAGACATCATCATGACTCCGACTGCATAGCTGATATAGTAAAATTCATTAACGAACTACAAGACGCTGTGCATGAGAACTCTAGTTGCCCTACTGGATGTGAGATCCCTTTCCTAGGTGCTAACTGTGCTGCTCCATTAGCAAACACGCGTCCGTTCCTACTATACTGTGATTGCAAAAATATCTTCTTACCGGCAGCGTGCTTTAACTTCACCTTTGACCCACCAGGTCCAGATGACAGAAAAACTCTTGTCCTCTTCTCTCCATTCCTGAAAGTGAAAAGCGTTGAAGGCAACTGCGCGGTGGCCGAAGCCCTACTACCTGACTTCAGTAGCTTAGACCCTACTGCAAAAACAAATCTTGGTGTAGCGCTGGAGCAAGCACTTAAAAATGGCGGGTTTGAAGCAGCAGCACGCGTTCTTGCCTGCGCATTCACTAGCGGAGTAACTGGTGAAGATAACCGACCGGATTTCTTTGGTCTAAACACTTCTGGCATTTGCTTTACTTTGGATTTAAAATGCTTCTGTGCAATTCAATGCTTGCGTGACGTCCACGTATAGTCTATAACTTTCGTAAAACAAAAAACTATGTAAGGTGGTAGCATGCTACCACCTTTTCCATTTATAACCCAATCATTCTAATAGAAAGAATATCTTCAAGCTTGATTTGAAGATCCTTTGTCCGATTAGTAGTAAAGACTTTTATTGTTGCAGCACCGTTTTTAAAGGCTAATACGTATCCTGTAAATGAGTTGTGTACAGTACGCACTTCGCATACGGTCTTTGGAATATAATGAGGACGATTCGCAAGAAAATGTAGCTTTTCCTCATTAGTCATTTCTTTAAAGGGCTTTACCTGCCAAACGCTGCTTAGGACAGGCCTCTGCTCGTGTTGAGATTCCCTTCCGTGCACCTGTAATTCCTCAGTATCTGTAGCTGTTGCCGCAGCAGCTGCAAGTATTTGTTTTCCTTGCTCTTCAACAACTGTTACCTCTTCCTCTGGGTGTTCTTGCTCGTTAACTACTGTTGCCTCTTCCTCTGGATGTTCTTGCTCGTTAACTACTGTTACCTCTTCCTCTGGGTGTTCTTGCTCGTTAACTACTGTTACCTCTTCCTCTGGGTGTTCTTGCTCGTTAACTACTGTTGCCTCTTCCTCTGGATGTTCTTGCTCGTTAACTACTGTTGCCTCTTCCCCTGGGTGTTCTTGCTCGTTAACTATTGTTGCCTCTTCCTCTGGATGCTCGTGTGGTTCTTGCTCGTTAACTACTGTTACCTCTTCCTCTGAATGTTCTTGTCGTTCCCGCTCGTTAACAGCTGTTATCTCTTCCTCTGGATGTTCTTGTCGTTCTTGCTCGTTAACTACTGTTACATTTTCCTCTGTATGTTCGTGTGGTCCTTGCTCGTTAACAGCTGTTACCTCTTCCTTTGGATGTTCTTGCTTTTTCGTACTTGTGATTGCTACTTCCGATTGTTGTCTCCCCTGTCCGCTAACAGGCGTTTTCACAGCCTCCTCTTGTATAGGTTCTTCTAGATGATTTTGAGTAAGCTCCTTTTCCTGCACCTCTAAAGCACGTTTATTCCGTACCTCCTGCTGCTTTCTTAGTACGTACGTTTCCTGCATATTTAATTTTGCTTCCGCAAACGAGGGTTGAGCAATATATAGTAACGGTTGTTTATCCTCTTTATTTCGCGCCACCGTCTTTCCTCCCTCCCATAAATTAGAACATCCCTGTTAGATGTATATTCATGAATGAGAAGAACTTGCGCTTAATTTTACCGCCGCTCTTATGAAAGGGTGGGAACGCAAAGAATAAATGTACGTTAGACATTTACAATAAGCTTTACAGCTATCTGTCTGGCTCCAACCCGTTCTTATAATCGTACTTACGAATAACTCTTCTATTAGTACAAAAGACTCTATTTTATAATAATAGTTTTTCAAAATAAGCATTTGTCCTATAGCAACCCCAGTGACTTCTGCATTTAATATATCAGATACCAAATAGGAGGTGAAATTGATATGTCTAAATTCAACTGTCAAGTTGGTGAGGCTATCGAATTTCCAAGACAACAAGAAAGAAGATTCCCTAAAAAAGATAAATGTTGTGGCTTTGTAGGAGCAACTGTAGTTGCTGATGCTACTTTTGAAGGACCAACCACGGGAAGCAACCCAATTCTTACTACAGGTGAAGTCGTACCTCTAACAGCAAACACATTAATTGGATTTAGTAAGGTTTCTGACGAGACCTTTACTGCACTAAGTTGCGGGACTTACTCTGTTACGTTAAAGGTTAGAGCTGTTGCACCTGGAGAAAGTGGGGTTGATCCATTTGCTTTTCGAATTGATATAGCAGGTTGTGGTCCTACTCGTCCACTTGATATGATTAACATCCCAGAAGACTCAACTAGAACCTTTTCGATTAACAGAACTGTTTGTCTAAGAAAAGGAGAAGGAATTCGCGTTGTTACACTCACAGATATCGATCTAACAGGTAATGAAATACTTTTCCTCGTTCTATCTGCTTCAAAAATTAGCGACTGCTGTGATGACACCGGCAGCATCGCAGGTTCTTGCCGAAGCTGCTCTTGTGATAAGTGCGACCGTGACAACCATGACGACCATCACCATTCCAACCGTTGCGATCGTTGGTAATAATACCTTTACAGTGTTTAACAAAAAGAAAGGGCTGAATAATTTCAGCTCTTTCTTTTTTATGTTTAAATAGATTTGCTTAAATTCAGTTAGTTATTATGGATAAACGATAACGTGCAGTTCTAACTATAGTTTCCAGTGTATATAAAAATAGTGCCCACTCATATCGATACTACAATATTAACAATGTAATTAGAATAAAAATAGGCTTATTTAAAATATAGCTACTAGTTACTTGTCCGTTTCATCCTCCTCTCCTTCTGCATTTAATAGAACATGAGTTATAGAAAGTGAGGTGAACCGCATGTGTCAAAATATCGCTGCTTTCACTGAAGAGCTCTTAGAAAACACTCTTGATTTAGTTGTTAGTCTTCTTTCGTTAGGGTCTCCCAAGGCAAAAGATTTAATCAGATCTTTAATCGCAGTAATTGTAACTTTACTAGAAAACCTTATTGAGATTCTTGAGACTATTATTCCAACAGCCGACGAAACTCTAAGATGGGCGATCAATGCTGTAATCACAACTCTTCAGGACACAAAAGTAGTAGTTATAAGAACGCTTCGAGCATCAATTCCTGCACTCCGTCAAAATCGACAAGCAGCAATCATCGCTGTAGAGGAGTTTGTTCAAGAATTGATTGCTTATATTGGAACTCTTCTTGACTCTATTTGCAATCCTCCTACTCCTGGCTTCTAAGATTAAGACATCAAGCTCTTGAAATTAGCGTGAGACAAGAAGGTATCCTAAACTAGATATCTGCTTGTCTCTTATATACATTAATCCATCTATTCGAATGTCATAACACAGAACTAATGATTTGTTTAAATGGAAATATAATAAATTTCGTTCTTCTATAGAGACTTTAGCGACTCGGAAGACTTTTATAACGAAAAATGCAGACCCACCGAGAGGTAAGTCTGCCCGACTGAGATTGAACGTATCCAAAAGTTATTCCAAGTAAGCCTGTAATTTATACTGGCAAAGGATACGAAAATCTTATTTCTCCGATAAGCTGCTATTTGTGCCTAAATCATTTTTGTAAATAATATCTAACATGTTTTGAATTCTCTGCTGAAGCGTATGCTGCTTCATTACTACCTCCCTTGCTTTTCGGGAAACTATCTGTCTTTGTTCCGCATCATTTATATACATAATGGCCTTCTGCAAACAATCCTTATCATCCTGATAAGCCGTCATTTCCTCTTTAGTAAAAAAGGTATAAAGATCAGGTTTTTCCTCTATGAGCTGAAAAGCTTCACATGCTGCAATATCAAATGTTCGATTGTTAATACTCTCACCAATAACTCCAAGCTTATTTTGATTATGCAAAAAATCATGACTTCGATGCGGATTCAGTACAATACTGGCTCCATTATAATAACGTGCTACCCCTTTGGGCTCAATCCATACATTTTTAACAGTGACTCTTGAATCCGTTCTCCATCTTCTTTGCAGTTTGTACTGCCACCCTCGCCCAATAAGTCTAATTTGGCAACTTGTATTTTCTAAAAGAAAATGGATTAGGCTTACCCTGGTTGGATATGGGTATCCTACCACAAGCAAGTTACGTTTATAATCATTTTTTACAGGTTGCGGCTTAAAAATAGTTGGTTCCGTTTCTAACGGTAAGCGGTATACATTTGAAATCTAGGCCTATGACTTGTTACAATTTTTAACTTTTCGCATAGAATACAAGCATATGAGTAAAGTTTATATTTTCACATTAAATTGTCGAGTCTAAGATGCCTCTTCTAAAATATAGACCTTCGAAGCTTCACTCTGTTATTTGTGAATATTGATTATTGATTATAAGACCTTCCCTATACAATAAATACTCCACATAGGGTTTTCAAAAAAAAATACATTTTTAATCCGGGCATAGATTATCTTACTTGACCACATATAAAATTTTGCAACATTCTGATTGCAGATTAAACATGGTCACGAAAATTTACTAACCATACACCTCTAAGCATTTTTGTCCATAATTAAAGGAGGTTTTTTACTTGCCAAAAGTAACGGTAATTATGACAAGCTACAATAAACCCGATTATGTCGGGAAAGCCATTGCTAATATATTAAATCAAACGCTTGGGGATTTTGAGCTTTTACTGATGGACGATAATTCTAATGAAGCTACCCAAGAGGTGATTAGGCCGTTTTTACAAGACAGCAGAATTAAATTTTATCGCAGCAGCATAAACAGTATTGCTGAGCGGGTTCAAAAAACTCGCTATGCAGCCTTAATTAATGAAGCACTGAAGGATGCAAAAGGAGAATATATCACTTACGTCACAGACGATAATATGTACGTACCTACTCGTCTTGAAAAAATGGTGGGTTTTCTAGAGCAGCACAAGGAGGTTCAAATTGTCTATTCTGCATCAACAACGATTCATCTGGATACAGAAGGGAATCCTGTAAAGACAATCACAAGACCTGCAAAATCAATTACAGCTAATGCCCCGTGTACGCTGGATCATTGTTCTATTATGCACCGAGCTTCTGTCCTGCCTATATTGCAAAAGGAATGGGGCTCCTACTGGGACGAAGATCCTGAGTTTTATCGAATAGGCGATGCTCGTTTCTTTTGGAGACTCAATCATTTTTGGAGTTTTTATCCTATCAATGAGGTTTTAGATATTAACTACATTACTCCTTACTCCATACACCATCAGCTGTTCTCGGAAGAAAAAAATGAATTTGTTAAGAACTTGCCAGTACAAAGAACATGCAAGGAATTGCGTGACTATTTGAGACAGAGAGGAAGGCCATAAGTTGCAGGACGTATATTTAAAAAATTATTGGTTGTTAAATATAGAATTTCTAGAGGCATTTGGAAGCTTAATATATCGCGGCTTACCCTTACCGTTATTAAGCAATTTTTATCAGTATCTAGATGATTCATTGAAACAAGAAATGATGAAAGAAGATTTTAATCGACATCTTACAATCAAAACGCTAGATGAAAAGCAAATTCAACCTGAAATTGAAAAATGGCTAGTACCTATTCGAAGACCGTTGCAGAAAAAACCGATTCAAGGAAAGACATTGTTGAATTTTGATTATCTTCGCTTTTCTATTAGTAACTATTCTCAGCTAGATCCAAATCATACGTTAATTTTAAGCAGATGGAAAAAGGAACAATTATATAATATCCCAAGCATTTGTACACTCGATTATACAAGACCGTGTTCTGATATTACGAACTCATTCATCCAACAGGCCCATACTATTTTTACTTCTTATCCGAATCACCCCGCATTCAATAATCCCTATTTCCAAAAAAAGTTTTTGACGGATATTCCATTAATGATAGAAAAAATTGATATGGTCAATCTTATTTTGGAAAAAAACCTTATTTCTAGTGTAGTTGTCGGAACAACAGAGGAAATGACTAGTCGGATTCTGACGCTAGTAGCATCAAGCAAAGGAATTCCAAGTTTTTGTCTGCAGCATGGACTCATTATGGGAGAAGAGGCTTTTTTACCGGTGTTTGCAACAAAGCAAGTTGTGTATGGGGCTTATGAGAAGGAGTGGTATCTCCAAAAAGGTGTAGAAGAAAATCGAATAGCGATCGTTGGACATCCAAGGTTTGACGATATTTTTACAATGAATCATATGAGTAAATCCGCGTTTCTCGAAAAAATGGGATTTGATGCAGACAAAAAAATCATTTTCATTGCCACTCAACCATTTCATACTTCCTTTTACGTGCAGTTAACAGAACTTTTAGTGAAAAATCCAGAACTAGCTATCATCATTAAACCGCATCCTTGGGAGAAATCACGGAATCTTGTTAGTGAATATATAAATCTGAGTGAAGTATATCCATCAGTTAAGTATGTAACGAATGAAGTAAAGATTTATGATATTATTGCCAACTCCGATACTGTAGTAGTGGCAAATTCTACCGTTGGGTTAGAAGCAATGCTGCTTAATAAACCTGTAGTTGTTTACAAGTCAAAATCATCCAATCGAGACTATCCTTATTATGATGCATTAGGTGGCGTAGTTTCCGATAATGCCGAGACGGTTGCAAACATTATACACTCCATTTTGGATCACCCTCCATATGCACAAACAGAAATACTATTAAGAAACCAATTTTCCAATCGAAACTACCCGCAGAAAATTTCCTTATCAAAACTACAACAGTTAATAGAAAAAATAACTAATGAATCAAGTGATTTTTACGGGTAACTTAAATCAATATTTCCAAATAAAAAGAAGTTAAAATACTATACAAGATGAGGCAATCTAATCACTTGTAAATGTTTAGTTAAATCTATATAAAGAAAAAGCTCATATGCCCTTGCATTATTTTTCTTGCAATTTTTTATCTAGGAGGCAATCTGTAAATGTTTTTTAAAGATAAGAAGGTGCTAATTATCGGTGGAACAGGTACCATCGGCCGAAGTCTATTAACCCATATTCTTGCTGAGGATCCAAACGTTGTCCGAATTTTTAGCAGGGATGAATATAAACAATTCATGCTGCAAAGTGAGCTAGGAAGCGATAATCCAAAGCTTCGCTATTTGATTGGCGATATTCGAAACTATGACCGTGTATACAGCGCGATGGAAGGCATTGATTATGTATTCCATGTTGCAGCGATGAAGCACGTTACCTTTTGCGAGTACAATCCTTACGAGGCAGTTTTAACTAATATTGTTGGTACTCATAATGTTATAAAAGCGGCTATTGCTCAAGATGTGAAAAAGGTTGTGTTCACCAGCACAGATAAAGCAATTTCACCAACTAATAATTACGGAGCTACAAAACTTACAGCTGAAAAACTCATCACCTCTGCTGAATATTCGAAGGGCTCCGGCAACACAACTTTCGCAAGCGTAAGATTTGGCAATGTGATGGGATCAAGAGGTTCGGTTATTCCTTTATTTGTGAAGCAAATAAAGGAATACAAAAAGATAACCGTTACAGATCTAAGCATGAGCCGATTTATGATGACGCTCGAACAGGCAACAGCGTTGACAATAGAGGCTATGAAGATATCAACCGGCGGAGAGACATTCGTTTTGAAAATGCCTGTTATCTCCTTGAATGACCTTGCCCATGTTGTGATGGAAGAAGCTTCGAAAAAGTACAACATACCTATTGATGAGCTGGAAATAGAGGAAATTGGCTTGCGGCCGGGAGAAAAGAGGTATGAAGAATTGATGACCTACGATGAATCCATGCATGCGCTAGAATTGCCAAATATGTTTATCATTCCGACATTCTTCAAAAAAAATCTAGGCTATGAACATGCAAAAAAGGCTGCACTTGGAACTTATCAATCTGACAATCAAAAGCCCATTACAAAAGAAGAGCTTCGCCACTTAATACAAAGTGAAAAGTTGATATAGAAAGAAGGAGAATACACATGAATGTTTTAGTAACAGGAGGCACAGGCTTCATCGGGAGATGGGTCGTTAAAAGATTGCTGCAAGACAACCATCAGGTATGGGTACTAGATAATCTCGCAAATTCAAACACAACCAATATTGATGAATTTTCAGGAGTTTCGAACTTTAAGGAATTCATATTTGGAGATATTAAAGACGAAGATCTTTTAAGTCATGTATTTCAAACTCATCAATTTGATATTTGCTACCATCTTGCGGCAAGTATTAATGTTCAAGACAGCATTGATGATCCAAAAACAACGTTTGAAAATGATACAATCGGCACTTTCAATCTTCTTGAGCAATGCCGTAAACATCATGTTAAGGTCGTCTTTATGAGCACTTGCATGGTCTATGACCGCGCTTCTCATTCAAAGGGTATATCGGAAACAGATCCAATAAAACCCGCCTCACCGTATGCAGGGGCAAAAATTGCTGCCGAAAATATGGCTCTTTCTTATTACTATGCCTATGACTTGCCAGTTGTGGTTGTTCGTCCGTTCAATACGTACGGACCTTTCCAAAAAACAGGCGGTGAAGGTGGAGTTGTTGCTATTTTTATCAATAACAAATTAGATGGAAAACCGATGAACATCTATGGAAATGGAACACAAACAAGGGATCTGCTTTATGTAGAAGATTGTGCTGATTTTGTTGTTACTGCTGGATATTCGAAGGAAGCAAATGGCCATATTATCAACGCAGGAACCGGAAGAGATATTTCAATTAATGAGCTGGCATTGCTAATCTCGGGCAATCCTTCCACTATTCAACATGTCCAACATATTCATCCTCAAAGTGAGATTCAAAAGCTGTTATGCAACTACTCAAAAGCTAATAATTTACTGAATTGGAAACCAAAAATCAGCCTTGAGGAAGGTATCAGGAAAACAGAAGAATGGATTAAATCGATAAAAGAAACCTATAAGGGGCATTAAAAGAAATGGAACACCATCGTTTAGCAATCCACGGAGGAAAACCTGTTCGTGAGCATTACCTACCCTATGGGAAACAGTCTATTGATAAAGACGATATTCAGGCAGTATTAAACGTTTTAAAAAGTGACTTTCTCACAACTGGACCAACGATAAAGCAATTTGAAGCTCGGATAGCATCCTATGTAGGAGCGAAATATGCAGTGGCATTTTCAAGCGGAACAGCAGCACTGCATGGAGCCTGTTTTGCTGCGGGGATATCTGATGGTGATGAGGTCATTACGACACCAATGACGTTTGCAGCCAGTGCCAATTGTATTCTTTATCAAGGTGGAGTGCCGGTATTTGCCGACATTAAACCTGATACTTATAATATTGACCCTAATTCAATAAAAGACAAGATTACAAATAAAACAAAAGCAATTATACCCGTCCATTTTACAGGACAGCCTGCTGAACTTGATGAGATTCTAAAAATTGCTCAAGAATTCAACTTGATAATAATAGAAGATGCAGCCCATGCATTGGGAGCTACGTACAAAAACAAAAAAATTGGTTCAATTGGCGATATGACTATGTTCAGCTTTCATCCCGTCAAACATATTACAACGGGTGAAGGCGGCATTATTACAACAAATAATGAAGATTACTATCAAAAAATGCTTCAATTTCGAACACACGGCATTACCCGTGATCCTGACAAATTGATTGATAATCATGGCCCTTGGTATTATGAAATGCAATTTCTTGGCTATAATTACCGAATCACAGACATCCAAGCGGCTCTTGGATTGTCGCAGCTAGGAAAATTAGATTCTTTTATTTCTAAAAGAAAGCAATATGTGGCGATGTATGATGAGGAACTAAAAAAGGTACCTGAGGTTATTCTTCCAAATCAATTGGATGATGTTGATTCCAGTTGGCATTTATACGTGATTCGGTTAAATTTGCCAATGCTGAAAGTTGACCGAAAAGAAATCTTCCAAGCGTTGCAGAAAGAAAATATTGGTGTCAATGTTCATTATATTCCGGTCTATTTACAACCATATTATCAAAACCTAGGTTATCAGAAAGGCAGTTGTTCCAATGCGGAAAACTTATATAAAGAAATCATCACTTTACCATTATATCCGGCCATGAATGAACAAGATGCTAGCGACGTGATTCGAGCTGTTAAAAAAGTAATACATTTTTATAAAAATTAGTGAATAGGAAGTGAAGAAATGAAAGTTGCCGCTATCATTCAAGCTCGGCTAGGCTCAACAAGGCTTCCGGGGAAAATATTGAAAAAAGTTCTTGATAAAACCTTATTAGAATATCAAATTGAAAGAGTAAAAAGAGCACAATCAATCAACCAAATTATTGTTGCAACTACTATAAAAGAACAGGATCATCCAATAGTTGAGCTTTGCGAGCAGCTTTCTATCCCTTACTATCGTGGATCAGAAGAAGATGTGTTAGCACGTTATTACGAAGCTGCAACACAATTTCAAGTAGATATTATCGTTCGATTGACTTCAGATTGCCCAATTGTTGACCCGAATGTTATCGATAAGGTAGTTAATCACTACTTAGCACATCAAAATGAATATGATTATGTATCTAACACGTTAACCCGTACTTATCCGAGAGGACTAGATACAGAGGTTATACCTTATCAAGTTTTAAAACAAGTGTACGAAGAAGCAAGTGAACAACCCTGTCGTGAACATGTAACTGCTTATATATACAGTAACCCGCAAAAGTTTAAGCTAGGAAATGTCTCAAATAATGCGAACGAGAGTAAACATCGTTGGACTATTGATACTGAAGAAGATTTTCGTCTTATCGAAAAAATCATACAGGAATTATATCCACAAAAGAAGGATTTCTCACTTGATGATGTACTGCATGTATTACAAGAAAAAGCGGAATGGTATCACATTAATCAACATATTGAGCAAAAGAAGTTCTCGATTTAATTATGAAAATAGTATTTCGAGTAGATGCTTCAAAGCAAATCGGTACAGGACACGTCATGAGATGTTTAACTTTAGCTGGGGAATTAGAAAGCTTAGGACACCAGATAGCTTTTATATCCAGAGAATTAAAGGGACATATGTGCAATTTTATAAAAAGCCAAGGGTATACAGTATATACACTGCCCCAGGCGGATTCAGCAAGAAATAATTGCAATGCCGCACATGCCCAATGGCTTCAAACCAGCTGGGAAATAGATGCACAACAAACAATAGATATTATAAAAAAGAATTTAAACTACGTTGACTGGATTATTGTAGATCATTACGCCTTAGATAAGAAATGGGAAGAAAAATTAAAGGCGTTTACTCAATATATATTCGTTATAGATGATTTAGCAGACAGACCGCATATGTGTGATATACTACTAGACCAAAATTATTATAAAAATATGGAGCAAAGGTATAACAAATTAACTCCCCCCAACTGCCTAAAGCTCTTAGGTCCCAAATATGCATTGCTAAGGACTGAGTTTTTAAGAGCACGAGAATGTTTAAGAAAAAGAGGTAATACTCTTAAAACAGTTCTCATATTTTTTGGCGGCAGTGATCCTACCAATGAAACGTATAAGGCAATCAAAGCCTTAGAAAAAATGGACTGTGAACATCTTTGTATTGATGTGGTCGTTGGTCAATCAAATCCGCAAAAGAGCGTCATACAGGATTTGTGTAAGAAACATTTAAATATAAAATTTCATCATCAAATTGATTATATGTCTAGATTAATGAGTGAAGCAGATTTAGCCATATGTGCAGGGGGTTCGACAACTTGGGAGAGATATTGTTTAGGTTTACCAGCAGTATTGATTTCAGTAGCATATAACCAAGTTGAGATATGCGAAACAATAGACAGCCTAAGTATTGATTACTATATCGGTAAATCAGAAGAAGTTTGTGAGAAGGATATTCGTAATGCAATTGAGTTTGTTAAAAGCGGAGAGTTCAATTTAAAGAAATCTTTTAAGCGGGCTTTAGAACTTGTAGATGGTTTTGGAAAAACTCGTGTAGCATCAGGGATTTTACAACATCAGTTAGGTACATCGCACTACCTGCAAGAAAATAACAACCAATCCGGAGGACAGGATGCTGGAACTTGATAAATTTAATCTAATAGATGTAGAGGAAGAGAATTTAGAGATCCTTTTAAAGTGGCGGAACTCTGATCATATACGTGCTAGCATGTACAGCGATCATATCATTTCAACAGCAGAACATCAGAGATGGTTTAAAAAAGTTAAAAACGATGAAAGTACTATTGCTAAACTATTTGTGTATGAGGAAAAACCAATTGGCTTTGTAAACTTCACAAAAATCGATAGGAAAAATAATACATGTTATTGGGGTTTTTATATAGGAGAAAAGCACCGCCCTCCACATTCAGGAACAGTTATGGGACTACTAGCCTTAGAATTCATTTTTGAGAAATATGGCATTCGTAAGGTATGTGCAGAAGTATTGGATTTTAATACAACTAGTATAAATTATCACAAAAAATTAGGATTCCAAGAAGAAGGCCGGCTTGTAAAACATATTTTAAAAAATAATTGCTACATTGATATAATTGCTATGGCTCTCTTTAGTGAACACTGGCTTGACCATAAGGAGAAATTACAGCAGGAGGTTCAGCAAAAATATGAATGAGGTTCAAATTGGAAATAAAAAAATTGGAAAAAACTACTCCCCATTCATTATCGCAGAAATGTCTGGAAATCATAATCAATCACTAGAACGAGCATTGCAAATTGTTGAAGCCGCCGCAAAAGCAGGGGCTCATGCTCTGAAAATTCAAACTTATACAGCAGACACTATGACACTGAATATAGATAACAAGGATTTTAAAATAGAAGATTCAGATAGCCTATGGAAAGGAAACACACTTTATCAGCTCTATCAACAAGCGTATACACCCTGGGAATGGCACAAACCGATTTTCGATAAATGTAGAGAATTGGGTGTAGTCCCATTCAGTACCCCTTTTGATGATACTGCAGTTGATTTCTTAGAGTCCTTAAATGTTGCCTGTTATAAAATCGCTTCTTTCGAGAATACTGATATCCCCCTAATCCGTAAAGCTGCCTCTACTGGAAAACCACTCATTATCTCTACAGGTATGGCTACAATTTCAGAACTAGATGAGATGGTCAAAGCTGCTAGAGAAGCTGGTTGTAGAGACCTTATTTTGTTGAAATGCACAAGTACGTACCCTGCTTCCCCAGAAAACACTAATATTCATACAATTCCTCATATGAGAGATCTATTTCAATGTGAGGTAGGCTTGTCAGATCACACAATGGGAGTCGGGGTAGCAGTTGCCAGCGTTGCGATGGGGGCGACCGTAATTGAAAAACATTTTACCTTATCTAGAGCCGACGGAGGAGTGGATTCTGCATTTTCACTAGAGCCAGAAGAAATGAAATCTCTTGTTATCGAGACAGAAAGAGCCTGGAAATCCTTAGGAACGATCTATTACGGACCAACTGATATGGAAAAAAACTCTTTGAAATTTCGACGTTCTTTATATGTGGCACAAGATATGAAAGCTGGCGACCTGTTAACAACAGAAACGATAAAGGCGCTTAGACCCGGATATGGTCTAGCTCCGAAATACCTCCCCATTTTGCTCGGAAAAAAAGTAAAGAAAGATGTTGTCAAAGGAACACCTGTAAGTTGGGATTTGATTTAGATAAAAATAACCAAAAACGGAAATAATTCCCCTCCTTGGGCAAGAGTAATTTATTCCATAAGCACTATCGTTTGTTTTATGTTTATCATCATACCAGACACCCCTTGCTCTTGTATGTAAAAGTAAAAGCAGCTAAGCCAGTGCATTAGCTACTTTTATTTTTTATACTGTTTATTTATCGTAAATAAGAAAAAAACCTATGGAAAAGAAAAAGTATGGGCCTCTTATTACCTATGATTCTTCTTTTCTTTAAATTATCACCAGTTACTCACTACGTTCGTTGAATGCAACAGTTTGTTTTCCTTGTAAATTATCTTCACGCGAGAAAAACTGCGTTATGATCCACCTTTTTGGATTATGTCTATCATTTGCCTAACTCGATGTTGAAACGTATGTTTTGCAAGCACTGCTTCTCTAGCTTTTTCGGAAATGCTCTTCCTCCCTTCTTCATCATTCATATAAGTAACAACCTTGTGCAGGCAATCTTTATAATCGTGATACCCTATCATTTCTTCCTTAGTAAAGAAGGAGTACAAATCGGGCTTTGCCTCGACCAATTGAAAAGCTTCACATGCCCCAATATCAAACGTTCGATTGTTAATACTTTCACCAACAACTCCAAGTTTATTTTGATTGTGCACAAAATCATGAGTTCGATGCGGATTCAGCACAATACTGGCTCCATTATAATAATGCGCTACCTCTTGAGGCTCAATCCATACATTTTTAATAGTGACTCTTGAATCCGTTCTCCATCTTCTTTGCAGTTTGTACTGCCATCCTCGCCCAATTACCGTAATTTTGCACATTATATTTTCTAAAAGAAAATGAACCAGACTTACCCGTGTTGGATATGGATATCCTACCAAAAGCAAGTCACTTTTGTACTCATCTTTTACGGAATCGGGCTTGAAAATAGCTGGGTCTGTTCCCAACGGCAAGTGGTAGACATTTGGATGAATGGATTGATAATGCTTGAGGGCTCCGCTATCGATGGTAAAGATATAATCAAACCTGTTGCTAGTATGAACAGTCTTATCCATATAAAAAGGATCCTCGGTCATCCAACATGCCAGCTTAATACCATTTTCTTTTAAATATTGAACTGCTTGTACTGAGAGATGATCTCCCAATACTGTTAGAACCAGCTGCGGCTGAAAATGACCAACAATAGATTTTAGCTTTTCCATAGGTTCTGATGGATGGAAGTAAACCCATTCATAATTATTGTTAGCTAGTGCGGTTTGAATGCTTTTGTCCACATAATGATAAATTCCCCGATAACCGGAGGAGATATATAACAGCTTCACTATCAATCACCAACCAAATATGCTTTCTTCCCTAAGTGTATATAGCGATTACAACTCTCTCACTGATGTCACAGTTAATTGCTGGAACAATCGTAGAGTATTGTTACAAGTCAACACGATACGATATGCCGAGGCATACGTTTCGGTGCAAGTCATATCTGGTGTCTCTCAGATTATTTAAAACCTGCGATTGAGAAACTGTTTTATAACTTTAAGCCTCATGCTACTGCCTACACTTTTTCCCTAGCAGATTAACACAATGTAAAGAATAAAATGAAGGGGCACACATACAAGGTCACGATTAACTCAGATTTCGTCCAAACCAGACAATCTGTAGGTTAAATACTGAAATGATCCTTCATTAAGAAGCCTTTGAAGAAGTAAGGAGTACATGCAGCAGATCGCTTCTCTCCATTCCTGCACAATAACTATAAAGGAAAGCTATGAATATATATAAATGAAATTATTATAGGAGGATTTTAGTTTTGAATCCAAAAGTTTCAATTATTCTTACTAGTTATAACAAGCCTGCTTTAGTAGGAAAAGCAATTGAAAGCGTACTAGGTCAAACATTGAATGAGTGGGAACTTTTTATTATGGATGACCATTCTAACGAGGAAACAACACGTGTTATTAAACAATATTTAGGTGACCCGAGAATTATTTATATAAATAGTCTCGTAAAAGATGAAGAGCGTTATCAGAAAACAAGATATGCCGTACTAATCAATCAAGCTATTCCATTAGCACGAGGCGCATACATTTCTTATTTAACTGACGATACTGTCTATGTTCCAGATCGGCTGGAGGTAATGCTAACTTTCTTTAACAAGAATCCTGCTATCGATATTGTGTATTCTGCTCAACAGGTGAAATTTGTCGATCGTGAGTTGAAGTTACTTCATGAGAAAACTAGAATGACAAGAGGTGTGGTATATCAAGCGGCTAATGTTATTGATCATTGTTCGGTTATGCATACCCGTGCCATCTTGGAAAAGGTGTATGAAAGCTACGGAGGATATTGGGATGAAAGCCCTATTTATTGGCACAATGGAGATGCTGCTTTTTGGAAACGTCTAAACACCATTCAGCCGTTTCATCCTATTAATAAGGTGCTTGATATCACATACAAAACTCCGAGCTCCTTTCAAAATCTATCTCAAAACTTACCTATAATCATTCCAAACGGAACGTTGCTAAAGGATTCCTCTCATCAATTCTTTTTAATTGATCAGCAGCAACGAAGGCTCATTACGCATGAGATGCTTGTATATTTTAAATACAATCCACAAAAAGTAATTACAATACCTGATCCTTTTTTATATAAATATGCGGAGGGTTTACCTATTAACGCCTCAACCGCTATCCCAAATCTGCGTGTAATTCAGAATGAAAAAAATGAATTATTTTATGTGGAAGATAATAAAAAAAGACTGCTAACTGATGTATCAGTTCTTCGTACATTCAAGTTTGCCCGCAGTGAAATCATGCAGATGGAATCATCTCTATCCAATGCGTTACCCGATGGTTTACCTATCTATCCTGCCTTGCTTGATAACACTCGTTTACCGGAGAGCAAAGTGTTCAGGTATAGAAAGCAGTATTTCATTGTGATGAATGGTAAGCTTCATCCCATTGATAAAAGACTATTACGAAAGCTGAATATTCTACATGAACATATTTCTGCTTCAGAAGCAGTAATCAAAGCCTTTGAAAAAGGAGAACCCATTCGTTCATATCTTGAAACAAATCTTAGATAAAACTTTTGTTTCGTTCAAGGAGACTGAAACAATTCTCCTTTTTTCTTTTGTGTTTATTAACATTGAACTACCCCCACCTACTCGCTAACGCTCCTTGAGGTGGGAGATTCCGTATCCTCTTCCTAGGAAGCGAAATACAGAGCCGTTCAACAGGCTTCTCATAGGGCAAATAGGGAGAGCTCACACTTTCTTGTAAGGGACAAATGTCACCGAGGCGACTTTGTCTCTTACAAGGAGTGATAGCTGCTTCTCTTTTTTCACCCTATACGTGTTGCGATGTTCTTGCATCAATGCGCCCACCATTCTGGAGCTGGATCCTCTGGCCTTTGCGGCAAAATGATGGTGATGCAAGAACATCTTGTATCATTCCAAAAACGAGTTCAGGCTTCTGTTTCTTCTAACCAAACGTTTGGTACATACTTCTGCAAAACGTCACGTTCTGCTCGGGTCAGCCCATAGGTGCAAATCCCTTTGCTAAATAGTGGATAAGCTTGGCTCGATACATGATAGAACAGCTGCGTGCGAAGCGCTTTGAATCTCTTTGTTAAAACACTCCATTGTTTCCAGTGGTGCTCCCCATCCTTACATTCTGTATAGGTTCGCAACACCTTTGGCACCTGTTCCTTCAGATTCATGCAGCGTCTTCCGATGACATAGGAAGCTGATTGATGGATGGAAATATGCATCTGTTTCATATATTTCATCTTCCCGATCTGGCTTGTGAAGGCAGGGTTCACCTCAAACACAGCAACTCCCATTTTGGCAGCTCGGCTGTGAATGCTATCCTGCATCTTTTTATAGGCAAACATGCTCATCCTTCGGTTTTGCTTCCGATTACGGTAACGTCCGGCAGACTTCGATAGAGTTGTATCTAATGCTTCTAACACAATCGGTTTCTTCTTTTGAACAGCGATGTTTACCAAACGAATCGCTTCTGCTTCTAAGATTTTTGTGATTTGTCCACTTCGTTTTCCTTCTAGGGAGAAATAGAGACAGGAGGAGGAGATCAATTGCCCTTGTCCATTCACATGGGAGAAGGCAATATGATTGTAGTTTAGGTCCAGACCGATGACACCGTCTGCTTTTGAATAGTTGAGATAGGGATGTTCTGGCTCTTCTACGATACATTTGATGATGTAGTACGTACCATGGTCTTCGATTGACCAACCCATTGACTGGCCATATTTCTTTTTATCTTGACAGGAAAGCTGCGCAGCGATGGATTCTTGCACCCGGTCTTGTCCATAAGGAAAATACACATACGGAAGTACAAACGCTCGCCCCGTAGTACTTCTGATATGTAAGGCTTGGCTTGGCGCATCATATTGGAACACAAAGTTTCCATACTTCGCATCCTTCCGTCCAGAGATTGTGATCCGGACGTTTCGTTTGTGACGGAATGCTTGTCTCCACGTTGCATGGCTTTTTTGATCCTGATCCATTGTATACTGCTTACGAAAGAAGGAACGAGAGCCAAACACAGCAGAAGGAATCGTCTGTTTCAGTTTCTCCTTTTTCTGCTCCTGCCGAAAAAGCCGATGCTGAAGTTGTCTGATTTTTGCCTTGAGGCGTTTGATTTCTTTATCCATATGCCGATGTTCAAACAGATAGAGGGAGAACCAAACGTGTGTCTCGTTCTTACGATGAAGCGCATATACCGCACCGGAAGAGGTTTGATGCACCCGATACCCCATTCTTTTGTGCAGTTTCGGTTTTCCAGCTACAACTGATTGCTTCATCTTCCGTAATGCGGTGAGCTTGCTGCGTTCATTTTTTAGTTTCTTTTGAATCGACTGAATGGTACCGTCTACCTGTTTTCTATACAGTGCTTGTAGCTCCTTTTGAGAGGTACGAAGAGCATTTGCTTGTTGAACTGCGCTATTCGCATAGTAGTCATTCAGTTGAAATCGTTTCTTAATCGCAAGATGAAGACTGCCTTCATACAGTTTGTTCCCCGTGCGCAGATGTTTTGTCTGCCACGCATAAGCCGTGCGCACCGCTCCATTATAGAGTTGAAGAGAATGAGAAAGTTCCTGATTCACATCGCGAGAGAGTGTGTGTTTATAGATTCGATTGGAAAAATAGCACTTCTTCATTCCCTTCTCCCTCCTTGTGGATAATTTTGGGTAACTATATATTATCAAAAGAACATATGTTTGTCTAGTTACATTTGCCCTATTCACCAAATACGCTAGGCGATTGCCTAGCCGACATTCATCCTCCACTTACCACTGGGCTACGCCCATCATGTGATTGAAGTGGAGGTCTTCTGTCGGAAAATGATAAATATTTTCAAACTTGTATTATTTCAAACATTTCTGTTATACATATAAATTCCACTTACTCCATACAGGCTTCTCCCCTATAAACATATATTACTTACCATCGACTTGTCTTTTCCTTCCAGTGATAAAATAGTTCTCTAGTTTGATATATCAGTTCGACAATTAAATTTCTATTTTCCACAGTTGTCTGATACAAATATTTTTTTAGAGCATAATCTAATAGTAAGTATTTCCATGTTCAATCTCATAGAAAATAACTGCTTTTGTTGAGAGATATACTACGGAAAGATCTATTACTTTTACGGTTATCGATTTCCTAAATTAATTCACTAATAGTTCTTTAGGAACGGCCTACAACCATTTTACACTTAAAGGAGGAGCTTTTTTGGACGAGAAAAAAAATATATTTCCTCATCGCTTTGCAATTACAAAGCAAGACAGACAAAACCTGCATGGGCATAAGAGCTACATTCTTTGGTTTACAGGCCTATCAGGTTCTGGAAAATCGACCATTGCCAGCGCTGTTGAAAACAAATTACATGATCTGGATATTTCCACTTATATTCTCGATGGAGATAACCTTCGAAAAGGGTTAAACCAGGATCTTGGTTTTTCTGCTGAAGACCGAAAGGAGAATATTCGTCGTGCAGGGGAAGTTGCTAAATTATTTGTAGATTCCGGTATTGTCGTGTTAGCGACATTTATTTCACCGTACCATAGCGATCGTGAGATGATAAGAACTAGTATGAACTATGGTGAATTTATCGAAGTCTATGTAGATTGTTCTCTAGAGAACTGTGAGAAGAGGGATCCGAAGGGATTATATAAAAAAGCTAGAAAAGGTGAAATAAAAGAATTTACCGGACTATCTTCCCCTTATGAAAGACCTCTAAATCCAGAAATTATTCTCAATTCCAATCAATACTCGGTAGAAGAATGTGCCTTGCAAGTTATAGATTTTTTAAAAAATATCCACTATATATGAATTTAAAATAATACAACTTGTAAATAATTATATAACCTGCAGTATTCTGACTACTTTTGGATTAGTATTTGCAGGCGCAGGAGTGTGATTTATTTTACTTTTGAAGCCGTCAACTATCAAAATGCCCCTAAACAAACAAGAAATCCTGCTGCTTTAACCTTTGACGCAGATATTTATCAAGTAGTTTAATAACCCTGACATGAAGGCGATTGGAGTTTCTCTTTTAGAAATCTTCAATCTATTTATTTGCATATAAAACCGTAAAAAGTAAGCCATTTGATATAGAGATGGACACTAAACATATAGTTTTCATTTGAATACATCAACAATTAAGAGTTAACAAGTTCATCCAATAACTTTGTTAACAGTAATTTACTATTATCATTTAAACTATCTTTTAGTTGTTGTTGTTTTAAATAATCTATAATCAAGTCTCTTAGAGTTGGAGATACCTTAGGACTTGAGTAAGCTTTTTTTATATCGCTGATTGTCTCCTCAGTAAATTCATAGTTTAATCCAATTGTTTCGGGTTCTTTTATGGTATAATAGTCTATACCATAATGATTCTTTAGCCATTTAATATCTTCTATGCTGCTTTCTAATATTTCCTTTTTATCACCATAGGGTATATCAAATTTGGGACCTCTAATATTTAAAAAGGAAATAATATCTCCAGCCGCTCTTTTTTCATTTATTTTACCATCTTTAATGATCGGGGCTTTTTCATTTATAAAAGACAACATATCTACTGCTATCAGCGAAATACTTTCATTAGCTCTAATAGAATTAAATTCACGTATTTCATAATCATTAAAACCAAGCGAAGACAAAAAATGTCCAACAAGCCCATATTTATGTGTAACAGCCTCTTCGAACGTATATACATTTACATTTTCCTTTCCAAAAACCTCTACGAACTTATCTATGGTCTCCCTAAAAAGATGTTCCAAGTTAGTCCTAATGTGCTGGAAAGAATTTTTGTAAGTTTCCCCGCTTTTGATTATTTCTTGAATTGCACTTATAGACCAAGTCACAGGATTTCTTACATAAATCACCACTTTGATCTTTACATCATTCATAGATAGAGACATCAAATACTTTTTTAAGGCATTTAAATTATCTGTTGAAAGTATCGAAATATCTTCACCAGAAATAATTAATTTAGACAGTTCTCTTTCAGTTGCCTCTACTTCTAATTCTTCTAAATATCGTTTATTGACGCTTTTAATTTCCTCAAAGCTATATCCCCTCTTAATGTTTATATGATAATTTTCAGGATCATCACAAAATGCACTGTAGACAGGAATGGAATGATTTGAATACCAGCTCTTTGGATATAAATAATCTTTTGTTTCCAAACGTTTATTGTTTATCTCTGAAAAGAATGTCTCTTGGATACTAGATGTACCAGTTTTATGCAATCCCACATGCAAAATAACTTCATCTATTTTTTTTATTTTTGTCACCATTAGCTAATTTTCTATCCCTTCTGAGCATCTCTAAATTCAACTATTTTTTGCAATAACCTGCCGCTTTATTCTTGTAAAAGGCCGTATAAAATCATTTTTTTGAGTCATTTGAAAAATGACTTTTACTAATTGAACCTCATTTACTTTTTCAAAATCAACGATCACCTTGTTAAGATCAACAAGTGCTTGGATTATATCATTCTATGTTCAATCTGAATTTTTGTTTTCATGATATAAGATGTTTTTTCACTCCTTTATATAGTTTCACAAATTTACATATTCATTTGATTCAAAAATGATAGACCCCTCTTTGGTATAGGTAGAACTAAATAACCTTTCCTCGATTGGCTATCAAAGAAAGGTTTACCATTTATCACTTGACAGATATGGATGTATTATCTGAAAATGTTATCTTATCCTCTTACTCTTACACCTTTTAGTATATAAGCCCAATCTTGCTGCCTCCACTGTGTTTCATCACTCTGTATAAATGGAATTTCCACACACAGAACTCTGTCTAGTGCCCAATTTTTTTCCCTTACTTCTTGCAATCCTTCCACGGGGTTAACAATTAGGATATGGAACTCACCCTTTGTAAGTCCTGACACAACAGACTGTAATTCAGCAGCCTCACTTTCGCTTGCATTGTACCTTACAAATAAAGTAAATTTACTATTATTTATTTTTTCAAGGAACCTGTTAATTCTGCGGTTCAATTTCTCCCTATAAGAAGGATAATCTGCTGTCCAGCTTTGATTTGGAACCACAGGGAAGTCATGCCACGATGCTATATTAAACTCAGTATCCATTATGATATATGTTTGTCTCTCCGTTACAACTTCAAGGTCAGTATCATTATTAACAGCGAATTTTGAATAATTTACAAACTTCATATTTTCCATTTCCATAAAGCCTTGGAACCTGTTTCTTAATAATCGATTGATATCTGAGAGTGATGGAGAGGACACCCAATCGAATGGACCGGAAAATCGTCTTAAATCATGCCGCTTCAATTCTTCGGCAACACCGCACCAAGATCCTAAACTTACAACAACATCATAGGATCTTTTAATATCCTTTAAATTCAATTTTTTCACCTCTAAAATATAGTTTTTTTACTTTTTTTGGCTAATAAGCACATATGTGCAAATACACCTATGGGTCGTCCTTAGGCGCTTACCAATTAGCGAGTTTTTATAGGTAGCGGGCTTCGAAAGTTGAGGAATAATTTACATAAAATGTTCATTAGAATACAGAAATGGATTTTGATAGGTCTGCTGCAAATTTTTATTTGTTCTATAATTGAGCCGTGCTGCTCTTGATATTTTCTCATTATTTAAATAGTGACCATAACTCCAAGGAATCTTTTTGAGTGTATTTTCATTCATTTCACTCAGCTCATTCAAATATTGGGACCTAATAGAATAAATAGGATTAGAAAGATCACGTACATACAACTTAGTCACATATAGATTTGCTCCTGAATCAAGACCTGAGAAGTGTACAAATTTTAATGCTTCGTTATTTACTAGAAACTTCCCGCTTTCCGAAGTGTGAACCGTGCGTTTGGAATAGTTCCAAGGAGCAACGTTATAGCCTGGGTGCTTAAGAATAAATACATCAAAGAAACAAGGGGCTAAATTAATCCATTTTTGATCTGTAAACAATCCATTTGGAGTATCGTCATAGCAATACTGTAATAACCGGTCTGTCCACCATGATAGAAATTGCTCAGAATTAGGATCTCTGCTTATAGCAAGAAAGCCTAAGTTAAATGTTCCTTTCTGCAGCAGTTGAATTTCGTTTCCTCTAATTGAAATCGTATGATCTTTATGTTCAGGCTTTAACGTATGGGGGGTAACAACGATAGAATGATTACTTAATATGGAGGAAAGCTCGGAGAGTATATCCATTACGTAAATATCGGGATCTAGGTAGATAAATTTATTATGTTGTTTATAGGAATTCAACAAATAAAAGAATAACGATCCTTTGACAGCAGTTGATGCTTCTATTTCATTATGTCTAAACATAAAACTATAAAAATTTTCAATACCTAAATCTTTTGCTAAGATGATTTCATCGAAATACTCAAATTCTTTAGCGGCTGGATGTATATCCTCTTCAACTAGGCAAACAACCATTTTGGAATCCGGATGAAACTTTTTAATTGATCTTGCTAATACCATGGCTTTTGGTAAGTAGTTTGCACATATAGAAGTACAAAAAATAAAGTTGCCAGTTTCTTGTTCAGATGCACTTCTAGGGGAAACATTCTCAAATAATGTGTAGTTGGATTGATCTTCCTTTTCGGGATTAATCATATTAGCAAATATAACGTCTGTTCCCTCAGTTAATTTCCAATACGCAAATAAGCCTTTTTCATTACCAGTTAATTGCTTATCCATGAAATCGGTAATTTCTTCTTCAGATTTAGCGGAATCCCAAATTCGAACATCCCTTAGATTCCCTGCATAGTAACCATAAGGCTCCAAAGCGCCTAAAATTCCTGATGGGTGAACCTGTTGTTTATTACTTGTTAACCCTGTCTTTACTTGTTTCCCATTAACATATAGTGTCGGTGTTTTGTTACTGTACACAATGGCTACGTGTATCCAATTTGAAATAGCAGCTTTATATACAAGTAATGGAGGGAAGTAGTTTGTACTATGTTCCCAAACAATAATCCCATTTGTCCCTACAGATACCCCCATGCCTGCTATATTCCCATCCCCCCCATGGCCGGGTCCTATTACAAATCTTTGCCCAGAGATACCCTTAATTCCTGTTTTACTTTGTCTTATTTCCATGTGTTGGGCAGCTTCTGGTTTTATCCAAAATTCAATTGTAAAAGTGTTACTTATTTCTTTGAACAACGGTGTAGTATGAATGGCATCAGTACCCGAAAAATGCAGGGATCCCTCTTTAAACTCCATTTTTTACCACCCTTCCCTTGTTAATATTCAACTATTATTAATTGATTAATAATAGTTAGCCTATTTTCTCAATCCATAAATAATATATAGAACAACCTTTAGAGGAACATAATTCAGATTAATTTAATAATGATTTTGATTGATTTGCCTTGTATTTAACAAAGTGTATAAGTTGTTTAGTTAAACATTTTTAAATAATACCTATATTTTCATAAAGTGTTTATTGGCAACCTTCGTTAATGGTCTTAAACGAAGCTTAGTACCTTCAGCTAATATGACTGCCTTTACGAATATATTATTAACGTTATTTTCCATACCTTATATATGGTTATGAAAATGCAGGAATATATGGTACAAAAATCAATCTTTAATTTAAAAAATGGCATTTTCCCTAGTTTTAAGGAAAATGCCATTTTTTAGATTAAAATTATTTAGTCCAAAACCCAAAAGCCTCAAACATAATTAAAAGATGGTATTAGCAACATAAGGAATGCAGCCTTTTAAATGTCAGTCTCTTTGCTGGCTATTTCTTAACCTAAAACATGATACCCCGCATCCACATGAATATTCTCACCCGTAATGCCACGAGATAAATCACTCATTAAGAACAATGCAGTATCCCCAACTTCCTCCTGCGTTACATTGCGGCGAAGCGGTGCCTTCTCTTCAATCTCCTTTAGGATGCTGTTGAATTCGCCAATTCCTTTTGCAGACAATGTACGGATTGGTCCAGCAGAGATAGAATTCACGCGAATGCCTGCTGCTCCTAAATCGTTCGATAAATATCTCACGCTTGCATCAAGCGCTGCTTTTGCTACGCCCATTAGGTTGTAGTTTTTCACAACGCGCTCGCCGCCAAGATACGTTAATGTAACGATGCTGCCGCCTTCTGTCATAAGTTCCTTCGCTACCTTTGCTACTGCCGTTAAGGAGTATGCGCTAATGTCTAGGGAAAGCGCAAAGCCGTCACGAGATGTATCTACATAACCGCCTTTTAAGTCTTCTTTATTTGCAAATGCAATACAGTGTGCTAGACCGTGAATCGTGCCGACCTGCTCTTTGATATCAGCAAAACAGCGCGCGATATCTTCATCGCTTGTCACATCACATGGTAAGACGATAGCGTTTTGTCCTTCTAATGTTCCTACTAGCTCACGCACACTTTGTCCTAAACGCTCGCCTGCATATGTAAAAATTAAGTTTGCTCCTGCATTATGCAGGGAACGCGCGATGCCCCACGCGATGCTGCGTTGATTGGCTACGCCCATTACTACGATGTTTTTTCCTTTTACGTTAAGAAGCTCCATATTTTTGTCCTCCTAAATTTGTATAATAATAAACTAACACTAGTTATTAGTACCTGATACTATTTTTATTGTAGCATACTTTATTTCAGATGAAAACGATGTCCACTAAACTTTTTCTCCTTCTCTCCAGTCTTTCCCTTCTTCTTTTCCTAATATAATCCTGTTTGCGGAAAAAACAATATGTTTGCAAACTCGTTAAAATTAGATAAGATGGTAATAGCGTCTAATTTTCAAAAAGAAAGGCGCATACAGCTTTGAAAGTTATACTTTCTGATTTTTAGACATAGAAGGGATTATCACATGGAAAAAGACAATACACGGGGATATCAGATAGACTATGGGTTAATTACAATTTTACTTTTGATCGCGGCGGTCAGCTGTTTTGCCATCAAGAGCGCACAGCCTTCATTGCCGCTATATCTGCAAAGTGTGAATTTCGTAGCAAAGCAAATTCAGTGGTATGTAATTGGAGTAATCGCAATTGGTGTTACAATGATTATCGATTTTGACCGATATAAGCAAATTTCTTGGTATTTATACGGTTTTGCAATGATTCTCCTGCTCGGTCTGGAATTTAAGGTACCAGGTTCACAAACGATTAAGGGAGCAACTGCTTGGTATGCCCTTCCTGCTGGTCTTGGGAACTTCCAGCCATCTGAGCTCATGAAGCTTTTCATGATCCTTGTGTTAAGCCGGATACTTACGAACCATAAAGAGATGAATCCAAATCCAACACCAGAGGATGATTTAAAGCTTCTCGGAAAAATCTTTGGCGCAAGTCTCCCGCCTTTGCTGCTGATCGCAAAGGAGCCCGATTTAGGAAATACGATGGTAATGACATCCATTATTGTTGCAATGATTGTCGTCTCCGGCATTCGCTGGCGCTTCATTCTAGGATTGACCGGCATTACTATTGGTGTTGCCTCCATTCTTGTGTATATTTATTTTGCGCATACCGCGTTCTTTAAAGAGCATATTCTAAAGGAATATCAGCTCGACCGCTTTTATGGCTGGCTCGCTCCATACGAATATGAACGACAAGGCTATCAGCTGCGACAAGCCATTTTAGCTACCGGCTCAGGCGAATTATATGGAAAAGGCTATCAAGGCGGAGAGGTGTACTTCCCAGAGCCTCATACGGACTTTATTTTCACGAATATTGCCGAGCAATATGGATTTTTTGGGGGCAGCGTCGTTATCTCGTTGTTTTTCCTGCTCATTTACCGTATGATCCATATCGCACTTGAAAGCAATGAACCGTTTGGCAGCTATTTATGCGCAGGAACGATTGGGATGTTCACATTTCAGGTGTTCCAAAACATCGGGATGACAATTGGTCTGCTTCCTATTACCGGCATTACGCTGCCTTTTATGAGCTACGGGGGAAGTTCCCTTTTGACGTATATGATTGCGATCGGCTTTATTTTAAATGTTCGTTCTCGAACAAGGAAATATATGTTTAATTAAGTCTGTCCTTTTTTGCAGGACAGGCTTTTTCTTTGTACAATAGAAGAAAAAGGAAAAAAGTAGGTGTTATCTATGTATGATGTAATTGGAGATATTCATGGTTGTTATGAAGAGTTTGTCACTTTAACAGAGCAGCTTGGTTATGATTGGGAAAGCGGTATCCCTATTCATCCCCATGGAAGAAAACTCGTCTTTGTCGGAGATTTAACAGATAGAGGTCCAAAGTCATTGGAAACAGCAGCGCTTGTGTGGGAGCTCGTTGTCCACAAAAAACAAGCGTACTATTCACCGGGAAACCATTGCAATAAGCTGTATCGTTTCTTTATTGGCCGCAAAGTTCAACAAACCCATGGCTTAGAAACAACAGTGGCAGAATATGAAGCACTAGGGCGGCGCGAGCAAAAAATAATTCAAAAGAAGTTTATCGATTTGTACGAGTCTTCCCCATTATATCATGTGTTAGATAAGGGAAAGCTCGTCACATGCCATGCCGGCATTCGGCAAGATTACATTGGAAGAGACGGCAAAAAGGTAGAGACATTTGTCCTGTACGGTGATATTACAGGGGAAAAGCATCCCGACGGCTCACCGGTGCGGCGTGATTGGGCGCAGCGTTATACAGGGGATGCATGGATTATATATGGTCATACACCAGTGCGAGAGCCGCGTTTCGTAAACAGAACCGTTAATATCGATACAGGGGCAGTATTCGGCGGAAAACTGACGGCGCTGCGCTATCCCGAAATGAGCACTCTATCTGTTCCATCTTCCATGCCGTTTGTAACTGAGAAATTCAGAACCTTTGACTGAAAACCGGGACGAAATAAGGTTTGTGTGTTACCAACTGACACGTTAAATCTAACTAAATGCTTCATTCCATGAGGTTGTAAATCAAAAGCATGAGTTCTATGCTAAGTTACAACCGCTGAAAGCAATCTTACTGTTGAAAAGAGCATCCTACCTGTCAGGATGCTCTTTTAATACCTGCTCCATATCATCTGGAAGCGGTGCTGTAAATGTCATCATTTTCTCCACGATAGGATGATAAAACGTTAGCATTTTGCTATGAAGCGCTTGTCTATCTATCCTATCTCTTCTGCCTCCGTACAAATCGTCTCCAAGAAGCGGATGACCGAGATGTGCCATATGCACCCGAATTTGATGGGTCCTTCCTGTTTCAAGCTCTAAGGCAACATGTGTTATATTATCGTAGCTGTTCACAACTCGAAAGTGCGTAACAGCACGTTGGCCACTCTCATGGACAATCCGTTCAATAATACTTTCTTCTTTTCTCGCGATCGGCGCGTCAATGGTTCCGGTTTCCTGTTCCATAACGCCATGTACAAGCGCCTCATATGTACGGTGCACAGCTTTTTGTTGATGCTGCTGCGAAAGCAGATGGTGAATAAAGCGATTTTTTGCAACAAGCATCAGCCCTGATGTATCACGATCCAGACGGGTAACGATGTGAACTGTATTCGGAAGCTGCTGCTGATCGTAATAATGCAGCAAAGCATTAGCAACCGTTCCGCTCGGATGCTCCCGTGACGGAATGGTTGCCATATAGGGCCGCTTATTAATCACGAGAACATGTTCATCCTCATACATAATGTCAAGCGGGAGATTTTCGCTTATCATCCCTTTTCCCCTCTCTTCGGGAGGAAACGAGATGACAAGTTCTTCTCCTGCCTGAAGTATATGACGAACAGTTGCATGCCGGCCATTAATTTGAATCGCTCCGCCGCGAAACTTTATATCCGTCAGCGCTGCCTTGGAAATGCCCTTTTCTCGCAAATACTCACGGATTAGCATTCCTTCTTTCTTTGATGTGATGATCCATTTTAGTATAGTCAAGAGGCATAATCCTTTCTACCTATCAGCAACAAATGAATCGCGCACCCGCTTCCAAAACGGAAATGGTCTAAAGCGCACGAAGCGCACCTTTTGATTGGCAACACGGCATTGAATAGATTTTACATCTTGATGAGAGAGTGTCAAATGATCAATTGTAATTCGCAAGTCCATGTCGGTTACTGGCTTTAAAACACATGTATGATGCTTTGGCAACACAAGCGGTGAGCCAACTGTCCGAAAAACACGGTTATTGATTGATGCCATCTCCGTGAGCTGTATCGCTTCAAGAGATGGATGAATAATGGCGCCCCCAAGCGCCTTATTGTAGGCTGTGCTTCCAGAAGGAGTCGAAATACAAAGTCCGTCCCCTCGGAATGTTTCAAAGTATTCGCCCCGAATTTCCACATCAATGACAAATGTTCCTTCACTGCTTTTTACAGTTAGCTCGTTCAACGCTAAATGCTGTGACTCTTTGCTGCCATCTAAGTAGCGGATAATCACCTCTAGAAGCGGATATTCTACGACTTGAAACGGCGTTTTCGCAATCGCAATTACTAGCTTTTCCACTTCATTCGGCAGCCAATCCGCATAAAAGCCAAGATGCCCTGTATGCACACCAACAAACGCAGTCTTCTCAAGGCGATGAGAGTAACGGTGAAACGCTTGAAGCAGCGTCCCATCCCCTCCGACAGAGATAACAATCTCTGGCTCCTGCTCATTATTGACAAACTCAAAGTCCTGCAAATATTCGCGCATCGTATTCATAAGTAAATTCGATGCTTGGTCTCCCTTTGACATGATTGCAAAGTTCATCGGTCAATACAACACCCTTCAAAAAATTATTCTGATTCTTGCTTTCGCGAAAACACCTTGTGTGCTTCCTGAATTTCATCACGGATGGAGGACATCTCTTCATCAAGCCGAGATGCGGCCTCCGCTGCATGCTGTAAACGCTGCTGTATATCCTTTGGAAAACGTCCGCTGTATTTATAGTTTAAAGAATGCTCGATTGTTGCCCAAAAATTCATTGCTAACGTACGAATTTGCAGCTCAACCAGTACCTTTTTTTCACCGCGAATCGTTTGCACCGGGTAACGAATAACCACATGGTAAGAACGATAACCGCTGGCTTTGACCTGCGTCACATAATCACGTTCCTCCACAATCTCAAAATCATTGCGTTTGCGGAGCAGTTCAACAACCGGTTTAATGTCATCAACAAACTGGCACATCATACGAAGCCCGGCAATGTCCTGCATTTCTTCTTCCAGCCTATCCAATGGAATATTCCTTTTAACTGATTTATCGATAATGCTGGCAACCGATTTTACCCTGCCGGTAACAAACTCAATAAGAGAATGCTCAGAAAGCATTTCAAACTGCGAACGCATCCCCCTTAGCTTTACTTTCAATTCCCCTACAGCCTGTTGATAAGGCGCCAAAAATTCTTCCCAGTTCCGATTCAATTTGACCACCGTCCAACACCTATAATAAAAAGACCGCTTCTACCCTTTTCACCAATTCCTCTCCGTAATTGGCGTTCCCTTCAATGTTTTGAACGAGGTATCCGATTTCTTCCTTCAACTGTGTAAGCGGCACTTGTATCCCATTGATAACAGCAACCGCTTCCTGATCCGCGTCAAGCCCTTGCTTCAAATCCGGCCACAGCGTATGAGGAATACTCACATATATATATTCTTGTTCATTTTCCAAAATATATAAAAAAGCAAACTGATCAGAATCTACTAGAACATGTTCTCTTGGCTGCAACTCTTTCGCGTTTATAGTCGTATTTTCCGCATAAAAAATAAGAGCCTGTTTCTGTTGCTCGACGCTCTTTATGTCAATCTTCTTTTGCATCTTTGAATTCCTCCAACACAGTATGTAACTCCTTTAGAATCATGTTTATTGTAACACAACCGACGCCTGAAGAAATAAAACATTGAATCAAAATTCCTAAAAAGGGATAATAGATCCAGAAATATAAGGAAAGGAACTACCAACTATGTCGCAAGAAATTGAAATTGAATTTAAAAACATGCTAACAAAGGAGGAGTTTCACCGACTGTGTGAATCGTTTGCTATAACAACCTTCATGAAACAGGTAAATCATTATTTGGAAACCTCTTCATTTTCTTTAAAGGAAAAAGGTTCAGCACTGCGTATTCGTGAGAAAAATGGAACATACACAATCACCTTGAAGCAGCCGGCAGTAACTGGGCTGCTGGAAACACACCAAACCGTGACAAAGCAGGAAGCGGAGTGGATAATGGAAACAGGTACCATGATTCCAGGAGCTGTGTATGATCAACTTCTCTTGCTTAGCGTTCCGGTCGGGCAGCTCCATTACTATGGCAGCTTAACAACACAGCGGGCTGAAATCCTATACGAAAACGGAACTCTTGTATTTGACCATAGTTTCTACTTTCATCATGATGATTATGAATTAGAGTATGAAGTGCAAAATGAAGAGACAGGAAAGAAAAGCTTCCTGCATTTGTTAGAACAATACAATATCCCTATTCGCCCAACAAAAAACAAAGTGCAACGCTTTTTTCTTGCAAAACAAAACGCATCGCAATAAACTAGCAAAGGGTTGTGGTGCTGAAGATGTAGTTACACTTATACTGTATTCCTAAAATTTCCGACTACGTCGAACTCACTTCCAGCTGGAAATTTATACTTTCCTACAGTGTAAAAAAGCCCTACTTCTTCATCGAAGTAAAGCCTGCTGAGTGCTCTATATTATTTGTCTCCCTGGTCTGATGAAAGCCTGAAACACAAAAGGGGCTTTATCACGAAGGATAAAAATAAGAAGCGGTAGAAATTGAAATACTGGATTTGGCGGAAACGAAAATGGGAAAAACATAAGAATAGGTTCAGCTTCTGAAACAGGGTCTGTCGTTGGATCATTCCAAATCATCCCTTTTTCCAGAAGCTCTTCACAGCGTGATGGGGTTAATTTTTGAAACGAAATATCATTTTCATAGCATATTACTAGTAAATCAGATGGCATCCTCTTACCTGGTTCACAAAACTTACTAAAAGTTACAATTCAGTATTGAACTTACAGATTTTGCATCTCCTTTCGGAAACGTGTGCTTCACAGGATTCTCACACTAGGGGACCGCTTTCGCTCAATCAATAAGGGATATTCTTGTTCCTTATTACAGGTGTAACCTGTCCCTGTAAAAGATAACTGTAACCTTCTTCACGTTGTTCCAGTTAGACGGTATCATTTTTATAAATCCTGTAAACACAAAACATCAATACACTTTTTACTATCAACCCATTTTTAGTAATTTAAAGCAACCAGTTTTCACCTCCTTACTACTAGGAAATGCAACTTGCCTTCCATTGGTGTGGACAAGCATAATACATCAATAGCCTATTTTAAACAAACGATAATAAATGCTGAAAACTCGCCGATTGGCGAGCCCTGCCTTTGGGCGAAGACAGAGGCGCAGTTGCACTTACACTTTATTTTTAAAATTTCCTGCTGCGTCAAGTTCACTTCTATCTGGAGTTTTCTTAGAGTGTAAAAAATATTTTATCAACAATGCGCATTAGTTGCTCTAAGGATGAGAGGATTGCTACAATAAATATACTTTTACGGGAAAAGGAGCAGAGCTGTATGAACGGAAATCATATCTCACCATTTGAAGCAATCGGCGGCGAAAAGGGGATCACAGCGTTGGTTGATACATTTTATTCTTATGTAAGCCGTCATCCGGATTTATCTCCCATTTTTCCGAATGACTTCACAGAAACTGCGCGAAAACAAAAGCAGTTTTTAACGCAATATTTAGGTGGGCCAAGCTTGTATACAGAGGAGCATGGTCATCCCATGCTGCGCGCACGGCATCTGCCGTTTCCAATTACACCGAAACGAGCGAAGGCATGGCTTTCTTGTATGGAAAGGGCAATGAATGATACAGGAATACATGGCCCCATTCGTGATTTTGTCTTTGAACGCCTGACTTTAACAGCAAACCATATGATTAACACACCAGATGAAACAGGTGAGGCAGAATGAACAAAACGAAATTTGATGCAGCAAAACCCGCAACCTCCCACAAATGTGGGAAAAAGCCAGTGGAGGCCTTTTTATTTATTGATCCACTCTGCATGGACTGCTGGTCAATTGAACCGCTGATCATGAAGCTATGGCTGGAGTACGGCAACTATTTTACAATCCGGCATATCTTGACTGGAAAGGAGGAAGCAGCTGCTATTTCTCCGGCACACAAATGGAATAAACCTGCTCATATTCGATTTGTGTGGGAGAAAACATCAAGCCTTCACGGTCTTTCCTGTGATGGCAAATTAAATAAGCACCATTCCTCCTCCTCACCATACATGACTTCCATTGCTATTAAAGCAGCTGAGCTGCAAGGAAGAAGAGCGGGCATGAAATTTCTCCGCACACTGCAGGAATCAGTGTTTTTACAAAGGGAAGCACATCCAAATAAAGAGCTATTGCTCGCTTGTGCAGAAAAAAGCGGAATTGATATGGAAGAGTTTAAACATGATTTATGTTCTATGAGTGCAACAAAAGCATTTCAATGTGATTTAAAGTTTACAAATGAAATGCATGTGACAGAAATTCCTTCTCTTATATTCTTTCATTCCAATTCTGAACAAGAGGGCTTGAAGCTGTCTGGCATGTACCCTTACGATGTATACGTGCAAGTCTTAAAGGAATTTGTACATGAAGAGTTAACTCCAGAACCGTTACCCTCTTTAGAGGAGTTTTTACAGCAATATGCTTTTACATTTGCGGATGAAATGGCAGTCATTTATAATTGGTCACCATCAGAAGCAATACGTGAAATGAGACAGCTCCTCTTAACAGGAAAAGCCATGCAAATGATATCGGAAAAAGAAGTATATTGGCGATATAACGTAAAAGAAAAGGACCCGGCATAACCGGGTCCTTTTCTTTTACGGCTTATAAAAATATTAAAGGGGATGGGAGAAATTTTCACGTTCAAACAAAGGGGTATATGTTTGTTGTGAATTCGTTCACGCTTATTATATTACAACATTCGACTCTCTTTGACAACATTTTTACTTGTTATTTCACAAAAATGTCACATTCTAAACTGCAATGTTCGACTCTCTTTGACAATACTCTACCCTTATTGTTCCACAAAAAACGCCACATTCTAAACTCTTTTCGCTTTGAATATACTTTATAAAGAAAACTCGCCGATTGGCAAGCCCTGCCCTTGGGCGAAGACAGAGGCGTAGTTGCACCTGTATTGCATTCCTATAATTTCCAAATATGTCGAATTCACTTCTAGCTAGGAATTTATACTTTTTTGCAGTGTAAGCGGAAAGGGGGTGGAAAAGAACATTGGGTAAATATAAGCTCTTTGGAAGTATAGCATTTTTAATTATAACGTTTCTTCTCTATGTTTTATCGTTACTGAAGACATTTCCCCTTGTTTTATCTATCCCACTCTTGTTCGGAGCTATTCTGTTCTTAGTTTTCCTTATTAACGAACGTAAAAGATTTAAAGGTTTTAAGCCTTAGAAAAAGTGAATTGGGCTGGCTTTACCTCTTATTAGGAGTGGTTCTATCTTTTACAAAATGTTACTGTGACGAAGATATATAACAATGTGCATATAATTAAAGAAAACTCGCCATTAGATGAAGACAAAAGCGTCGTTACACTTTGTTCTTAAAATTTCCTGCTATGTCGAACTCACTTCCAGCTGGAAATTTATACTTTATCAAAATGTAAAAAAACGGTAAGTGCATGATCCCTTACCGTTTTTGTGTTTTGGAAGAAGTATAAAGAAAACTCGCCGATTGGCGAGTCGTTAGGCGAAGACAGAGGCATAGTTGCCCTTATACTGTATTCCTAAAGTTTCCCTACAGTGTAAAAATACGAACGCCCTCCAACTCACCTGCTGGGGGGCGTTTTTTACGTTCTATACCAATACACCGGCCAACAAAGGTCCGAGCAAACAAGTTAAAACAGCAGTTAATGTCATCGTTACTGAGCCGACAACTCCCTCTCGTTCATCGTGCTTCATTGATTGCGCAACACCCATAATATGGGATGAACAGCCCACACCAATTCCTTTTCCTATAAAGTTCGTTACACCACTCCATTTTAAAAGGAGCGGCCCCATCATCATTCCCGTTATCCCTGCTATCATTACGAATACTGCTGTTAAGGATGGAATACCGCCAATTTGCTCCGATACACTCATCGCAACCGGCATTGTTACCGATTTGGGTAACGCAGTGAGAATCAGGCTGCTATCTGTTCCAAACATACGTGCAATGACTGCCTCACTGCTAATAGCTACAACCGTCCCTACAATCACTCCGCCGCTAATCGGTACTACATATTTCTTTAAGACACGCCGTTGTTTATACAGCGGAATCGCGAAAGCAACGATACCTGGCCCAAGAAGCTTTGTAATCCAAGCCCCTCCATTCTTCATATACGTTTCATAGGGGATATGAAATATAAGCAGACATGCAATGATGAGAGCTGTCGCAGTGAGCACCGGCATTGTAAAAGGAGTAGGAACCCACTTATATAGTTGTTTGCTTATTTTATATAACGCAATCGTAAAAATAATCCAGCCAAGCGCATACAATATATTCATGATACATCCTTCTCCCTTCTCCTGGCGAGGTATTGTCCGGTATGTCCCGCAACAATAATAATGAGCAACGTACTAATCATTGCGGTGACAAATAAACTGCCTCCTTTTTGTACAAGAAAGGAGCCGTATTGCATTAACCCAACGGTAGACGGAAGCAATAGAAATGGCATAATTGCCACAAGTCTTTCTCCTCCTAACTCAAACCAACGCAACGGCAAGATCTTTGCCGACAACAATCCGAGCAACAAGAACATCCCGATTAAGCTACCTGGAATCGCAAGGTGAAGAGCTTGTTGAATCCAAGACCCTAACATATAAAAAATGAATAGCATCCCAACTTGCAATATAATAGCTACAATCTTCAATTCTTTCACCCCTTATTTTGTGAAAGGTTAAACATACATCTGCCCACTTCCTCTTAACACACTTTCGTTATACGGTCCCTTTCCACTCAGCATCAGAGAAATAAAACCTTCTGATTTTGCTATAGGAGCAACATAATATAATTTCATTATATGAAAGATATCTCGTACCGCTCTTAATTTTGTCAGTAAATCTAACAGCATTTATTCCATCTAAAATAAAATATTGTTATAAAAACTAACATAATAGATAGGAAATGTACCTAATCTGACTATCGGTTATTCTACTAACAGTAAATTCCCTTACATATGCAAAAATGTGCATAAAGAAAACTCGCCGACTGGCGAGCCCTGCCTTTGGGCGAAGACAGAGGCGTAGTTGCCCTTATACTGTATTCCCAAAATTGCTCACTACGTCGAATGGTCTTCCTGCTAGAAATTTATACTTTCCTACAGTGTAAAGAAAACTCGCTGATTGGCGAACCCTGCTCTTGGGCGAAGACAGAAGAGTAGTTGTACTTATACTTTATTAAAGTAGAAACAAAAACAGATGTGGTCTAAAAGACTACCACATCTGCTCCGACTTTGACTTTTTCCTAGCTTCATAAAAAACTGAACCTCGAATTTCTTTAACTCCTCTTAATTTGCAACTGTAATTCTTCCATTATTTGTTGTTAGTTTAATTACATGTGTTCCTTTACCAATCACTGCATCGCCCTCGTATTTATTAAGGATATCAATCCGTCCATTGTCTACATGCACATCAAACGCTACATCCACAGGATTCTTCTCCGTTTGAATCTCAATACTTCCGTTGTTGCTGCCAAGCTGCATCGTCCGCTCTAAATCCTTTGTGACAACAGAAATTTTTCCATTTGACGTTTTCCCTTTAATCATTCCCTCTACATACTCTAATTGAATTTTTCCATTATCTGATTCTACATCAACAGCATTGGCCCCAATATGCTTTAATTCAATCCTTCCGTTGTTCAGCTCTGCCTTTACATTGTTAACATTCACTTTCTCTACTTTCACACGTCCATTATTGCTGTCAATTTGCAACGATTCATATACCTTTTCAGGCAAAAGTACTTTTACCGTTAACGGCTTGAGGCGAAAATCAAAATTAAAAAACTTGAGCTGCTGGCTTTCTAATTTAACAGCAAGGGTCGTTCCTTCTACCTCAGCAGAAAACCTCTGTTTCATATGATCATTTCCCATGCCCGACAACACAACTGTAGTTTCAGCAGCTTTTGTTGGGAGGATTTCGATGGCTGCATTGCCCGCTTCTACCTGTATCGCGGTAATGTTAGGATTATCAATCACCTTTTCTTCTGAAATAGAAGATTGCTTCTCTAGCGAACCAAATGTTACAAAAGCTCCTATTACACCAACCAACAAAAATGCTAGTGCAAGCAGAGATAACTTTTTTATATTACTCACGTTTTAATCCACCTTTCACAAGTGCCATGTTAAATTTTAAATAACGTACAAACCCGCTCGTTACAGCCTTTGTTGCGAAAAACATACCAATTGCAATAAACAATCCGATTCCGCAAAGCGCCAAGGATACGAATAGATCAAAGAATTCAAAGGTTTCTGGAGTAATGACTGTATTCACCAGAACAAGCAGCGGGGAGAGAACAAATGCTGCACCTACTGCCCAACCGGAAAACATGACGCCAACTAAGCCAATAAACGGTCCCATCACGATGACAAAGTTGAAAAAACCTAATCCAATGACAGCCCATACAGCGCGCATAATATTTCCTGCGGTCGTACTTGTTTCTACCTTCTCAAGATGGTGAGAGGCAGATAACTCCTTGGCGATTTGACTTGGAGAACCGAGGGAAGCTGTCATTTCCTCTTCTGTCTTTCCCTCTTCTCTCCCTATCGCGAAATACTCTTCATAATCTTGTAAAATATCCTGCCGTTCCTCTGAGGAAATTCCTTTTAAATATCCTTCTAATTGTTTTAGAAATTGCTCTTTATTCATCGTAGCCACCTTCTTTAATTAATTGATTTACACCATTTGAAAATTCATTCCATTCTGCAATCAACTCATGAAGATATGTTCTTCCTTTTTCCGTTAGCTTGTAATACTTACGCGAAGGGCCTTCTGACGATTCTTGCAAGTACGTTGTAAAGTATTCTTCTTTTGTTAAGCGTCTTAATAGCGGATATACAGAACCTTCAGATATTTCAATTTGATCTGAAATTTTCTGCACCAACTCATACCCGTAACGATCCTGCTTATCTAATAACACAAGCACACACAATTCTAAAACACCCTTTTTAAATTGCACATTCAATGTAAAATCACCCTATTCATTAGTATTCAGTACTGTTTATTGTATAGTACTAAACCATGATAAATACTTCTGTAAAAAGAATATATCATCCACTACTGTTCATTGCAAGGTACTTTTGTTTTTTTGTTAGTTAATCTTATGCATCTCCTTATGTATCTTACCTAGTTAATAAAGAAGCCCTGCTCTTGGGCGAAGACAGAGGCGTAGTTGTCCTTTTAATATATGTAATTATATGCTAAGAGAAGCATATAGATAGTGAGGAAATGTACTTAAACTTTACGGACAAAATAGTTTAAGTACATTTATTGGAGAGTTCAACCATTGTTCTATTTATTCGTAAACGTTAATGAATATAACGAATTGGAGGATGATAAATGAAAGCAATTGTGTACACAAAGTACGGTCCCCCCGACGTTCTTCAGCTGAAAGAAGTAGAAAAACCTACTCCTAAGGAAAATGAAATACTGGTAAAAGTAAAAGCGACAACCGTAACAGTAGCAGATATTCGTTCACGAGGTTTTACTGTTCCTCTCTCTGTTTGGCTGCCTGCCCGAATAGCATTGGGTTTTAGACAGCCCAAAAAGGATATATTGGGGATGGAGTTAGCTGGAGAAGTTGAGTCAGTAGGGAAAGATGTCAGGCGATTTAAGGAAGGGGACCAGGTTTTCGCAGCTTCCCTAGTGGGTTTTGGCGCTTATGCCGAGTATAAGTGCCTGCCGGAAGACGGATCAATATCTATTAAACCCAACAATTTATCTTTTGAGGAAGCCGCTGCCATTCCAATTGGGGCACGTACAGCATTGTTTTATCTTAGAAAAGCCAACATTCAGAGTGGTCAAAAGGTTCTTGTCTATGGCGCTTCAGGAAGTGTAGGAAGTTATGCAGTACAGATTGCCAAATATCTCGGAGCAAAAGTGACAGGGGTATGCAGTACCACGAATGTAGAATTGGTAAAATCTCTGGGAGCCGATAAGGTAATTGATTACACTGCAGAAGATTTTTCTAGTAAAGGCGAGACTTATGATGTTATCTTTGAAGCGGTAGACAAGAGTTCGTTTTCAGCTTGTATGAAATCGCTAAAGAAGGACGGAACCTACATAAATGTCACTGTACCGTTACCAGGTGTTCGGATGCTATGGACTAAATTGACAAGCAGCAAGAAACTAATATTGGGTCAAAATTCACCTGAAAATTCCGAAGCTCTAAACTTCCTCAAAGAACTTGTTGAGGCGGGAAAGTTAAAAGTGGTCATTGATAGATACTATGCGTTTGAAGAGATAGTTGAAGCCCATAGATATGTCGAGAAAGGACACAAGAAGGGAAATGTCATCATAACTGTGGAACCCAACAACAAATCCTAATAAATCAAGCACTATTTTATCAAAGATTATTGCAGGGGAAATTTATTTGATGTATTTCTTTCTGTGTAAAATAAACGCTCAGAGCGATAATCTCTGAGCGTTTATGCTTGTTAATTGATATGTTCTTTTAATTTTTCTTCACATTATTGGAACTACTTACTAAAAACCTGCACCTTCCCTTTTCTTACTTCTCAAACAGAAGCTGCTCAAGCTCATTTAATTTTTCTTCAAACACTTGAAGGGCTTCCTTAACAGGAGCCGGAGATGTCATATCAACGCCCGCCTTTTTCAGCACTTCAATTGGATAATCAGAGCTTCCCGCCTTTAAGAAATGACCAATATATTTCTCAACAGCCGGTTGGCCCTCCTCCAAGATTTTCTTCGATAATGCCGTTGCTGCACTGAAGCCTGTTGCGTATTGATATACATAATAGTTGTAATAGAAGTGAGGAATGCGAGACCATTCCAGGCCGATTTCTTCATCAATCACAAGCGCATCGCCAAAATACTTTTTATTCAAATCATAGTACATTGACGTCAGTACATCTGGTGTTAGCGCCTGTCCTTCCTGCACCTTCATATGAATTGCATGCTCGAACTCCGCAAACATCGTTTGACGGAAAACTGTGCCGCGGAATGTTTCTAAGTAATGGTTCAGCAAGTATAAACGCTTTTTCTTGTCCTCTGTTGTTTGCAGCAGATAATCATTCAATAGTGCCTCATTGCACGTAGATGCTACCTCTGCCACGAAAATCGAGTAATCTCCGTACACGTATGGCTGTGTTTTACGCGTATAATAGCTGTGTACAGAGTGGCCAAACTCATGAGCAAGGGTGAATAGGTTATTCACATTATCCTGCCAATTCATTAAAATATACGGGTTTGTGCCGTATGTGCCCGAGGAGTACGCACCGCTTCGTTTCCCTCTGTTTTCGTATACGTCCACCCAGCGGTTTTCGTATGCTTCTTTTAAAATTGACACATATTCATCACCAAGCTTCGCAAGCGCCTTTAGTAAAATATCCTGTGCTTCCTCATACTTGACCTCTATTTTTGCTTCCTTGACAAGAGGTGTGAACAAATCGTACATATGAAGTTCATCAAGCTCAAGAGCACGCTTGCGGATATCAATATATCTATGCAGCAAATGCAGGTGGTCATTTACCGTGTTAACAAGCTGATCGTATACAGCTTCAGGGATATTGTTATTGCTTAACGCCGCTTGGCGCGCTGAATCATATTTGCGAACGCGGGCATAGAAGTTATTTTTCTTTACCGCTCCGCTTAATGTGCTTGCAAATGTATTTTTATATTTGCCATATGTGTCGTATACCGCATGAAAGGCATCATGACGAACACGCTGGTTTTCGCTTTCTAAAAATTGAATGTAACGTCCGTGCGTGACTTCTACTTCTTCCCCATTTTCATCTTGGATCGATGGGAATTTCAAATCGGCATTGTTCAGCATACCGAATGTGTTACTAGATGATCCTAACACCTCTGACGCTTGTGCCAGCAGCGCTTCTTCACTCTCTGATAACACGTGCGGACGCTGACGGTTAATTTCATCAAATGCATGTGAATACACCTTTAGCTCTTTATTTTCCTGTAAAAACGCTTGGATTTTCTCTTCTGGAATCAAAAGAATCTCCGGAACGATATAAGCCATTTCACTAGATGCCTGTGCGTACAAGTTTCTTGCTCGATCGTTATACGCTTGATAGAAGGAGTTTGTTGTATCTTGATCGTATCGCATATGAGCGTATGTATACAGCTTACCGAGGCGCATGGTCACTTCATCCTGATATTGAAAAGCTGCAAGCAAATCATTTGCAGAATTGCCAAGCTTCCCTTTAAACTCGCCAAGCTTTGGAAGCATTTCTTTAATTTCCTGAAATTCAGCCTCCCACTGTTCATCCGTCGCAAAAATATCCTCTAGACGCCATGTCGATTCCGCAGGTACTTCGTTGCGCGCAGGTAATTGCTTTGCTGTTTTTTGTTCCGCCATGTTGATTCCTGGTTACAAAAAACGTATAAAATCATACCATTTTATGTGACCAGGATTCACCTCCTTGTCATCATGTATTTTAAAACCAAAAGATATTATGAAATCTCCATAATAAACGGAGAGACTTTACACCATATCTTTTTAACACCTTTCCATTTGTTGTAGTCATGTTAC
>JBEPZN010000020.1:0-60400 GCA_041640875.1 Ectobacillus sp. | reverse complement strand
CTTTTAATCAGAGGGTCGAAGGTTCGAGTCCTTCATGGCTCACATTTGCGGGTGTAGTTTAATGGTAGAACTTCAGCCTTCCAAGCTGATAGCGTGGGTTCGATTCCCATCACCCGCTCCAATATATTATGGGCCTATAGCTCAGCTGGTTAGAGCGCACGCCTGATAAGCGTGAGGTCGATGGTTCGAGTCCATTTAGGCCCATTATTAAAAATTTAATTATTCCGCAATAGCTCAGCGGTAGAGCAATCGGCTGTTAACCGATAGGTCGTAGGTTCGAATCCTACTTGCGGAGCCATACAGAGAAGTACCCAAGTGGCTCAAGGGGCTCCCCTGCTAAGGGAGTAGATCGGGTAACCGGTGCGAGGGTTCGAATCCCTTCTTCTCTGCCATTTAGGCCCGTTGGTCAAGCGGTTAAGACACCGCCCTTTCACGGCGGTAACACGGGTTCGAATCCCGTACGGGTCATATAAAAAAGAGTTAGCGAAATTTCGCTAACTCTTTTTTGTTTTTTGTCAGATTTTATCAAAGAACCTTCCTATCCAATTTCGGCAGGGTGTGGTGTAGTTGCACCTACACTGTATTCCTAAAATTTTCTGCTACGTCGAATTCGCTTCCGGCTGGAAATTTATACTCTCCTACAGTGTAAAAAATAGCACTTCTTCATTCCTTCTCCCTTCTGGTTGATCTTGGTAATTATACAATATCAGAAGAATGTACGTTTGTATATCCAGCATTCGTCCTCCACTTACCACTGGGCTACGCCCATCACGTGCTTGAAGTGGGGGCTTCTGTCGGAAAATGATAAAGTTATATGGATCATTAATATCGTTATTTCCTCTAAAAGTATAACTAAAAAAAATAAAATGACATATTAAAATCAATTTTTTACGCAAAAGGAATAACGCTTTTTAGCTTTAAAACGATTTTAATTTATTTATCGCCAATATATGATATAAAACGCCTGATTCGGCGAAAAATGACACATTTTAGCGAACGAAACTATGGGTTTTTACTCGAAATTTGCAAGGGATTTACGCTTTTTTACAGAATACCTTATATAAGAAATGTTATTTATCTTTGTGAGGTGAAACACATGGTTACAACCCATCCTACAGATTATGAAGTTCATCTGTTCCATGAAGGGAGTTTATACGAAAGCTATCAAGCCTTCGGAGCGCATATAACAACCGAGGATGGAATTGAGGGGACTCGTTTCTCTGTCTGGGCTCCCCATGCAAAAAGTGTCAGCGTTGTTGGTGAGTTTAACGACTGGAGCAATGAAAATCATGTAATGGAGAAGCTAAATCCCGAGGGCATTTGGTCCTTGTTTATTCCAAGTATTGGTCAAGGAGAGTTGTATAAGTATGCAATTCAAACAAAGGATGGCCGAGTCCTTTTAAAAGCAGATCCTTACGCATTTTTCTCTGAATTAAGGCCGAATACAGCCTCTATTGTCCATACTCTAGGGCAATATAAGTGGAATGATCAAAAATGGATGCGTGCTAAAAAGAGAAAGAAAGTATTTGAAGAACCTATGGCTATTTATGAGCTTCATTTTGGTTCGTGGAAGCTAAAAGAAGATGGTTCTTTTTATTCATATCGTGAAATGGCAGAGGAACTGATTCCATATGTTCTGGAGCATCAGTTTACACATATTGAAATTATGCCGCTTGTTGAGCATCCATATGATCGCTCATGGGGATATCAGGGAACCGGTTACTATTCTCCAACAAGCCGTTATGGTAAGCCTGAGGATTTAATGTATTTCATTGACCGTTGTCATGAGCATGGTCTTAGCGTGATTTTAGATTGGGTGCCTGGGCATTACTGTAAGGATGCACATGGATTATATATGTTTGATGGAGAGCCTACATACGAATACACAGACATCCATGTAAGGGAAAATCCAATATGGGGGACAGCAAACTTTGACGTAGGGAAGCCTGAGGTTCAGAGTTTTCTCATTTCCAACGCATTATTTTGGATGAAATATTATCATGTAGACGGATTTCGGGTTGATGCTGTTGCGAACATGCTGTATTGGAATGCAAATGGACAGTTTCAAAAAAATGAATTAGCCGTTTCTTTTTTACAAAAACTGCATGAGGCAGTGTTTGAGTATGATCCAACTGTTCTTATGAGCGCAGAAGATTCTACCGATTGGCCTCTTGTAACGGCCCCAACATATGAAGGGGGTCTTGGCTTCAATTATAAGTGGAATATGGGCTGGATGAATGACGTGTTAAAGTACATGGAGTGTGAGCCGGAGCATCGGAAGCATATTCATGATAAAATCACGTTTTCTTTTCTGTACGCCTATTCGGAGAACTTCGTTTTGCCGCTCTCTCATGATGAAGTGGTACATGGAAAGAAATCACTCTTAAATAAAATGCCTGGAGATTATTGGCGTAAATTTGCACAACTTCGACTTCTATATGGCTACTTTATGACACATCCTGGGAAAAAGCTGCTGTTCATGGGTGGGGAATTTGGACAATTTGACGAGTGGAAGGACCTGGAAGATTTGGATTGGGATCTTCAGGAGTTTGAAATGCACCGTCTTATGAATCATTATTTCAAAGAATTAATGATGCTGTACAAGAATTCTAAACCGTTTTGGCAGCTTGACCATACACATGAAGGCTTTGAATGGATTGATGCGGATAATCGTGAGCAAAGTATTTTCTCCTTCATTCGCAAAGGGAAAAAGGAAGATGACATGCTGATTGTTATTTGTAACTTTACGGAACATGTGTATGAGAACTACCGAGTAGGAGTTCCATCGTTCAATTCGTATGCAGAAGTTCTGAATAGTGATGGCGCGCAATATGGAGGGTCTGGGCAAATAAATGAAAAAAGAATTAAAACGGTTCATGAGCCGTACCATAATCAGCCGTCTCATATTGAAATGACAATACCGCCTTTTGGAATAGCTATATTAAAACCAGCGAAAACAAGGAAGGGGAATAAAAGCGATGGGACAGAGAAAAAAGTGCGTAGCCATGCTGTTGGCCGGAGGACAAGGTAGTCGTTTAAGTGCTCTTACAAAATATTTAGCCAAGCCTGCTGTACCGTTTGGTGGAAAATATCGTATTATTGATTTCACTTTAAGCAATTGTGTAAACTCAGGCATTGAAACAGTCGGTGTTCTGACACAATATCAGCCTCTTGTGCTTAACTCTTATATTGGAATCGGCAGTGCTTGGGACTTGGATAGAAATAATGGGGGAGTTACAGTGCTGCCCCCTTATTCGGAATCATCAGGCGTAAAGTGGTATACAGGTACGGCAAGTGCAATTTATCAAAATATAAACTATCTAAAGCAATATGACCCTGAGTATGTTTTAATTTTATCAGGTGACCATATTTATAAAATGGATTATTCTAAAATGCTTGATTATCATATTGAGAAGGATGCGGATGTTTCTATTTCTGTTATTGAGGTGCCTTGGGAAGAAGCGAGCCGCTTTGGCATTATGAATACAAACGAAGATATGGACATTGTGGAATTTGACGAAAAGCCGCAGTTCCCAAAAAGCAACCTTGCATCCATGGGGATTTATATTTTTAAGTGGTCTATTCTAAAAGAATTTTTGGAGATGGATGAGCGAAATCCAGATTCAAGCAATGACTTCGGCAAGGACATTATCCCGCTTTTGCTTGACGAAAACAAAAAAATTGTTGCATATCCATTTCAAGGCTATTGGAAGGATGTTGGAACAATAAAAAGCCTATGGGAAGCGAATATGGATCTGTTAAAAGGTGATTCCACTCTTAATTTGTATGACCGGGATTGGCGCATTTATTCCGTTAATCCAAATCAGCCTCCGCAGTATATTGCGCCGAATGCGGTTGTAGAGGAATCGCTTGTAAATGAAGGGTGTATGATTGAGGGAGAAATCCAGCATTCTGTAGTGTTTCAGGGTGTGACTGTTGGAGAAGGAAGCAGTATAAAAGATTCCGTTATTATGCCGGATGCACGTATAGGGAAAAATGTAAAAATTGAAAGGGCAATTATTGCGCCTGGAATGATCATAGAGGACAATGCTGTTATTCGTCCGTTAAAAAATAGCGAGGATGTTATTCTCTTGGCTGATGAAATCTGAAGGGGGACTAGGTAAATATGAACGAATCCATGTTAGGAATTATTAACGCAACGTATGACTTTTCATCTTTACAGGCACTGACACAGCATCGCTCTTTAGCTGCCCTTCCTTTTGGGGGGCGGTATCGCTTAGTTGATTTTATGTTATCAAATATGGTTAATTCTGACATTCATAGCGTAGCGATTTTTACTGGGCATAAGAACCGTTCCTTAATGGATCACCTCGGATCTGGTAAACAGTGGGATTTGGATCGCAAACGAGATGGCCTGTTCGTATTTACGCCAAACAGTCAAGGTGATAACGAAGAATTTGGTTCCTTCAATCATATTGCTAGAAATATGGACTATTTTCTGCGAAGCAAACAAAAATATATTGTGATTACGAATTGTCATATTGTAGCTGCAATGAACTTCAAACCAATTTTAAGGCGTCACATTGAAGCAGGGGCGGACATTACAGAAGTGCTTCATGATGGACAATCTCTGCAAACATATATCATGGAAAAGGATTTGCTGCTGGATCTATTCCATCAATATAAAGATAAAGGATTCCATAGCTTAATAGATGTTGTTAAGGAGCAATGCAGTACTTTATGCTCACATAAATATGAGTATGATGGCTATGTTGCAATCATTGATTCAATAGAGAGCTATTATAAGCACAGCATCGAAGTGTTAAAGCCGGAAGTATGGAAACAATTATTTATGACAGGGGAGCCTATATTTACAAAGGTAAAGGATCAGCCTCCAACACGATATGGCAAGGAAGCGAAAGTAGGCAATTCCATGATTGCCAATGGCAGCATTATTGAGGGGCAGACAGATAATAGTATTATCTTCCGTTCTGTGAAAATTGGAAAAGGTTCTATTGTCCGAAATAGCATCATTATGCAAAAAAGCCAAATTGGAGAGAATTGTGTACTAGACGGCGTAATCATCGACAAAGATGTTAAAATTGAGGATGGAACAATTTTAACGGGGACAGCAGGGGTTCCGTATGTAGTCGAAAAAGGAACAGTACAAGGAGCGTTGATGAATTCGTGAATATTTTATTTGCAGTATCTGAGTGCGTACCATTTATTAAGTCGGGAGGTCTTGCCGACGTAGCGGGTGCGCTCCCAAAGGAATTGAAAAAGCTTGGCATGAACGTACGCGTAATGTTGCCCAAATATAGCCTTATCTCAGAGAGGTTACGTGAATCCAGCACTTTGCGAAAAGTGATTACAGTACAGCTCGGCTGGCGTAATCAGCATTGTGGTATTTTCGAAACAGAGCTAGATGGCATTACGTACTACTTAATAGATAACGAATATTACTTTAAAAGGGATTCTTTGTACGGTCATTATGATGACGGTGAGCGCTTCTCTTTCTTTTCTAAAGCTGTGTTGGAGAGTATTCCGCATCTGGACTTTGTTCCGGATGTTTTACATTGTCATGACTGGCATACAGCAATGGCTAACTATTTGTTGAAAGAGCAATATAAGGGGATTGAACTGTATGAAAATATAAAAACTGCATTTACAATCCATAATCTACAATTCCAAGGAATATTCCCTCATAGTGTAATGCATGATTTACTTGGTCTTGGAAATGAACACTTTACAAATGACCGGCTTGAGTTTTATGGAAATATGAACTTTATGAAGGGTGGCATCGTTGCATCTGACGTGATTACGGCGGTTAGTCCGACATACAAAGAAGAAATTCAATACCCATTTTTTGGGGAGAAGCTAGATGGCTTACTGCGGGACTATAACCATAAGCTAGTTGGTATTGTAAATGGAATTGATGATGCTTTTTATAATCCGCGTACCGATAAAGAAATTGCAGTGCCATATAGTGAAACGACACAAGAGCTTAAACAGAAGAACAAACGTGCATTGCAGCGCCAGTTTGGCTTGCCGGAACGTGAAGATGTACCTATCATTTCTATGGTAACTCGCCTTACAAAGCAAAAAGGACTTGATTTAGTCCAACGTGTATTCCATGAATTAGCAGCTGAGGATGTGCAAATTTTAGTTGTTGGGTCAGGGGATTGGGAGTATGAGAGCTTTTTTAATGAAATGGCAGCTAGGTACCCTGACAAGGTGAAGATCTACATAGGATTTAACGAATCGCTCGCACACCAAGTGTATGCAGGTGCTGATTTATTTTTAATGCCATCTTTATTTGAGCCGTGCGGTCTTGGACAGCTTATTGCCTTACAATACGGTACCCTGCCGATTGTAAGAGAGACAGGAGGACTGAACGACACAGTCCAGTCGTATAATGAGGGTACAGGAGAGGGCAACGGATTCAGCTTTGCGAATTTCAATGCGCATGATCTGCTGCATACTATTTTGAGAGCTGTTTCGTACTATCATCAAAAAGAAGTATGGGATACGCTTGTAAAGAGAGCGATGAGTGAGGATTACAGCTGGGGACAGTCAGCAAGACAATATAAGGAGCTGTATGAAAGCTTAGTCGACTAGTGATAAGGGGTGAGGCGCATGTTTTCAAGTAAGGAAGGCTTTAAAGCAGCTTTTTTGGATAAGCTCGAAACCATGTACGGGAAAAGCTTCAAAGACTCCACACCAAGAGATCAATATAATACATTGGGACATATGATTCGGGAGTATATTAGCTCCCGTTGGATTGCTACTAATGAAAAAAATCGTACAGAAAATCATAAACAAATGTACTATTTGTCTATTGAATTTTTGCTCGGTCGTTTATTGGGCAGCAACTTAATGAATCTCGGCATTTGGAAAATGTGCGAGGAAGGGCTCCAAGAGCTAGGAATTAGTTTGAACGAGTTAGAGGAAAATGAAGCGGACGCTGGACTTGGGAACGGTGGACTCGGAAGGCTTGCAGCTTGCTTTCTTGACTCATTGGCTTCTCTTAATTTACCGGGGCATGGCTGTGGGATTCGCTATAAACATGGTCTGTTCGATCAAAAGATTGTAAATGGCTATCAAGTTGAGCTGCCAGAGCAATGGCTTCGTCATGGGAATGTATGGGAAGTGCGCCGTCATGATCAAGCAGTCGAGGTTAGCTTTTGGGGAAATGTAGAAACATCTAATATAGATGGAAAGTTAGAGTTTCATCATCGTAAGGCGGAGGTCATTATGGCGGTGCCGTATGATATCCCGGTTGTTGGATATGATACAGAAACGGTGAATACGCTGCGTCTGTGGAATGCGGAGCCGGTGCCGTTTCCGCCAAATAATCAAAACGTACTTGTATATAAACGGGAAACAGAGGCTGTTTCAGAGTTTTTGTATCCTGACGATACACATGATGAAGGGAAAATACTGCGTCTAAAGCAGCAGTATTTTCTCGTCTCAGCAAGTTTGCAAAATATTGTAAAGCTGCATCGTGAACGAAATGGAACATTGAGAAATCTACATGAGAAGGTTGCCATTCATATTAATGATACCCATCCTGTTTTAGCTATTCCTGAATTAATGCGCATTTTGCTGGATGAGGAAAAGCTTGGCTGGGAGGAAGCTTGGAATATTACTGTAAATACAGTCTCATATACAAATCATACGACCTTATCCGAGGCGCTTGAAAAATGGCCTGTTCGGATCTTTCAACCGTTATTGCCTCGCATCTATATGATTGTGGAGGAGATTAACGAGCGTTTTTGCAGTGATTTATGGGACAGGCATCCGTATGATTGGAAGCGTATTGAGGACATGGCTATTATCGCTCATGATCTTGTTAAGATGGCGCATCTTGCCATTGTAGGAAGCCACAGTGTAAACGGTGTTGCAAAAATTCATACAGATATTTTGAAGAAGCGGGAGATGCAGCTGTTTCATGAATATTATCCTGAGAAGTTTAACAATAAAACAAATGGTATTACACATCGGCGTTGGCTGCTGAAGGCAAATCCGCAGCTTGCAAGCCTGATTACTGATACAATTGGTCCAGGCTGGATTCGAAAGCCTGCGAAGCTGCAGGCTCTTGCGAGTTATAAGCAAGATGCCGCATTCCGCGAGAGGTTTCATAGCGTCAAGCAGCTCCGAAAAGAGTTGCTGGCAAAGCGCATTGAAGAGCAAACGGGAGTACGGGTTGATACGAATTCAATTTTTGATGTGCAGGTAAAGCGTCTGCATGCTTATAAGCGGCAGCTGCTGAATGTATTGCATATTATGCACTTATACAATCGTTTGAAGGAAGATCAAAGCTTTACGATGCATCCGCGCACTTTTATTTTCGGAGCAAAGGCTTCTCCAGGCTACTACTATGCGAAAAAAATCATCAAGCTGATTAATGAAGTAGCAGAAAAGGTGAACAATGACCCACAAACGAGGGATCGTTTAAAGGTTGTCTTTTTAGAAAATTATCGTGTTTCCTTAGCTGAAGATATTTTTCCTGCCGCCGATGTGAGCGAACAAATCTCGACAGCCAGCAAGGAAGCATCTGGTACAGGAAATATGAAATTTATGATGAATGGAGCAATAACCGTCGGCACGCTAGATGGAGCGAATATTGAAATTCAAGAAGAAGCAGGGGCGGACAATATTTTCATCTTCGGTCTAACTGCGGAAGAGGTGCTGCACTATTATCAAAGCGGGGGCTATCGTTCTAGTGACTACTACCATCATGACAAACGCATTAAAAAGGTAGTTGATCAGCTTATCAATGGATTTTTCCCGGATGGGGGAGATGAGTTTGAGGCAATTTACGATTCCCTTATTGTCCAAAACGACGAATATTTTGTACTCCGTGATTTTGCACCGTACGTCGATGTGCAGGATATGGTGGGAAAAACCTATGAAGATCGGAACCGTTGGCTTGAAATGAGCATCTCAAATGTAGCGAGGTCTGGCTATTTTACAAGCGACCGTACCATTTCTCAATATGCGTCTGATATTTGGCATATTAATCCTGTTTTTTCTAGAAAGTAAATACAGAGTTTCGTAGACTGATTATCTCTATGGGAGACAGTCAGTGTGAATAACCCGCGTCGATAGCGCGGGTTATTTGTTGTACTGTAGGAATATATAAATTTCCAGTTAGAAGTGATTCGACGTAGTCAGAAATTTTAGGAATACAGTATAAGTAGGGCTACGCCTCTGTCTTCGTCCAAGAACAGGGCTCGCCAGTCGGCGAGTTTTCTTTATATCTATCTCTATTTGTCACATAAGAAACATAACTGTTTAAGGGCGCTGTCTACGTTCTGCAGTTTTCCTATGACCAGCGTTCAATTGCCGCCTTATAGGTAGTAATGTGATGATTTTTAGATATAGATCCAAGGTTCGAAGTAAATGTAATGCTATTGTTGACATGAAAATATTCATATTCCTGAGATGCTTTTTCAAATTTAATCTTGTGTGGCGGGAGTAGCGGAACCACATCAAAGAGATTGACAATCCGGAAGGTTTTGGAGACCTGTAAATTGTAGTAGTTGCGAAAAGCGAGATCGCCTGTTTTGGGGGCAGCAAAGTTATACATAATATAATCTGCAAATGAAGTGTTTACTCTAGCATCAAGCATATGGAGGATGGCAAGAGCGCCTCCTAGACTATGACCGGTTACAAGTAATTTTTTTTGTTTTGGAAGCGTGACGAGCGTTTCCATAATGGAATCACGGCACGTTTCGTAGATAGAAAGAAAGCCACTATGAACGAGACCGCTGTTTGCTGTGTACGGATAGATACGCTGATTGATGAGTGAATCAGCAATCCAATCAGTGTCGGACTGCGTCCCTCGAAATGCGACAACAATGGATTGCTCTGATTCAGCAATAAAGCCGAACCATTCCGTTGTTCCGATGGCTTGTGCTTGAAAACTGCATATATGCTGAAAGCCTTTTGGCGGTTGAAATATCCCGTTTTGCTTATACTGTTCATACGTCAACTCGCAGCAGTCAGCCAAAAGCATAGCGAGCTCTTTGTCGGCGGCTGAAGATAACATATTGACCCCCCTTAGCTTCTGTATCGTGATACACAAACACTATCCAATATATGAGGAGACATAAGCGATCATGCAGACTGGATGCTGGGGTTAGGCCTGACAAAGGTGTACTTTTCTACAGTGAAATATGAAACGAACCAGCATCGCAATGCTGGTTCGTCCTATGGTCGGTTCAATCTAACATACGGCCGATTCCTCCAAGAATACTGCCTTCTCCGCCGCCTTTAACACCTCCGGATCCAGCAATGCGCTGTGCTAAGCGGCTGAGGGTTAAGGATTGGATCCAGACAGTACCTGGACCTTCTAATGTTGCAAAAAATAGTCCTTCTCCACCAAATAAAGCTGTTTTCACGTTGCCAACAAGTTGGATATCGTAGTTGACTGTCTTTGTCATTGCTACAAGGCAGCCTGTATCAATACGAAGACGCTCTCCTGGCTGCAGGTCGCGTTTGTATATTGTCCCCCCGCCATGTATAAAAGCTAAGCCGTCACCTTCAAGCTTTTGCATAATAAAGCCTTCTCCGCCAAAGAAGCCTGTGCCAAGTTTTTTTGTGAACTCAATACCAACAGAGACTCCTTTTGCTGCGCAAAGAAATGCATCCTTTTGACAAATAATTTTTTCGCCGTATTGCGTTAAGTCCACTGGAACAATTTTTCCTGGGTAGGACGCTGCAAACGATGCACGACGTTTCGCGCTGCTGTTATTTGTAAAAACAGTCATAAACAAGCTTTCTCCTGTTACGATTCGTTTTCCAGCACCCATTAGTTTGCCAAACAGTCCTTTTGGCTCAGAGCCGTCACCAAATATTGTTTCCATTTCAATGCCGTCTTCCATCATCATCATCGCACCAGCTTCTGCGATGACGCTCTCATGAGGATCTAACTCAACTTCGACGAATTGCATATCATCTCCGTAAAGCTTGTAATCAATTTCATGTGCTTTCATTTTCATTCACCTCTCCTGTTGTTCGCTACACTGACTATAACTCTTTATGTATATATCCATTTTATCGAAAAGATAGAAAGAGTGGAATGAATTTTTTGTTATTTTTTACAATTCAATCCGTAGTTTTCAGTTGACTGAATATACGTTTTCATGATAAATTAAAGTAACTATTGAACTACATATAGTCTTTCGGAAATAAAGCACGTCTTTACCCATGGTTTGATGTTTTCGTCACATGCTTGGAACAGATCGTTTTCTTTATATCCTCCTATATGTAGGGTAAATAGTTTCATTTTTTTCTTATATTTAGGAGGTACTACAATGCAAGTAGGTAAAGTAAAATGGTTTAACGGTGAAAAAGGTTACGGATTTATCCAAGCAGAAGACGGAAACGACGTATTCGTTCACTTCTCCGCAATCCAAGGAGAAGGATTTAAAACTTTAGAAGAAGGTCAAGAAGTTTCTTTCGAAGTTGTTGAAGGAAACCGCGGACCACAAGCTGCTAACGTAGTGAAGAAGTAATAAGATAATGAGCATTCCAGTAATGGAATGCTCTTTTTTATATTATGAAAAACGCACTATATTGAGAGGTGCATAACTCGTTTTGTTTTAAATAACTGCCCCTAGCTTCTCGGATAATAATCGTTTTCAGAAAGGTCTCCTCGATAGGCTCGTTCCTCGTAATCATCGATCATATCTTCATACAACTCATGATCATCCCCCGGATAGACCTGCGGATTTTTTCCATATATATCTGTTCCGATGAAATTTTCAAATGACTCTACATATCCTACGGGCTCATCAGATTCATTAAACATGGAGTTATAGTGCTTGCTATCACGTCTTTCAAAATCAGAAGGCGTTTCCGATGTTCCGTAGTTTGCTACATCCTGCCAGCTATCCTCGGAATCATACGCAACATTTTCCCGTTTGTTGTCCATATCATGAATACCAAAAGGGGGGTACAACACTTCTTCCTCAACAGGGCGTATATCTAATCGAAGCTTATTATGTGTATGCTCTATAAGCGTCGTAGCAGTCGGCATAGCCTCTAAACGCTCAAAAGGAATCTCTTCTCCAGATACCTCGCAAATACCATATGTGCCATTTTCGATTTTTTCTAATGCATGTCTGACATCCGCTAGTTGCTTTTCGCGAAATTCAATGATGCCAAAATCTTTTTCTCGTTCAAACAAATCAGTTGCTATGTCGCCTGGGTGGTTGTCATATAGAGAAAGCTCACTTGTAGCATCGCGCATACCGTCTCTATCGTTATTGTGATGCATTTGAATGCTGTATTCCAGTTCTTTTTCCTCGTGGAGTAGTCTTGCTTTGAACTCGTCCAGCTGTTGTTGAGAAAGCATACTGGTCACCTTCCTCTGTGTAATCTCTTTTGTAGTATGAACCATTTTGCTAAAAATATAAGGAAGGAAGCTTGTGAACCAACATTCGATTCAGTTGCTTTTTAAATAAAGAAAACTCGTTAATTGGTGAGCTGTTAGGCGAAGACAGAAGTGTACTTACACTTTGTTCCGCTGTAGGAAATTTATCCCCCCTAAAGCGTAAAAAAACGCAGGCAAGGCCTGCGTCTTAAAAGAGATAATCCAATAACAAACCAAGTGCAAATAAGAATCCAAAAATGGTGTTCGTCTGCGCAGTCGCTTTCATTGCCGGCATCATTTCAAGCGGAATGCGTTTGCCAATGAAACCTTTTGTAGCGGCGATTGCTTTAGGAATGCTCAGAAATACGATAAAAATCCAAGCTGATACCATGCCTGTAAAAACGAGTACGACACACCAAATATAAGAGATGATAAACATCACAGCTAATACACGAATCGCATTTTGACGCCCTACGAGAATAGCCAGCGTCTTACGGCCGTTTTCTTGATCTCCGTCTAAATCGCGAATGTTGTTCGAAAGCAGAATAGCTCCAATTAAGATAGAGGTTGGAATGGACAGAATGATAATCTCAGGTACAATCGTTCCTGTTTGGATAAAGAAGGCGATACCGATAATAATAACGCCCATAAATAGCCCAGCGGTTACTTCACCAAACGGTGTATAAGCAATTGGCACAGGACCGCCCGTATAAAAATAACCGACTGCCATACTGATAAGACCGATTATGGCAAGCCACCAGCTCGAATGTATACAAATGTAAACACCTATTAGCATAGAAGCAGCAAAGAAGCTATATGCCAAATATAAGACTGTTTTTGCTTGTATGCCTTCGCGTACAATTGCGCCCCCAATTCCTACAGAGCCTTCATGATCTAACCCTCTTTTATAATCAAAATATTCATTGAACATATTCGTTGCCGCTTGTATGAGAATACAGGCAAGAAGCATCATAAAAAAAAGAGGAAGATTTATCTTATCGGTTCCTCCGATGTGAAGTGCATAAACAGTTCCGATAAAAACCGGAATGAATGCAGCTGTTAGTGTATGTGGACGAAGTAAGTTCCACCATACACGCCAGCTTTTTCGCTGCTTTATTTTCGGCTCTGTAAAAGAGGAGTTCGTTTCTACTTTCATATTCATAAGAAACCTCCTTTTTTGTCACATAAAGTACAAAATTAAGTTTAGGTAACAGCCGTATACAGTGTCAACGTTTTTCCTTACAGGAGGCTGTAATTTTCGCAAAACTGCTAAAGATTGACACATGTTTCGTTCGGGGTGTATCTTAAAAATACAAGGGTAATTTCAGTATGTTTACCCGAGTAAGGGGGAAATCAAAGTGCTTCGAACAGAACACAAAGGATTGCATCAATCGCTCCTTACTGCTGTACAACAAGCTGCAACAGACACGAAAGTATTAGTCAGTGCCGTAAAGAAGGTAGAGTGGACAGATCCGCTTCTTTTTTATGCGGCCGCAAAACAATTCGGGTACACGGAGCGGTTTTATTGGTCCGATCCGGAGCAACATATAATTTTCGCAGGAATTGGCTCTGCTTTCACTATAGCAAATTCTTCTCAAAAGCGCTTTCAGGATGCGCAGAATCAATGGCAGCAGCTTCTAAATCATGTCATTGTGAACGGACCGACCTATTCGTTTGGTACCGGACCTCTGTTGTTTGGCGGATTTTCCTTTGATCCGCTAAAGCAGAAAACAAAGCTTTGGGAGACGTTTTCCGATACAGTTTTAGTATTGCCGTCCTTCTTGCTTACAATGAAGGAAGGAGAATCTTGGCTGACAATTAATCAGTTTGTAGGGCATGATGATTGTGCAGAGGATCTGTATGAGCGTATGCAAAATATGGAGGAACAGCTGCTTAAGCATAGCAGTCAGCATTTGTCAGAACAAGGAAACGTTATTGTCGCTCAAAATGAGGTACAAACGCAAAGCTGGATGGAAGCAATTCAAGCCGTTCAAAGTGAAATGAAGCAAGGACGTGTGCAAAAGGTTGTATTAGCGCGTGAATTGCGATTAATAGCAAAAAATGAATTTGATTCGGCGCATATTGTTCAAGCGTTGCGCATCGGACAGCCGGATTGCTATATTTTTTCAATTGATTATCAAGACTCCTGCTTTCTCGGTGCAACGCCTGAGAGGCTCATTAAAAAGGAAGACCAATTGTTCACCTCTATGTGCCTAGCCGGTTCTATTGGACGCGGCAATACAGAAGAGGAGGATGAACAGAATGCGGCAGAGCTGCTGCAGGATGAGAAAAATTTAGTGGAGCATCGGTATGTTGTGGATATGATCCGTAAAGTTATGACATCCGTTTGCAGTGAGGTAAATATTCCGTATGAGCCCGGAGTCATCAGGACAAAGAACCTCATTCATCTCTATACGCCGGTAGAGGGGAGAGGGGTGTGCAATTTATTTGAAATGATAGAGAAATTGCATCCTACTCCTGCTTTAGGAGGCACTCCGCGCGAAGAGGCGTTGGAATTGATTCGCGAGCGGGAAGATTTAGACCGCGGTTTGTATGCAGGTCCAATTGGTTGGATTGATTACAAGGGAAATGGAGAGTTTGCGGTTGGGATTCGTTCTGCGCTTATACGGGGGGCAAATGCTTCCTTATTTGCAGGGTGCGGGATTGTAGAAAGCTCGCAGCCGCACATGGAATATGAAGAAACAAAAATGAAGTTTAAACCTATGCTATCCGCATTAGGAGGAAGTATGAAATGAGCTATACAGAAGCGTTATCCTATTATTTAGGGGCTTTTGTCGATGAGTTAACACGCCTTGGCGTGTGCGAAACCGTCATCAGCCCCGGTTCCCGCTCGACGCCGTTAGCTATGCTAATGGCAGAGCACGAAAGAATGAAGACATATGTACATGTGGATGAGCGATCGGCTGCTTATTTTGCGCTTGGCATTGCAAAGGCAAAGAGGAGGCCTGTAGCTATTCTTTGCACATCCGGTACAGCGGCAGCCAATTATTGGCCGGCTGTAAGTGAAGCATTTCACTCTCGTGTGCCGCTTCTGATTTTAACAGCCGATCGACCGCATGAGCTGAGGGATGTGGGAGCGCCGCAAACCATGAATCAGCTGAACTTATTTGGCTCCTTCACGAAGGAGTTTATCGAAATGGCGTTGCCAGAAGCGTCAGAACGAATGTATCAATACGTACGTACGACGACGGCAAGAGCTATTGCTATCATGAATGGGGCGCCAAGCGGTCCTGTTCATATGAATTTTCCGCTTCGAGAGCCGCTTATTCCGAATTTCTCCTTACCGGACCTTTGGGAAGGAGGGAAGGCTGGGCGCGTGAATCAGTATACATCTGTTGCGTTTGGAAATGCAGTTCTTCCACCCTTCCATGCTGGAGCGCTAAGTAAACGTCTTGCATCTATGGAAAAGGGGCTGATTATCTGTGGTGAAATGAATGACCCTTCGTTTGCTGATGAGGTTGCTTCCTTCGCCGCAGCATATCGGTACCCGATTTTGGCAGATCCGCTTTCTAATGTGCGCAGCGGTGAGCACGAGAAAGAAAATGTGCTAGAGTGCTACGACGCTTTCTTGCGTAATGAGGAGATCCAGAACTGGCATCCGGACATCATCATTCGTTTCGGAGCTATGCCTGTTTCGAAAGCATTAACACAGTATATACAGTCCAGAACATCAGCCGTCCATCTTGTGATCGAAAAGGGAGGCTGGCGTGACCCGGCTTTAATTGCATCTGAGATGATATATGCGGACGAAGTCTCTGTTTGCAGACAATTAACCGCGTTTGCTCCTGCAAATCAAGGAGAAACAGCCTGGCTTCGTATGTGGCGTGAGCTGAATGCACTTGCACGCGAGCACCTGTCCTATGCTGGTTCGGATGGAGAGCTATTTGAAGGGCGTGTGATGATGGAATTGGCAGATGTATTGCCGGATCAATCAGCACTCTTTGTGGGTAACAGCATGCCGATTCGGGACGCTGATACGTTCTTTTTGACGAGGGATAAAAAGATCAATATTTTAGCTAACCGCGGTGTAAACGGAATTGATGGAGTTGTTTCAACTGCTTTAGGAGCTAGTACGCATTATGAGCCGCTTGTGCTTGTCCTTGGTGATTTGTCATTTTATCATGACTTGAATGGATTATTGGCGGCAAAACTGCACAACTTAAATGCGACAATTGTTGTGATTAACAATGACGGCGGGGGGATTTTTTCCTTTTTACCGCAATATGCAGAGAAGAAGCATTTTGAAGCGCTATTTGGAACACCGCTCGGGCTTGATTACGAGCATGTTGTAAACATGTATCATGGGGTTTTCAGCCGTCCAAAAACATGGGAGCAATTCCGGAGTGCAGTAGCTAATGGCATTTCCTCTAACGGCTTACATGTGATTGAGATTCGTACGAACCGTGAATCGAATTTGCAAATGCATCGTTCTTTGTGGGCAACCATTTCCGAGTCTGTAATAGAGAGACTGCGAGGGGGCCGCAATGCGGATTAAGCTTGGTGACATGCAATATGAATATGAAATTACAGGAAGCAGTGACGCGCTGTTACTGCTGCATGGCTTTACTGGGAGCAAAGATGCATGGCGCCGCTTTCTTCCCTCATGGAGTCGTGACTTACAGGTCATTACTGTTGATTTGCCGGGGCACGGGAAAACGGACAGCCCGAATGATTGGGCGCGTTACAGTATTGAGCAGACTGCTGCTGATATGATTGCCCTTCTTGATGCCTTAAAGGTAAAACAAGCGCATGTGCTTGGCTATTCAATGGGGGGACGGCTTGCTATTACGATTGCTTCTTTATATGCAGAACGGGTACAATCGCTTGTGCTTGAGAGTTGTACCCCGGGTTTAGAAGGTGAAGAGGAGCGAGAGGAACGTAAGCGGCAGGATCAGCAGCAGGCAGATTTTATCATAGAGCATGGTATAGAGGCCTTTGTGGAGAGGTGGGAGAATATCTCCTTGTTTGCTTCTCAACAGCAGCTGCCTTATTCTGTGAGGGAACAAATGCGGCAGCAGCGTTTGCAAAATAACCCGCTCGGTTTAGCTAACAGCTTACGCGGTATGGGAACGGGAATGCAGCCCTCTTGGTGGAGTTCCTTGCATAGGCTGTATATGCCGGTTTTATTGCTTGGAGGAGAATATGACGAAAAATTTCTCCGCATTTTGCAGCGTATGGAGCAGCAGCTTCCAAATGCCGAATTTGTACAAGTTTCTGGTGCGGGTCATACAATTCATGTGGAACAACCGGAAAAGTTTGATACAATAGTAAGGAGCTTTTTTCAATCACAATATTTAAAAGGAGGTTTATAACATGGCTTTTGAATGGGTACAACAAGGCAAGTATGAAGATATTATTTATTCTACATACAATGGTATCGCAAAAATTTCGATTAATCGTCCAGAAGTACATAACGCATTTCGTCCAAAAACAGTGTCCGAGCTAATTGATGCATTTGCGCGCGCGCGTGATGATGCTTCTATCGGCGTGATCATTTTAACGGGTGAAGGCGGACGTGCATTCTGTTCCGGCGGTGACCAAAAGGTACGCGGCCACGGCGGATATGTGGGAGAGGATGAAATTCCTCGTTTGAATGTACTTGATTTACAGCGCTTAATCCGTGTGATTCCAAAACCGGTTATTGCAATGGTAGCAGGATATGCAATTGGTGGAGGTCACGTTCTTCACATTGTCTGCGATTTAACAATTGCAGCAGATAACGCAGTATTTGGTCAAACTGGACCGAAGGTGGGCAGCTTCGATGCAGGCTATGGATCGGGTTATTTAGCTCGTATTGTTGGCCATAAAAAGGCTCGTGAAATTTGGTATTTATGCCGTCAGTACAATGCGCAGGAAGCGCTGGACATGGGCCTTGTGAATACAGTGGTTCCGCTTGAGCAGCTTGAAGAAGAAACAGTAAAATGGTGCGAGGAAATCCTAGAGAAAAGTCCAACGGCAATTCGTTTCCTAAAAGCAGCTTTTAACGCGGATACAGACGGTCTTGCAGGTATTCAGCAATTTGCTGGAGATGCAACGCTATTGTATTACACAACGGAGGAAGCAAAGGAAGGACGCGATGCGTTTAAGGAAAAACGCAAGCCGGACTTCGGTCAATTCCCTCGTTTTCCTTGATAGAAAAAGGCTTGATGCATTGTCATCAAGTCTTTTTTCACTGTAAAAAAGTATACGGAGATCGATTTGACGTGGTTGGAAATTCTAGGAACGAAGTATAAGTGCAACTACGCCTCTGTCTTCGCCTAAGGGCAGGGCTCGCCAATCGGCGAGTTTTCTTTACTATCAGAAATTTACCGCAATCTGTAGAAAGGAGTGATGATGATGGAGACAATGCCGAATTGGCTCAAGCAGCGAGTGTTTTTAACACCGGATCGCATTGCTCTCGAAACAGAGAAGGAGCAGCTGACATTTCGGGAGCTTCATCAAAGAGTTGCTTCACTTGCTGGGAAGCTGTGCAGCGCCGGAGTTGAGAAAGGGAGCCAGATTGCAGTTTTAATGCGTAACAGCATACAAATGGTTGTGGCGGTTCATGCTTTAACCTACATCGGAGCGACTGCTGTGCTGCTAAATACGAGGCTTTCAGAGGAAGAGCTTGCCTGGCAAATGAACGATGCTGAAGTGTCCTTTTTGCTAACGGACAAGGCGTTTCGGGATTATGGGGGAAACGTGACTACCTATACAATGGAAGAGCTCTCCTTCCTTCAGGAGCAGCCGTACGTTATACAAGAGGAATTTTATTCGGATACCGTCATGACGATCATATATACATCCGGCACGACAGGGAAACCAAAGGGCGTATTGTTGACATATGGAAACCATTGGAGCAGCGCTGTCGGTTCTGCGCTTAATATAGGGTTTCGAGAGAATGATTGCTGGCTTGCTTGTCTGCCCTTTTTCCATGTTGGCGGTTTGTCGATTCTATTGAAAAGTGTTATATACGGCATGCGTGTTGTACTTATGGAGAAGGTTGACGCAGCTGACCTAAATCAAGTGATTCAAGAGAGGGGCGTTACGATCATTTCAGTTGTAACGAAGGTGCTTACAGATATGGTGCGCAGTCTTGGGGAGGGGGCGTATCCAAAGGCGCTGCGCTGCGTGCTTCTTGGTGGTGGACCTGCTCCGAAGCCTTTGCTCGAGGAGTGTGTGAAAAAAGGTATCCCCGTATACCAAACGTATGGTATGACAGAAACCGCTTCGCAAATTTGTACCTTATCCTCAGATTATATGCTAACAAAGGTGGGCTCGGCCGGTAAGCCGTTATTTTTCTGTCAACTACGGATTGAAGCAAACGGAGAGGCAGCACCTGCAGATGTACCAGGGGAAATTGTTGTTAAAGGGCCGAATGTCGCAAAAGGATATTTTAAGAGAGATGTGTATCTAGAGGATGGCTGGCTGCGAACAGGTGATATTGGCTACGTGGATCAGGAAGGATTTTTGTATGTGCTTGATCGCCGGAGTGACCTCATTATCTCTGGAGGAGAAAATATTTATCCTGCCCAAATTGAAGAGGTGCTTCTTGCTCATCCTGACATAGAAGAAGCGGGCGTTGTTGGGCGAAAGGATGAAACGTGGGGGCAAGCGCCTGTTGCGTTTGTTCGAAAAGCAGAAAGGAGCCTCGTCACGGAGGAAGAGCTCCTTATGTTTTGCAGCAAGAGACTGGCTCGCTATAAGATTCCTCAGGAGATTCAATTTGTAGACGAGCTGCCGCGCAATGCTTCCAACAAGCTATTGCGTCGCGAGCTGAAGAAAAGGGCCGAGGGAGAACTTGTATGAAGATTAAGCGAGTTACGCTCCATGTTACGGAAATGAAGCTCGTTTCCCCATTTGCGACAAGCTACGGAACATATCGGGAGCGGGAGAGTATTTTAATTGAAATAGAGGATATGGATGGCTGCATTGGCTGGGGAGAGGTCGTTGCTTTTTCGCAGCCATGGTATACGGAGGAGACCGTTCAAACGGCATTACATATGTTACGGGAATTTCTTGTTCCAAGCTTACTGGAGAAGACTATTGAACATCCAAGCGAGCTGTCTCAGCTATTTTCAAATGTGAAGCGAAATCGTATGGCAAAGGCGGGGCTTGAGGGGGCTGTTTGGGATATATATGCACAACGTAAGGATCAGCCGCTCGCAGCAGTGCTTGGCGGTGTACGAAGCGGCATTGAAGTAGGAGTAGTAATTGGAATCGATACATTGCCGCGCATGCTCCAGCAAATTGAACGATATGCTGCTGACGGGTATCAAAGATTTAAAGTAAAAATTAAACCAGGGTATGATTATGAGCTGCTGCAAGGGATTCGTCAGGCCTTTCCAAATCTCCCTCTCATGGCTGATGCTAACTCGGCTTATACACTGCAAGATAAGGATCAGCTAAAGAAGCTTGATGATTTCGGACTGATGATGATTGAACAGCCGTTAGCAGATGATGATATTTTGGATCATGCATTGCTGCAAAAAGAGCTGCAAACACCCATTTGTTTAGATGAGAGTATTCATTGTCTTGAAGATGCTCGCGTAGCGATTACGCATGGAAGCTGCTGCATTGTAAATATTAAGGCGGGGCGGGTTGGAGGATTGACCGAGGCGATTCGTATTCATGATTATTGCCAAGCGCATCATATTCCGGTTTGGTGCGGAGGAATGATTGAGACCGGTATATCTCGCGCTCAAAATGTGGCGCTTGCTTCTCTTCCGAATTTCACGATCCCGGGTGATATTTCTGCATCTTCACGCCATTGGGAGGAGGATGTGATTACTCCTGACATAAAACTATCCGATGGGAGAGTGCGTATATCATCTGTGCCGGGTCTCGGGTATGAGGTGAACCGGCAAAGGTTAAGGGATATCACGATACAAACAATTGTATGTTGAAATCAATTGTGAGTAAGTTCGACTCCTTCCCATACCATATGATTTGTTGTATAGTGAAGAAGTGAGCATTTTTTGTCGAAAATGTTACAGAATCTTGTGAATTATAGTGTTTTTTGTCATCTGTAAAAAGTATAGGATCAATTCTTAGCTATTTTTAACCTCTTCCTTTTGACTTGTTTTTCAAGCAAGGGAAGATTAAATAAAGGAGGAAATTAATGTATGAGTTTATTACATGAAGTGTTAACTTTTAACGAGAAGTTTGTGCAGGAGAAGGAATATGAGAAATTCCAAACAGACAAATACCCGGATAAAAAGCTCGTTATTATTTCCTGCATGGATACGAGACTTGTTGAACTGCTTCCAAAAGCAATGAACATTCGCAATGGGGATGTTAAAATTATCAAGGTAGCTGGAGCGGTTATTGCCCATCCATTCGGCAGTATCATGCGCAGTGTCCTTGTTGCTTTGTATGAGCTTGGCGCTGATGAGGTATGTGTTATCGGCCATTACGATTGCGGTATGGCAAGTCTGCAAGCAGAAAAGACAATCGAGAAAATGAAGGCTCGCGGTGTTTCAGAAGAGAAGCTGGATACACTTCGCTTTTCAGGCATTGATTTAGATCGCTTCCTACATGGCTTTGAAAGTGTAGAAGATAGCGTGAAGCATAGTGTAGATATTATCCGCCAGCATCCATTAATGCCAGAGGGCATACCGGTTCATGGCTTGGTCATTGACCCGAAAACAGGACGTCTTGATTTGATTACGGACGGATACGAAGCTTAATGACATTTATCCGTTTTTTCCGGAACGGGGTCAAAGCCGCCTGGATGAAACGGATGACATTTACAAATACGTTTGATTGTGAGCCAGCCCCCGTTTGCCGCGCCGTGACGGCGGATTGCCTCTAAGCCATAGTGTGAGCATGTAGGATAAAAACGGCATGTCGGCGGCTTTATCGGAGAGATTACAAGCTGATAAAAGCGAATCAGTGTGATAAGAATAGATTTCATGGGCTGGCTCCTTTTCATTATCATTGTTTTTACACTTTAAGAACATATAAATTTCTAGCAGGGAGACAGTTCGACGTAGTAAGAAATTTTAGGAATAAAGTATAAGTGCAACTACGCCTCTGTCTTCGCCTAAGGGCAGGGCTTGCCAATCGGCGAGTTTTCTTTAGACAGTATTCTTTACTAAAATCCAACTTTCAAATATCATTATGGAGTGTATGTGAATAGAATGCAGCACACCCAGAAAAAAAGGAGGATTTGATTATGCCATCAGTAGAAAGCTTTGAGCTTGATCATAATATTGTAAAAGCGCCTTATGTGAGACATTGCGGTGTTCACCATGTAGGGAGCGACGGCGTTGTGAATAAGTTTGATATTCGTTTTTGTCAGCCGAATAAACAGGCAATGAAGCCGGATGTCATTCATACATTAGAGCATCTGCTTGCTTATAACTTAAGAAAGCATGTAGAAAAATACGGTCATTTTGATATTATCGATATTTCTCCAATGGGATGCCAAACGGGCTTTTATCTTGTTGTAAGCGGTACGCCGACTGTTCGTGAAATTATCGATTTATTAGAAGACACGCTGAAAGACGCGGTTGAAGTGGTAGAGATCCCAGCTGCAAACGAAACGCAATGCGGGCAGGCTAAGCTTCATGACTTAGAAGGCGCAAAGCGTCTGATGAACTTCTGGCTACAACAAGAAAAAGCCGAGTTGGAAAAAGTATTCGGTTAATGATTTGAGGGCTTGTCCTCATCTTGTTCTACATAAGGGCTATCTTCGGCACGATCTACAGAGTGCTTGTAAGAGTAGCCCTTATTAATTGTGAAAACAGATAAAAGCAGCACAACAATAACAACTATTACAGCAATGACCAGTATATAAAACATTCCTCTCTCCTCCCCTTTCCTGCTTTAAAGGATAAGAATGTATTCTTTTTACACTGTAGGAGTATAAGTTTCCAGCTAGAAGCCATTCGGCGAAGTCGGAAATTTTAGGAATACTGTGTAAGTGCAACTACGCCTCTGTCTTCGCCCAAGAGCGGGGCTCGCCAATCGGCGAGTTTTCTTTAGCTATTGGCCTTCCCTCTTCTTTGAGCCAGCAAACAGACTTTTCTTACATAGTATCATGTCCGCAGCGTTCTGCATATTTCTTGTATTAATTAGGAACAATTAAGAATAGAGACATTATCAGCGCGATGGCACTGTTTAAGGAACCGTAGTATTTCGCAAAGTGAGGGATAATAAATGGAGAAACAAACATATTATGTATCAATTGCAGACGGTGAGATTTCTAAGGTGAAATCCGCGAATACGTACAGCTTTGAAATTCAGGCAAGCGATACAGAAATTGTGCAGCTTCGTCAATATTTCGATGAAGCATATCGGGCAGATTTAAAAACCTTTGTCAGATCACATATCCCATTCCTTGAGTATCATCATGACCCACAAAACCATGAATATGATGATAGCCTTCAAAAAGCGTATCAAATGATTTATAGCCTGAGCAATCAGGAGACACAAGAAATCATCGCGCAATTGGGCATTATAGACGGACTGTAATAATAGGCATAGGCGCGAAGAATGTGCTACAATTTGTGGTAAGAAAAATTCGCCACAATTGTTAGGGGAGCGTGTGAATGTACACTTTTAAAGATTATTACCACAATACAGTACAATTATCCTTTGAAGATCGTCCGTTTTCCCATGAACCTAAGCATGTATGGGTTGTTTGCCGGCGCGGGGATGAGTGGCTGCTGACGCATCATTTACGACGCGGATTAGAATTTCCGGGTGGAAAGGTAGAGGACGGAGAGAAGCCTGAAGAAGCTGCTGTGCGGGAAGTGCGGGAAGAAACAGGCGGGATTGTATCTCAATTGCAATATATAGGACAGTATAAGGTCTCTGGAAAGGATAAAATTATTATTAAAAATATTTATTTTGCTACAATTAGCGATTTGAAGGATCATACACATTACAATGAAACAAACGGACCTGTCCTGCTTAAGAAGATCCCGGATGATATTAAAGAGGATAAGAGCTTTAGCTTTATTATGCGCGACGATGTGCTGCGGCACAGCTTAATGTATATTCAAAAGCATTGTTTACATGATGTAGGGATGCTAGGGCGCAAAGTACGAGAATTTTAAAACAGATATATATCTATATAAAAACAGACCGAGTCATTTATGGACTGGTCTGTTTTTATACTGTAGGAAAGTATAGATTTCCAGCTAGAAGTCATTCAACGTATTCGGAAAGTTTAAGAATACAGTGTACGTGCAGCTACACCTCTGTCTTCGCGCCAGTCGGCAACATGTATTCACTCGGTATGTTGATTCAATAGGCGTTCAAACCACTCGACAAGCACATACATAACAGTAGCAAATATGCATGTAAGCAAAACACTCATAAGAACAAGGGTGAAGTTGAATACTTGAAAGCCATAGCTAATTAAGTATCCTAAACCTTGCTTAGAAACAAGAAGCTCGCCAAAAATAACGCCAACCCAAGAAAGACCAACATTTACCTTTAAGGTTGAAATAATGATTGGCAGTGAAGCAGGAAGTATAACCCGCTGATAGCATTGCCGTCTATTGGCACCGAACGTTTGCAGCACCTTTAAATAATTGGGGTCTACCTCACGAAATGCAGAATAAATAACAAGAATTGTGATGATGATGGAAACGATCACACCCATGGCAATGGAGGATGTAATGGTTGGCCCGAAAATAACAATAATAATTGGCCCGAGTGCTACCTTTGGCATGGCGTTTAATACGACGAGATACGGATCAAGAACCTTAGCAAGAAACGGAACGGCCCATAATATCGTTGCAATAAGTGTTCCGAGGACAGTACCGAGAAGAAAGCCGGCAAATGTCTCTAGAAGCGTCGTCCAAATATGAGGATATAATGAGCCATCTCGTATCTTGTCTGCCATCATGTAAAAAATACTGGAGGGAGAGCTGAAGAGCAGTGGATCAATCCACTGGCTGCGGCTTGCGATTTCCCAAAAAACAAAGAAGGCGGCTAATATGGAAGCCTGTAACAATACAATGGCTCGCCTTTTCTTTTGTTCTTTTTGTATATATGTTCGATGCAGAAAGGATAAATCCAAGTTTTTATACTTCAAGTCTTTCCAGCTCCCTCCATATAGATTGAAACAGATTTCTGAATGTTGGATGCTGGCGTGCTTGAAATGGGGAAAGCAAACGAATGTCTTCTGGAACGAGAATGGTTTTGGCGACACGGCCAGGATTGGTGTGGAGCAAGAAAATGCGGTCACTCATAGAAATAGCCTCTTCTATATCATGAGTGACAAGGATAGCTGTTTTTTTAAACTGCTTCAGCAAGGTATATACGAGTTCCTCCAGTTTGATTTTGGTTTGGTGGTCTAGAGCTGAGAATGGTTCATCTAGCAGCAGCATTTTTGGATTGGTGGCAAGTGTACGCACAAGTGCGACCCGTTGGCGCATACCGCCGGACAACTGGCGCGGATAGAGCCTCTCGACATTTTTGAGTCCGACCTCATCAAGCAGCTTCAGTGTTTGCAGCCTTTTTTCTTCGTTATATATCCCAGTAATGCGAAGACCTGTCATGATATTTTCCTCGATTGTTTTCCATGGAAACAAGTAATCTTGCTGGAGCATATAGCCGATTGAGGAGGTCGGTCTCCATATACGCTCTCCCTCAATCTTAATGGTTCCTTCTAGCGGCCGAAGCAATCCGGCGATGATCGAGAGAAGAGTTGTTTTGCCGCAGCCGCTTGGTCCTAAGAAAGAAATGAATTCTCCCTGCTCCACCTGAAGATGAATATCAGCCAGCACGAGCCTCGCTTCCTTGGCATCGAAAAAGCAATGATATAGATTTTGGATCGTCAAAAAGCTCATGCGGAATCACTCCTATTGATTAATGACATTTTCCGCAATCGAAGTGTCCACTAATATGTTATATGGCACTTCTTTTGGCAGCTCTCCAGCTTCCTTCATAATATTTTGCAGGTTGTTCCACTCTTCTGTATCTAAAATTGGATTTGTCGCATAAGAGTTTTGGTTTTTATAGCGCTCAATGACCTTAACGATAATATCCTGTGGTGTATCTTCAAAGAGTGGAGTTACTACTTTTGCAATTTCCTCCGGACTGTGTGTATCTACCCATTGCTGTCCTTTATAGAGCGCTCTTGTGAACTTTTCTATGACATTCTTGTTGTCTTTTAAATAGCTTTCTTTTGTCATAAAAGATGTATAGGGAACCTTGCCGGATTCCTTGCCGAAGGATGCCACGATGTAGCCTTTTCCTTCTTTTTCGAAAATACTTGCGGTTGGTTCAAATAATTGAACAAAATCACCTGTACCAGAAGCAAAGGCGTTTGCAATATTGGCAAACTCAACGTTTTGAATTAAAGTTAAATCTTGTTGCGGGTTGATTCCGTATTGCTTCAAGACGTATTCCCCAACCATTTGCGGCATCCCGCCTTTTCTTTGCCCCAAAAATACACTTCCCTCTAAATCGCTCCAGTTAAAGGAGTCGAGCTTTTTGCGGGAAACGAGAAATGTTCCATCTGTTTGCGTAAGCTGTGCAAAGTTAATAACAGGATCTTTCGCCCCTTGGTTATACACATAAATCGATGTTTCTGAACCAACGAGAGCAATATCAATGCCATTTGAGAGAAGCGTAGTCATTGTTTTGTCGCCGCCAGCTGTTGTTTGTAATTCAATGCCCAGACCTTCCTCTTTGAAATATCCGTTTTGTAACGCTACATATAATGGTGCGTAGAATAAGGAGTGTGTTACCTCTCCAACGCGAACTTTTTGCATATTTACTTGTTTTGTTTGATTGCATGCGACAAACGTAAAGAAGCTTAACATTATAATTGTTAATCCGCTAACCAGCTTTTTCATAGATGCACCTCCTAAAGTAAGCCTATTTTACTGTATGTGAAAAAACGCCCATATGTGAGCGCCTAGAAAAATTTTTGCTTGTACCAGAATAGAAATAGTCAGGAGTATATAGAAAAAGAGCAGCCTATCGTGAGGCTGCTCTTTTCTAGTATGATCGGTTTCCGGAAAGCCAAAGTTATTGGGTCTTCCCAAAGTGATATGAGACAATATGTTATATCATGGGACCGCCAAGCTTCATTATACGCTCAGGAACCGTTTTGAACTTTTTGAAGTTTTCTTTAAATTGAACTGCCAGCTCTAATGCTTTTGCTTTATAAGCAGCTGAATCAGCCCATGTTTTTTTCGGTGTTAAGACATCATCTGGTACACCGGGTACATGAAGCGGAATGTCCAGACCGAAAATATCATCCTTTACTGTCTCCACGCGGTCTAGCTCACCGCTTAGCGCCGCCTGCACCATTGCACGCGTATACGCAAGATTCATGCGTTTTCCAATGCCGTATTCTCCGCCCGTCCAACCAGTGTTCACAAGGAATACCTTTACGCCATGCTTTTCGATTTTTTCACCGAGCATGTTTGCGTAGCGAGATGCATGTAATGGCAGAAACGGGGAGCCAAAGCATGTTGAGAAGGTCGCCTGCGGGGATGTAACACCGCGTTCTGTACCGGCAAGCTTACTAGTGTAGCCGCTTAAAAAATGGTACATCGCTTGCTCCTTTGTTAATTTACTGATAGGAGGCAGTACACCAAATGCATCAGCTGTTAAAAATACAATTGTATTCGGATGACCGGCAACACTTGGAAGTACAATATTTTCAATTGCATCAATCCGATATGCGGCACGTGTATTTTCTGTTAAGGAGGTATCATTATAATCTGCAAATCTAGTATTCTTATCTAACACAACATTTTCTAATACAGAGCCGAAAGTAATCGCGTCGAAAATTTGAGGTTCCTTCTCATGGGACAGATTTACGCATTTTGCATAGCAGCCGCCTTCAATATTGAATACGCCGTTGTCGGACCACCCGTGCTCATCATCACCGATTAATTTACGGTTTGAATCAGCAGACAAGGTTGTTTTTCCTGTACCAGATAAGCCAAAGAACAGTGCAACGTCTCCTTCTTCCCCTACATTGGCCGAGCAGTGCATAGAAAGGATATCTTTCTCTGGAAGCAAGTAGTTCATAATGGAGAAGATGGATTTCTTCATTTCTCCTGCATATTCTGTACCTCCAATCAGTACAATGCGCTTTTCAAAGGAAATGATAATGAATGTCTCTGATTTTGTTCCATCGAGTGCCGGGTCTGCTTTGAATGTTGGAGCAGACACGATGGTGAACTGCGCTTCGTGGTTTGCGAGTTCTTGTTTTGTCGGACGGATGAATAGCTGCTGCGCAAATAAGTTATGCCATGCGAATTCATTTACAACTTGGATGGGAAGGCGGTAGTTACGGTCTGCCCCGGCAAAGCCCTTGAAGACGAAAAGCTCCTCTTTTTCTCTTAAATGCTCCAGTACCTTTGTGTATAAGTGATGAAAGGTTTCTTCAGCAATCGGTTGGTTTACTATGCCCCAGTCAATTTTATCCTTGACGGATGCTTCGCTGACAATAAATTTGTCCTTGGGGGAACGTCCTGTATATTTCCCAGTTGAAACAGAAACAGCACCTGTTGAAGTTAGGCTTCCTTCTTCTCGTATTAAAATCTTTTCTACCAATTGCGGTACGCTTAATTGAACATGCGCATTGTTTCCATTTAATAGTTCATTTAACCCGATTTGGACATTCGCAGTATTCATCATCAAAACCATCCTTTGTTTGAGTTATAGAAAAGTATCTCACATTACCCACAAAAAGTATAACACATTGTTATAAATAGTGTATACTATTTGTTGGTTTATGTTTGTGTATTTACACTTTTTGGGGATTTTTTTTGCGATGAAAATTGATAAAGATATCATTGAATGAATTGATGTGTACTATTGTTTTTTGTATGTATCTATTAACACATAATAGGCAGGATTTTTTTGCTAAAATTTATAGAGAATGAATTGACAAAATAGTGTTATTTCTATACTATAGCCTTAAGACGGATACTCTCTTATCCCGAGCTGGCGGAGGGACAGGCCCTATGAAGCCCAGCAACCTGACCGAAAAGGTAAAGGTGCTCAACCTGATGCAAGGCAGCAATGCTTTGAACGATAAGAGTGAAAGGCAAGAAACGACACATTCAACCTTTCCTCAAATGGAAAGGTTTTTTATTTTGCTTTCTTGGGAATTTTAAGAATGTCGTATGACGGTTTAATTTAAGGGATGAGTTCCGTACACAAATAGATTAAGGGAGGTTTACCAATGACAAACAAGCGTCGTCTTTTCACGTCCGAGTCTGTAACTGAAGGACACCCGGACAAAATTTGTGACCAAATTTCGGATTCTATTTTGGATGCGATTTTAACAAATGATCCAAACGCACGTGTAGCTTGTGAAACAACGGTAACAACAGGTTTAGTGCTAGTAGCTGGTGAAATCACAACTTCTACATACGTAGACATTCCAAAAATCGTTCGTGAAACAGTCCGTGAAATTGGCTATACTCGTGCAAAGTACGGATTTGATGCTGGAACATGCGCGGTGTTAACTTCTATTGATGAGCAGTCTGCTGATATCGCAGCAGGTGTAGATAAAGCATTGGAAGCACGTGAAGGCTCTATGTCTGACGAAGAAATTGAAGCAATCGGTGCGGGTGACCAAGGTTTAATGTTTGGCTTTGCATGTAACGAAACGAAAGAGCTTATGCCTCTTCCAATCTCTCTTGCACACAAGCTATCCCGCCGTTTAACAGAAGTGCGCAAGGATGATACATTGCCGTACCTTCGTCCAGACGGTAAAACACAAGTAACGGTTGAATACGATGAAAATGGAAAGCCGGTTCGCGTTGATACAATCGTTATTTCCACACAGCATCATCCAGAAGCAACGCATGAGCAAATCGAGCGTAACCTTAAAGAATATGTAATTAAGCCAGTTGTTCCAGCTGAGCTTGTTGATGAGAATACAAAATACTTTATTAACCCAACAGGCCGCTTCGTAATCGGCGGACCACAAGGCGATGCTGGTTTAACGGGTCGTAAAATCATTGTTGATACATACGGCGGGTATGCTCGCCACGGCGGCGGTGCGTTCTCCGGTAAAGATCCTACAAAGGTAGACCGTTCTGCAGCATATGCAGCTCGTTACGTTGCGAAAAATATCGTAGCAGCAGGGCTTGCGGATAAAGCGGAAGTACAGCTTGCATACGCGATTGGCGTAGCGCGGCCAGTATCTATTTCCGTTGATACATTTGGAACAGGAAAAGTGTCTGAGGATGTATTGGTTGATTTGATTAGCAAAAACTTTGACCTTCGCCCAGCAGGCATCATTAAAATGCTTGATTTGCGTCGCCCGATTTATAAGAAAACAGCAGCGTACGGTCACTTTGGCCGCAACGAGCTTGACCTTACTTGGGAGCGTACAGACAAAGCGGATATGCTTCGTCAGCAAGCAGGGCTATAATCATGAAAAAGATCTATGCAGCGCATAGGTCTTTTTATTATAATCAACAGAAGGCTGATTCGTTCTCTATAATTGCGAAAAAAAGGAATGGTTGCATCGTTTCTTTTCCTCAAACAATAAGCTTGCAGATGCATTTTCTGTTCGTTCCCTTTGTGGAGCATAAGCAGTGTAAGAGGGAAGAGAAAGGGTGGGCTGCAATGATTACTAAAATTGCTTATCTGTTTTGGCTGCTTTGTCTGAGCGTATTCGTAAGCGGTGTAGTTTGGACCACCTCCAAGGAGTGTGAGCATGAAAGAATTATGCATTCTGTCGTACATAAAGTACAAATACAAAGGATGTACGATAAGAAGATATATGATATACAGTTATAAGCTAGGAGAGCAGCAAAAGAAGGGGTTGCACATTCGAATACAGTTCCGTCATATAGATGAAAAGCCTTGGGTCAGCAGCTCAAGGTTTTTTGCACTGTAAGTAGGAACAAAGTATAAGTGCAACTACGCCTCTGTCTTCGCCGAAGGGCATGGCTCGCCAATCGACGAGTTTTCTTTATACTTTAAGAAAGTATAAATTTCTAGCAGGAAGCCCATTCGACGTAGTTGGAAATTTTAGGAACAAAGTATAAGTGCAACTACGCCTCTGTCTTCGCCGAAGGGCATGGCTCGCCAATCGACGAGTTTTCTTTATACTTTAAGAAAGTATAAATTTCTAGCAGGAAGCCCATTCGACGTAGTTGGAAATTTTAGGAACAAAGTATAAGTGCAACTACGCCTCTGTCTTCGCCGAAGGGCATGGCTCGCCAATCGACGAGTTTTCTTTATATGAAAAGAGTAGTATTGATTTGGCTAAATGGTATATGCTTAAATCGTATTCTACATAATAACGATCTGTATAGAAGGCGGGAGCTGAAAATGGAACAACCTACTCTGCAGGCGGAGCTTCATCTCATCCGAGATCATGGGTACGCGGTGCCTGATGATACGGATGCTTATCCGTACGCACAAATTATCTTGGAGGAAATTGGATCAGCAGATGCTGGTTTCCGTGAGCTGGTTTATGAGGTGCTAAAAAACTGGATTGTAAACGGAGTCTTTCGTCATAAAGAGCTAAGAGGCTTATTACTTCAGGCAATTAGTCCATATTATTTATTGTATGAAATCGGGGAGAATGGAACAGATTCTGTATTTCGCCGCGCTGCTTCAGCTTCTATTGCGGCAGCAATTGTATCCCTTCATGAGCGTGATCCGTTTTTATCGGAGGAGCAGCTAGAGAGTGTTGCCGAACAAATGATAGAGTATCTGTACTTGGAACAAGATGTAAGGGGGTACATAGAAGGAAAAGGAAAAGCTCAGGCTATTGTTCAGGCAGCCGTTGCTCTTACTGCGATTGCTCGCTGTTTAACATCGGAACAGGCATCTCTTGCATATGCGCTGCTAGAGGCGATTAAGGAAAAGGTGTGTCAGGGGGAGCAAGTATATGCTCATTTCGAAGATGAGCATTTTGTACGTGTGGTGCATACGCTTTGGGAAAAGGGACTCATTAATGAAATGTATATGGCAGCTTGGATTGTAAACTTTGTTGAGCTAGAAGAGGCAGTGCAGCCGGCTCGGGATATTGTAACGCAAAACATCAAACTGTTTTTGCGCAGCTTATATTTTCAAGCGACAGATGATAATATTGCATCTGTGTTATTTGAGACGTTGCAGCAGCTAAGATTACGGGAGAAAGAATGAAAGGAAAGACTGTTCCTGCTAAATGGGACAGTCCTTTTTATAATATTTACAATAGTATCTTGTTTTGCAAGATAGGTGGTGGTATGATATATTTATCTTGTAAAAATTTTACACAACTACCTTGTTTTACAACATACCATAAGGAAAGGAACAAACTATGTCATCGACACAAATGCTAAAAGGTGTGTTAGAAGGCTGCTTGCTGGCAGTTATTTCTGAGGGGGAAGCGTACGGGTACGAAATGATTGAGAAGCTAAATAGCTATGGCATTACGATGGTGAGTGAAGGCAGCATTTACCCGTTGCTTATCCGGATGCAGAAGGAGGAACTGCTGCAAAGTGAGATGAAGGATTCTCCGAGTGGGCCGAGGCGTAAGTACTATACGTTGACCGAGAAAGGGAAAAAGGAGCTCAACGAATTTATGGAGCGATGGGCGGAATTGTCCCAGAGCGTGAATCGGTTGTTGGAGGGGAAGGGAGAGGCGAGATGAAGACAGAGAATTGGATTGAACTAAACAATGAGAAGCGAAAACTGCTGACTAAGGAAAATGAAGCTATATACGGAGAGATGCTTGTATATTTGCGTATGTCTAACAAGTCACAAGAAGAATTAGAGCCTGTGCTTATTGAATTGCTCGACCATCTCCTTGATGCGCAAGCAAACGGGAAGAGGGCAGAGGATGTATTTGGAGAGAACCCAAAGGCTTTTTGTGACGAGTTGCTTACAGCAATGCCAAAGCCAAAAGCAAAAGAATTTTTCTCAATGTTTGCACCTGCAGCTGTCATTGGTCTTGGTATGTGGCTGTTAATAAGCGGCTCTGATGGAAGGCTTGAATATTCCTTAATCTCTTTAATTGGAATGCCTATTTCAGGACTTTTGTGTCTAATAACCATTTTGTATGGAATCCGTGTTTCCACTTTTCGAAGCGGCAAGAAAGGCTTTGCCATTTTGTACGTGTATTTTATAATTGCAACCCTTTCTATTTGTGCGGTTGTGCTTCTTGACCATTTTTTTGGGAAACCGATTTTTATTTTGCAGGGAACGGCCGTATATATTGTGATGGCAGTAACAGCTATCGTAGTAATGGTAAGTGACTATCGGACATTTGGCATACCGGGAGTATTGTTTGTTTTCTTATTTGTGGGTGCTCAATTTGTTACAGAAATACCGTACTTTAGTAAAGAATTGAGATTGGTTATCTCGCTCATTCTTAACATTTGTGCTTTTTTAGTATTGTTAAAAGCAGGACCTAGGAAACAGAAAAGGGTTTCTAATATATAGCTAATATCGGAGGCATATAAGATGAAGAAAATCTCTGGCTACGGTCATTGGATTGTACTAGTGTTTATTGCTATTTCCCTACTTCAATCTGTTTATCAATGGATAACAAATAGGGGGATTTTACATCACTCGATTATCTCTCTCTAGGATTTGGAGTAGTTGGTTTTCTAGCTATGCTGTGTTTGACCGTTGTTGTGCAAAAAGCTAAGAAGAAACAGGTGTAATTCCTTTGCAACAAATGAAGAAGACCGCGTGAGTAAAACTGACGGAGGGTATACGTTAAAGAAAACTCGCCGATTGGCGAGCCCTGCCCTTGGGCGAAGACAGGGGCGTAGCTGCACTTATACTGTATTCTTAAAATTTCTTGCTACGTGGAATCCGCTTCTAGCTGAAAATTTATACTTTCTTACAGTGGAACAACAACAAGACGGACATTTATCCGTCTTGTTGTTGTTTTATTGCTCTACAGACTCACATGGTTAGTAAGTTAAAATCTCTGCTCCGCCTCTAATACAAGCGCCTCTCCATGAATGGTTGTTTCTCCCTCTGAAGTAAGCAATGTGCAGCTTGTAATGGCAAATGCCTCTCCTTCCTTGCTCATTTCATATTCCAATAAAATACCGCTATCAAGGAGTTCACCATCCGCGTATACATGGACATATTCTCCTTGAGAGGAGTGCAGTTTTTTCTCATGTAAAAAGCGGCTCCACTCATCCCAGTTTGTTACGATGTAAGCAGGGGTGCCATCTTGCAAATAGCCTAGCATGCTGCCTTTATCAAAGACACGCCCATTTATTTTTTCTGCCAGCATAACAAGAAAACGATGGATTAAGGCGTATTGTGCGTATGATAGCTTTTCAGAAAAAGAAATAGAAATCTCCTTCGTTTCCTCACGCACCTCTGTTGTAACCAATTTGTCTAAAGAGCTTGTGGTAAGTGCTTGGATATACTCCGCAGGATTGACAGCTTGATATGTAATTCTCGTCTTTAACATCGTGAATCCTCCTTCAATTTACACTGTAGGAAACTATAAATTTCCAACTAGAAGCCAATTCGACGTAGTCGGAAATTTTAGGAATACAGTATAAGTGCAACTACGCCCCTGTCTTCGCCCAAGGGCAGGGCTCGCCAGTCGGCGAGTTTTCTTTATCATACTTTTATTATGGCTTACTGGTGATGAATATTCTGTGAACATGGTCACAGGCAGGCCTGTTTTTGTGATAAATATCACATTTCTTTTTTTGCAGCCGCTATAAGATAAAAGCATAGAGAGCGCACTCCATATTATCAAAATTGAAATGAACATAACTCAAATGCAGAGAGGGGAATGTATATGTCCACTGTTGTAGAGAAGCAGGTCAAGAAAAAACAAGGTCGTATCGGTGCTAACTGGAATCCAGAAAACCCAACATTTTGGGCAGTGGAAGGAAAGCGTCATGCGACAAGAAATCTTTGGATTTCCGTCCCGGCGTTAATGCTCGCTTTTATTGTTTGGCAAATTTGGTCTGTTGTTGCAGTAAGATTAAATGATATCGGTTTTGCCTTTTCGCAAGAGCAATTATTTACATTAGCGGCAATTCCGGGCCTTGTCGGCGCAACACTTCGTTTCGTGTACACATTCGGTGTAGGGCAATTTGGCGGCCGTAACTGGACTGTATTTTCTACAGCCATTCTCGCGGTGCCGGCAATTGGAATTGGAGTGGCGGTACAAAATCCAGACACACCCTATTCTATTATGCTTCTATTAGCGGCGCTTTGTGGACTTGGCGGTGGAAACTTTTCTTCTTCTGTTGCGAATATCAGCTTCTTCTTCCCAAAAAAAGAAAAAGGTACAGCGCTTGGTATTAACGGCGGTTTAGGAAACATGGGTGTATCCGTAGTACAGTTTGTTACACCTTTAATTATTACAACAGGCACATTCGCAGCAATCGGCGGTGAAGGGCAAGTATTGAAAAATGGTCAAGAGCTTTGGCTGCAAAATGCAGCATTCATTTGGGTCATTCCAATTATCATTGTAACGTTTGCGGCGTTATTTGGAATGGATAATGTTCCGGGGGTGAAGCAATCTCCGGCAGCACAATTTGTAATTGTAAAGCGTAAGCATACTTGGGTTATGACTTGGTTATATGTTGCAACATTCGGTTCCTTTATTGGGTATTCAGCAGCATTTCCGTTATTATTAAAAGCACAATTCCCGGAAAAATTATCGCTTGCCTTCTTAGGTGCGTTGCTAGCAGCGGCAGGTCGCCCGATTGGCGGCTGGATTTCTGATAAATTTGGCGGCTCTAGAGTAACAGCATTTACGCTTGTTGTGATGGCAATCGGGGCGCTAGGCGTTATTCACTTTTTAGCTCAAAAGGATTTTAATGGCTTTTTAGCCTCCTTCCTTGTATTATTTGTAGCAGCGGGTATTGGTTCTGGTTCTACATTCCAAATGATTCCAAACATCTTCCCTGTGAAAGAAGCTGCACCGGTACTAGGATTCACAGCAGCGTTTGCGGCTTATGGCTCCTTCTTTATTCCGAAATTGTTTGGATGGTCTGTAAAAACAACAGGAACACATGCAACAGCATTCTACTTCTTTATTGCTTTTTATATCATTTCCTTTGCTTTAAATTGGTATTTTTATCAAAGAAAGAATACGAAAATAAAATGCTAATGCTAAAGGGAAAGAAGTACTCTTTCCCTTTTTTGTACTTTAAGAAAGTATAAATTTCTAGCTGGAAGCCAATTCGACGTAGTGAGAAATTCTAGGAACAAAGTATAAGTGCAACTACGTCTCTGTCTTCGCCCAAGGATGGGGCTCGCCAGTCGGCGAGTTTTCTTTACACTGTAAGAGAGTATAAATTTCTAGCTGGAAGAAAATTCGACATAGATGGGGATTTTAGGAATACAGTATAAGGGTAACTACGCCTCTGTTTTCGCCCAAGGGCAGGGCCCCCAATCCGCAAGTTTCTTTGTATGCGGATTATTTTGCTGCAGGAATAAGGATAGGTTTCGTTAGATTTTCTTACAAAGTAAGAAGTGTAACTTATTGGTTTTTGTCTCGCTCCCACGGCTTGCTATTTTTGCAAATAACCTTCACCACAAAAGGAAAAAAGATCTTTATGTGGTGAAAAACTTAAGGAAAGCATCCATGAGGCATCAACTTTCGTTAAAGCCGTGCATTTTGTGCAAGGGGCGTTTTACTGCAGAAGCAAGAGAGAGATGTATCCGTTTTTCTTAATAACTACAATGTTTATGTTGGAATTTCTAACGTTTCGGCGTTACAATAAAAGAGATTCTAACAAGAGTAAGAGTGACAGAAAGGAGAGCGCTGCGATGGGAGATAGAAAAGTACAGGATACGCATAAACGTTCGCTCCGTGATTTGCGCATTTCAGTGACAGACCGCTGTAACTTTCGCTGCATCTATTGTATGCCGATTGAGGAATTTGGTCCGAATCACTGTTTTATGCCGCGTGAGCAACTGCTCACCTTTGAGGAAATCACTCGGCTTGCGAAGCAATTTGTCCGCCTTGGTGTAGAAAAAATTCGATTGACTGGGGGAGAACCGCTCCTTCGCAAGGATTTACCTGTACTCATCGAGATGCTTGCGGCAATTGATGGAGTGAAGGATTTATCTCTGACAACGAATGGTCTTTTGCTAAAGAAATATGCACCGATTTTGAAGCAAGCTGGTATCCAAAGGATTAATGCGAGCCTTGATGCGCTCGATAATGAGATATTTACGAAGATGAACGGGGTAGGCGTTCGTTCCGAAACAATAATAGAGGGAATTGAAGCAGCCGTGCAAGCCGGATTAAAAGTCAAGGTTAACATGGTCGTGAAAAAAGGTATGAATGATTCGCAAATATTGCCGATGGCACATTTCTTCAGGGAAAAGGGAATTACACTCAGATTCATTGAATTTATGGATGTAGGTTCAACGAATAATTGGAAGCTTGATGAGGTAGTTACAAGCAAACAAATTCACGATATGATTCATCGTGAGATGCCGCTTGAGCCTATTGCCCCTGATTATGCAGGAGAGGTAGCGAAACGGTATCGTTATGTAGGCACTCAGGCGGAAGTTGGTTTTATTTCTTCTGTGTCCGCAGCTTTTTGTTCCTCGTGTACACGTGCACGTTTATCGGCTGATGGTCATGTATACACATGTTTGTTTGCGGAAAAGGGAACGCCGCTTCGTGAGTTTATCCGTTCTGGCGCTTCAGATGAAGAACTGTTTGAAACAATACGCGGGACATGGGAAAAGCGTGATGATCGTTATTCTGAGGAGCGTTCCTCCTATTATGAGGCAGGAAAGCAAAGAAAGCCGATTGAAATGTCGTATATCGGCGGGTAAGAAAGGGATTGTGTATGAGCGTAAAAGAGCATAAAAGACGAGGAGCGGAGAATGTTCGCTGCAAGGTGATTACAATTTCGGATACAAGAACAAAGGAAACAGATAAAAGCGGTGCTGCTATGATTGGATTGCTGGAAGAGCACGGGATAACGGTCGGCGCTTACGAGATTGTAACAGATGACAAAGAAAGCATTCAACAGGCTGTGTTGTCTGGCTGCCATGACCCTCATATTGATGTTGTCCTTACAAACGGTGGTACAGGCATTACGCGAAGAGATGTAACGATTGAGGCAGTGCGTGAACTCATTGAGAAGGAAATTGTAGGGTTTGGCGAATTGTTTCGGATGCTAAGTTATACGGAGGATATCGGCAGCGCAGCGATCATGAGCCGTGCGATTGCTGGTACTATTGATAGAAAGGCAGTGTTTTCTATGCCAGGCTCTACAGGTGCTGTCCGTCTTGCGATGAATAAGCTTATTTTACCGGAACTTGGGCATGTTGTATGGGAATTGAATCGTCAATGAGGATGGTTGGCATTGTACTGGCTGGCGGACAGTCACGACGATTTGGGGAACCAAAGGCTCTTCAACTTTGGAAGGGGAAGTCATTTCTATCCTATTCCATTGATGCGCTGCAGCCTAGCGTAGATGAAATTATCGTGATTAGCCATCTCAAGGAACTAGCTCATCTACCAGGGACTATTGTACGCGAGGATTTGGAGGAATATCGCGGGATGGGTCCCCTTGCTGGTATTTTAACCGGAATGGAGGCTGCAGTCGGCGATTGGTATATTGTCTTGCCTTGTGACGTTCCGCTTGTAACGAATGAGATTATAATGAGAATAGTGGGCGAAGCAGAGGAGGACGTGGACGCGGTTGTTCCTATTGTAGCTGGGCGAACACAACCGTTGTTCGCAGGCTATCGCAAAAGTGTCAAGGAGAAGCTCAGGTTGCTTTTACGAGAAGATAAACGGAGCATGAAGGAGCTTCTTTCCCTATGTACAGTTGCATATGTAATAGAAGAAAAGCTAGGAGTAAACACACAAGCATTCGTAAATGTGAATACGAAGGAAGAATACATGAATCTACCATGAGCCGGTTTCGTATGAAGGAGATCGGCTGTTTCTTTACGCTGTAAGAAAGTATAAATTTCCGGCTAGAAGCGAATTTGATATATAAGGAAATTTTAGGGGTAAAGTGTAAGGACAACTACGCTTCTGTCTCCACCAATCAGTGAGTTTTCTTTATCTAAAATGTATGTGATATGTATCACAATCTCTCTGCAAGGAACTCTTTATCACTGTAAGAAATTATAAATTTCTAGCAGGAAGCCAATTCGACGTAGTAAGAAATTTTAGGAATACAGTATAAGTAGGGCTACACCTCTGTCTTCGTTCAAAGGCAGGGCTCGCCAATCGGCGAGTTTTCTTTAAGTTAAAATGTAATGGCAGTTCATATATGTACCTTGAGCTCTCTTCTTCACAGCATTGAAGAGGGTGGCCTCTCTTGGCTAAAAGTGATAAAAGATAATACAATACTAGGATAGGAAAAAAGGGGTGGTTATATTGACACTGTTTCGAAAGCCGATTCCGATTGAAGAAGCATTGACAAAGCTGATGCAGTTTCCAAGACAAATAGAAGAAGAGTACATAGAATTAACAGAGAGTGCGGGTAGGGTGCTGTCCCGTGATGTATATGCACCTCATCCGGTTCCTTGGTTTATTCGTTCTCCGTATGATGGTTATGCGGTGCGGGCAAGTTCGACCAAGGAAGCGGGAGAAAGCAATCCTGTTTGGCTGGAGCTTCTTGGAGTCGTGGCTGCTGGTGATGTGTGGGATGGTACATTGCAAGAAGGACAAGCGGTAAAGATTATGACGGGCGGTGCTGTTCCTGATGGGGCAAACGCTGTAATTATGCGCGAGCTCACAAAGGAAGAGGAACGAGACGGAAAGACATTCGTTCAGCTAAAACGAAAGCTGAAGGAAGGCGAAAATATTTCTGGCGTCGGAGAAGATATAGAGGAAGGGTCACGACTCCTTACGAAAGGGACTTATATTAATCCGGGAGTTATCGCGTTATTAGCTACCTTTGGATATAAGGAGGTTCCTGTTACTCGAAAACCAAAGGTTGCTATTATTGCAACAGGGAGCGAGCTTCTTGGGACAGACGAACCGCTTATGCCAGGGAAAATCCGCAACAGCAATGGTTTTATGCTTTATACGCAGGCGCTCCGCAGCGGGGCCGAGCCAATTTCCTTCGGAGTTGTGAAGGATACGTTCGAACAAACCTTAGAGACGGTGCAAGCAGCGCTGAGGGCGGCGGATATTGTCGTGACTACAGGCGGTGTTTCTGTTGGGGATTACGATTATATACCAGCTGTCTACAAGGAGCTTGGTGCAGAGCTTCTATTTAATAAAATTGCGATGCGGCCAGGAAGTGTTACATCGGCAGCAGTATTAGGAGACCAGCTTTTGTTTGGATTATCCGGCAATCCTTCTGCTTGCTATGTCGGATTTGAATTGTTTACAAGACCGGTAATTCGAACGATGCTTGGCATGGAGAATGTCTACTTGCAAAAGGTAGAGGCAACGCTAAAGCAGGACGTGTTAAAGGCGAACCCGTTTACGCGGTTTGTAAGAAGTAAGCTTTCCTTTGAGGGAGGCCGCTTGTACGTTCAACCATCAGGGAAGGATAAATCTAATATTGTTTCCTCACTCCCAGGAGCGGACTGCTTTATGGTTCTGCCGGGCGGTACAAGAGGCTGGCAGGCAGGAAGCATGGTTGAGGTTGTTCTGATTGAGGGGCAGGATGGTATGAAGACATGGAAGTAAGGCCTGTTATCTTGCAAATTGCCGGCTATCAAAATAGCGGCAAAACAACAGTAGCGGAACATATTATCTCTTCTTTGACGAAGGAGGGCTTACGTGTTGCTTCTTTTAAGCATCACGGTCATGGCGGAAAACCAGCCCTTCCTGAGGGGAAGGATTCGACACGTCATATGCATGCGGGTTCGATTGCTGCTGCGGTAGAGGGAGACGGAGCATTTGCGATAACGATTCAAGATGAACAATTTCAATTAGAGCAGTGGATAGAGCTATGCGGTTCAATCGGCATTGATGTACTGCTCATAGAAGGATATAAGGAAAAGGCATATGAAAAAGTTGTATGCATTCGCAGTGAGGAAGATCAAAAACTGTTACAGTTGTCTAATATCATTGCCGTTGTATCATGGATACCGCTCAAGAGCGATGTCCCTGTTTTCTCTATCCAAGAGAAGGAACTGTATTGCACATGGGTGAGCGGCTATCTAAGGAGGAAAAAACATGTTTGAAATTATTGAATCTCCCATCTCTGTTCAAGAGGTAACAGAGCAGGTAATGCATCGAAATGCCGGTGCGGTTGTAAATTTTATCGGCACGGTGCGTGAGATCACGAAGGGGAGAAAAACTTTATATTTAGAATATGAAGCGTATGTCCCAATGGCAAAGGCAAAGCTAGAGCAAATTGGCAAGGAAATAGACGAAAAATGGCCAGGGGCAAAATCTGCAATTGTGCATCGCATTGGCCGCTTGGAAATTGGTGAAGCAGCGGTTGTGATTGCTACATCTTCTCCCCATCGCGCTGACGCGTATGAAGCAAACCGGTATGCGATTGAACGGATTAAAGAACTGGTTCCGATTTGGAAGAAGGAGCATTGGGAAGATGGCGAGCTTTGGATCGGCAATCAGCAAGGAACGATTTCATACGAAAATAGCAAGCCTGAGGTGAATGAAGAATGATCACAATATTATTATTCGCTCATTTACGTGAGCAATTCGGCACACGTGAGCTGCAAATAGAGGAGAGCGCAATAACAGTAGCAAACTTAAGACAACAACTAGAGGCGAAATATGAATTTCTAGATACGAAGAGCATTATGATTGCGGTAAATGAGGAATTTGCTGATGATGAGGATGTTATTCAAGCTGGTGATACAGTGGCATTGATTCCACCGGTAAGCGGCGGATAAGGAGGAGAAGCAATGGGTGAATTTACACATTTCAATGCAGAAGGAAAAGCACGCATGGTTGATATTTCCGAAAAGCATGAAACAGCGCGTACGGCACACGCCGCATCGAGTGTGATCGTGTCTAAGGAAGTATATGAAAAAATGACAAAGGGTGAAGTGAAAAAAGGAGATGTCTTATCCGTTGCGCAAGTTGCAGGGATCATGGGTGCAAAGAAAACGGCAGACATCATTCCAATGTGTCATCCTCTCTCTTTAACGGGAGTGGACCTTTCGTTTCATTGGGAGGAGCGGGGAGATGAATATGAACTGCATATTGAAGCCTTTGTGAAAACAAAAGGCAGCACGGGTGTGGAGATGGAGGCTTTAACGGCAGCTTCTGTTTGTGCCTTAACGATTTATGATATGTGCAAGGCGATTGATAAGGGGATTATCATCGGTCCGACTTATTTAATGGAGAAAACAGGCGGGAAAAATGGTGACTACAGACGGTTAAAGGTGTGACCTGAATGGATAGATATTCAAGACAAACGCTTTTTTCACCAATTGGAGAGCAGGGACAGAAATTGTTAAGGCAGGCACATGTGCTCATCGTTGGAGCTGGTGCTCTTGGCTGCGGCAATGCTGAAATGCTTGTTCGAGCAGGTGTGGGGAAAATTACAATTGTTGATCGTGATTATGTGGATTGGAGTAATTTGCAACGGCAGCAGCTGTACGAGGAGAGTGACGCTGAACAAGGACTGCCAAAAGCAATTGCAGCGAAAAATAGACTTAGCCGCATTAATAGCGAGGTGGAAATTACAACGCATGTCTTAGACCTTACACCGGGTGAAATTGCTACTATATGTGAACAGGGACTGGATGTTATGATAGATGCAACGGATAACTTTGAAACACGTCTCCTCATCAATGATGCATCGCAAATGTACAATGTACCATGGGTTTTCGGCTCTTGTACAGGAAGCTATGGGTTATCGATGGCAATTATTCCAGGACAAACGCCTTGTTTTCGCTGCCTGCTCCCGCATCTTCCGTCTTATAGCTTAACGTGCGATACCGCTGGTGTAATCGGTCCCGCCATTGGTATGACGGTGTCTTATCAAGCAGCAGAAGCTTTAAAAATACTGACTGGAAATATGCAAGCAGTGCGACCATCATTGGCTTTGTTTGATATTTGGAATAATGAGCATATGTTTTTGCGTGTCGGGAAGAGAAAGAATAAAAAGTGTCCGTCGTGCGGGGAAGAAAGAACGTATCCAGCTTTAACGGAGGAAGATAGGAGCAAGGCAGCTGTTTTATGCGGTAGAGATACAGTTCAGCTCCGGGGCACGAAGCCATTTGAGTTAGAAAAGCTTGCTTTACACATGAAGCGTTCTGGGCATGATATTCAAAGCAATCCGTATTTGGCCATGATGCAGTTGGAGAGGCACCGCATTGTCTTGTTCCGTGATGGCAGGGTACTTATTCATGGAACGAAGGATGTTACAGAAGCTCGTTCTATCTATCAGCGTTATTTTGGATAACGTGCAGAAGGGAGCAAATCAATGCCGACAGTTTTAAGTACTGAAAGTGTAGAATGCTTATCCAGATTAGCCTACCAAACATTGAAGGTAAGAAAAGGATCACATTTGTTTCAAGAAGGTCAGGATGGAGACCGATTTTTTGTGGTGCTAAAAGGAAAATTTCAAATCAATAAGCTTTCGGGTGATGGAAAGCAGCTTTGTTTGCGTCTGTGCGGACCGAACTCCATCATGGGAGAGCTTATGATTTTTTCGCAAAACGGAAAATACTTGTTCAGCGGACGTGCCCTTGAAGATAGTGAGGTACTTGTCATCAAGAACGAAACGATTGAAAGGGAATTGCTCACAAATCCGCTATTTGCGGCGGACTTCATGCCTGTTATGACGGATCATATTCGTAAACAGCATACAAAGTTTCGCGATCTTGTCTTGTATGGAAAGAAGGGAGCACTTTATTCCACTTTAATTCGTATGACCAATAGCTACGGTGTACCGGTAGAAAACGGCATATTGCTTGATGTCCAAATGACGAATCAGGATTTAGCGAATTTTAGTTCAACAACTCGGGAAAGTGTGAATCGGTCTTTAAATGAATTAAAGGGTAAGGGTATTCTTTCCTTTGAAGGAAGAAAGATTATCATTCATGATATAGAGTACTTGAAGCGGGAGATTAATTGTGAAAATTGTCCAACTTCATACTGTAATATTGAATAAGAAGAAGCAGCTATCCAATCCAAATGGTAGCTGCTTTTTCTTATTCTTTAAGAAATTATAAATTTCTAGCTGGAAGACCGTTCGACGTAGCGAGAAATTTTAGGAATAAAGTATAAGTGCAACTGTCACTACATTGTCAAATAAATATGTGACGTGCGTCACAGTGATTCCACTCACTCGTGCGTATAATGAAAGCAACAAGACGGCTTTCAAAATAAGGGGGGAATGACATGAATATAATCGAGCGCAAGTTTTATTCAAAAGCGCGGTTTTATTCATTTGTTATAACAGTACTGTTAGTTTTGACAGTCTGGTACGCTACAGACCAATTTACCCATATTGATTTGGCGACGCTCGGGTATTTACTTTCTTCTATTGTATTTTCTATTGGGATGACAATTCGTGTTTGTTTTTGGTTTGCAAGGCCGGCAACACATCAGGTTATGAAACGGAGCTTACAAAATTTAAGATCATCTAATCGTGTCAAACGAAATATTGTGTCTGTTTTGAAAACAGGATTTGAAAATATCTTTCTGCAAAAGTTTATTTTTAAACGCGGTATCTATCGTGGAGTGCAGCACTTTTTAATTGCATGGGGATGTATTGGCTCGTTAGCATTTACGTTTGGTTTAACATTCGGTTTGTTTCGTTTTAGTTTAATTGATGCTCATACGTACGGTGTAATTGTTTTTAACCACCAGGTAGTAAAAATTCAGGCACATGGGATTGTTGCGGAGCTTATGTACAATTCGCTTAATATTTTTGCAATGATGCTTCTAATCGGCGCAACGATGGCACTGATTCGCCGCACAATGAATAAGGATGTTCGGGTAACGCAACGATTTGAATTTGATATTTTACCGCTTCTTTTATTGCTCGGTGCAGCGGTAACAGGATTGATGCTCACCCTTTCCTATGTGTTTCTAAAAGGATTTATGCATCATTATATAACGCTTATACATCAAGTATCTGTTGTGTTTTTTCTTATCTATTTTCCGTTTGGGAAGCTCTTTCATGTTCCGATCCGCCCGTTGGCAACAGCTGTTCCGATGAATTATCAGGAGGTTGTGAGGGTGGATACGAAAGCATGTAAGAAGTGCGGTACCAAGTATAGTAGTGATGATCAGATTTCAGACGTAAAAGCCATTTTAGCAGCGCAGCAATTTGATTTGCAGCTTGCGGACGGCTCATATCTAGCGGATTATTGTCCTTCATGCCGCAGACGGATGCGTGTAATGAAGCAGTTGAATATGGAGCAAGCAATTGGCAACCCGTACGGACCGATTCAAACAAATAACGGCATTCATGTACCGGGCTTTGGACAAAAGCGTTCGGAAGAATTTTATCAAGCCAAAAAAGATGAAGTCACAACCAAATGAAGAGGTGAGCAAAGATGAGCCAGTTAGTAAGGCAAGGTCAGTTTGTGACAAGAGATAATGTAAAAAATTTGCATAAGCCAGGTGAAAAGCTAATAACAACCCATTGCTGCTATTGTGGAATGCAATGCGGTATGCATATCCGTGTGGAAGAGAAAACAGGAAAGGTAGTTGGGGTAGAACCACGCTATGATTGGCCGGTAACGAAAGGGAAAATGTGTCCAAAAGGCGTGACGGCTTATCAAACGATTGAGCATCCAGATCGGATTACAAAGCCACTTATTAAGAAAAATGGACAATTTCATACTGTATCGTGGAAAGAAGCGTTAGACTACATTGAATCGAACTTCAAACGTATCCAACACGACTATGGAAAAGATGCACTTAGCGTATTTGGCGGTGTATCAATGACAAATGAAAAATGCTACTTAGTAGGAAAATATGCACGTGTTGGACTTGGAACGCGTTACATTGATTACAACGGCCGCTTCTGCATGAGCTCTGCTGCTGGCGGAATGTTAAAAACATTCGGGATAGATCGCGGTATGACGCTTCCAATGCCGGAATTAGAGCACACAGATTGTTTCTTCCTAGCAGGCTCTAACTCAGCGGAATGTCATCCAACAAGCACGCAATGGCTTTGGAAAGCGAAAGACAAAGGAGCAAAATTAATCGTAGCTGACCCGCGTGAGGTTCCGATTGCGCGCGTTGCTGATGTTCACCTGGATTTAAAGCCGGGAACAGATTCTGCGCTGGCAGCTGGTATCATTCATTTATTGATTCGAGAAGGCTATGTAGATAACGAATACGTACAAGAACGATGCAACAATTTTGAGGAATTGAAACAATCTGTTGCGCATTGTACACCTGAATATACTTCGCAAGTTACAGGAATAGCTGTAGAAAAGCTAGTAAAAGCCGCTCATATTTATGGTCAATCTCCGCGTTCTGTTGTTATGTTTGCACGTGGGGCTGAGCAACAATCTAAAGGTGTGCACAATGTCCAAATGTATATTACCATGTCACTGCTTCGCGGCATGGTTGGGAAATTTGCTTCAGGATGCGGTACATTTACGGGGCAAGGAAATGGGCAAGGTGGACGTGAGCATGGACAAAAAGCAGATTTGCTGCCAGGATATCGTAAGCTGACAGATCCGAAAGCAGTAGAATACGTATCAGGTGTTTGGGGAATTGACCCGAAGGATATGCCGCAGCCAGGGGTATCCGCCTATGAGATGTTTGATTTAATTCATAACAATACAATTCGCGCGATGCATGTCATCTGTAGTAATCCTGCGGTCTCTGCACCAAACGGTAACTATGTCAATGCAGCATTTGAAAAATTAGATTTTTTAGTTGTTAGTGATTTCTTCTTATCTGAGACAGCAGAGCATGCGGATGTTGTCTTGCCAACAACAACTTGGGCCGAGGATGATGGAACAACAACAAATTTAGAGGGTCGTGTCATTCGTATTCGTAAAGTGCGTGATCCTATCGGAGAAAGCAAGCCTGACTGGGAAATTGTTAGCTTGATTGCTGAGCGTATGGGGAAAGGAAGGTTTTTTCCTTATCAAACAGCACACGAAATTTTTGAAGAATTTCGCGTGGCAACAAAAGGCGGTCCTGCGGATTACTATGGGATTACATGGGACCGAATCGATAAAGAGGATGGGGTATTTTGGCCGTGCCCTTCCGAGGATCATCCAGGAAGTCCCCATATGTTTAAGGAGCGTTTTGGTACACCAGATGGTAAAGCGAACCTAGGTGTATTTAACTGGACAGATCCAGGTGAAGTACAAACGGAAGAATATCCGCTTGTACTCACAACAGGTCGTGTTGTTTTCCACTATTTATCGGGTAACCAAACACGCCGCGTGGACTTCTTAATGGAGCAATGTCCGCTTCCGTATGCAGAGATGCATCCGGAGCTTGCAGCACACTACAATTTAGCAAACGGTGATAAAGTAAAGCTTACTACGCGCCGCGGCCATATGAAAGTAGATGTTCGTTTAACAAAAACAATTCGTAAAGATACGATCTTCATTCCATACCATTGGGGAAAAGAATTATCTGTAAATCAATTAACAAATCCAAGTCTTGACCCAACCTCTCGCATGCCGGAGTTCAAAGTGTGCGCAGTAAAAGTAGAGAAGGCGTAAGGAGGATATACTATGAAAAAGGTTATGTATTTAGAATTCGAACGCTGCATCGGCTGCCGCTCTTGTCAGGCGGCATGCCGAGAGTGCGGTGATCATGAATATAAAGAACGCAACTATGTAGAATATGTAGACTTTATGGAAAGTCGTCAAACCTTTCCGATGATGTGTATGCAATGTAAGGATCCGGCATGTGCGCGTGTTTGTCCGGCAAATGCAATCCAAATTACAGCAGAGGGCGTTGTCCTTTCTGCAATGGAAGAAAAATGTATCGGCTGCCGTAACTGTACATTCGGTTGTCCATTCGGGATTCCGAAGTTCGATTTTGAGGCCAATAAAATGTACAAATGCGATATGTGCTACGACCGTACAAAAGAAGACATCCCGCCAATGTGCGCATCAGTTTGCCCGAGTGAAGCGATTCGTTTCATTGATTTTGATGAAATGCAGGCTCTTCGCCGCAGTCGTGCCCGTATGAACTTAATTGAAGGCAAAAAACCATCTGAGGGCAATAAGTGGAACTTTGTACCGGAATTTTTCGGTGTCTATTCTGAGTAGTCCCGTTTGAAAGGGAGGAACGTTCGATGAGTGAACAGGGGAAGAAAAAGCGTCAGCGTGAAGAAACAGAGCACGATATGATGAATCTAATAGAGAATTTAAAGCGTGGGGATGATGTCAAGTATAACCGCCGTGCCTTTATTAAATCTATGACAGGAGCGACGGTGGCACTTGGCCTTGCTACTATCCCGTTCCAAATTGTCAGCGCCAATAAAAAGGCAGATAAGGACGCGCGTGTAAAGATTGCAGAACTAGCTTCTTTACCAAAAGGGAACTCTGTAAATTTTAGCTATCCGACAGAAGCGGATACTGCTATCTTGGTTCATACAGTGGAGGGTGAGCTTGTGGCGTACAATAATAAATGTACACATTTGCAATGCCCCGTGTTTTATGAAAAAGAGCGTGACATCCTTGTTTGTCCATGCCACCGCGGTTTCTTTAATATTAAAACAGGACATCCGATGGAAGGACCGCCGCAAAGAGAATTGCCGCTAATCGAGCTAGAGGTAGCTGGCGGTGTTGTATATGCGGTTGGAAGGAAGTATCGTCATGAGTAAGCGAGGGTGGGTAATTATTATTATAACTTCACTTATTGTGAATGTTATATCGTTACAGCATACGATCGAAGCGTATTACGGCAGGGAATATGATGCAGTGAGAACATGTATGATTGTGAGTATGGTATCAGTGATTGTAGCATTGGCGGCATATTTCAACTGGAAAAAATTAGAATACAATAAATAAAAAGCAAAGGTGAGCGACCTTTGCTTTTCTGCACTATAGAAGGTATAAATTTGCAGCTAGGAGCCACATCATTTATATAGATAGGAATTTTAGGAATGTAATATGAGTGCAACTATGCCTCTATCTTCGCCAATCGGCGAGTTTTCTTTACTGAGAAAAGAATTGAATGAACATGCTTTTAGCTATGCTAACAATTTATTTTGAGGCGCTTGAATGACATCCTTGTAATGACCGAGAAGCTTTTCGAAAATCGTATCCCAATTTTGTGACAATGCGTATTCTCGTCCGGATTGCCCCATCTTCTCGATTCTGGAACCAGAATCGAGAAGATCTTCGATTGCAGAGCAAAATGCATCAGTGTCTTTTGGGTTACATAGATGTCCTGTGGTGCCATGCTGCAAAATATTCTTTACACCCCCCGCGTTTGCCCCGATTACAGGGGTACCAGAAGCAAGCGATTCTAGCACAACGTTGCCAAATGTTTCTGTTGCCGATGGAAACACCATGAGATCTGAGGAAGCATAGACAGCCGCGAGTTCTTTTCCTTTTAAATAGCCAGTGAATGTTACGTTTTCAGTTAAATTTGCTTTCATTTCTTCTGTGAGCGGTCCATCTCCGACGAGGAGCCAGTGAACAGAATCTCCAAGCGTTTGATTTATTTTTTGAATAATTTCTGTGAGTGTATCGATATCCTTTTCGGGAGCCATCCGCCCTACGTATGAGAGAATATACTTCGCCCCTATGCCGTATGTATCACGTACGGTTTTTTTCTCATAATGTGGATGGTAGAGGCTACAATCAACACCGCGTGACCAAATGTGCAAGTCTCGGAATCCTTTGTTTTGCAGCTGTTTTAGTGTTTCATGGGAAGGAACGAATGTTTTTTGAAGAGAGCTATGGAACCAGCGTAAATAATTCCAGAGAAAGCGAGAGAGAAACTCGACTTTGTAGTACTTTAAGTAAGCATCAAAATCAGTGTGATACGATCCGACAAGTGGAATGCCTAACCTCTTCGCGTAATACATGCCAAACAATCCCATGTTGAAGGGGGTTGCAATGTGAATGAGATCAGGCTGAAAACGTTGCAATTCTTTTTTTATAAATACTGGATTTGGAATCGCCAGTCTGCATTCCGGATATATAGAAAGCGGAAGGCTTTTCATTTTTTTGACATTTGTAACAAAGCTGTCCTCAGCGGTATTTTCAGGCGCAAATATATAGTATTCTATACCGTTACGCTGCAGGTATCCTGTGAAGCGTTCTAATGTTTTCGCAACCCCGTTTACTTGTGGTATAAAGGTATCAGTAAAGATAGCGATTTTCATAAGACGCCCTCCCCACTTACAATAGTTGTATAATTTGAAAGTAAGACAGAATGCCAGTGAGCGTTCCAAGAAACATGCCTGCGAGCACATCGGATGGATAGTGAAGACCAAGATAAATACGAGACACACCGACACTTAAGGCAAGAGGAAGAAGCAAGAATACAGATACAGGTACAGCAACAATGAATGGAGTGACGACCGAAAAAATAGCAGTCGTATGCCCGGAAGGAAAGGAATGATCTTGCAATGGATTCAAATGATGCTTTGTTCCATCAATCATCATATACGGGCGTTTTCGTGGATACAGCTTCTTGAAAATCTGCACAGGAATATGGCTGATAGCAAGGGAAGTCAGGCTTGCTACTGCAGTTTCGCGAATTGTACCCTTTGATAGGAGCAGAAGGAGCAATACGGAAAGGATGGTGCATGTTGCTCCTCCTGCGTGCGTGATTGTGCGAAAGTATATGTTTAGCGTCTTTCGCTCAAAATAACGGTTAATTCCTTTGAAAATGCAACACTCTATTTCATATAAGGCGCTGATAGAACGTGCTATCATCAGCAGCACCTCCCTAATGTCAGTATATTTCGTATTGCATTTCCATTGTAATAAGAATTTGTTGAGAAAGTGATAAGGGATTGTAAAAAATAGTGGGCAGCTTCTAAACATTGAAGAAGGAAGGGGAGAGAGGGTTTGGAGGATGCATGATTCATAAAACTTACATAATCAAGCTGCAGCGTATTTCATAATGGGGAAAAAGTGTCTTTCATGTGGTGTTTGTATGAGGAGTGTTTTCTGCTCTAATCCTCAGAATAACCTCCGGCACAAAAGGAAAAAAGTATCTTGTGTGCCGAAGAGCATACGGAAAGCTTTTATGGGTCAGCTTCGTCCAAGCTATTTCAGTTTTCTTACACTGTAAGAAAGTATAAATTTCTAGCTGGAAGCCAATTCGACGTAGTTAGAAATTTTAGGAGCACAGTATAAGTGCAACTACGCCTCTGTCTTCGCACAAGGACGGGGCTCGCCAATCGGCGAGTTTTCTTTATATTCAGCTATTTCTTTTGTACACTTTTGTAAAATTGTCCTTTTTCTACATATTCACGGCGAATGCGGGCCATATCCTGTTTATCTTCTTCTGTTAGTTCGCGGATTACCTTTGCCGGACGTCCGAATGCCAATGTATTGGGAGGAATGATTTTTCCTTGCGGTACGAGGCTGCCAGCACCGATAAACGCACCTTCCCCAACTTCTGCTCCATCAAGTACGATAGAGCCCATGCCAACCAATGCGTTTTTTCGGATTGTGCAGCTATGTAAAGTAACCTGATGACCAATTGTTACATCATCTTCTAAGATGAGTGCACATCTTGGACTTTGGTGGAGCACACATAAATCTTGCACATTTACACGATCACCGATAACTGTAGGAGACACGTCACCGCGGATAATAGTGTTAAACCAAATGCTGGAGTACTCGCCAATTGTCACATCCCCTGTAATTGTGACATAATCAGCAATAAAAGCACTGTCTGCGATGCTTGGGTATTTATCTTTATATGGATAGATCATAACGCGAAACCGCCTTTCTTTTTATGTACTGTTAGTGTATCAACAATATTTTGAAATGAAAATAGGGGGATGCACATGTGGAAATGGGAAGCTGAAACGGCCAAAGCTGTTGTGGTGATTGTTCACGGAGCGATGGAGCATCATGGCCGTTACACAGCGCTTGCCGATATGTGGACAGCTGCCGGCTATCACGTTGTCATGGGAGATTTACCGGGGCATGGGACATCTTCACGACAACGAGGACATATTAACAGCTTTGAGGAATATATACATACGGTGCAAAAATGGATTAGAGAAGCAGGACACTACCGTCTTCCTATTTTTTTGCTTGGTCACAGTATGGGGGGATTAATTATCATTCGTCTTCTTCAGGAAACTGAGCTGCGGGTGCAGGGCATCATTTTAAGCTCACCATGTTTAGGAGTATTGGCAGAGCCTTCTATCCCGTTAAGGGCCGCAGCAAAGATATTGAATATGCTTGCGCCAAAAATGAAGTTTTCTTCGCGGTTAACTGCCGAGATGGCAACGCGCAATCGGGATATTCGTGATGCTATGGAGAACGATTCTTTACTTTTACAAAAGGTATCGGTGCGTTGGTTTATGGAGCTGGAAAAGGCAGTTTCAATTGCGCATGAGAGGATTTTGAACTTTCCGGATATTCCGCTTCTTATTATGCAGGCGTGCGAGGACAAACTTGTGGACCGGATACAAGTACGTAAATGGTTTAATGAAGTAAGCAGCAGCGATAAGGCGTATAAGGAATGGAAAGAGTGCTATCATGAATTGTTTAATGAATATGAACGTGAACAGATTTTTACATTTGCGAAAGCTTTTACTGAAGTGCATATAGTAAAGGAGTGAAGTAAAGTGAAGATTCCTACAAACCCTATATCTCTTATGTCTAAGGTATATCGGAATGTAATGCCGCCAGTGCATCAGGAGCTGAAGGAATGGACGGAGCGGGCGCAGCGTATTCCGAATGAAGAACTGCGCAAGCAGGCGCTTGCAAGCATCGAACATAAAACCTTCCATTGTGAGGGGGGTGGTATTCTCGCCATCTTAGCAGGTGCAGGGATGAACGAATGTGTTCGTTTTATTGTTGCCTATCAAACCATCAGCGATTATTTAGATAATTTATGCGACCGCAGCACCTCCTTGGATCCGCTTGATTTTGAAGCATTGCATGAGTCGATGCTTCATGCCCTTACTCCAGGAAGTTCTACAGAAAATTATTATCGCTTCCGTGAAGATCAGAATGACGGCGGCTATTTAGAAGCGCTCGTCCGAACGTGTCAGGACGTTTTGCAGCATACGAAGCATTATCCAAAAATAGCTGGTGCATTGCAGGAGCTTGCCCGCTATTATTGTGATCTGCAGGTACACAAGCACGTAGCTCTCACAGAAAGAGAAAGGCGGCTTCAGGAATGGTTTGCTGTACATAAAGAACAGCTTCCTGCGATGAGCTGGTATGAGTTTTCTGCTTGCGCCGGTTCAACACTTGGCATTTTCTGTTTGGTGGCATACTCCTTCCATCATGAGCTAAGTGAATCACAAATTATTCAAATTAAAAAGGGCTATTTTCCATATTTGCAAGGACTGCACATTTTACTTGATTATTTTATCGATCAGGAAGAAGATCGCCTTGGCGGAGATTTAAATTTTTGCAGCTATTATGAGAATCAAGAGGAAACCCTTGAGCGGCTAAAACATTTTGTGCAAGAGACAGATAGATGTCTACAGGATTTGCCGCATGCGAAATTTCATCGTTTGATCAGCCGGGGGTTGCTGGGAATCTATTTGTCGGACCAAAAGGTATCAGAGCAAAAGGAAATGCAGCAAATGGCACGTCGTATCGTGAAGTACGGCGGAGCTGTTTCCTATTTCTTTTATGTGAATGCGAGGCTGTACCGTAAGAAGGCTTAGGAGAAAGTATATATTAATACAAAAACACTCGGCGCATATTCGTTTTACCGAGTGTTTTTTTACGTAAGCTACGCTCCTGACTTACTATCGCTTTTCAATCGCAATAATAAAAGGCGGATGGTTGCTTTGGTTAATAAATTCATATCGCAGTACATGCGCAATTTGCTGGTCAAGATTCATCGCAAACTCTATGACTGCATCACGCTCTGCTTGTCCTTCTTCATGACCATGGTAAATCACGAGTACAATGATTCCCTCTGGAGCCATGATTTGCAGCAGCTGTTCTATTGCATCAATCGTTGAAGTTGGCTTTGTGACGATGCTTTTATCACCGCCTGGTAAGTAGCCGAGGTTAAATACAGCGCCTGTTACGTTTCCCTTGGCATAGGCAGGCAGCATTTCTAGCAGCTTGCCGTGACTTTCATGGAACAATATTGAACGGTTCAGCAATTCTTGTTCAGCAAGACGAGCTTGTGTATTATGAATTGCTTGTTCCTGAATATCAAAGCCGAACACTTTCCCAGCTTCTCCAACAAGTCGGGCGAGAAACGCTGTATCATGTCCATTTCCGATTGTCGCATCCACCGCATAGCTTCCGTCCTTTACTGCCATTTGCAAAAGCGTACGCGCAAACGGCAAAATGCGTTCAAGCTTCATCGATTCATCACCTTTTCTGCAAATTTTCCTTGCCAGCTGCCCCGTCGCACAAACTCTGCATCAATTGTATTGAGCACTTCCCATTTTCGCAGGCTCCACATCGGGCCAATCATTAAATCAGCAGGACCATCCCCTGTAATGCGGTGCACAATAACCTCTGGAGGGATGATTTCAAGCTGATCAACGACAAGCTTTATATAATCATCGAAGGAGAGGAGTTCCAACAGTCCTTTTTCATATTGCTTAACCATCGGCGTGCCTTTTAACAAATGAAGCAAATGGATTTTAATGCCTTGAATGTCAAGCTTTGCGACTTCACGCGCTGTTTCCATCATCATGTCATAATTTTCAAGAGGCAACCCGTTAATGATATGGGAGCAAACGCGAATATGATGCTTACGCAGCTTTTCCACCCCTCTTACATACGTCTCATAATCATGCGCGCGGTTGATGAGATGAGCAGTCCGTTCGTGAACCGTCTGTAAACCGAGCTCAAGCCATAAATACGTGCGTTCATTAAGCTCTGCCAAATATTCCACAACATCATCCGGTAAACAATCAGGACGGGTTGCGATAGAAAGACCAACAACTCCCTCCTCTTCTAAAACGGGTTCAAACGTTCGCTTCAATACATCGAGCGGGGCATGAGTGTTTGTAAATGCTTGGAAGTAGGCCATGTATTTGCCTGCCTTCCATTTTTCGTGCATTTTTGTTTTAATCGTATGAAATTGTGTAATTACGTCCTCGGTGCGATTACCCGCAAAATCACCAGAGCCAGCAGCGCTGCAAAAGGTACAACCGCCGAATGCCACTGTACCATCGCGGTTTGGGCAATCAAAGCCTGCATCTAATGATACCTTAAACACCTTGCTGCCAAACGTTTGGCGCAGGTGGTAGTTCCATGTGTGATAACGTTTATTATCGGTTGAATACGGAAATGGGTTATTCATTGAATATCCCTCCTTTAGGCAAGTACTATTTATGTGAGTGATTCAATTCATTCAAAAGGAAACAGTATTCATTATAGCACACGGGCTCATATAGTTTGCAGGATGGGGGATAATAAAACGAGACTTCCATCGGCGTATCCTGCCGTTTGGTAGTTAGTGATATACAGAAACATTGGGGGGTTAAGCATGACGACACGCGATTCGTTAAACCAATACATTGATAACGCGGAGCAAGCACTGCAATATGCAAAAGAGCAGCTTGATCGAGGTAAGCAACAGGAGCACTACAATATGATGGAATATTCAGACGCGCAATTGCAGCTTGAGCAAGCTGTGACGGCTCTTGAAAAAATGGAGCATAATGCGAATGAACAGCAGCGTGAGCGTATTGAACGTGCGCTTATCCAACTGCGCAACATGCAGCATGAAATGATTACTACACTACATTAAAAGGAGAAATGGAACAATGAAAAAACGCTCAAAGCAAAACAACCCAGAACAAAAAACACAAAACGGTCATAACCAAGAGTTTTCAAATGAGATGGATCCAGTTGTACAAGCAAAGAAAAACTATGCACGTCAAGGACAGCCGCAAAGATCAAAGCAATAAAATTGTGATGACAACAAACGAAAAGGCAGTCTATTTTCCTGATTATTAAATGGAAAGAGCCATCATGAAAAACCATTAGCATTTAGGTTTCTCTGATGGCTTATTTATTATTTTTATATGCCTCCGTCACTTGATAAGCTAGAGGATGTAGATAGTGAGGAAATAACAAACTCTAGGTCTATTTCGCGTCATGTACTATGTCTCATTCTTTATCCGAAGAGAATCAAGCAGAATTTATAAATATTGTAAAAGGTGTGCAAATTAGGAAGGTGTTAGTGATGGCAGGCCAGTTCGACTGTAAAAATAGAAAGAGGGGTATCCTCACCATCAGGTTAAGAAATTCATCATTCCCCCAAAACGAAAAAAATGCATTGAATTCCCACAGACAGTTGTGGCGAGATAAAATTTTTGTTTTTGGGGGGATTTCAAAATATTAGTTTGATGGGCATGCAGCAGGGGAGATTCTTAAATAAATTGAAGGTCGTTTAAATGGAACTGTACATGAATGATATTTCCATAAGCAGGGGGATAATGATACAAATTTACTTTATATAGGCGATGGTAAGATGAAGATTTTTCGCAATAAACCAAGAAACAATTTGTATGAGCCTCAAAAACAGGTAAAGGACATTCAAAATAAAAAGATAAGCATAACCTTATCAGAAAATCTTGTAGATTTGAATAAAGAAAATGAGTTGGTATTTTATGAAACTAATCCTGTATTTGGTAAAGAGGTGAAAGAAAAAATAGTATGAGAAACAATACTGACAAACTAGAACAGATGGTAGAAGAACAACTGAAAATGCAGCTTGGCAATTTCATAAAGAAAATCCAAAAAAATAAAATTGACCCAATTGGCTTAGGGGTATATGCCAGAGCCTATCAAAACAGATATTATGAGCAAGTGCAGAATCATTGGGGCAAAGCGCTGGAAGAAGCAACTATCAATATTTCTGTAGATGTAACAACACGATCCATGGGATCTATCAAATAAACAAAGAGAAAGGAGTTTGCATTCTTTCAAGGAAGAAAAGAATGTAAACTCCTTTTTTATAATTGAAGTGTATTACTTGTAAGCAAATTTAGCCCTCTACAGTTACTTATGAGAATTCAGCTCAATTTTTTGTTTTGAAGAACAACCAATTCTTACACTTTAAGAAAGTATAAATTCCCAGCTAGAAGTTCATTTGACGGAGTGGGGAGGGCCCCTTAAAAGAGGGGATAGAAGCCATGCCTAAGGTCACAAATGAGACGAGAAAACTTTCTTTTCTCATTATAAAATAGGTAAACGCTTAAATTTTTTTAAAAATAGTTTTGTGTGTTTTTGTCGCTTTTGGTAGATAGGTTTATAGAATGAGTTAAGATTTATTGATTCGAAATGAAAGCGTTGACAAGGGGGTGTACATGAAAAAGATGGAGCAATTTGGTTGTTCAAAGGCGATCGTTTCTTTCGTTATTCCGACGGGCTACACATTCAACCTGACGGGCTCAGCGATTTATCAGTCACTTGCTGCGTTGTTTGTTGCACAAATGTACCATGTTCCTATGTCACTGACAGCGTAAATCACATTATTATTTGTGCTCATGCTAACTTCCAAAGGTATGGCAGGGGTTCCGGGCGCTTCTTTCGTTGTTGTACTGGCAACACTGGGTTCTATGGGACTGCCTTTAGAGGGAGTCGCTTTAATTGCTGGTATCGACCGTATTTTAGATATGGTTCGTACCTCTGTGAACGTATTAGGAAATGCATTGGCAGCCGTTTCAATGGCGAAATGGGAGGGCGAATTTGATAAAGACAAGGCACGACGTTATGTGGATTCCGTTAAAGACTCAAAGGTTGCATAAGAATAAGAGAGGAATTCGAATGATGTTTTTCTGACTGCGATTCACATTGCAACATTAAATATGTTAGGGAAATTGTTGGACACAATAGAAGATATGAATGGCGTATTTGAATAAAAAGCAAAGGGATTTCACTATGTCATCAAAATGGGTCGTGTGCACCAACAGAACGCTGTACCAATTCGTTTAGGCTAAGGGTTTGAAGCGTATTCCCGCGTGCTTGCATGTGATATAAGGCGCATCAAACAATCACGTCAGCATTTGGGAAGGCGAATTTGATACAGACAAAGTCGACATTATGTGGATTCCGTTAAAGACGCAAAAGTTGTATAAGAAATAGGAGGAGAATTCGATGGAAGTAACTGAAAAAAAAACGAATATGCGGATTGAAAAGGATTTCTTAGGAGAAAAAGAGGTGCCGGTAGATGCTTATTACGGCATTCAAACATTGCGCGCTGTTGAGAACTTTCCGATCACAGGGTATACCATGCATGAAGAACTTATTAAGGCTTTAGCCATTGTCAAGAAAGCGGCCGCTCTTGCCAATATGGAAACAAAGCGTCTGTACGAAGGAACAGGTAAGGCGATTGTGCAGGCTGCTCAAGAAATCATCGACGGAAAATGGCACGATCATTTCATTGTCGATCCAATTCAAGGAGGCGCAGGAACATCGATAAACATGAATGCAAATGAGGTCATTGCCAACCGTGCGCTTGAGCTGATCGGAAAAGAAAGAGGAGACTACTTCCATATCAGTCCAAACAGTCATGTGAACATGTCCCAGTCTACAAATGATGCTTTTCCGACTGCGATTCACATTGCAACATTGAATATGTTAGAGAAATTATTGAACACAATAGAGTATATGCAAGGCGTATTTGAACAAAAAGCAAAGGAATTTGACCATGTTATCAAAATGGGCCGCACGCACCTGCAGGATGCTGTACCAATTCGTTTAGGCCAAGAGTTCGAAGCGTATTCCCGTGTGCTTACCCGTGATATAAAGCGTATCAAACAATCACGCCAGCATTTATATGAGGTGAATATGGGCGCAACGGCAGTAGGAACTGGTTTGAATGCAGATCCTCGCTACATTGAACGCGTAGTCGAGTATCTTGCTGACATTAGCGGCTTGTCCCTTGTTGGAGCAGAGCATCTTGTAGATGCAACACAAAATACAGACGCTTACACAGAAGTATCGGCTGCACTCAAAGTCTGCATGATGAACATGTCCAAAATTGCCAATGACTTGCGATTGATGGCTTCTGGTCCTCGCGCCGGACTTGGCGAGATTACATTACCTGCCCGTCAGCCGGGCTCATCCATTATGCCTGGGAAAGTCAACCCGGTCATGCCTGAGGTTATTAATCAAGTAGCGTTCCAAGTAATTGGAAATGATCATACAATTTGTCTTGCATCTGAAGCAGGACAGCTGGAATTGAATGTTATGGAGCCTGTTCTCGTATTTAATCTACTTCAATCCATCAGTATTATGGATAACACATTCCGTGCATTTACAGACCATTGTTTAAAGGGAATTAAAGCAAACGAAGAAAGAATGAAGGGATATGTGGAAAAGAGTGCGGGTCTTATTACAGCGGTGAATCCCCATATCGGTTATGAGGTCGCTGCACGCATAGCGAGAGAGGCGATTTTGAACGGGAAGCCGATTCGCGAACTATGTTTGCAATATGATGTATTATCGGAAGAAGAACTCAATTTAATTTTGGATCCTTACGAAATGACACACCCAGGCATTGCAGGTGCAGTTCTTTTCGAAAGACAGTAAACTTGCACATGTTAAGAAAAAGAGGGCGTAGTAGCCCTTTTTTTCTTGACATAAGGGACATGTCTAGCTTCACCGGTTAGGCGCTGCCATCTAAGAATCTCCGTCAAAAAAAGGGAAAAAGTTCCTTTTAGGCCGGAGAACCTGGGTCTCTGCGCCTTGAAGGCTGTACTTTTCTTACACTTTAAGAAAGTATAACTTCCCAGCTAGAAGTTCATTCTCGTCAACAGAGCTTGTAGAAAAGATTTAGCAAAATTAATAGGATTTAGTTTAAATAGTCCCAGTTTTCACAACAGGTGAGAAGACAAACCAGCCACTATCTGTTTATAAGACTCAAAGAAAATATCATGTAAAATAAAACGAATATCAAACCGCGAAAATGTTTAGATAGTGTTCTCATTCAGGGAGGAAATGAAATGGAAAAGCTTCAAGAAAGTATGTATCAGTTAATCGTTGAGACTTCTACGAATTTGCCAAAGGACGTCCGCCGTGCTATTCAGCTTGCAAAGGAGAAAGAAAGTGCGGGCACTCGTTCTGCAATGGCGCTTCATACAATTACAAATAATATTAAGATGGCGGATGATAATATTTCGCCTATTT
>JBEPZN010000019.1:0-60752 GCA_041640875.1 Ectobacillus sp. | reverse complement strand
TTGGTGAGCCGTTACCTCACCAACTAGCTAATGCGACGCGGGTCCATCTGTAAGTGACAGCCGAAACCGTCTTTCCATCAAGCATCATGCAATGCTCGAAATTATCCGGTATTAGCTTCGGTTTCCCGAAGTTATCCCGGTCTTACAGGCAGGTTACCCACGTGTTACTCACCCGTCCGCCGCTAGGTTCCGAAGAACCTCGCTCGACTTGCATGTATTAGGCACGCCGCCAGCGTTCATCCTGAGCCAGGATCAAACTCTCCATAAAAGTGTTTGTCTAGCTTTGTAAATAAAACATTGACGTTTTGTGTTTTGTTCAGTTTTCAAAGAACTTTCTTAATCGCTCAATGCGACTTTCTTATGTTAACATCTGCTATTTACGATGTCAACAATTTATTTGAAGTTAATTTTTAAGTTCGTCACTCATCAGCGACGAGATTTAATTTATCACATCTGTATATATGCCGTCAATACTTTTTAACATAGAAGCTGATTCATCTTTATATAAAATCCTTTAACTAACGGTTATGGGTTATGAATCAGCTTCTCTTCTTATATCAAAATAGAAGGCTTATATTTTGTCCTGCGAAGAGTACAAGTGGTATTATCTAGACTTAATTATGAACTCTCTTACGTATATAGCGGGAACATTCTGATGGATCGGCAACCCGTTGAAACAATCGAAATAATACTTTGTAGCGATCTTCCATTGCTTTCTTGACCGCATAATCAATTCTACCATCATCAAAATCAAATAAAAGTTCATCTAGCTCCCTTTTTAGTAAGTATTCCATCTCCTTCATTTCTCTCTTGTCAACTAATAAACCGAACATATATGCACCTCTTTCTTTTTTTATTTATGTTAATTATTTCCCTGCAACCCTTTTATGTATGCATTTTCCATTTTATTGAGTACCTCTCCCCTGAAAGAACGGCATGTTTTGTTTCGAGAAGGCATATAAGTAACTAAAAAGGTTTGGACAAGAGGAGAGGGGAGATTATGTTTTTCTTCTTTGTAACAAGCAAAACAAAATTGAAGCAGGCTTTGCTAATTGCTTTACTTTCTTTATTTACGGCATGGCTTTTATTTCTGGAGACCTATTCACAGCAATCTGTATTTTCTACTGCTACAGGACCTAAAGCAATCTATCAGGGGGATGCTACTAAAAAGCAAATAGCCTTAACATTTGATATTAGCTGGGGAGATGAAAAAGCAATACCGATTTTGGATACATTAAAAAAACAAAACATTAAAAACGCAACATTTTTCATATCTGCCGCTTGGGCTGAGAGACATCCGGATATCGTAGAACGCATTCAAAAGGACGGTCATGAGATTGGAAGTATGGGCTATAACTATAAAAGCTATACATCCTTAGAAACGGCACAGGTAAGACAGGATATATTAAAGGCACAGGAGATATTTACAAAGCTTGGTTTAAAGGATGTTAAACTCCTGCGGCCGCCAAGTGGAAACTTCAATAAAGAAGTATTAAAAATTGCTGAATCTCTAGGCTATACAGTCGTTCATTGGAGCAATAATTCTGATGATTGGCGAAACCCAGGCGTGAATAAGATTGTAAAAACAGTGTCCGAGCACTTGCAATCTGGTGATATCATTCTTCTTCATGCCTCCGATTCAGCACTGCAAACAAATCAAGCTCTTCCCTTGCTCATTCAACATTTAAGAGCAGCAGGGTATGCAAGCACATCTGTCTCAGAACTGATCTCCAATACCCAAACAAAGAGCACAGATGTACAGTGAACTAATAAAAAATTATGATACATGCAAGAGAACATAGAAAAAAAGCTCCATGAACCTGTTTTGCACTTGATAAAACAGGTCAATGGAGCTATATAATTCCCTACAAGGAATAGCCTCTTACTTTTTATCCTTTAAAAAAAGGATAAATTTCTAGCTAGGAAACCGTTCGGCGTAGTAGAAAATTTTAGGGATAAAGTATCAGTTCAACTACGCCTCTGTCTTCGCCTAACGGATCGCCAGTCGGTGAGTTTTCTTTAAAATCACTTTTTCAGTCATTGATATAAGCAATCTGCAGATAACAGCCGCTCTTAGGTGGTCTAGAAAGGATAACCCCTTTTTAGACCATCTTTTTTTACTTCTTGATAAGACGATGTAAAGTTAATAACTGATAGGCATTGCAGATAAAAAGCGGAACTGCCATTAAATACAGCCAATCACGATCATTGACGCGAAGTGCAGGAATCCACTCTACTATTGTAACAACAATCATAAAAAATAAAGCGGGTATAAAAGCTTGCCTATTCGTTTCCTTACTTTTTATGTAAGCTACAATTGCCCCTGCGAGAAATATGACCGTTGCTATCAATATATTGTGCGTTGTAGAAGCATTTCCTTCCTCTACGAAAGTAGAGCGTAAGTATACAAAATCAAATAATACAAAAGCTACAAGAAATACCTGCACTGCATTCCAAAGAGATGCAGAACGAAAAATCCCAATCCCAAAGCGATGTACCGTTAGGTAAGCGAAAAAGCCCATTTGACTGATGACACTGAAGATAAATCCGACCCCCAGCAGCCAAAAGGCTACAGAAAGCAGCTCCTTTAAGTCAAAGCTTTGAAACAGCCTTGCATACTGGTTCCACTTTAAAATAAACCCAACTAAAATTGTACTTACTCCCCCAAGAAAAAGGGTGGAAAAAAATAGATGTACCCATTTCCGGCTGTTCACAACATAATCCCCCAGTTTCTGCATGTTCTAACTTAAATTGTAACAACGGGAATTTTAAAAAGCTAGTCAGGAATATGCATAATTTTTACCAAGATATTTATATTAAGAAAAGCAGACACAATCTAATTTTCCTTAGCAACATACAATGTGTGGCTTGGCACAATGTATTAGCAAAAGCTTCCTGATGCACTTCAACTTTTTTCGAATTTACTGTTGAAGGACATACTAGGGGAGTTAGGAAATGTCACAAAGTTTATGTTTGCTTTTATACCCAAAAATAGAAATCAGCGAAAGGAGCTCCGGTTAATGAAACGGATTCCGTTTATACTGCTATCGTTTCTACTCTTTCTTACAGTAGCAGCATGTGCCCAGGAGAATGATTCAGCTCAAGCTGAATTAGACTACGATCAAACGAAAAAAATGATTATCGATATTTTAAAAACGGATCAAGGAAAAAATGCCATTCAGGATGTGCTGAAGGATGAGAAGATGAAGCAGGCGCTTATCCTTGATGAAACGGTTGTCAAGCAAACCATTCAGGATACTATGACCTCTGAGGAGGGGCAAAAGTTCTGGGAAAATCTATTTAAAGACCCACAGTTCTCCGCATCATTTGCAAAAAGTGTACAAAAAGAGCAGGGAGAACTCATGAAGGTTCTTCTAAAGGACCCTCAATACCAAGCTGGAGTTATTGAAATTTTGAAAAACCCAGAAGTAGAGAAACAAATGCTTGATGTGATGAAAAGTAAGGAATATCGCCTTCATTTACAGCAGATGTTGAACGAAACTGCTGAGAACCCTCTCTTCCAAACTAAAATGATTGACGTTATTAGTGAAGCGATTGAGAAAGCAAATAAAAAATCTTGATAAAGAAAACTCGCCGACTGGCGAGCCCTGCTCTTGGGCGAAGACAGAGGCGTAGTTACACTTATACTTTGTTCCTAAAATTTCTCGCTACGTCGAATTGGCTTCCAGCTAGAAATTTATACTTTCTTACAGTGTAAAGAAAACTCGCCGACTGGCGAGCCCTGCTCTTGAATAAAGACAGAGGCGTAGTTGCGCTTATACTGTATTCCTAAAATTTCCGACTACTTCAAATTCGCTTCGAACTGGAAATTTATACTTTCTTACAAGTGTAAAAATAAACCTCTTCATAAGAAGAGGTTATTTCTGTTTGATTTCAATTGCCTCGATAACTGTTTCAGCAATCTCAGTATAAATTTGACCGATTTGATGTGCTTCATCATATACAGATGGCGCAAAATCAGCCTCATTCCAATCAGGCTGCTGAAGCGGAATTTGACCAAGTAAAATCGTTTGTAAATCCGCAGCGAGCTTTTTACCTCCACCTTGGCCAAAGACATATTCCTTCTCTCCAGTTACCTTGCTTTCAAAGTAGGACATATTCTCGATAACCCCAACTATTTCATGCTCTGTCCGCAATGCCATCGCACCCGCACGCGCGGCAACAAAAGCGGCTGTTGGATGCGGTGTCGTCACGATAATTTCTTTGCAAGAAGGAAGCATGGAATGGACATCTAAGGCAACATCTCCCGTTCCCGGCGGCAAATCTAGCACAAGGTAATCCAGCTCACCCCATTCTACTTCCGAGAAGAAATGATTTAGCATTTTGCCGAGCATTGGCCCCCGCCAAATAACAGGTGCATTATCCTCTACAAAAAAGCCCATTGAGATGACCTTTACCCCGAATCGTTCAACCGGGACAATGCGCTCACCGCGCACAACTGGACGTTGTGTAATCCCCATCATGTCCGGTACGCTAAATCCATAAATATCCGCGTCAACAATCCCTACTTTTTTTCCAAGTCGTGCTAGCGCAACTGCAAGGTTTACAGAAACAGTAGATTTACCGACACCGCCTTTGCCGCTTGCAACTGCGAGAAATACGGTTTTTGAATTTGGAGATAGCAATGTATCCGGTGCGTTTTCCTCCGCTACCCCGAACTTAGCTAGCTCCTCATCCGTAAACTCAGTAAAACGAAGACCTACTGTAACTGCTCCTAAATCCTTCACAATTTTTACAATAGCACCCTGCAACTGCATTTGCTCTGGAGTACCTGTTTGAGCAATTGCAATTTTCAAACTCACATGTGCTTTCTCCGGCTTTAAGCTGATTTCTTGAATCGCGTCTGTCTCTTCAAATGTTTTATGTAAAAATGGGTCTTGCAATCCGTTCAGTGCTTGTATGATTTGCTCTTTTGTTATCATATTTGTCCACCGCCTGTAAGGAATAGTGCGTTTTCATTTTTAGTATATCACACTTTCATTTTTAACCAATGAAAAAACCTCCTAATTTTAGTCAGGAGGATTTCCTTTCTCAGTAAAATACCGCAGCACACCCCTGTACACAGCAGCTGCTACCTTTTTTTGATATGCTTCAGATTTCAAAAGCTGCCGCTCGCTCACATTAGACAAGAATCCCGCTTCTACAAGGACACCTGGTACCTTAGCATGCTTAAGAAGATATACATGATTGATAATTTTAGCTAATCGATTTGTATTTTCTAAGCTATTCCGAAGCTCTGCCTGAATAAATTTGGCAGCTCTTTCATTTTCTATTAGCGAACGGCTATAAAAAGTTTGTGCCCCTCGTGAGCTAGGGATCCGAATGGCATTTAAATGAATGCTAACAAAGAAGTCCGCGTCGGAATTATTGACAATTTCAACCCGCCTGCGTAAATCCTCCACTTTCCTTCTGCTATATCCCTTTGTATCCTCGTCAGCTAAATCTTCATCCTCGCTGCGCGTCATAATCACAAGGGCTCCTTGCTCCTGCAAGTAATCCTGCACCTTTTTCGCAATCTTAAGCGTAATTTCTTTTTCTATAACCTCATCGCCGCCGACTGCTCCACCATCAGGTCCTCCATGTCCCGCATCCAACACTATAATTTTCCCTGACAGAGGTAAATTCCATGCCTTCCATGACTTTGTAATCTGGAATTCATACCGTACGAGAAAAAAAAGTACAATGGCTGCTAAAGCGAAGGAAATCAATTTAATTTTCCTCATAATTCCCCCTCCTGCTAGTCCTCTACTTACTTATATGGGACAGGGAGAGAGAATATGAGTAGTTAACGTAAACGAAGGCGATATCTTCGTTCTCCTTTTTCGTAGCCTTCCTTCCACCAGGAAGAGATGAAGTTTTCACAGACTTCATGCAGCTTTTGCCGGTATTCCTTTGGCAGGTCAACCAGCGGGACTGTCGATAAAAAGTGAAACAGCATTTCCGCTAAGCTTTTTTCCTCAAATATGGATCGTTTTCTCACCTGCGGTAGCGGCTCCCCGTAATAACCAAACTTGCTGTAACGAGCGCCAAGCAAATAAGACTCAACCGCTAGCTCGATACAGTACTCTTCACAATGTCGTGTAAACTGGGATGTCTTTGTATACTCACAAAAATATTGCTTTATATCACTTCGGAGAGAAGCTAGCGAGATTTCGCGAAGCAGCCTCCGTTCATACTTCAATTGCTTTTCACGTCGTTTATCTTTTAGGGTAGTAATGACATTCAAGCTTATGCACCTCCCTATTCCGTAGTCTAAACGTACAGAAAAGGAACATGCCCATTAAAATATTCCAACGAAGGAAAAGAAGAAAAAATTGTAGCGATTACCTCTAAAAACTGGGATGACAATTTCTCCTGATACAGAAGAGCAGAAATGATTTACTTTTGAAATTGAATACATGACCAAAATGCCTAAGTCAACGAGCACATTCTGCCATACCTACAGCCATCTACCCCCCACACGCACAAAACACTTCCTATTTGTCCACAAACGGTGTCTGATACCATGCTTCGCTAACACCAAGCTACTCCCCGCTTAAACATTCCTCACAAGTAAATAGATAAAATAAGGTGCTCCTAAAATGGATACAACGATGCCGACGGGTAGTTCCATAGGAGCCATGATGACGTGAGCGGAATTTTCTGAATCAAATTTAAATAAAGCATTAAGAACATCTCGATAGCTTAAATCGCTCCTACATATGTAATTGGGACTGAGGTAAATAATGACTGGCGTGATGAATTAAAACGTGTTGGACAAGTGTTTGGTAAGGAAAAAGAAGCTCAAGAAGTTTTAAATAAATATGACACTAAAGCTAAAGAGGCAAAGGCAACTATTAAAAAAGAAGTAGGCAATCCTTCTGTGGCAGCCATTTGGTTAGTAGGCGGCAAATTCTTCATGGTAAGTGACAAGCTTTCTAGCGGAGCAGTTATGTACGGTGATTTAGGATTAAAAGAGCCTGCTGTTGTAAAAGAAATATCAGCTAAAGCAACAGGAAACTGGAGTGAGATTTCTTTAGAAAAACTAGTTGAGTTAGATGCTAAACATTTATTCTTAATAAATAGCGATGCTGCAGCAGGCTCAGCTACATTAAGCAAAGACTTATGGAAAAGCATCCCGGCAGTAAAAGCTGGAAACGTCTATGAATTTCCAGCTAGAAATTTATACTTTCTTAAAGTATAAAAAAGACTCCCAACCAAAATGGTTGAGAGCCTTTGAAACGCCAAAAATTAACGTTTTGAGAACTGAGGTGCACGACGAGCGCCTTTAAGACCGTATTTCTTACGCTCTTTCATACGCGCATCACGAGTTAATAGACCCGCACGTTTTAAAGTTAAACGATATTCAGGATCCGCTTTTAGTAATGCTCTTGCGATACCGTGACGGATTGCACCAGCTTGACCAGTGTAACCGCCGCCGCCAACGTTAACAAGAACATCGTAGCTGCCTAAAGTTTCAGTTGCAACTAGAGGTTGCTTTACAACTTCACGCAATGCAGCGAATGGAATATAGTTTTCAAATTCACGACCGTTGATAATAACGCGTCCTTCGCCAGGAACGAGACGGACACGCGCTACTGAACTCTTACGACGTCCAGTACCATAGTATTGTACCTGTGCCAAAGTAAACCCTCCTTATTAATAATTATCCGCGAAGTTCGTAAACTTCTGGTTTTTGTGCTTGATGTGGATGCTCAGCACCAGCATATACGTTTAATTTCTTAACCATTTGACGGCCAAGACGGTTTTTAGGTAGCATACCTTTAACCGCAAGCTCGATCATTTGTACAGGGTAGTTTGTACGCATTTCTAGAGCTGTTCTTTGTTTTAATCCGCCTGGATGCATGCTGTGACGATAGTAAATCTTATCGTTCAATTTGTTACCTGTTAAATGAATTTTTTCAGCGTTGATTACGATTACGTGATCGCCAGTATCAACATTTGGTGTGTAAGTTGGTTTGTTTTTCCCGCGCAAAATAGAAGCTACTTCGCTTGCAAGACGACCTAAAGTTTTACCTTCAGCATCAACAACATACCATTTACGCTCAACTTCGTTAGCCTTTGCCATGAAAGTCGTACGCATGTGATTCCCTCCTGTTCAATCTCAATAATGAAATTCTGTTTGCTTATTCTAACACGATGAAGTTCCGGGGCTTTATCGTGGTTTTAGAAACAATACCATATGTTATATTATCGTCTTGGCAAACTAATGTCAAGAAAATGTTACACCAGGATTAGTTGTTATAGCCTTTATACTTCCCGCCAATTTATTCCTGACCAAAAATTTTTAATAATTAACCTGCCAGAGATATAGCCCATGACCAGGCGCTGTCTTCCCAGCAGAGCGTCTATCCATCTTCTTTAAGATTCTCGGAACTTCATCCCCGTGCAGCTTTCCTTGCCCTATATCAAGCAATGTGCCAACCATAATACGTACCATATTGTACAAAAAACCATTACCTACAAAGCGAAATATTATTTCCTCGCCTTGCTGCTGTACATCAACCTCATAGATTGTGCGCACCTTATCCTCTATTTCCGTTTTAGCTGAGCAAAAGGATGTGAAGTCATGTGTCCCCTTTAAATGCTGCATAGCCGCCTCTATGGCCTCTATATTCAAGCTGTACGGATAGAAATGTGCATAGTGTCTAAGAAATACATTTTTTCCTCTTCCCAGCATAACTCGATAGCGGTATTCCTTGCTCACCACATCATAACGAGCATGAAATTTCGGGGACACAGCTTCTGCATGGTGCACCGCAATATCTTCAGGCAGCTGTGTATTTAACGCGGCAACCCAGCGTTCCTGAGCGATCTCAAGAGGAGTATCAAAATGAATAACCTGCCCTTGTGCATGAACGCCTGCGTCCGTCCGTCCTGATGCATAAATACGAACCTCCTCGCCCTTATGCATCCTCTTCAATACAGTCTCTATCTCCTGCTGCACCGTACGTTTACTTGGTTGAATTTGGTAACCAAAAAACCCAGTACCGTCATAGGAAATGATACACTTCATTCTTTTCATAACCACTCTCCATTATGAACGAATCCAAAGCAAAATAAACACTGTTAGGAGCAGGCTTCCAAATGCCGCACTGTCCCGGAAATGCCAAAGCAGCTGGCGAAATTTCGTTCTGCCCCCGCCTCCTTGGTATCCTCTCGCTTCCATAGCAGTTGCCAAATCCTCAGCCCTTTTAAAGGCACTAATAAATAAAGGAACAAGCAATGCTATCATAGCGCGCAGCCGCTCCTTAATGGGCCCTCCTGCAAAATCCACACCTCTTGCTGCCTGTGCCTTCATAATTTTCTCAGTCTCTTCCATCAACGTAGGGATAAAGCGTAAAGAGATGGACATCATAAGCGCAATTTCATGAGCAGGCAGACCGACCCTTTTAAATGGTGAAAGCAGTGACTCTAGTCCATCTGTAATCTCAATAGGTGTTGTCGTAAATGTTAATAGTGTGGTCATCAGGATGATTACAAGAAAGCGAATTGAAATATAAGTTCCTTGCTGTAATCCTTCTTGATGGACAGATATGGGACCAAGTTCAAACAAAAGAGCCCCTTCCTTCGTTGTTAATACATGAAGGAGAAAGGTGAACAGGAAAATCCACAGCATTGGTTTTAAGCCCCTCAAGATGTAATGAAAAGGTACTCCTGAGAACGCGACAGGCAATAAGGAATATACCAGCACTAAACTATAGGAAGCAGAATTATTAGCAAGGAACACAATAAACACATAGAAAAAAACGATAGAGAGCTTCGCACGCGGATCGAGACGGTGAATAAGAGAATTCCCTGGTATATACTTTCCAATCATCAATTGCTGCATTACCGGCTCTCTCCCTTCCGTATCAATTGAAGCAGCTCATGAGTTAGCTTCTCCGCCGTAAGCGTAGAATCGGGTAAAAGCACACCACATGTTTCTTCGAGCAGCCTTTTATATTGAAGCGGCAGAGGAAGAGAGACGCCGATTCCTTCCAGTTCATTCGCATGCGAAAATACTTCTGTCGGCTCACCCTGCAAAAATACAGTCCCTTTATGCATAACAATTACCTGGTCAGCATAACGAGCCGCATCATCCATATTATGTGTCACAAGGATGACCGTTAAGCCTTTTGTCTTATGAAGCTCATAAAACATATCCATCAATTCTCGTTGTCCCCTTGGATCCAGTCCAGCTGTCGGTTCATCCAGCACAAGCACTTCAGGTTCCATTGCTAAGACACCAGCGATCGCCACTCGCCGCATTTGACCTCCGCTTAATTCAAAGGGCGATTTTCCTAAGAATTCCTCAGAAAGCCCAACCAATTGAATCACATCTCTTGCCTTTCTCTTTGCTTGTTCTTCTGTTGCACCAAAATTTATTGGTCCAAAGCAAATATCTTTCTCTACGGTTTCTTCGAAAAGTTGATGTTCAGGAAATTGAAATACAACGCCAACCTTTTTACGAAGCGGTTTAAGCTTTTTCTCTTTTTTATGGGATGAAATGACTTGTTCCCCAACTCGAACTTCCCCATTAGTTGGCTGCAGTAAACCATTTAAATGCTGAATAAATGTAGATTTTCCTGAACCTGTATGTCCGATAACAGCGTAATAACGTCCACTCTTTAAGCAAAGATCAACATCGTAAATTGCAAGCCGTTCAAACGGAGTATTTCGTTGGTAACGATGCTCTACCTTTTGAAATATAATGTCCAAAGCTCATTCACCAAACTTTCCATTGTAAGATGCATGGATTGTAACGGAACAGCGCTTTTTTGCAGAGCTTCTGTTAAATTTACAGAAAATGGAGTATCTAAGCCAACCTTCCGCAACTCATCACCATACTGAAATACCTGTTCCGGTTTTCCTTCTCGTAAAATACTTCCCTCATGGAGAACAATCACTCTATCTGATTGCGCAGCTTCCTCCAGGTCATGGGTAATTGAAAGAACAGTAGCTCCTTTTGTTCGCACAAGTTCCCATACCGTTTCTAATACTTCTCTTCTCCCTTTCGGATCCAGCATCGAGGTAGCTTCATCTAAAATAAGAATAGATGGCTCAAGGGCCAAAATACTAGCAATAGCAACACGTTGTTTTTGACCGCCCGATAAGGAGTGCGGCTCTTGATTCTCATATTCTTTCATGCCGACAAGCTGGAGTGCATACTCAAGGCGTTTAGTCATCTCATCCCGAGACATCCCAATATTCTCAAGACCAAATACAATGTCGTCCTTAACAGTTGTACCAACAAACTGATTATCAGGACTTTGGAATACCATGCCAATTTTCTTTCTTACATCCCAAATTGTCTCCTCTGACAATACAATTCCGCCGTCTACTGTAATAGTTCCTTCACTCGGCAAGAGCAATCCGTTTAATAACTTTGCCAAAGTTGATTTGCCAGAACCATTCTGACCGATAATACTAACCCATTCCCCTTTTTGTATAGAAAAAGAAATATCATGCAAAGTATACGAATGGGCATGAGGATATTGAAACTTTAACATATCGACACGAAGTTTCTCCATAACTGCCCTCCCCCAGACAACATTTCCTAAGAAATAATCCATTTCGACATTCAGAAGATACAAAAAAAGGGCCGTGATCAGTTGATCCTGCCCTTTTACTGTTATTATACTAACTCGATGATTACCATTGGAGCACCGTCACCACGGCGTGGTCCGATCTTAGCGATACGAGTGTATCCACCTTGACGCTCTGTGTAACGTGGTGCGATATCAGCGAATAGCTTTTGAAGTGCATCTTGGTTTGTTTCAGCGTTAGCTACTTCGTTACGGATGTATGATGCTGCTTGACGGCGAGCATGAAGATCTCCGCGTTTTCCTAAAGTAATCATTTTTTCTACTACGGAACGAAGCTCTTTCGCACGTGTTTCAGTAGTTTGAATACGCTCGTTAATGATTAGATCAGTCGTTAAGTCACGTAACATCGCTTTACGCTGGGCACTTGTGCGGCCTAATTTTCTGTATCCCATTAGTAGTCCCTCCTTTGTTAGTAGTATCGTAACAAAACAAAGAAACCTTAGTCATCTTTGCGTAAGCCTAAGCCGAGTTCCTCAAGCTTATGCTTCACTTCTTCTAAGGATTTGCGTCCTAAGTTACGAACCTTCATCATGTCTTCTTCTGTCTTGTTAGCAAGCTCTTGTACCGTATTGATACCAGCACGCTTCAAGCAGTTATAAGAACGAACAGAAAGATCAAGTTCTTCGATCGTCATCTCTAAAACTTTTTCTTTTTGATCTTCTTCTTTTTCTACCATAATCTCAGCATTTTGTGCTTCGTCTGTTAGGCCGACAAAGATATTTAAATGCTCTGTTAAGATTTTGGCTCCTAACGAGATTGCTTCTTTTGGTCCGATGCTTCCATCCGTCCATACGTCAAGCGTAAGCTTATCGTAGTTTGTTACTTGTCCAACACGTGTATTTTCTACTTGGTATGTCACACGTGAGACTGGAGTATAAATGGAGTCGATAGGAATAACGCCTATCGGCTGATCCTCTCTCTTGTTCGCATCGGCTGGTGTATACCCGCGGCCACGTCTAGCTGTAAGACGCATACGTAAGTGCGCATCTTTAGCAAGCGTTGCAACATGTAAATCTGGGTTTAAGATTTCCACGTCGCTGTCGTGAGTAATATCAGCAGCTGTGACAACACCCTCGCCCGTAATATCAATTTCGAGCGTTTTCTCTTCTTCAGAGTAAACTTTCAGGGCCAGCTTCTTTAAATTTAAGATAATCGTTGTGACATCTTCCACAACGCCCTCAATCGTAGAAAATTCGTGTAGTACACCATCAATTTGGATAGACGTTACAGCGGCACCAGGGAGTGAGGATAACAAAATACGACGTAAGGAGTTACCCAAAGTAGTACCATATCCACGCTCAAGCGGTTCAATGACGAACTTGCCATACTTGGCATCTTCGTTAATTTCAACCGTTTCGATTTTTGGTTTTTCAATCTCGATCATTTATTAAACCCTCCTTCAAAACGTCGAAACCCCGGCTAGACAACCTAAAATTGTCTAACCGAAAGTCCCCCTTAGGCAGTTCCCGATTGTGCACAACAATAAGTGATGTTTTTCTGTATAGATATTGTATCATATCCCATTATAGACAATGTTTGGGAAATTATACAGAACAATTACACACGGCGACGTTTTGGCGGACGGCATCCGTTATGAGGCACTGGAGTAACGTCTCTGATAGCTGTTACTTCTAATCCTGCAGCTTGAAGCGCACGGATAGCTGCTTCACGACCGGCACCAGGACCTTTAACAGTAACCTCTAAAGTTTTAAGACCATGCTCGATGGATGCTTTTGCAGCTGTTTCTGCAGCCATTTGCGCTGCAAATGGAGTAGATTTACGAGAGCCTCTGAAACCAAGTGCACCTGCACTAGACCAAGAAAGTGCATTACCATGAGAGTCTGTAATCGTTACGATTGTGTTGTTGAATGTAGAACGGATATGCGCGATACCAGTTTCAATATTCTTTCTCACACGACGTTTACGAGTATTTGTTTTGCGTGCTGCCATTATGTGTTCAACCTCCTTTACTTATTATTTCTTCTTATTCGCTACAGTACGACGAGGACCTTTACGCGTACGTGCGTTGTTTTTCGTATTTTGACCACGAACTGGTAAACCACGACGATGACGAAGACCACGGAAAGAACCGATTTCCATCAAACGTTTGATGTTTAAGGATACTTCACGACGAAGGTCACCTTCTACCTTTAGACGATCGATGACATCACGGATTTTACCTAATTCTTCTTCAGTTAGATCACGAACTCGAGTATCTTCGGAAACACCAGCTTCCGCAAGAACTTTCTGAGCAGTCGGACGACCAATACCATATACGTAAGTTAAAGAAATAACAACGCGTTTGTCACGAGGAATATCTACACCTGCGATACGTGCCATTATGAAAACACCTCCCTTGATTAACCTTGTTTTTGCTTATGTTTCGGATTTTCACAGATCACCATTACTTTTCCTCTTCTGCGAATAACTTTACATTTTTCGCAAATCGGCTTAACGGATGGTCTTACTTTCATGTCTCGAACCTCCTTAACGATTACGGAGTGCTATATTATTTAAAACGATACGTAATACGACCACGATTTAAGTCATACGGAGATAATTCTACCGTAACTTTGTCTCCTGGTAAAATACGAATGAAGTTCATACGGATTTTACCAGAAACGTGAGCTAATACCACGTGTCCGTTCTCCAATTCTACTTTAAACATCGCGTTTGGCAAAGTTTCTACAACTGTGCCTTCTACTTCAATTACATCATCTTTAGCCATTTCATGTTCTCCCTTCTTCAAATCAGTAATCTTCTTAAACTGCTCTGAAAGCTCGGAGAGTTTACTGCTTACAGGGTTGTCAGGATCTCATATCCTGTTTCTGTCACGGCAACAGTATGTTCGAAGTGAGCGCACCATTTACCATCAACAGTCACCACTGTCCAGTTATCAGAGAGTGTTTTTACATATCTTGTTCCTTCATTAATCATCGGTTCAATGCAAATAACCATACCCGGTTTCAACCTAGGACCTTTGTTAGGAGGACCGTAGTGGGGAATTTGCGGGTCTTCATGTAAGTCTTGCCCGATTCCATGACCGACATACTCTCTCACAACAGAAAAGCCATTGCTCTCCGTATATGCTTGAATCGCATGTGATACATTTGACAATCTTTCACTAGGCTTTACTTGCTCCAAACCGAGATATAAGGATCTCTCTGTAACATCAAGCAGCTTTTGAACAGATTCTGAAATGCTTCCTACGGGATATGTCCATGCGGAATCTCCATGATATCCATCATATTTCGCACCTATATCGATGCTGATCACATCGCCATCCTTGAGCTTGCGGTCGCTTGGAATTCCGTGCACCAACTCTTCATTTACAGAAGTACAAATGCTTCCCGGGAAACCATGATATCCTTTAAAGGAAGGGGATGCCCCATACTTGCGAATGGTTTGTTCCGCAATTGCGTTAAGCTCCTTTGTTGTGATATCCGGAACAATGTGCTTCTTCAACTCTTGATGAGTCAAGGCCACAATTCTTCCTGCCTCTCGCATAACCTCAATTTCGCGAGGCGTCTTACAAATGATCATTACGCTAAAACTCCGATAAGGGCTTCAATATCTTCGAATACCTTTCCGATTTCCTGCACGCCGTTGATATTTCGCAAGTAACCAAGTTCTTCATAGAAATTAAGCAAAGGCTGTGTTTGCTTAATATTAACCTCTAAACGGTTTGCTACAGTCTCTTCATTATCATCAGAGCGTTGATATAACTCTCCGCCGCATTTATCGCAAACACCCTCTGCTGCAGGTGGGTTAAAGACAAGATGATATGTTGAACCACAGTCTTTGCAAATACGTCTTCCAGTCAATCGTTTAAGCAACAAATCAGAATCCACATCAATATTGATGACATAATCGATTTTCTTGCCAAGATCTTTCACGATTTCTTCTAAAGCAGATGCTTGAGCCACTGTGCGAGGGAAACCATCTAACAAGAAGCCATTATTGCAGTCTTCTTTGCTTAAACGTTCACGAACGATCCCGATTGTTACCTCATCTGGAACAAGAGCACCTTGATCCATGAAAGATTTTGCTTTTAAGCCTAGTTCGGTTCCTTCTTTAATAGCAGCGCGAAACATATCTCCTGTTGAAATGTGAGGGATGTTGTACTTGGCAATAATTCTTTCAGCCTGCGTACCTTTTCCGGCACCCGGAAGTCCCATCAAAATTAAGTTCATCACGATTCCCCCCAGAATATAAACGAGCTGTTAGGGAAGAATACCTTCCCGCTTTGCTCATTGCTTAATAAAGCCTTTATAATGGCGTTTTACTAATTGGCTTTCTAGCTGTTTCATCGTTTCTAAAGCCACTCCAATTACAATTAATAAACTTGTTCCCCCAATTTGTGCAGAACTAGGTAAATTCGCAAGCTTAATAAATATAACAGGTAAAATGGCGATAGCTGCTAAGAATAGAGAACCAACAAAAGTTAAACGATAGAGAATTTTTGTTAAATATTGCTCTGTATTTTTACCCGGACGAATACCAGGAACATATCCACCTTGCTTGTTCAGATTCTCAGCCATCTGTTCAGGATTGACTTGAACAAATGCATAGAAGTACGAAAAGGCAATGATTAATGCAACATATATAATCATTCCCACGGGATGGGAATAGTCAAATTTTTGTATAATCCATTGCGACACATCGTGATTCGGGAAAAACTGAGCAATCGTTGGCGGTGTAATCAAGAATGACACGGCAAAAATGACTGGAATAACACCTGCGCTATTTACCTTTAACGGTAAGTGCGTGTTTTGTGCACCAGCATGACCGCCGCTTCCCGCTGCACGTTTTGCGTACTGAATCGGGATTTTTCTTGTTGCCTGTTGAATATAGATGACTCCAACAATAACTGCCAATATAGCAATTACAATTAGTGCTACTTTCACAATACGAATGAATAAATCTTCTCCAGCATCTTGGAACTGCTGCACATAAATCTGATTCATTACGTTTGGAATTGCCGCTACGATACCAGCAAAGATGAGGATTGAAATTCCGTTTCCAACACCCTTCGCTGTAATTTGTTCGCCAACCCACATTAAAAAGGCTGTCCCTGCAGTAAGAACAGTAGCGATATACAAATATGTCGTCCAACCCGGATTCTCAATTAACTGTCCGTTCGCTAAATTGTTGAATCCGATAGACATACCGATTGCTTGAATAAAAGCTAGCACAATTGTGAAATAGCGGGTAAACTGAGCTAATTTACGACGGCCCATCTCACCTTGCTTTGCCCATTCCGTAAACTTAGGCACAACATCCATCTGCAAAAGCTGCACGATGATGGATGCTGTAATATACGGCATGATTCCCATCGCGAAGATGGAGAAGTTTTGCAACGCTCCGCCCCCGAAGGTATTGAGAACACCTAATACGTTGAGTTGATCTTGGGCCTTTAGAACTTCAGCGTTAACATTAGGTACCGGGATAAAAGTACCGATTCGGAAGACGATTAACATCGCCAAGGTAAAAAGGATTTTATGTCTTATCTCAGCAACGCGCATAAAGTTGGAGATTGTACGAAACATTAAATCACCTCAGTTTTTCCGCCAGCCGCTTCAATTGCTGCAGTAGCAGCAGAAGAAAATTTAGTAGCCTTCACAGTAAGTTTTTTCTCAAGTGTTCCGTTCGCAAGAACTTTTACACCGTTGTTTAACTTGCTGATTACGCCAGTTTCAAGTAACAATTCCGCTGTTACTTCTGTACCATCTTCAAAGCGATTTAAAGCATCAAGGTTCACAATCGCGTATTCTTTACGTCCGATGTTTGTGAAGCCACGTTTTGGAAGACGACGGAATAGAGGAGTTTGACCACCTTCGAAGCCAAGACGAACACCGCCGCCAGAGCGTGCGTTTTGTCCTTTATGACCTTTACCAGCAGTTTTACCGTTACCAGAACCAGTACCGCGTCCTACACGGTTGCGAACTTTACGAGAACCTTCAGCAGGCTTTAATTCATGAAGTTTCATTCCCAGGCACCTCCTTATAGTATTGAATTATGATTTAAATTAAGCTTCTTTTACAGTTACAAGGTGAGAAACCTTGTTGACCATTCCAAGAATAGCAGCATTTTCTTCTTTAACTACAGTTTGATTTAGCTTCTTCAAGCCAAGCGCTTCAACAGTCGCGCGTTGATCTTGTGGGCGTCCGATCAAACTGCGAGTGAGGGTAATTTCTAATTTCTTTGCCATTGTCTATTCCCTCCTTATCTTAACCTAACAGCTCTTCGACAGTTTTGCCACGAAGTTTTGCTACATCTTCAGCACGCTTCAATTGGTTCAATCCGTTCATAGTAGCACGTACTATATTAATAGGCGTGTTAGATCCTAAAGACTTAGAAAGGATATCTTGTACGCCAGCTAATTCAAGAACCGCACGAACCGGTCCACCAGCGATAACTCCTGTACCTTCTGAAGCTGGCTTCAAGAATACTTCGCCTGCTCCGAATTGTCCAAGTACTTCATGTGGAACTGTTGTACCAACAAGCGGTACATGAATTAGGTTTTTCTTAGCATCTTCAATAGCCTTGCGGATCGCTTCTGGTACCTCTTGTGCTTTACCAGTACCGAATCCAACATGACCGTTTTTATCTCCAACTACAACTAACGCAGCGAAACGGAAACGACGACCGCCTTTAACAACTTTCGCAACACGGTTAACCGTTACTACGCGCTCTTCAAGTTCTAATTTGCTTGAGTCAATGCGACGCATCTTTTTTCCCTCCTTTTACCATTAAAATTGTAAGCCAGCTTCACGAGCAGCTTCAGCTAAAGCTTTTACACGACCATGATATAGGTAGCCGCCGCGATCGAATACTACCTCGCCAACACCCTTCTCAACCGCACGTTTTGCAACTAGTTCGCCAACCTTTTGAGCAGCAGCCACGTTGCTAGTACCTTCAAGAGAAAGCTCTTTATCAAGAGTAGATGCACTAGCTAATGTAACACCGTTCACGTCGTCGATAACTTGAGCATAAATGTGCTGATTAGAACGGAACACGTTTAAACGTGGACGCCCCGCAGTACCGGAAAGCTTTGTGCGCACACGCGCATGTCTTTTCTTACGAACCACATTTTTATCAGGTTTAGTGATCATTGATGTCACTCCTTTCCTTTCATCTACCAGGATTACTTACCTGTTTTACCTTCTTTACGACGTACAACTTCGCCTTCGTAGCGAATACCTTTGCCTTTGTAAGGCTCTGGTGCACGTACTGCACGAATGTTAGCAGCTAAAGCGCCAACGCGTTCTTTATCAATACCTTTAACAAGAATTTTCGTGTTTGCAGGTACTTCGATTTCGATTCCAGCTTCAGGAGTAATCTCCACTGGATGAGAATAACCAACGTTTAATACAAGCTTGTTACCTTGCTTGGATGCACGGTAACCAACCCCGATTAACTCAAGTCCACGTTGGAATCCAGCTGTTACACCTTCAACCATGTTGCCAAGAAGAGCACGAGTTGTACCGTGAAGTGCACGGTGCTCCTTTTGATCGGAAGGACGTGTCACTGTTAGTACGTTTTCTTCTATATTGATTTTGATATCAGCATGGAAAGTACGAGTTAATTCGCCTTTAGGGCCTTTTACAGTTACCGTATTGTTGTCAGCTACTGTAATTGTTACGCCTGCAGGAATTTCAAGAATCTTTTTACCAATACGAGACATTTCTGTTACACCTCCGTTCGTTCAGAAAATATTACCAAACGTATGCTAGTACTTCTCCGCCAGTTTGTTGTTGACGAGCATCTTTATCAGTCATTACTCCCTTAGAAGTAGAAACGATTGCAATACCTAATCCGTTAAGTACACGTGGTACTTCATCAGCTTTTGCATATACGCGTAAGCCAGGCTTACTGATGCGTTTTAGTCCAGTGATTACACGCTCGTTGTTTGGACCGTATTTTAAGAAAATGCGCAGGATACCTTGCTTGTTATCCTCGATCATTTCTACATCACGAACGAAACCTTCACGCTTTAAGATTTCCGCGATTTCTTTTTTCATGTTAGAAGCAGGAACTTCTAATTTCTCGTGACGTACCATATTCGCATTACGGATGCGAGTAAGCAAATCTGCAATTGGATCTGTCATCACCATTTGTTTTACCTCCTTCCCATTCTTGGGTATTACCAGCTAGCTTTTTTAACACCAGGAATTTGACCTTTATAGGCAAGTTCACGGAAACAAATACGGCAAAGTTTAAATTTGCGGTATACAGAATGCGGACGACCGCAGCGTTCGCAACGTGTATACGCCTGTACTTTAAACTTCGGCTCGCGTTTTTGCTTTGCAATCATTGATTTCTTAGCCACGTTTTCGCCTCCTCTACTTAGCGTTGGCTTCCATTATTTTTGGAATGGCATACCGAATTGTGTTAAAAGCTCACGAGCTTCTTCATCTGTGTTAGCAGTTGTTACGATTACGATGTCCATACCACGAACCTTGCTTACTTTATCGTAATCAATCTCAGGGAAGATTAATTGTTCTTTAATTCCCAAAGTGTAGTTACCGCGACCATCGAAAGACTTCTTAGAGATACCACGGAAGTCACGAACACGTGGAAGAGAAACAGATACAAGCTTATCAAAGAACTCATACATTTGTTCTCCACGTAATGTAACCTTTGCACCGATTGGCATACCTTCACGAAGACGGAAACCTGCGATCGATTTCTTTGCACGAGTTACAACAGGTTTTTGACCTGCGATTTGTGTTAACTCTTCAACAGCATTGTCTAATGCTTTAGAGTTTTGTACAGCATCACCAACACCCATGTTGATGATGATTTTTTCAAGTTTAGGAACTTGCATTACCGACTTATAGTTAAACTTGCTCACTAGAGCAGGTGTGATTTCTTTTTGGAACTTTTCTTTAAGGCGATTCAATTCAGGGACCTCCTTTCAAGAGAGATTATTTATCTAATAATTGACCTGATTTCTTTGCTACACGAACTTTTTTACCATCGACTACTTGATAACCTACACGAGTAGGCTCACCTGTTTTTGGATCTAATGGCAGAACATTAGATACATGAACTGGTGCTTCTTTCGTGATGATTCCACCTTGTGGGTTCAATTGAGACGGCTTAGAGTGCTTCTTAACAACGTTAACACCCTCAACAATAACACGGTTTTCTTTAGGGAAAGCAGCAAGGATTACACCTTGTTTTCCTTTATCTTTACCAGTGATTACTTGTACTTTGTCACCTTTTTTAACATGCATCTTTTTTGTGCACCTCCTTAGAAAGGCAATACTTCGAAATTATAGAACTTCTGGAGCCAAGGAAACGATTTTCATGAAGTTGCTTTCGCGCAATTCACGAGCAACCGGTCCAAAGATACGAGTACCGCGTGGGCTCTTATCTTCTTTAATGATAACTGCTGCATTTTCATCGAAACGGATGTAAGAACCGTCTTTACGACGAGCACCGCTCTTTGTACGCACAACTACCGCCTTAACAACATCACCTTTTTTAACAACGCCACCTGGTGTTGCTTGTTTTACAGTAGCGACGATAATGTCACCGATGTTAGCGTACTTACGGCCTGAACCACCTAATACTTTAATTGTTAACAATTCACGAGCACCAGAGTTGTCAGCAACTTTCAAACGACTTTCTTGTTGAATCATGCTATGGAACCTCCCTTCGGATTTATCATTGATCCGATTCGTCTATTAAATAATAACAGCTTCTTCAACGACTTCAACTAAACGGAAGCGTTTAGTAGCGGAAAGCGGGCGAGTTTCCATGATCTTTACTACATCGCCAACTTTTGCTTGGTTTAATTCATCATGTGCTTTGTATTTTTTAGAATACTTAACACGTTTTCCGTACAAAGTATGTGTTTTGTAAGTTTCAACTAAAACGGTAATAGTTTTATCCATTTTATCGGAAACAACACGTCCAGTGTAAACTTTACGTTGGTTGCGTTCGCTCACAGTGCAAACCTCCCCTCAATTATTATCCGTTAATTCCGATCTCTCTTTCACGAACTACAGTTTTCATACGAGCAATTGCTTTACGTACTTCGCGAATGCGAGCAGTGTTCTCTAATTGTCCTGTAGCTAATTGAAAGCGAAGGTTGAATAATTCTTCCTTCAATGCTTTCACTTTTTGTTCGATTTCAGCAGTGGTTAAGTCACGAATTTCATTAGTTTTCATTAGATTCACCACCATTTTCTTCACGTTTTACAAACTTACATTTAACTGGAAGTTTGTGAGCAGCAAGACGTAAAGCTTCACGTGCGACCTCTTCAGATACACCCGCAATTTCAAACATAACTTTTCCAGGTTTAACAACTGCTACCCAACCCTCTGGAGCACCTTTACCGGAACCCATGCGGACTTCTAGAGGCTTTGCAGTGTATGGCTTAGAAGGGAAAATCTTAATCCAGACTTTACCGCCACGTTTCATATAACGAGTCATCGCACGACGCGCAGCTTCGATTTGACGGTTTGTAATCCAAGAAGCTTCAGTAGATTGTAAACCAAATTCACCGAAATGAACTTCTTTACCACCTTTAGCTTCACCACGCATTTTACCACGGTGTTCACGACGATATTTTACGCGTTTAGGCATTAACATATTATTTTCCTCCTTCCTCAGAAGCTTTCTTTTTCGTAGGAAGGACTTCTCCACGATAAATCCATACTTTTACGCCAAGCTTGCCGTATGTTGTATCAGCTTCTGCTGTTGCATAGTCAATATCAGCACGAAGAGTATGAAGTGGAACAGTTCCTTCAGAGTAAGATTCTGCACGAGCGATATCAGCGCCGCCAAGACGTCCAGAAACTTGAGTTTTGATACCTTTTGCACCTGCACGCATCGCACGTTGAAGTGTTTGTTTTTGTGCACGACGGAAAGATACACGGTTTTCTAATTGACGAGCAATATTTTCAGCAACCAATTTCGCATCAAGATCAGCTCTTTTGATTTCTAAAATATTGATGTGTACACGTTTGCCAGTTAATTGGTTAAGAGCTTTACGAAGTGCTTCCACTTCTGTACCACCTTTACCAATTACCATACCAGGCTTTGCAGTGTGTACTGTAATGTTCACACGGTTTGCAGCGCGCTCAATTTCAACTTTAGAAACAGCAGCATCTTTCAAACGAACGTTGATGTATTCACGGATTTTAATATCTTCGTGTAATAACTCAGCGAAATCTTTATCAGCGTACCATTTAGATTCCCAGTCACGGATAATACCAACCCGAAGACCTATCGGACTAACCTTTTGACCCATCGATTATCCCTCCTTCTTTTCAGATACCACGATTGTAATATGGCTTGTGCGTTTGTTAATCGCGCTTGCACGTCCCATTGCACGTGGACGGAAACGTTTCAATGTTGGACCCTCATCAGCGAACGCTGTGCTAACAACTAGGTTGTTGATGTCCATTTCATAGTTATGCTCTGCGTTTGCGATCGCAGATTTCAAAACCTTCTCTACAACTGGAGAAGCAGCTTTTGGAGTGTGGCGAAGAATTGCGATTGCTTCACCCACTTGCTTTCCTCGAACTAAATCTAATACTAGACGTACTTTACGAGGAGCAATACGAACTGTTCTAGCTACTGCTTTAGCTTGCATTGAAGTGCCTCCTCTCATTATCTTCTAGTTTTCTTATCTGCCTCATGGCCTTTGTACGTACGACTTGGCGCAAATTCGCCTAATTTATGACCAACCATATCCTCAGTAACGTAAACAGGAACATGCTTACGACCATCATACACAGCGATTGTGTGACCGATGAATTGAGGGAAGATTGTAGAACGACGAGACCAAGTTTTGATAACTTGCTTAGAGCCAGTTTCAGTAGCTTGCTCGACCTTTTTCATTAAATGATCATCGACAAATGGTCCCTTTTTTAAGCTGCGAGCCATTTTTGTACCTCCCTTCGTAATTGACGTACGGTTCTATAGAACCGTACTACAATCACGTTATTTTTTACGACGACGAACGATGAATTTATCAGAAGCTTTGTTTTTCTTACGAGTCTTCGCTCCAAGAGTCGGTTTGCCCCATGGAGACATTGGAGACTTACGTCCGATAGGTGAACGACCTTCACCACCACCGTGTGGGTGATCTACAGGGTTCATTACGGAACCACGAACTGTAGGGCGTTTGCCTAACCAGCGAGAACGACCAGCTTTACCGATTTTAATAAGTTCATGATGTTCGTTACCAACTTGACCGATTGTAGCACGGCAAGTTGCTAAGATTAGACGTACTTCACCAGAAGTTAAACGTACAAGTACGTATTTTCCTTCTTTACCAAGTACTTGAGCAGAAGAACCAGCAGAACGAACTAATTGTCCGCCTTTACCAGGCTTAAGCTCGATATTGTGAATTACAGTACCTACTGGAATGTTTACAAGCGGTAGTGCGTTACCTGGTTTAATGTCAGCTTCTGGGCCAGACATGATTTGAGTTCCTACTTCTAAGTTTTTAGGAGCAAGGATGTAACGTTTTTCACCGTCAACATAGTTGATTAATGCAATGTTCGCAGAGCGGTTTGGATCGTATTCGATTGTAGCAACGCGTCCTGGAATTCCATCTTTATCGCGTTTAAAGTCGATGATACGGTATTGACGCTTATGTCCGCCACCTTGATGACGTACAGTGATTTTACCTTGGTTGTTACGGCCGGCTTTCTTGCTTAAAGGTGCAAGTAAGGACTTTTCCGGTTTGTCAGTTGTGATTTCAGCGAAATCAGAAGCTGTCATATTACGGCGACCGTTTGATGTTGGTTTGTACTTTTTAATAGCCATCTCAATTTCCCTCCTTCTCTGTTAGGATTAAACGCCTTCGAAAATTTCGATTTCTTTGCTATCAGCAGTTAATTTCACGATAGCTTTTCTACGACGGTTTGTATAACCCGCATGGCGACCTACGCGCTTATACTTCGGCTTATAGTTCATGATGTTTACTTTGTCAACTTGAACGCCGAAAATTGCTTCAATAGCATCTTTAACTTCCGTTTTGTTCGCTCTCACGTCAACGTCGAAAGTGTATTTTTTTTCAGCCATCGCTTCCATAGAACGTTCAGTGATAACCGGGCGCTTAATGATATCACGAGGATCTCTCATTATGCAAGCACCTCCTCTACTTTTTCCACTGCCGCTTTAGTTAAAACAAGCTTCTCATGACCAAGAACGTCTAATACGTTCACGCCATTTGCAGTGACAACTGTTAATCCTGGGATATTACGAGCAGATAACTCAACCGCTTCGTTTACATCAGCAGTAACGACAAGAGCTTTCTTCTCAATTGCTAATCCTTTAAGGACTGCAACCATATCCTTTGTTTTTGGTGCATTTAATACTAAATCTTCAAGAACGATTACGTTGCTCTCTAATACTTTAGTAGACAATGCAGATTTGATCGCCAAACGACGAACTTTTTTGTTTAATTTATAAGTGTAAGAACGTGGAGTCGGTCCGAATACGACACCGCCGCCGCGCCATTGTGGAGAACGGATGGAACCTTGACGAGCACGGCCAGTTCCTTTTTGACGCCATGGCTTACGTCCGCCACCGCGTACTTCCGAACGATTTTTCACTTTATGTGTACCTTGACGTAAAGATGCGCGTTGCATAATTACTGCATCAAAAAGTACAGCTTCATTTGGCTCAATACCGAAAATAGCTTCTGCTAATTCGATTTCACCAACTTGAGATCCTGTTTGATTAAATAACGTTACTTTTGGCATTTGGTTTCCTCCTTTCCGCTAAAGAATTATTTGCTTGCCTTAACGGCATTACGAACAGCTACTAACGATTTTTTAGCGCCCGGAACGTTACCTTTAACGAGTAACAAGTTACGCTCTGCATCAACTTTCACGATTTGTAAGTTTTGCACAGTAACTTGATCTCCACCCATACGTCCAGCAAGCTTTTTGCCTTTGAATACGCGGTTCGGAGCAACTGGGCCCATTGAACCAGGACGACGGTGATAACGAGAACCGTGAGACATAGGTCCACGAGATTGTCCGTGACGTTTAATTACACCTTGGAATCCTTTTCCTTTAGAGATTCCTGTTACGTCAACTGTATCGCCTTCAGCGAAAATTTCTACTTTTACCTCTTGACCAACTTCGTACCCTGCTACGTCTGCATCGCGGAACTCGCGAATGAAGCGCTTAGGAGCAGTATTTGCTTTTGCAGCATGACCTTGTTCAGGTTTGTTAGCAAGCTTCGCACGCTTGTCTTCTAAACCTACTTGAACTGCATTGTAGCCGTCTGTTTCAGCTGTCTTCTTTTGAAGAACAACGTTTGGAGCAGCTTCGATAACAGTTACAGGAATTAGCTCACCGTTTTCCGCAAACACTTGAGTCATACCGATCTTTCTTCCTAAGATTCCTTTGGTCATGAGTCACACCTCCTACATGTTAAGAATATGTCATTTATAGTTTGATTTCGATATCTACGCCAGATGGTAAATCTAAACGCATAAGTGAATCTACTGTTTGTGGAGTAGGATTCACGATGTCGATTAAGCGCTTGTGTGTACGCATCTCGAATTGCTCACGAGAATCTTTGTACTTGTGCACCGCACGAAGAATTGTATAGATTGTCTTTTCAGTCGGTAATGGAATCGGACCAGATACCGCTGCACCAGAACGTTTAGCTGTTTCTACAATCTTCTCTGCTGATTGATCCAAAATACGGTGATCATAAGCTTTCAAACGAATACGAATTTTCTCTTTTGCCATTATTTTCCCTCCTTCTTCGCCTATTTTAAAAAATAGACATTCTCCATGGAAATTTCCTCACACTCGCCATGGCAAAGCGGCCGGGTGTGTCAGCAACCTTCCACTTCATCGCAGTCAAAGACCAACATCGTCTATTATACATTATATCTACGGCCTATGCAACAACAAAATATAATTTTGCTGTTTTTGCCGTACCTAAGTTATTATACACACGGCTTCGTTGAATTTCAAGCTATGAACAAATGAGTTTATGCTCACAGTTTTTGGCATAAACTCGTAATAAAGAAAACTCGCCGATTGACGAGCCATGCTCTTCGGTGAAGACAGAGGCGTAGTTGCTCTTATACTGTATTCCTAAAATTTCCGACTACGTCGAATTCACTTCCAGCTGGAAATTTATACTTGCTTACAGTGTAAAATAAACCTAAAAATAAGTCTACAACACTATAGCATGAATTTTTTCAAAGCAATTCAAAATTTTGCTGATTATATATAGAAGATTTGTGTTTCTTCTATTTATTTTATTGTTTATTTTGGTAATTCTCCTGCTATCCATAAGTGACATCATTCATCCAGAGAACCTACAACCAGTTTTAGAGAAAGGATGGGCACCCGCTTTGCGAACTGCATGGCCATTAGGTACGACGCAAGGTTTTGCCCAAACTCTAGAATTAGCCATGATTTGGTCATTAGCTGCTTCTCATCATTATTTTAATCAAAAAATATATGCAGAAGATTACTAAAAGCTGAAGGAGTAATCAAATTATGAAAGAATGGCTTATCCCTTGGGAAGCAGCAACTATGATTAAAAATCCTTTAGCTCTATGCCTCTATTCATGATTATACTTTCTTTTCTCTTATCCATTCTGACATGGATGAGAAGTAAAAAGCACAAAAATAAATAAAAAAGCCTGGAACCAAAGTTCCAAGCTTTTTATTAAAAATTACTCAGTGATAGTAGCAACTACGCCAGCGCCTACTGTACGGCCGCCTTCACGGATTGAGAATTTAGTACCTTCTTCAACCGCGATTGGAGCGATAAGTTCTACAGTCATTTCGATGTTGTCGCCAGGCATAACCATTTCAACGCCTTCTGGTAATTGGATGATTCCAGTTACGTCAGTTGTACGGAAATAGAATTGTGGGCGGTAGTTAGCGAAGAATGGAGTATGACGTCCACCCTCTTCTTTAGAAAGAACGTAAACTTCCGCTTTGAATTTTGTATGTTGTTTAACAGAACCTGGTTTAGCAAGAACTTGTCCACGTTGGATGTCGTCACGAGCTACACCACGAAGAAGAGCTCCGATGTTGTCTCCAGCTTCAGCTTGATCAAGAAGCTTACGGAACATTTCTACACCTGTTACAGTTGTGTTTTTAGTTTCTTCAGCAAGACCGATGATTTCTACTACTTCACCAACTTTAACTGTTCCACGCTCTACACGACCTGTAGCAACTGTTCCACGACCAGTGATAGAGAATACGTCCTCAACTGGCATTAAGAAAGGTTTGTCAGTTTGACGCTCTGGTTGTGGGATATAAGCATCAACTTCAGCCATAAGCTCGTTGATTTTTCCTTCCCACTCAGCATCTCCTTCAAGAGCCTTAAGAGCAGAACCTTTGATAACTGGGATGTCATCGCCAGGGAATTCATACTCAGTTAATAGATCGCGAACTTCCATTTCTACTAGTTCAAGAAGCTCTTCGTCGTCTACCATATCACATTTGTTTAAGAATACAACGATGTATGGTACACCTACTTGGCGAGAAAGAAGGATGTGCTCACGAGTTTGTGGCATTGGACCGTCAGTAGCAGATACTACTAGGATCGCGCCGTCCATTTGAGCAGCACCAGTGATCATGTTTTTAACATAGTCAGCATGGCCTGGGCAGTCAACGTGTGCATAGTGACGAGTTGCAGTTTCGTACTCAACGTGTGCAGTAGAGATTGTGATACCGCGCTCACGCTCTTCTGGAGCAGCGTCGATTTGGTCGTATGCACGAGCCTCAGCGCCACCTGCTTTTGCAAGTACAGTTGTGATAGCAGCAGTTAATGTAGTTTTACCATGGTCAACGTGGCCGATTGTACCAATGTTAACGTGTGGTTTAGAACGGTCAAATTTAGCTTTAGCCATTGGGGAAAATCCTCCTTAAAATTCTAATTATTATATAGGTTAGAAAGAGGAAAGACTAAATGTTTTTCCACTTTCTAGGCTTACATAAGTAGTTATACTTGAACAAGTGCCAAAAATCAATTATTGGCCTTTATTTTTTTTAATAATCTCTTCAGAGATTGTTTTTGGAACCTCTTCATAGTGGTCAAATACCATAGAGAATGTTCCGCGTCCTTGTGTGTTAGAACGCAAGGATGTTGCGTAACCAAACATTTCAGAAAGTGGAACCATCGCACGAACTACTTGCGCGTTACCACGAGCTTCCATACCTTCTACACGACCACGACGGGAAGTGATGTCACCCATGATGTCACCTAGGTACTCATCTGGGATTACAACTTCTACCTTCATGATTGGTTCAAGAATTGCAGGGTTACATTTAGAAGCAGCAGCTTTTAGAGCCATAGATGCAGCGATCTTAAATGCCATCTCAGAGGAGTCAACATCATGGTAAGATCCGTCTACTAATGCTGCTTTAATGTCTACTACAGGATATCCTGCTAGTACACCGTTTTTCAATGAATCTTCAAGACCTGCTTGTACAGCCGGGATATATTCACGAGGAACCACACCACCGACGATTTTGTTAGCAAACTCAAAGCCTTTACCTTCTTCGTTCGGTTCGAATTCAATCCAAACGTGTCCGAATTGTCCACGACCACCAGATTGACGTGCGAATTTACCTTCAACACGCGCAGCAGCACGGAACGTTTCACGGTATGCTACCTGAGGAGCACCAACGTTTGCTTCTACTTTGAATTCACGACGCATACGGTCAACGATGATATCAAGGTGAAGCTCACCCATACCGGAGATGATTGTTTGACCAGTCTCTTGGTCAGTATGAGCACGGAATGTTGGATCTTCTTCAGAAAGCTTTACTAATGCTATACCCATTTTATCTTGGTCAGCTTTAGATTTTGGCTCGATAGCTACAGAAATAACTGGCTCTGGGAATGTCATAGACTCAAGAATTACTTGGTTCTTGTCATCACATAAAGTGTCACCAGTTGTTGTATCTTTTAAACCTACAGCAGCTGCAATGTCACCAGAGTAACATACAGCAATCTCTTGACGAGAGTTTGCGTGCATTTGTAGGATACGTCCTAAACGCTCACGCTTACCTTTTGTGGAGTTAACAACATAAGAACCAGCTTCTGCTTTACCAGAGTAAACACGGAAGAATGTTAACTTACCAACATAAGGGTCAGTCATGATTTTGAACGCTAATGCAGAGAACGGACCGTTATCATCAGCAGGACGAGTTACTTCTTCATCAGTATCAGGAACGATACCTTTGATAGCAGGAACGTCAAGTGGAGATGGTAAATAGTCGATAACTGCATCTAGCATTAATTGAACGCCTTTGTTTTTGAAAGCAGAACCACACACTACAGGGAAGAATTCTACGCTTAACGTAGCTTTACGGATAGCCGCTTTTAATTCTTCTACTGTAATTTCTTCGCCTTCAAGATATTTTTCCATTAGTGCTTCATCGAAGTCCGCAAGAGCTTCAATCAAACCGCCACGAAGTTCTTCAGCTTGATCTTGGAATTCTTCAGGAACATCTACAACTTGGATATCTGTTCCTAAATCATTCGTGTACATATGCGCTTTCATCTCAATGATATCAATGATACCAGTGAATTGATCTTCTGCACCAATTGGAAGTTGAATTGGGTGTGCATTCGCTTGTAAACGCTCATGCAATGTTTTTACGGAGTACAAGAAATCCGCACCGATTTTGTCCATTTTGTTAACGAACACGATACGAGGTACACCGTAAGTTGTTGCTTGACGCCAAACTGTCTCTGTTTGAGGCTCTACACCAGATTGTGCATCCAGAACAGCTACCGCACCGTCAAGTACGCGTAAAGAACGCTCTACCTCTACAGTGAAGTCTACGTGTCCAGGAGTATCAATAATGTTTACGCGATTGCCTTTCCATTGAGCAGTTGTCGCAGCAGAAGTAATTGTGATACCACGCTCTTGCTCTTGCTCCATCCAGTCCATCGTTGCAGCACCTTCGTGTACTTCACCGATTTTGTGTACGCGGCCTGTGTAGAACAAGATACGCTCTGTCGTTGTTGTTTTACCAGCATCGATGTGAGCCATGATACCAATGTTGCGAGTGTTGTCTAAGGAGAACTCTCTTGACATGGGTGTTTTTCTCCTTCCTTTTAAAGGATTGGATTTTTTTAATTTTAAAAGCATAAAATCTCTTTAATTGTCACAATGGAAGTATATCCACAAACACTCCAAATATGTAAAATGGACGTTCATTGAAGAGAGAGGAATTTCTTCCTCTCCCTACTTTCCATGAACGACAAACAAAGCGATTCATGCAAACAATTATAAGCTTAATCCTACCAGCGGTAGTGAGCAAATGCTTTGTTAGCTTCTGCCATTTTATGAGTATCTTCACGTTTCTTAACAGATGCACCAGAGTTGTTGGCAGCATCTAAGATTTCGTTAGCTAGACGCTCTTCCATCGTTTTCTCACCACGAAGGCGAGAGTAGTTTACTAACCAGCGAAGACCTAAAGTAGTACGACGGTCAGGGCGAACTTCTACCGGTACTTGGTAGTTAGCACCACCGACACGACGAGCACGAACTTCAAGAACAGGCATGATGTTCTTAAGAGCTTGCTCAAATACTTCCATAGGATCTTTTCCAGAACGATCACGTACGATGTCGAATGCATTATAAAGAATAGTTTGAGATTTACCTCTCTTGCCATCGATCATCATCTTGTTAATAAGACGAGATACAAGCTTAGAGTTGTAAATCGGATCTGGTAAAACGTCACGTTTTGCAACAGGACCTTTACGAGGCATGTTGTGTTCCTCCTTTCAATAAAAAGTATTTATTATTTCTTAGCAGCTTTTGGTCTCTTTGTACCGTATTTAGAACGACCTTGCATACGGTTGTTAACACCAGCTGTGTCAAGCGCACCACGCACGATGTGGTAACGTACCCCTGGTAAGTCTTTTACACGGCCGCCGCGGATTAATACCACGCTATGCTCTTGTAAGTTATGACCGATACCTGGGATGTAAGCAGTAACCTCGATTCCGTTTGTTAAACGCACACGAGCGTATTTACGCAACGCGGAGTTTGGTTTCTTTGGAGTCATTGTACCAACACGTGTACATACACCACGTTTTTGTGGAGCAGACAAATCAGTTGCTTTTTTCTTCAAAGAGTTGAAACCTTTGTTTAACGCAGGAGATTTAGATTTCCATACTTTATCAGTACGACCTTTTCTAACTAATTGGTTAATTGTAGGCATGAGTTATCCTCCCTTCACTTCTTTTATAAGACCACACATCCAGGTGGTTCATTATTAGTTGAAAACAAAGTTTTTGCAAGGAGAAGCAGAACGCTCCCGCCTCGCAAAAACAGTTTTAACTGACTATCATTGATTGTAGATCTTTTGCCCCTGAATACTGTTTTCACAGTATACAAGCATTTTCGTAACGTACATTTCGTATCGTCCGTAATATCTCTTAGGAGCAACCTTGCTTATATTAACATTTTCAATTAGAAGATGTCAACAATCCTACGCATGTTTTTCACGAAATTTATAATAGAAAATTTTAACTTTCTACATAAACTTCATGATTTGTTACACCAACCTCTTCAGGCGATGTTTTTACAAGATCTACTTTTCGATATCTGTTCATACCTGTACCAGCTGGAACAAGCTTACCGATGATAACATTCTCTTTCAGACCAAGAAGCTCATCGCGCTTTCCTTTGATAGCTGCGTCAGTAAGAACACGTGTTGTTTCTTGGAAGGATGCAGCAGACAAGAAGGAATCCGTCTCAAGCGATGCCTTCGTAATACCGAGAAGAACAGAACGTGCTGTAGCAGGCTGTTTACCTGCAAGCAATACTTTTTCGTTCGCATCTGTAAATTGGTGAATATCAAGTAATGTTCCCGGCAGCACATCAGTATCACCAGCATCCATAACTCGTACCTTGCGCAGCATTTGACGTACCATTACTTCTACGTGTTTGTCACCGATTTCTACCCCTTGCATACGGTATACTTTCTGTACCTCACGCAATAGATACTCTTGTACTGCGTTCATATCTTTGACCTTTAAAAGCTCTTTCGGGTCGATTGAGCCCTCTGTAAGCTCTTGACCCCGATTCAAACGTTGACCCTCTGTCACTTTTAAACGAGCACCATAAGGGATTGTATACGTGCGAGCTTCTACATCTCCTTGTACAACAACCTCTTGACGGTCTTTTACCTCATTAATCGCCGCAACCGTACCGTCGATTTCTGTAATAACCGCTTGCCCTTTCGGATTACGCGCTTCGAATAGCTCCTGAATACGCGGTAAACCTTGCGTGATATCGTCTCCGGCAACACCGCCCGTATGGAACGTACGCATTGTCAGCTGTGTACCCGGCTCACCGATAGATTGAGCAGCGATAATACCTACCGCTTCTCCCACTTCTACATCTGTACCTGTTGCCAGGTTTCGTCCATAACACTTCTTACATACGCCGTGACGTGTATTACATGTAAATGCAGAACGAATATGCAGTTGCTCAATACCTGCTTCGTCAATCAGCGTTGCAATATCTTCTGTGATAAGCTCATTTTCAGAAATGATTACTTCACCTGTAACTGGGTGCTTCACTGCTCTTCTTGCAAAACGACCTACAAGACGGTCATATAACGACTCAATTACTTCATTGCCTTCTTTAATCGCAGCTACTAATAAACCGCGATCTGTACCGCAATCATCTTCACGGACAATTACATCCTGCGCCACATCTACGAGACGACGAGTTAGGTAACCAGAGTCCGCAGTTTTAAGAGCCGTATCGGCAAGACCTTTACGCGCACCATGCGTGGAAATGAAGTACTCTAATACTGTTAAACCTTCACGGAAACTTGATTTGATTGGAAGCTCAATGATACGACCGGATGGGTTAGCCATCAATCCACGCATACCCGCAAGCTGCGTAAAGTTTGATGCGTTACCACGGGCACCAGAATCACTCATCATGAAGATTGGATTGCGTCGATCCAAGGATTTCATCAATTTCCCTTGAATTACATCCTTCGCATTACTCCAAATGGAGATAACACGGTCATAGCGCTCTTCTTCCGTAATCAAACCGCGACGGAATTGTTTTGTTACTGTATCTACCTTCAATTGTGCTTCTTGTAAAATTTCTTCCTTCTCGCCTAATACCACGATGTCAGCTACACCAACTGTGATACCCGCTTTTGTAGAGTGTTTGAAGCCTAAATTCTTCATACGGTCTAGCATACGAGAAGTTTCTGTAATCTGGAAACGTTTGAACACTTCCGCAATGACATTACCAAGAATTTTCTTATTAAATGGCGCAACTTCTTCGCGCTCAGCGATAATTTCCTTTATATTAGCAGCCTTAGGTACAAAATAATTGGCAGGTGTTTCTTTTTCCAAGTTTTCTTTTGTAGGCTCATTAATGTAAGGGAAGGATTTCGGTAAAATTTCATTAAAAATCAATTTACCGACAGTTGTTAAAAGAAGCATGTTGTTTTGCTCTTCTGTGAATGTTTCATTCTGCAAAGAGCCAGCTGCAACAGCAATACGAGTATGCAAGTGAACATAACCGTTTGCGTAGGCAATCAGTGCTTCATTTGTATCCTTAAATGCCATACCTTCTCCGACCGCACCAATACGCTCCAGTGTTAGGTAATAGTTACCTAATACCATATCCTGAGACGGCGTAACAACTGGTTTTCCATCTTTCGGGTTCAAGATGTTTTGTGCAGCAAGCATTAGTAAACGAGCCTCAGCTTGTGCTTCGGAGGAAAGCGGAACGTGAACAGCCATTTGGTCTCCGTCAAAGTCCGCATTATATGCTGTACATACAAGCGGGTGAAGACGAATTGCACGACCTTCTACAAGAGTCGGTTCAAAAGCCTGGATACCGAGACGGTGAAGAGTCGGGGCACGGTTCAAAAGTACAGGGTGCTCCCTAATTACGGACTCTAGTACATCCCAAACCTCTGGCTGCACTCTCTCAATTTTACGTTTTGCACTCTTAATATTGTGTGCAAGACCCTTTTCAACCAATTCTTTCATCACAAATGGCTTGAACAATTCGAGAGCCATTTCTTTAGGTAATCCGCATTGGTACATCTTTAAGTTCGGTCCTACAACGATAACAGAACGTCCAGAGTAGTCAACACGTTTACCAAGTAAGTTTTGACGGAAACGTCCTTGCTTACCTTTTAGCATATGTGAAAGAGATTTTAACGGTCGGTTACCCGGTCCTGTTACAGGGCGACCACGACGACCGTTATCGATTAATGCATCAACCGCTTCCTGAAGCATACGCTTCTCGTTTTGCACGATAATACTTGGCGCACCAAGATCTAGAAGGCGTTTCAGACGGTTATTACGGTTAATAACACGGCGGTATAGGTCATTCAAATCAGACGTCGCAAAACGTCCTCCATCAAGCTGTACCATTGGGCGAAGCTCAGGAGGAATAACAGGAAGAACATCAAGAATCATCCAAGATGGTTCATTTCCTGAACCACGGAATGCCTCTAACACCTCAAGGCGCTTAATAGCACGTGTACGACGTTGTCCTTGTGCTGTTTTAAGCTCCTCCTTGAGAAAATCTACCTCTTTATCTAAGTCAATATCTTGTAAAAGCTTTTTAATTGCTTCCGCACCCATAGATGCTTGGAAAGTGCTTCCGTATCTTTCACGGTATGCACGATATTCCTTCTCAGATAACAATTGTTTTTTCTCAAGAGGAGTATCGCCGCTTTCCGTTACCACATAAGAAGCGAAATAAATAATTTCTTCCAATGCGCGAGGAGACATGTCAAGTACAAGTCCCATGCGACTAGGAATTCCTTTAAAATACCAAATGTGAGAGACTGGGGCTGCCAATTCAATATGCCCCATGCGCTCACGGCGGACTTTAGCTCGTGTTACTTCCACACCGCATCGGTCACAGACAACACCTTTATAGCGAACTCGCTTGTACTTTCCGCAATGGCATTCCCAGTCCTTTGTAGGACCAAAAATGCGCTCGCAGAACAAACCATCTTTTTCTGGTTTTAATGTACGGTAGTTAATTGTTTCTGGCTTTTTGACTTCCCCGTGCGACCAAGAGCGAATTTTATCGGGTGAAGCAAGTCCAATCTTCATATATTCAAAGTTATTTACATCTATCAAGGGGACTACCTCCCTTTCAATCTACAGGTTATATCGAATTATTCCTTCGTTGTCTCAACTTCGATATTCAATCTATCGGCAGACTGATGGTCATCATCATCATCCGTGTCACGCATTTCAATCTCTTTCTCGTCACTGGATAAAATCTTAACATCCATACCCAAGCTTTGCAGTTCCTTAATCAATACTTTAAATGATTCAGGTACACCTGGCTCCGGTACATTTTCTCCTTTAACGATTGCTTCGTACGTTTTTACACGTCCTACTACGTCATCAGATTTCACCGTTAAGATTTCTTGAAGTGTATAAGCAGCACCATAAGCCTCAAGTGCCCAAACCTCCATCTCACCGAAACGCTGTCCACCGAACTGTGCTTTACCTCCAAGAGGCTGCTGTGTAACGAGTGAGTATGGTCCTGTAGAACGAGCATGAAGTTTGTCGTCAACCATGTGCGCAAGCTTAATCATGTACATAACACCTACGGATACACGGTTATCAAATGCTTCGCCCGTACGACCGTCATACAGAACTGTTTTAGCATCACGAGACATTCCTGCTTCTTCAATCGTTGCCCATACGTCTTCTTCACGCGCTCCATCAAATACTGGAGTTGCTACATGAATTCCAAGATAACGAGCTGCCATACCAATATGAAGCTCTAATACCTGACCGATATTCATACGAGAAGGTACCCCTAATGGATTTAACATGATATCAACCGGCGTACCATCTGGGAGATAAGGCATATCTTCTTCTGGTAAAATACGGGAGATAACCCCTTTGTTACCATGGCGTCCTGCCATTTTGTCACCCTCGGAAATTTTACGCTTCTGTACAATATACGCACGAACAAGTTGGTTTACGCCTGGTGGAAGCTCATCTCCGTCTTCACGGTTAAAGACCTTCACATCAAGAATAATACCGCCGCCGCCATGAGGTACACGAAGAGATGTATCGCGAACTTCACGTGCTTTCTCACCAAAAATTGCATGTAATAAACGTTCTTCAGCTGTTAATTCTGTTACACCCTTTGGAGTAACCTTACCAACCAGAAGATCTCCGTCTTTTACTTCGGCACCAATACGAATAATTCCGCGCTCATCCAAATTACGAAGTGCATCTTCACCAACATTTGGAATATCGCGTGTAATCTCTTCAGGACCAAGCTTTGTATCACGAGCTTCTGATTCATATTCTTCAATATGAACAGATGTGTATACATCATCCTTCACGAGACGCTCGCTCATAATGATAGCATCCTCATAGTTGTAACCATCCCATGTCATGAAGGCAACAAGCACGTTGCGTCCAAGAGCTAATTCACCCTTTTCCATGGATGGACCATCCGCAAGAATTTCGCCTCTTACAACTTCATCGCCCACACTTACAATCGGACGTTGGTTATAACAAGTTCCTTGGTTAGAACGAATAAACTTTAACATTTTGTAACGGTCTAAATCACCTTTGACCTTCTGGCCATCTACATCAATGTAACGACGTACCCAAACCGCTTTCGCTTCCACTCGCTCTACAACACCTGGATGCTTACAAATGACAGCTGCACCGGAGTCTTTAGCAGATACGTACTCCATACCCGTTCCTACAATAGGCGCTTCTGGATTTAAAAGAGGAACTGCTTGACGTTGCATGTTCGCTCCCATTAGAGCACGGTTAGAGTCGTCATTTTCCAAGAATGGAATACATGCTGTCGCAGCTGAAACAACCTGCTTCGGAGATACATCCATATAGTCAACACGATCACGTGTTACTACAATGTTCTCACCACGGAAACGAGCAATGATATCTTCATCAAGAAACTCACCATCATCTGATAAACGCATGTTTGCCTGTGCTACTACATAGTTGTCCTCTTCATCTGCAGTCAGGTAATCCACACGATTTGTTACATGTCCCGTTTCTGGGTCGATTCGACGATATGGCGTTTCAATAAAACCAAATTCATTTACCTTCGCAAAGGAAGACAAAGAGTTGATCAAACCAATGTTCGGACCCTCTGGTGTTTCGATTGGACACATGCGGCCATAGTGGGAATAGTGAACGTCACGCACTTCAAAGCCTGCACGCTCACGAGTCAAACCGCCCGGTCCTAATGCAGATAAACGGCGTTTATGCGTTAATTCCGCTAACGGGTTCGTTTGGTCCATGAACTGAGATAGCTGAGAGCTTCCAAAAAACTCTTTAATGGATGCGATAACTGGACGAATATTAATCAAAGCTTGTGGTGTAATTGCGTTCGTATCCTGAATAGACATTCTCTCACGAACAACACGCTCCATACGGGAAAGACCGATACGGAACTGGTTTTGAAGCAATTCACCAACAGAACGAAGACGACGGTTTCCTAAATGATCGATATCATCCGTGTCGCCTACCTTATAAAGTAAATTAAAGAAATAGCTGATAGATGCAATAATATCTGCAGGCGTGATATGTTTCACATTCCGGTCGATGTTCGCGTTTCCGATTACATTAATCATCTGATCCGCGTCTGCATCCGGCGCATAGATTCTAATAGATTGCATAAGAACCTCGTCCTCCACTACGCCTCCAACCGGTCTGGAAGTTTTAAAGCCAATGTTTTTCTCTAAGTATGGGAGGATTTTGTCTAGTGTGCGACGATCCAAGTTTGTACCTTCCGCAACTAGAATTTCACCTGTTTCCGGATCTACCAATGTTTCTGCTACACGCTGGTTAAACAATCTATTCTTAATATGAAGTTTTTTGTTAATTTTATATCGCCCTACATTCGCTAAATCATAGCGTTTCGGATCAAAAAAGCGTGAAACAAGTAAGCTCTTTGCATTGTCTACAGTCGGAGGTTCGCCCGGACGAAGACGCTCATAAATCTCAAGCAAGGCTTTGTCTGTACTATCTGTGTTGTCTTTTTCTAACGTATTACGCAAGTATTCATTTTCGCCTAAAAGCTCAATGATTTCTTGATCAGAACCAAAACCAAGTGCCCGTAATAACACTGTTACAGGAAGCTTGCGCGTACGATCGATACGTACATATACTACATCCTTCGCATCTGTTTCATACTCAAGCCAAGCGCCACGGTTCGGAATAACAGTCGCGGTAAAGCCACGTTTACCGTTTTTGTCTACCTTTCCGCTGTAATACACACTTGGTGAACGAACAAGCTGGGAAACAATAACACGTTCCGCACCGTTAATGACAAACGTTCCCGTTTCTGTCATGAGTGGGAAATCCCCCATAAATACATCCTGTTCCTTCACTTCGCCTGTTTCTTTATTGATCAGACGTACCTTCACGCGCAGCGGTGCTGCGAACGTAACATCACGCTCTTTACATTCTTCTACAGAATACTTAGGCTCACCTAGGCTGTAGTCAATGAACTCAAGAGACAGATTTCCCGTGAAGTCTTCAATTGGTGAAATGTCCTGGAACATTTCTCGCAGCCCTTCATCAAGAAACCATTGATAAGAAGAGGTTTGAATTTCAATAAGATTTGGTAACTCTAATACTTCACTAATACGGGCATAACTTCTTCGTTGGCGGTGGCGGCCGTATTGAACTAGTTGACCTGTCAACTGCTTCACCCCTCAAATCATGAGTATTATAAAATGCAATAAAATTGCATAATTTACAAGCTAAAAACAGCCGACGCCCGGAGGCGCAGCCGTGCCTTAAGGACATGCAGAACCTTTGCTAATTGTGCAAAAAGAAAAATGGCTTCTCATAAGAAAACCACCATTCTGTTTCGTGCTCTACTGATTTTACTATCTTTCCCAATGCATGAAGAATTATACATTTTAAACATTGCAAGAAATGATATATTTGGCATTTTACAATCTTAACACAACCAAAAATAACCGTCAACGTTTTTTTGATTTTATGATATAATATCCTTTTTCTTTCTTTACCACTTCTACAGTAGGATAGATCTCTTCCATCTTAGCTAAAGCAGAAGGTGCACCTTGCTTTTTCTGAATCACAACCCAAAGCTCACCACCAGGAACTAAGTGCTCATTTGCCCGCTCCAAAATCTCATGAACTACTTTTTTACCAGCTCGAATCGGTGGATTTGATAAAATTGCAGCATATTGTCCGCTCACATTTTCATACACATTGCTCTGAAACACAGAAACATTCGTAACCCCGTTCAGCACAGCGTTTTCCCCTGCTAATTCCAACGCCCGTTCATTTACATCCACCATATCAACGCGACGATTTACAAACTCCTTAGCAAGTGACAACCCGATTGGACCATATCCGCAACCAACATCCAAGAAAGCACCTTGTTCTTCTGGTTGTTCGAATGCATGAATCAAAAGACGCGAACCGAAGTCCACCTCATTTTTTGAAAAAACACCTTGATCCGACAGAAACGTAAACATTTGTCCTCTTAACTCAAATTCCCATCGTTTTCGATCGCTTTTGCTTACAGGATTGTTTGAAAAGTAGTGATCTGCCATGCCCACAGCCCTCTTTCCTCACGGTTATTGTTTCGGTTAAAAAAAAAGCTCGCATAAGAGCGAGCTTTTTTTGCAGTACAAGTGAAATTACTTAACTTCAACAACTGCTCCAACTTCTTCAAGTTTAGCTTTGATTTCTTCAGCTTCTTCTTTAGAAGCGCCTTCTTTGATTGCTTTTGGAGTGTTGTCAACAAGTTCTTTCGCTTCTTTCAAGCCAAGGCCTGTAAGTTCACGAACAACTTTGATAACTTTGATTTTTTGAGCGCCTGCGCTAGCAAGTACTACATCGAATTCTGTTTGTTCAGCAGCTTCAGCAGCACCGCCGCCTACTACAGCTACTGGAGCAGCAGCAGTTACGCCGAATTCTTCTTCGATTGCTTTTACTAGATCGTTAAGTTCTAAAACAGTCATAGATTTAACTGCTTCAATGATTTGTTCTTTAGTCATTTGAGTGTTCCTCCTTGTTTTCCTTTTATTAATAACTCAGACCGAATAATCGGGAATTAAGCGCCTTGTTCTTCTTTTTGCTCAGCCACAGCTTTTGCAGCAAGTGCAAGGTTGCGGATTGGAGCTTGAAGAACGCTAAGCAACATAGAAAGTAAGCCTTCGCGAGAAGGAAGTTCTGCAATTGCTTTCACATCTTCAACGCTTACTAATTTACCTTCGATGACACCAGCTTTGATTTCTAAAGCTTCATGCTTTTTCGCGAAATCGTTCAATACTTTAGCAGGAGCAACAACATCTTCATTGCTGAACGCAATCGCGTTCGGTCCTGTTAGGTGAGCGTTCAATTCCGCTACCTCTGCTTGTTCAGCTGCACGACGAGTTAAAGAGTTTTTGTAAACTTTGAACTCGATGCCTGCTTCACGCAATTGTTTACGAAGTTCAGTTGCTTCAGCTACTGTTAAACCACGGTAGTCAACTACAATTGTAGATTTGCTTGCGCGTAGTTTATCAGCAATTTCAGTTACGACTTGTTGTTTAGCTTCAATTGCTTTGCTCATCGTTACACCTCCTGTAAGACTGGATTGTACCGACACCGAATGTGCATTAAAAAGCCCCCACATCAAAACCAGACATGGAGGCATAATAGTCACAGAATAATCCGTTCTTATCATAACACCTCGGTAGGAGATTAAGCCTGTAAGGGCACCTACTGTCTACGGTACGGCTATTAAATTCACAACATCATTTATTATATAAAAACTTTATAAAAAAGTCAAATTCCATTTATTAGGCGAATGTAGAAACGTCTACGCGTACGCCAGGTCCCATTGTAGAAGCAACTGTTACGTTCTTCATGTAAGTTCCTTTTGCAGCAGAAGGTTTCGCTTTTAGCATTGCTTCATAAACTGTTTGCAGGTTTTCAGCAAGCTTTTCGTTGTCGAAAGATACTTTACCGATTGGCGTGTGGATGTTACCAGCTTTGTCAACACGGTATTCTACTTTACCTGCTTTGATTTCGTTTACTGCTTTCGTTACATCGAATGTAACTGTACCAGTTTTAGGGTTTGGCATTAAACCTTTTGGTCCTAATACACGACCTAATTTACCAACTTCACCCATCATATCTGGAGTTGCTACAACTACGTCAAAATCGAACCAACCTTGTTGGATTTTGTTGATGTAGTCTGCATCACCTACGAAATCAGCACCAGCAGCTTCTGCTTCTTTTGCTTTTTCACCGCGAGCAAATACTAATACGCGTTGTACTTTACCAGTACCATGCGGAAGAACAACCGCACCACGGATTTGTTGATCAGCTTTCTTAGGATCTACGCCCAAACGGAAAGCAACTTCAACAGTCGCATCAAATTTAGCTGTGTTTGTTTTCTTCGCTAACTCAATTGCTTCAGCAACAGAGTAAGTAGTCGCACGGTCTACAAGCTTTGCAGCTTCTAGATACTTTTTACCTCTTTTTGGCATTTGAATTTCCTCCTTGATTGTGGTTTTAGCGGAATAACCTCCCACGTGTGTGCTCCTGTAATAGGTTTCAGCCTCTGCTGCGGGGGACACCAACCCTGTATTTAAAATGCTATGATTTGTTACGTTAATAAAGGTTGCGAATGTATAAGACCCGCAACCTTTTTACAAGAAACTAAAGCGAATTAGTCTTCGATAACAATACCCATGCTGCGTGCAGTACCTTCAACCATGCGCATTGCAGCTTCTACGCTAGCAGCGTTTAGGTCAGGCATCTTTTGTTCCGCGATTTCGCGAACTTTATCACGCTTCACTGTTGCCACTTTATTACGGTTTGGAACACCAGAACCAGACTGGATACCAGCTACTACTTTTAAAAGAACAGCAGCAGGCGGAGTCTTTGTAATGAAAGTGAATGAACGGTCTTCAAATACCGTAATTTCAACCGGGATGATTAGACCAGCTTGGTCAGCTGTACGAGCGTTGAACTCTTTACAGAAGCCCATGATGTTAACGCCTGCTTGTCCTAATGCTGGACCAACTGGCGGCGCTGGATTCGCTTTACCTGCAGGAATTTGCAATTTTACAACTTTGATTACCTTTTTAGCCACGAGACACACCTCCTTAAGTCCGTGATGTGGTCAATGGGCTGTCCGCCCTCCCACTCTATTCTTATCTTCATAAGAGATAAAAAACTTATTCAGCAATGTCTTTACCCATGAAAGACACTGACCTTAAAGATATTATCACTTTTTACAGTTCTTTTCAAGTTTTTAATTTACAATTTTTCAACTTGGACAAAATCAAGTTCTACAGGTGTTTCACGACCAAACATATCTACAAGCACTTTGACCTTTTGCTTCTCTATATCAATCTCTTCAATTGTACCTGTATAATTCGCAAAAGGACCTTCCTTCAAGCGGACTGTTTCATTTAACTCAAAATCAAAATCCACCTTTTCATTCTCAACGCCCATGCGTTTAAGAATTACAACAACCTCTTCCTCTAATAGAGGAGTCGGCTTAGAGCCTGAACCAGCAGAACCGACAAAACCTGTAACACCTGGTGTATTGCGAACAACATACCAAGAATCGTCCGTCATTACTAGTTCTACAAGTACATAACCCGGAAACACCTTTCGCTTCGTAAGCTTTTCTTTTCCATTTTTCATTTCTACTTCTGTTTCTTCTGGTACAACTACTCTGAAAATCTTATCCTGCATGCCCATTGACTCAACACGCTTTTCCAAGTTTGTTTTCACTTTGTTTTCATATCCAGAATATGTATGTACAACATACCAACGTTTTTCCATATCGTGTAGGACGTTCGTCCTTCCCTCCCCGACCCTGCTTTTTTAGGCAAATGAAAAAACCCGTTCACCGGGTTTTAACACAGTTCGTATAGTTATCATTATATCATGTAAAAGCGCATCTTATTCAAGAACTAAACGAATTAAAGAAGAAATACCCATATCCACAACTGCAAAGAAAATACCAAAAAGCACTACCGTTGCAATAACAGTCAGTGTGGAACGGAATAACTCCTGTCTTTTCGGCCAGCTTACTTTTTTCATTTCGCGTGTTACGTCGCCAAAAAAATTCGTCAAACGCATGTTTATGGAACCTCCATCATGTATAGCCGTTATTATTTTGTTTCCCTATGCATTGTATGTGTATTGCAGACTTTGCAAAATTTCTTTACTTCCAGACGCTCGGAGACGCTCTCATTTTTCATGGTAGAGTAGTTTCTGCTGCTGCATTCTGAACATGCAAGTACAAGTTTTTTTCCCATTATACTACACCAGCCTTGAACGCTATGTCCTTAAAACTTTACCATACATTAAAAGAAGCTGTCAATGATACACCCAACATGACTATAAAAGCGAATGAGACAGGTATTACACCTGTCTCATAAACTCATAATCAATTAAAAGCTGTATTTTCCCTCATTTCCACATATCGTTCTAATTTCCGCTTCACACGTTGCAGGGCATTGTCAATCGATTTCACATGACGATTCAACTGTTCTGAAATTTCTTGATAGGAACGCCCATCCAAGTAAAGGGAAAGAACCTTTCTTTCTAAATCACTTAGGAGTTCAGATATTTTCAACTCGATATCTACATACTCCTCCTGATTGATAATTAACTCCTCTGGATCTGTTACCTTTGTTTCCGAAATCACATCTAATAGAGTACGATCAGACTCCTCATCATAAATAGGCTTGTCCAACGACACATACGAATTTAAAGGAATATGCTTTTGTCTTGTTGCGGTTTTAATAGCCGTTATGATTTGTCTAGTAATACAAAGCTCTGCAAAGGCCTTAAAAGATGAGAGCTTATCCTCTTTATAATCACGAATCGCTTTAAATAACCCAATCATTCCCTCTTGAATAATATCCTCGCGATCTGCTCCCACAAGAAAATATGAACGTGATTTGGCACGAACAAAATTCTTATACTTATTAATCAAGTATTCTAAAGCCTCAGTATCGCCGCCGCGCACAAGCTCTACTACTTCCTCGTCTTCTAATTCTCGAAATTGTACGTTGTGTTCACTTAAGAAGCCTGATTCCACTCTTATCACCCCGACGATGCTTAGTTAGAAATATTATACAGTAAGCGCTTTATGAGCGTCAATGCTTCACTGCTCTCCCCGCCTTAATTTTTCTAACTTTTCTGTAACTTCCTTATTGTATCGGGATTGAAATGCTCCTTTTTGTTCCTTTTGCTCCTGAATTCTACGGCGTACCTGCCCCTCCATTAGCTCTACTTCAATCTCCAGCTCGCGTGCAGACTTGCGCAGGGCTCCTTGCGCAAAAATAACCCATTGTTCTGTATAGTCCGATGTAGCTACTGAAATGCTTGTATCAATTTCCCTGAGTTCAATGGCAAGTTGCTCAATTTTTTCATCAGCTGTTTGGTTTTTACGGGTAAAAATCACTTCCACCTTCGCTTGGTTCGTTTTCTTTTCGATTCCTTGTACATAATGCGCATCAAAAACGATAATGACCTTTATCCCTGTAAATCCTTGATAGCCTGCCATTTTATCGATAAGTACATCACGGGCTGACTGCAAATCCGTATCCTTTAACTTACGAAGCTCTTTCCAAGCACCGATAATGTTATAGCCATCGACAATCAAGATCTCTTTCATCTCTACTCACCAAGGGGATGACGCTTACGATATACCTCGTACATAAGGAGCCCAGCAGCAACGGAAGCATTAAGAGATGTAACCTTTCCAGCCATTGGCAATCGCACAAGAAAATCGCATTGCTCCCTAACGAGCCTGCTCATCCCCTTTCCTTCACTACCGATTACAAGACCTAACGGCATTGTGCCGTCTAGCCTCCGGTAATCGTCCGTTCCCTTTGCATCGGTACCGGCAATCCATATACCGCGTTCTTTTAACTCTTCAATTGTTCTTGTCAAATTTGTTACACGTGCCACTGGAATATATTCAATTGCTCCAGTAGATGCTTTTGCGACCGCTGCAGTTAAGCCAACTGCTCTACGTTTCGGAATAATGATACCGTGCGCCCCAACAGCATCTGCCGTTCTCATAATGGAACCAAGATTGTGGGGATCCTCAATCTCATCCAAAATTAAGAAAAACGGGGTTTCCTGCTGTTTCTCTGCTCTACTGAATAAATCATCCAACTCTGCATACTTATAGGCTGCTACATGCGCAATAACCCCTTGATGATTGCCCTCCGCCAATTGGTCCAGCTTTTTGTTCGGCGCTTGCTGAACGATGACTCCTTGCTCCTTTGCTAATTGTAAAACAGTGTGAATTTGCCCTTTATTCGCCCCTTCAGCCACCCAAATTTTATTAATATCGCGTCCTGACTTCAGTGCTTCAATGACGGGGTTTCTACCAATAATATATTCATGATCCATTCTTCTTTTCTCCTTCCTGCTCTTCTAAAGCTAAAATAGCTGCCGACAACAGCTCCTGCAGTCGCTCCTCATTACCGGATAAGTAGTGAAAGCCGATCACTGCTTCAAATGCTGTACTGTATCGATACGTTTGTACATCTGTATTTTTTGGCACCGAGCCTGATTTTGCGTTTCGTCCCCTCATGAGGATGGCTTCCTCTTCTTCTGTTAAAATTTTTCCGTCAAGCCACACGTATACAACCTTTGCTTGCGCCTTTGCGCATACATAGCTTGTACTCAAACGATGCAGCTGATTAGGGCGTACCGATCCTTTCAAAAGAAGGTGATGCCGAACATACTGTTCATACACCGCATCACCCATATACGCTAAAGCAAGACTGTTTAATTGCTTTACATCGATCATGCCTATCCTCTTTTCCATCTTACACCCTGCGGCGTATCTTCCAAGATAATATTGCGGGCCTTTAAATCATCACGGATTTGATCAGCCAGTGCAAAGTTACGCTCTTTTCGAGCATTATTCCGCTGCTCGATGAGCATTTCAATCTCCTCATCAAGAAGCTCTTGTTGTTGGTTAAGACTTAACCCCAGCACTTCAAATAACTCCTCATATTCTGTCAAAAATGTCTCAATCACAGCCTTCGAAGTATGCTGCTCAAGTAAATATTGGTTCGCATAATTAGCTAAATTATAGAGCTCTGTTACCGCATTCGCCGTATTAAAATCATCATCCATCGCCTGTTCAAATGCTTTTCGGAATGCTTTAACTTCTGAAATCCAAGATTCATCGTTTTCTGTCAAGTTTGTGCTGCTATCCATCCGATGCTTTAAGTTAGCATAGGCCGTTTGAATGCGTTCCAAACCGTTTTGTGTGCTTTGCAGCAATTCTTCATTAAAGTTAATAGGATTACGGTAATGCACAGAAAGCATAAAGAATCGAATTAACTGTGGATTATATTGCTTAATAATGTCATGTACCAAAATGAAGTTACCGAGAGACTTCGACATTTTTTCATTATTAATATTAATATATCCATTATGGAGCCAATAACGTGAAAATGGCTTGCCTGTTAACGCCTCTGATTGTGCAATTTCATTTTCATGGTGAGGGAATGCCAAATCCTGGCCACCAGCATGAATATCAATCGTGTCCCCCAAGTATTTTCTAGCCATAGCCGAGCACTCAATATGCCAGCCTGGGCGACCTTTTCCCCATGGACTATCCCAGGAGATTTCTCCTTCTTTTGCTGCCTTCCATAATGCAAAATCCAACGGATCCTGCTTCTTTTCACCGACTTCAATACGCGCGCCGTGACGCAAATCTGTAATGGATTGGTGGGACAGCTTTCCATACCCTTCAAATTCCTTTGTTTTGTAGTATACGTCTCCTGCAGATTCATAAGCGTATCCTTTTTTGATCAACTCTCCAATAAATGAAATAATCAAATCCATACTCTCTGTCACACGCGGATGTACATCAGCATGGCGGCATCCTAAAGCCGTTACATCCTCAAAGTACGCTGTGATAAATCGATCAGCAATTGTTGGTACATCCTCACCAAGCTCTTTTGCTGCGCGAATGAGTTTATCATCCACATCAGTAAAATTGGATACATACTGCACTTCATATCCCTTATATTCTAAATAACGGCGCACTGTATCAAATACGATAGCAGGTCGTGCATTTCCGATATGAATGTAATTGTAGACAGTCGGACCACACACATACATTTTTACCTTGTTTGCCTCAAGCGGAACAAACTCTTCCTTCTTGCGAGTAAGGGTATTATAAAGATAAATAGTCATTTGAATTCTTTCCTTCCTTAGATAATGTAAGCTGCTCCTTCAATTGCTGTATCTCTGCCTCCATCGCCTTAAATCTGTCAGCAATGGGATCTGGCAAGTCACAATGGTTCAAGTCGCGATTCACTTTTATCCCATCACGGATAACCACCCGGCCTGGTATCCCAACAACAGTAGAATTAGGCGGAACTTCCTTTAAAACAACAGAGCCTGCACCAACTTTAGAGTTTTTCCCGATAGTGATGGAACCAAGAACCTTTGCACCTGTTGCAATTAGCACGTTATCCTCAATAGTAGGGTGACGCTTTCCTTTTTCTTTTCCTGTTCCACCTAGCGTTACACCTTGATACAAGGTCACATTATCACCTATTTCACAAGTTTCACCGATAACGACGCCCATACCATGATCGATAAAAAGACGGCGGCCAATCGTAGCACCCGGATGAATTTCGATCCCAGTGAAAAAGCGGCTAACTTGCGAAATCATACGCGCCATAAAGAAAAATTGTTTCTTATACAATACGTGAGCAATACGGTGAGCCCAAATGGCATGCAATCCAGCATACGTGCATATGACTTCCAAATAGCTTCGTGCTGCTGGGTCTTGTTCAAAAATGACTTCAATGTCCTCCCGAAGCTTTTGAAACATTCGTTTCCCTCCTTTTCAGCCAATTCCTAACGTATATAAATAACAGTACCAATAAAGAAAACTCGTCGACTGGCGAGCCCCGCTCTTGGGCGAAGACAGAGGCATAATTACACTTACACTTTATTTCTAAAAGCTCCGACTGGAAACTTATATTTTTTTAAAGTATAACGAAAACTTGCTCATTGGCGAGCCACTAGGCGAAGACAGAAGCATAGCTGCCCTTGCACTGTATTCCTAAAATTTCCGGCTGCGCCGAATTCGCTCCTTTATGGGAATTTACACCTTATTACAGTACAAAAAAGACGCCTCTGTACAAACGACAGAGACGCCTTTTCAGCGCGGTTCCACTCTGTTTAGGCCGAATTGACCTCCACTCATGCTTTCCATAACGGCTCTTCACCGCTTCTGCCTACTTTTATTTCAACAGAAGGCTCAAAGGCGCACTTCAAAAATCTATTCTTAAATCGCTCACAGCCATTGGCGATTCTCTCTGAAAAGAATATAATTTTTTACTTTTCCTTCTCTTCGCTTTTTATATTGGTGTATTAAGTATTTTTTATTATATTGCATCTCACACAAAAATGTTAACCAATAACTTTTTGAATTCGCGCAGAAACCTTTTGCTTTCCAAGGAGAGAGATTGCTTTTGGTAAATCTGGACCATGCGTTTGACCTGTTGTAGCAACACGAATCGGCATAAATAGCTTCTTCCCTTTTTGTCCCGTTTGCTTTTGAACAGCCTTGATCGCCGCTTGTACGGCCTCTGGTGTAAAATCTTCAATTTCCTCTACTTGAGTTAAAAATACTTGCATCACTTCAGGCACTTGTTCTTCGTTTAAAACAGCTTGTGCTTCTTCATCATAGCTGATGCCATCCTTGAAAAATAACTCTGATAGCTCAACAATCTCTGCACCATAACTCAGCTGGTCATGATACAACCCAACAAGTCCACGAACCCAATCTGTCTGTGCTTCAGATTCACTAACACGACCTGCTTTGATAAGATGTGGTATACAAAGCTCTACCACACGATCCAACTCTTGTTTTTTCATATACTGGTTGTTCATCCATTTCAGCTTTTGCGTGTCAAATACAGCTGGGGATTTAGATAAACGAGCTGAGTCAAACATTTCAATAAATTGTTCCTTCGTAAAAATCTCTTCTTCTCCTACCGGGGACCATCCAAGTAAACAGATGAAATTAAACATCGCCTCTGGCAAATAGCCCAGATCGGCATATTGCTGAATAAATTGAATCACAGATTCATCGCGCTTACTTAATTTCTTTCGATTCTCATTTACAATAAGCGTCATGTGACCAAATTGAGGAGCTTCCCAACCAAATACCTCATAAATCATCAGCTGCTTCGGTGTATTAGAAATATGCTCTTCCCCGCGAAGCACATGTGTAATTTCCATAAGATGATCATCTATAACAACAGCATAATTGTAGGTAGGAATGCCATCCTTCTTCACAATAACAAAATCGCCCATCTCACTTGAATCAAAGGAAATCGTTCCTTTTACCATGTCAGCAAATGTATAGGATTTCTCCTTCGGCACTGCAAAACGAATGCTTGGAATTCGTCCCTCAGCTTTAAATGCCTCTCTTTGCTCCTGCGTTAGGTAGCGACATTTCCCTGAATAATGAGGAGTTTCACCACGCTCCTGTTGTGCTTCCCGCTCTGCCTCAAGCTCTTCTTCTGTACAATAGCAATGATACGCTAGCTCCCGCTGCATTAACTCATTTGTATATTTCTGATAAATATCTAAACGCTCTGTTTGACGATACGGACCGTATGCACCCTCTTTATCAATGCTCTCATCCCATTCGATGCCAAGCCATTTTAAGTTTTGCAGCTGACTTTCTTCTCCGCCTGCAATGTTTCTTTTTAAATCAGTATCCTCAATACGGATAATAAAATCTCCGCCTTGGTTTTTCGCAAATAAATAATTAAACAACGCTGTTCTTGTATTTCCGATATGTAAATGTCCTGTTGGACTTGGAGCATATCGTAATCTGACTCGTTTTGACATGTATGACACCTTCCGTTTTAAATTGTGTACGATACAAAGTGTATAAGGTTACACTCTTTTTTTCAACAGGACAACCGCTTGAGAAGCAATTCCTTCTTCTCGACCTGTAAAGCCAAGCTTTTCTGTTGTTGTTGCTTTTACATTTATATTCTCAATTGTTGTTTCCAATAGCCCACTAATCCGTACACGCATTGCTTCAATATGAGGTGCCATTTTAGGCTTTTGAGCAATAATTGTACAATCTAAATTGCATAGCTCATACCCCTTTTCAATGACAATCTCCCAAACACGCTGTAGTAGAACTGCCGAATCCGCATCCTTAAAGGCAGGATCTGTATCTGGAAAATGCTTGCCGATATCTCCTTCTGCAATTGCACCTAAACAAGCATCCGCAATCGTATGTAATAACACATCTGCATCAGAATGACCGAGCAATCCTTTCTCGTAAGGTATTGTAATCCCTCCAATAATAAGAGGCCGTCCTTCTGCAAAGGCATGTACATCAAAGCCTTGTCCGATTCGAAACATGTAAACTCTCTCCTATCCTCTTGCTAAAAAACTTTCTGCCACTACTAAATCATCTGGAGTCGTCACTTTTATATTAAAATAACTTCCTGATACAACTCCGACATCTTTTCCAAGCCGTTCTACAAGACTGGCATCATCAGTTCCTAGATACCCAGCCTTACGAGCTTCCTCATGAGCCTCAGACAAGGTGGGAAGATAAAACCCCTGTGGTGTTTGAACAGCCCATAATTTAGAACGTTCTACTGTCTCTACAACACTTCCGTCTTCCACTCTTTTAATCGTATCCTTTACCGGAACAGCACAAATGGAGGCGCCCTTCTGCACAGCCTCCTCTAGTACACTTTGAATGATTTCTATTGTAATAAAGGGTCTTGCTCCGTCATGCACAAGAACATACGACGCTTCACTCGCTTGCAGCATTCCATTGTAAACACTATCCTGCCGTTCTTGACCACCCACAGCAAATACAATTTGTTTCTTTATATCATATTTTTTAATAAAGCGCTCAAAAACAGATTGTTCATCTGTGTTAACAGCAAGAATAATTTGTTCACATGCCTCATCTTTCTCAAATACGCGCAATGTATGAATAATAAGCGGTACGGAAGCAATGGGGAGAAACAGTTTATTTAGTCCCGCCCCCATACGCTTTCCTTGTCCCGCTGCTGGAATAATTAAAGTATACCTCATAACAACCCTCTACCTATAATGCTTTCTCTAATAGCTTCCGTTTTGCAAAAATCATTCTTCCCGCAGAAGTTTGCAAAACGCTTGTAACAAGAACATCAATTTGAGAACCAATAGATTCTCTGCCATCCTCTACAACAATCATTGTACCGTCATCTAAATAGGCTACACCTTGATTATGCTCTTTTCCATCCTTCACAACATATACCCGTAATTCCTCTCCCGGAAGTACTACAGGCTTAATTGCATTCGCTAGGTCATTTATATTTAATACCTTCACACCCTGCAACTCACTCACCTTATTCAGGTTAAAATCATTTGTGATAACCGTCCCGTTCATCACTTTAGCAAGCTTCACAAGCTTGCTATCAACCTCCTGTATATCCTCAAAATCACCTTCATAAATTTCTACTGGTATGAGCAGCTCCTTTTGGATTTTATTTAAAATATCCAGTCCGCGTCTTCCACGATTACGCTTTAGCGTATCAGAGGAATCAGCAATGTGCTGCAGCTCAGCTAATACAAATTGTGGTATGAGAATTACACCCTCTAAAAAACCTGTTTGACAAATATCTGCAATACGTCCATCAATAATGACGCTTGTATCTAGAATTTTAAAGTTTCCTTGCTGCAATTCAACTTCAACTTCTTCTCCATCTCCACTATTGCTTTTGCGCTTCACCACGCGTTGCGGTAAGGAAAAAAGTGCTACAAGTTCATTTCTCTTTTTCAATCCTACCTGAAATCCTAAATATCCAAATAAGAGCGTAACAAAGATTTGGAGCACTGTGCTAATAAGCTGCACCGTAATTGTTTTGATAGGAATAAGAATTAAATAAGCAAATATAAGTCCGGTAATAAGTCCTACACTTCCAAATAATACATCTGTCACCGGCGCTTTAACTAAAGTTTCCTCTACATATTTAATTAAATGAACAATATAATCGACAAGCCAGAATGTTGTAACAAACAAGACGATTGCACCAATAATCGCACGAATATAAGATTCCTCTAGCACAGGGATTGATCCAATATTGAGCATTTTGGCTGCTGTAGGAATCAAAAATATCCCTAAGGCACCACCAACTACCAAAAAGAATAGCTGTACAATCCGTTTTAACATTCAACCACCTCCTACTCATTATTGACAGTATGATTTTTTCAAAAACATAAAATAGAAAATAAGCTATATTCTCTCTGCCTTTCATGTACTTTCCAAATATATCATACCATAATTTTAAAAAGTTCATATGTTATCGTACTGTTATACGAATGTTACACCATTAGTTATGCCGACTCATATACAGGTGCTCTTGAATCCGTTTCAGACCTTCTCGTATTTTCTTTGCCCGCACTTCCCCAATTCCTTCTACTTCATCAAGATCAGCGAGAGAAGCTCGGCAAATCCCTTGTAAATTCCTAAATCTGTTGGTTAAATTCTCAATCACAAGCGGCGGCAAACGCGAAATTTTCCCTAAAATTCGATAACCGCGCGGCATCATGCTCTCTTCAAGACTAACTTGGCCAGAATGCCCGAGCAGCTTCAGCAAATCATTATCTTCAAGTAATCCTGTATTAGATAAGTCCTGCAACTTTTTCAAAATATGGTAATGATCTTGCGTTTTTTCATAATGATAATCCTTAATGAGAAGGGCTGCTTCTTCCTCTAAATCAGACAATAGTTCTGCTAATTGCAGTCGTATGAGCCGCCCTTCTGTTCCAAGCTCATGAATATAGCTATAGATTTCATTTTTAATACGAAGCACCATCTCTACAATATGCAACACATGTAACACCTCTCCAAGTGTTACAGCTTCTTCAAACTCTAATACACCTAAATTAGTAATTCCTTCGCTCCAGACAGTTTTATATTTCTCTAGGGTCTGAATGGCTTGATTGGCCTTAGTTAAGATTACGCCAATATCTCTCAATGTATAACGTAAGTTTCCTTGGTACAGAGTGATTACATTCCTCCTTTGCGAAATTGCAATCACAAGGTTTCCTGTCTGCTTTGCAACTCGTTCTGCTGTCCGATGACGCATCCCAGTCTCAATGGATTCTATTGAAGCATCTGGTGTAAGCTGGGCATTAGCAAATAAAATCTTACTGCCCATCTCATTTAGAATAAGAGCTCCATCCATTTTAGCAAGTTCATATAAGCTTGCCGGTGAAAATGAACAGTTAATATGAAAGCCGCCGTCAACAATCCCTTTAATTTGCTCATTATACCCTAGTACAATGAGACCGCCTGTTTGGGCACGGAGAACATTATCTATTCCTTCACGTATAGGAGTGCCCGGAGCTACAAGTTGCAGAATATTGATGATGCTTTTCGATCGCTGCTTATTTTCCTCCATCCTTATCCTCCTAACGTATATCTAAGGGCCTCTCCTATATTGGATACTCCAACAACTTCAATTCCCTCTGGAGTGCTCCAGCCTCCTAAATTTTTATTTGGGATAATTGCTCGTTTAAAACCAAGCTTCGCTGCTTCCTGCACCCTCTGCTCAATTCGTGATACTCTTCGTACCTCACCTGTCAAACCAACTTCTCCAACTACTACATCTGTAGGAGCTGAAGATTTATCACGAAAGCTTGAAGCAATACTTAAAGCGACTGCCAAATCAATTGCGGGCTCATCCAGTTTGAGGCCGCCTGCTACCTTCAAATATGCATCCTGATTCTGAAGCAGCATACCTGCTCGTTTTTCGAGAACAGCCATAATAAGCGAAACACGATTATGGTCAATCCCCGTTGCCATACGACGGGGGTTACCAAAGCTTGTAGGAGAAATGAGCGCTTGAATTTCTACAAGAACAGGCCGGGTTCCTTCCATAGAGGCCACCACCGTTGAGCCAGCCACTCCTACAGGACGCTCCTCTAGAAAAATCTCTGAAGGATTCAACACTTCCTGTAATCCAAGCTCTTTCATCTCAAAGATCCCCATCTCATTTGTAGAGCCAAATCGATTTTTGACAGCCCTTAAAATGCGGTATGTATGATGACGCTCGCCCTCAAAATATAAAACAGCATCTACCATATGCTCCAGTAAACGAGGACCTGCAATAGCCCCTTCCTTTGTTACATGCCCAACGATAAAAATCGGAATTCCTTTCGTCTTAGCCAACCGCATAAGCTCCGCCGTACATTCCCTTACCTGTGCCACACTCCCTGGTGCTGACGTAACCTCAGGTAGATGGATCGTTTGAATCGAATCAATGACTACAAAAGCTGGATTTAATTCTTCTATGTACCGAGAAATACGCTGTAAATCTGTTTCTGAAAGTACTAGCAATTGGTCGCTGCTCACATCTAAACGGTCAGCGCGAAGACGAATTTGCTTTGGAGACTCCTCGCCCGATATGTACAATACACTATAAGAACTGTTCGCTAATTGAGATGATACTTGGAGCAACAAGGTGGATTTTCCAATCCCGGGGTCGCCCCCAATCAATACAAGAGAGCCGTCAACAATCCCGCCTCCAAGCACACGATTAAACTCTTGAAAACGTGTTTTAATACGGGACTCCAGCTTTGTTTCCACTTGCGTAATAGGGCGCGGCTGGGAAAACTCTGCCTGAGCACCTGTTGCAAATGTAAGGCGTCGGCTCGATACAGTCTCCTCTATTTCTTCTACCATTGTATTCCAAGAACTACATCCTGGGCATTTCCCCATATATTTCGGTGACTGATAGCCGCACTCTTGACATACAAATTTTGTTTTTTTCTTTGCCATTCAATTTCCCTCTTCGCTTCTATACATAAAATATACTATCATTTTCTCCGAATTTTCTATATTTAAAAAACAAAAATAGTAAGAAAATGGACATAACTAGCCTTTATTAACAACTGCTTACCATTATATATCTTAATTAATACCTTGCCCTAAGCAACATTCTTCCTAACGGCTATATTTTTCTTATATATAAGAAAAGGAGCTACTACTTAGCCCCTTTTCCATTCCTACCACTATTTTACCTTTTCTGCACTGCGAATGACAAATGATTCTCCTTCTGCATCAAGCACAACTTTTTGTCCTTTCTCAATCGTGCCCTTGAGAAGTTCCTCTGATAATCTATCTTCTACATGTTTCTGGATAGCTCGGCGCAACGGACGCGCACCATACTCTGGGTCAAAGCCTTTATCAGCAATCTGTTCGACAGCAATATCTGTTAGTTCCAGATCAATTTCTTGTTCAACAAGGCGCTTTTTCAATTGGTTCAACATAAGTACTACAATCTCTTTGATATGCTTTTTCTCTAGTGGATGGAAGACAATCATTTCATCAATCCGGTTTAAGAACTCCGGACGGAATGATTTTTTCAACTCCTCCATAACTCTGCCCTTCATATCCTTATATTGTGTATTTTCATCTTGAACATTGAATCCAAGATGCTTCCCGCGTTTTAGAGCATCTGCACCAACATTGGATGTCATAATGACAATTGTGTTGCGGAAATCAACCGTACGTCCTTTAGAATCTGTTAGACGCCCATCCTCCAGTACCTGTAATAAGATATTAAACACATCTGGATGTGCTTTTTCTACCTCATCCAATAGGATAACTGAATACGGTTTGCGTCGAACTTTCTCCGTAAGCTGACCGCCTTCCTCATATCCAACATAACCTGGAGGAGAACCAACAAGACGAGAAGTGGAGTGTTTCTCCATGTACTCAGACATATCAATGCGAATCATCGCATCTTCGTCACCAAACATGGATTCTGCTAAAGCACGGGCAAGCTCTGTTTTACCAACCCCAGTCGGCCCAAGGAAAATGAAGGAGCCAATTGGACGCTTCGGATCTTTTAAGCCTGCTCTTGCACGACGAACTGCTTTTGCAACTGCAACAACTGCTTCTTCTTGACCAATTAAACGATCATGAAGAATGTTTTCTAGGTTCAAGAGTTTATCAGTTTCTGTCTGAGCGAGCTTAGAAACAGGAATACGTGTCCATGTAGATACGACGTTAGCAATATCCTCTACAGTCACTTCTGAGTTTTCATTACCTTGCTTTTCTTTCCACTGACGTTTTGTATCTTCTAGCTGTTCACGCAGACGCTGCTCCGTATCACGCAAGGATGCTGCCTTCTCAAATTCCTGACTTTGCACCGCAGCATCTTTCTCTTTTCTTACTCCCTCAAGCTTTTGTTCAAGCTCTTTTAGGTTTGGCGGAGCAGTGTAAGAGCGTAAACGAACCTTGGATGCAGCTTCATCAATTAGGTCAATTGCTTTATCTGGCAAGAAACGATCTGTAATGTAACGATCTGAAAACTTAACAGCTGCGTCAATTGCATCGTCTGTAATAGATACACGGTGATGTGCCTCATAACGATCACGCAAGCCTTTTAAAATTTGAACCGATTCTTCAGCACTTGGCTCATCTACTTGGATCGGCTGGAAGCGGCGCTCTAACGCGGCATCCTTTTCAATATATTTACGATATTCATCAAGTGTTGTTGCACCAATGCATTGTAATTCTCCACGGGCTAAGGACGGTTTTAAAATATTAGATGCATCAATCGCACCTTCTGCGCCTCCTGCACCGATCAAGGTATGCAACTCATCGATAAATAAAATAATATTTGCAGCCTGACGAATCTCATCCATTACCTTTTTCAAACGATCTTCAAACTCACCGCGATATTTCGTTCCAGCGACCACAGTCCCCATATCGAGCGTCATAACGCGTTTATCACGCAAAGTTTCCGGCACTTCATTATTTATAATTTGTTGCGCTAATCCTTCTGCAATTGCAGTTTTACCAACGCCCGGTTCACCAATTAGAACAGGATTATTTTTCGTTCTGCGGCTTAACACCTCAATTACACGCTGGATTTCCTTACTGCGGCCGATAACTGGATCTAGACGTCCTTCACGAGCGATCGCAGTTAAATCACGAGCTAGACTATCAAGCGTCGGGGTATTAGCATTAGCTGCTGCTCCCCCTTGATGACCGGAGGACGATTCATTGCTTCCAAGAAGCTGAAGCACTTGCTGTCTTGCTTTATTTAAGCTAACCCCAAGATTATTGAGAACTCTCGCAGCTACCCCTTCTCCTTCGCGAATCAAACCTAACAAAATATGTTCTGTACCTACGTAGGAATGTCCAAGCTTACGTGCTTCATCCATAGAAAGCTCTATTACCTTTTTAGCGCGAGGCGTGTAATGGACTGTTTGAGCTACTTCTGTTCCTCTGCCGATTAAAGCCTCTACTTCCTTTTGAATTTTTTCAGGACTTAGCCCTAATGCAAGTAACGCTTTTGCAGCAATGCCTTCCCCTTCTCTTACAAGACCGAGAAGAATATGCTCAGTTCCAATATTATTATGACCGATACGAATTGCCTCTTCTTGAGATAATGCCAGCACTTTTTGTGCGCGCTCAGTAAATCTTCCAAACATCATACGAATCAGCCTCCTACTTATCTTTATTTTGCTCGAGTAACAGCCTTTCCCGAATAAGTGCAGCTCTGCGAAAATCACGTTCCTCTGGATGAAGAGGACCCCCTGTATATTGCTGTAAAATACCAGGCTGCATTAAAATCATTAGCTCCGTCAAAATATTTCGGGAAAGATTTTCAATGTATCCTAGATCAATTCCAAGACGAACATAGGAAAGGCAATTTGCCGCTTCTCCCGATTCAATCAAACGACTATGAGAGAGTATACCGTATGAACGATACACTTTATCCTCAAGCTGAATACCCCACGTTTTAACAAGGTATTCTCGCGCACTGCGTTCCTGTTGGACAAGTTGCTGCACTACACTTTTTAAATCCTCAACAATGTCTTGCTCGGATTTACCCAATGTAATCTGATTAGAGATTTGAAATATATTCCCTAACGCTTCACTTCCTTCTCCATAAATACCGCGTACAACTAAACCTAGCTGATTAATGGCAGGAACAATGCGGTTCATTTGCTGCGTTAGAACTAATGCGGGCAAATGCATCATAACTGAAGCGCGAAGTCCAGTCCCCACATTAGTAGGACAGCTTGTCAAGTACCCTCTCTTTTCATCGAATGCATACTCTACATGCTGCTCAAGATAATCATCTACACGATTTGCAACATCTAATGCCTCCGATAACTGAAAACCAGGGAATAGACACTGTATGCGGACATGGTCTTCTTCATTAATCATAATGCTAATTTGTTCATTTTCTGATAATAGGCAAGCACCAATCTGGGAGTTTTCAGCTAAATCCGGACTAATTAAATGCTTTTCTATAAGTACGCGACGCTCGATCGGTTGCATATCCTCCATCTTCAACATTTCGAGATTTCCAAAATGATCCAACTTCTGCCCTAAGAAGGTGCTCTCAAACGTATGGATGATTTGTAAAGCAACTTCATTTGAGATTAGGGTCGGGAATGTATAGCTTTTCAAGTTCCGGGCCAAACGAATACGAGTACTTAACACAATATCAGAATCCGGTCCATCCTCCCTCATCCAAGGACTGATAGCCTCATTAATAATGCGATCGAGTGACATAGAACTAATCCTCCCTTCTATGTTCACTTAATTGCTTTTCAATATTTCGGATTTTATCACGGACTGTAGCTGCATTCTCAAACTCTTCTTGGTGAATATACTGTTGTAATTTCACCTTTAACCCATCTAATTCCTTCCTTAAATGAAGATTTCCTCCCATACGTTTTGGAATTTTTCCTTGATGTACTGTATTTCCGCTATGAACACGACGTAAAATTGGTTCCACATGCGGTAAAAAGGACTCATAGCACCCTGCGCATCCAAATCGCCCAAGCTTTGTGAATTTTTGATAAGTCATACCACATTTCTGGCACGAAAGAACTTCCTCTTTAGACATAGCAGCTGTTTGTTTTTCTGCAGATGTTTGACTATGATTTAATAATCCTGATAAGAGTTTACTAAAGGAGAAGTTAGCTGATGATGAAGAGAAGAATGATGAATAACCTTTTTCTTGGGCACATTGCTCACAAATATGAAACTCATTTTTTTGACCATTTACAATCTTTGTAAAATGTAAAGCAGCCGGCCTTACATGACATTCTTGACATATCAAAGTGTATCCCCACCTTTAAATAGGAACTACTTATACTTTAAGGCTGTTAGCATTGCTTTTAGCATACGAGCGCGAAGCTCATCACGATAAGGCAAATCTGTTAATAAGACGGATCGATCCAGAACACTTAACATTAATTTCGCTTCCCTGCTGGTAATGATCCCTTCTTCCGCAAGACGACTTACAATGCTCTCAGAATTTAACTGTGAAATGCTGTTTTTCACGAGTTGAAGCATTTGATGTATGACATCTACCTCGTCATGAAGTGTAACCTTCATAATGCGAATGTAGCCGCCTCCTCCTCTTTTACTTTCTACGATAAAGCCTCTCTCTATCGTAAAGCGTGTATTAATTACATAATTAATTTGAGAAGGAACACAATCAAATTTATCAGCAATTTCACTTCTTTTAATTTCAATAATCTGGTTTCCGCTTAAGCCAATAATTTGCTTCAAGTACTGTTCGATGATATCAGATATATTTCTCATTCACCCTCCACCTTTATTGACTTTGACTATCTTTGACTTTAATTATATATGTATTTTGAAATTTTGCAACCATTTTGCATTGCATCACTATCCTTTCCAGATTGATGTGTCATTAATCTTTCCAAAGCAAAGATTTTACATTTTCCCTTAAAGAAAACTCGCCGATTGGCGAGCCCCGCCTTTGGGCGAAGACAGAGGCGTAGTTGCACTTATACTGTATTCTTAAAATTTCCGACCACGTCGAATGGTCTTCCAGCTAGAAATTTATACTTTCTTAAGTTTATAACTCTATTACTGCAGTCTATTTTAGAAAAACCATTATGTTCATTGTACAGATAACTAAACTTTTTTCAAAAGCAAAAAGAACCGTTCCTCTGGATACGGTTCTTTTTTATTGCCTAGCGACGTCCTACTCTCACAGGGGGAAACCCCCAACTACCATCGGCGCTGAAGAGCTTAACTTCCGTGTTCGGTATGGGAACGGGTGTGGCCTCTTCGCCAT